>NZ_CP080409.1:1426211-2139317 GCF_019448235.1 Nocardioides panacisoli
GTGACGCCGGCAGCTGCCGCGAGAGCACCCACCAGCTCAACCATGCCCGCTCCCCTGGTGGTCGGAGGCATCGTCGGGCTCGTGCCCCTCACGATGCGGGTGTTCCACTACCGCGCCGAGATCACGTGCCAAGACCGGACCGTGGGCGGCAATGACCAACCGGGCGTCAGCAAGGTCCAGGCCCACTACCAGGTCCACCGGATCGACCACACCCACGAACGAGGGAACCGCGATCCCGTCCGCGACGGCCGTCAGGATCTCGCTCGCCGCCCCGGGGAGCACGCCGAGACGAGCCAGCCGCCGCAGATGGCCCGCCACCTGGGCTGCGCCGGATTCGTCACCATCGCGGACCCCGCGTGCTCGGCGGGCCCACCGATCGTCCCCGACCAGGGCCAGCGTCGTGGCGATCGCGTCCCACCCGTCGGCCGCGGTCCACGCTCGATCACGCGCCTGCCCCGACCAGTGAGCCTCCGCGCCTGCGACCACATCACCGTGGAGGCGCAACCGCAGCTCCAGCCCGCCCGGCCAGTGGTCGAGCAACGGCCCCCAGGGATGGACCAGCTCGTCCATCTCCAACCCGTCACGATCTTCGGCCCCGTCGGCCAGTGGGATACCGGACGGGCTCATCGACATTCCACCGTGATCATGGCCGCCATGACCACCGTGGCCTTCGTGCTCGTCGTGGCCTTCGTGGTCCTCGTGCTCGTCGTGGTCCTCGTGCTCGTCGTGGTCCTCGTGCTCATGGTGCTCGCCGGCATCGCCGTCCCCAGCGGTCCACGGAGCAGCCTCGTCGGAGCGCTCCCGGGCATCGTGGACATGGCTCGCGACGTCCGCCAACCGCCCGGGCAGTGCGTCCAACGCCTCGTCGACGTCGTCGGCACCGGTGACGTCGATACGGCACCGGGGTCCGGGGAGTTGGGACCACAGCAGGTCGGCGGCGGACCGCAGTTGATCCGGCAGGTCGCCGGTCACCACCAAGGCGTCGGCGTGCGCCGGCGCCAGCACGGTCCGCCAACCACGACGATCCAGCGCGGCCTCGACCGCTCGCCGTGCCACGACACCGTCCGGAGCCTCGACCACGTAGCAGCGAGGACGTGCGGCCGCCCGCTGGGCGAACCGGAGCATCAGGCCCATCGGAACGCACCCTCACGACGCGCCCATGCCACCGCGGCCAGGAGGACGGCGAGGAAGGCGAACATCTCCACCACCGCGCCGACACCGAGGTCGGTCACCACCACGGCCCACGGGTACATGAACAGCATCTCGACATCGAAGGCCAGGAACACCACGCTCGCGGCATACCAACGCGCGTGGTAGCGCGACAGCGCGTGCTGTGCGGGCACCCGACCCGAGGCCTGCGGCAGCACCGTGAGAGCCGTGGGCGCCGGGGCCACGGCACGGTGAAGTACCCACAACGTGAGCACGCCGAGCGCGCTCATCGCCACCAGAGCGACCAGGACCACCGTCGATCACCGCCCGGCTGCGGCGACGGGGCTCTCCGGCGTCACGAGGTGCTGGTCGTCGGCCAGTGCTCGGAAGCGCCGGAGCCGGAGACTGTTGGAGACGACGAAGACCGACGAGAACGCCATCGCGGCGCCGGCCAGCATCGGGTTGAGCAGGCCCGCCGCGGCCAGGGGTAGGGCGGCCACGTTGTAGGCGAAGGCCCAGAACAGGTTGCCCTTGATGGTCGACAGCGTGCGCCGGGACAGGCGGATCGCGTCGACGGCGGCGCCCAGGTCCCCGCGGACCAGCGTCAGGTCGCTGGCCTCGATGGCGACGTCGGTGCCCGTACCCATCGCCAGACCGAGGTCGGCCTGGGCCAGCGCCGCGGCGTCGTTGACGCCATCGCCGACCATGGCGACCTGCTTGCCCTGGCCCTGCAGCCGCGCGACCACGTCGACCTTGTCGGAGGGCATGACCTCGGCGATCACCGTCTCCGGACCGACATCGATGCCGACCTCCTCGGCCACCGCAGTCGCGACGGTGGCGTTGTCTCCGGTGAGCAGCACCGGGGTGAGCCCGAGATCACGCAACTGTGCGATCGCCTCGGCAGAGGTTGGCTTGACGGAGTCAGCGACGACGAGCACGCCGCGAGCCTCGCCGCCCCAGCCGACCGCGACCGCCGTCTGGCCTTGCTCGGCGGCGGCTTGCATGGCTTGTTCCAGCTCCGGGGAGAGGTGTTGGGACCGTTCATCGAGCAGCCGGGAGCGTCCGACCAGGACCGCATGACCCTCCACAGTGCCCTGCACACCGAGGCCCTCGATGTTGGCGAAGTTCTCGACCCGAGGCAGGGTGCCGACCTCGGCGGTGGCGCCTTTGGCGATGGCCTGGGCAATGGGATGCTCGGAAGCCTCCTCCAGTGCTCCGGCCAGCCGCAGCAGCTCGCCGCGGTCCTGTCCCTGGGCCGCGATGGCGTCGAGCAGGGCCATCTGGCCGGTCGTCACTGTGCCGGTCTTGTCCAGTACGACGGTGTCGATGCGGCGGGTGTTCTCCAACACCTCCGGGCCCTTGATCAGGATGCCGAGCTGGGCGCCGCGGCCGGTGCCCACCATGAGCGCAGTCGGCGTGGCCAGGCCGAGGGCGCACGGGCAGGCGATGATCAGTACCGAGACCGCCGCGGTGAACGCCGCATTGAGCCCCGCCCCGTTGCCGATCCAGAACCCGAGCGTGGCCACGGCCAGGGCGATCACGATCGGAACGAAGACTCCCGAGATCCGGTCGGCCAACCGCTGAGCCTCGGCCTTGCCGTTCTGGGCGTCCTCGACGAGCTTGGCCATCTGGGCCAACTGGGTGTCGGAGCCGATGCGCGTGGCCTCGACCACGATGCGTCCCCCTGCATTCACGGTGGCACCGACCACCGTGTCGCCGGGAGCGACCTCGACCGGCATCGACTCACCGGTGAGCATCGACGCGTCCACTGCCGAGGAGCCCTCGAGGATGGTGCCGTCGGTGGCGACCTTCTCACCCGGTCGGACGACGAACATGTCACCCACCTGCAGTTGGTCGACGCCGATGCGCTCCTCCCGGCCATTGCGGAGCACGGAGACTTCCTTGGCGCCCAGTTCCAGCAGCGCCCGGAGTGCGGCGCCTGCCCGTCGCTTGGACCGTGCCTCGAAGTAGCGGCCGGCGAGGATGAAGGTCGTGACGCCGGCGGCCGCTTCGAGGTAGATGTTCGCTGACCCATCGGTGCGGGACACGGTCAGCTCGAAGGGGTGTGTCATGCCCGGGGTTCCGGCCGTCCCGAAGAACAGCGCATAGACCGACCAACCCAGCGCAGCCACGGTGCCCATGGAGATCAAGGTGTCCATGGTCGAGGTGGCGTGCTTGAGGTTGGTCCAAGCAGCGCGGTGGAACGGCCAGGCACCCCACACGACGACCGGGGCTGCCAAGGTGAGGGAGAGCCACTGCCAAAAGGTGAACTGCAGTGAAGGGATCATCGCCATCGCGATCACTGGCACCGAGAGCACCGTCGACACTACGAGTCGTTGCCGCAGCGCGCGGACTGGATTGTCCTCGGTCGCATCGCTTGCCCTTGCGGCATGACCGGTGTCGCCGGGCGTCGACGGGGGCAGCAGTGCCGTGTAGCCCGCCTGCTCGACCGTTGAGACCAGGGACTTGCGGTCGACGCTGTCGCCGAAGGAGATCTTGGCCTTCTCGGTCGCGTAGTTGACCGTGGCGGTCACGCCGTCGAGCTTGTTGAGTTTGCGCTCGACCCGGTTCGCGCAGGAAGCGCAGGTCATCCCACCAATGGCGAGTTCGATCTGACTCTCGCTCGTGTCGCTTGTGGCGGCATCATTCGCGGTGTTCATTGCCGGGTCTCCTCGAAGATGGGTTGTGTGCGGGGTCCCGTCTGGTCAGTGGCTGCTGCCGGGGTTCGGGTCGGTGATGTGTGTCGACTCATGGTCGGACGTGGGTCCGATCGGGCCGACAGCGTTGCCGACGCCGATGGCGACGGTGAGAACGACGGCGAGCATCACGATGAAGCCGACGAGCTTGCCAACTGGATTCACGGGAGGCGGTCTCCTGACCTGTGGTTGTCGCCAGGGAAGGCTGTGCGGTGACCTGGAGCGACCTTGGGTCACCGCACAGCGACTGTTGGGCGTCAGTCCGCGATCTCGTAGCCAGCTTCCGCGACCGCTCCGCGGACGCTGCCGTCGTCGATCGGAGCATCGCCGGTCACGGTCATCGTGCCCGTGTCGAGGTCGACGGCGACGTCGGTGACGCCCGCCACCTCGCTGACCTCTTCGGTGACTGAACTGACGCAGTGCCCGCAGGTCATGCCGACCACGGTGTAGGTGGCTGTGCTCATCGGATTGCTTCCTTTCGTTGCCTGTGCCGAACGTTTGCCATCGCCGGCTGTGGGTCACTCCTCGGCCTCGAGAGGAGGGCCGAAGACCCGGGGTTGGTCAGGTGGACCGCACCAAGCGCGCGATCGCCTCCGAGGCTTCGCGCACCTTCTCGTCGACATCGCTGCCGCCGCTCGCCGCCGCGTTGACCACGCAATGGCTCAGGTGCTCCTCCAGAAGCCCCAGCGACACCGATTGCAGCGCCTTCGTCATGGCTGAGACCTGGGTGAGGATGTCGATGCAGTACTTCTCCTCTTCGACCATCCGCTGCAGACCACGAGCCTGACCTTCGATGCGCCGAAGCCGCCGCAGGTAGGCGTCCTTGCTCTGGATGTAGCCACGCTCGGTGGCGTCATCGGAGTCCGTGCTCATGGGCGTGTGATTCCTTTCTGTGCAACTCACCGAGCCGACGCGGTGCAGACGACCGTCGACCACTCGACTCACGACAACACTATACCCCCCTACGGTATTCAGCAAGACCCTCCGAGGCCACCGAAGGCCAAGGGCACGACACGGGACCAGGTGCAGACACGCACAGTCCGTCACGTTACGTACTATCTAGGGTAGTATGTCCGGCGAGGTTGCCACCTCGGTGGGTGCCCGACTTCCCCAATCTCGGGCACCCACTCCCCCTGCCCCGTCGTTTCGTCCACGACGAGGAAACAAGCTGATCGTGATGCCTCTACGGGATCGTTCTCGCCGCAACCCTTGTCGGCAGCACTGCCGCTACTCACCATCCGACAGCCATCACCAAGATCACGTTTCTCGCAGGCAACATGTGCCACGAAATCGGGGCGGCCGCGGTGTTCGAGAGCCGCGACGCGGTGAAACCGAAGGAGCTCGGCACCGACCGGGTGTGGCACGTGGACCCGGCGAAGCGCACGCGAGAGTCCAAGCCTGATTCTGGCGACTGAGCGAGGCTCCTAGACTCCGAAGGGTGTTGCGTTTCTACCTTTTCGGGGTCCTGGCTTTCCTCGCGGTGGTTACCGTCTTTGCCGGCGCGGTGGGCGGGCTGGCCTGGTGGTTGCTGGTGGCCGTGACAGGTGCCCTGCTCGTGCTCGGCATTTATGACGTGGTCCAGACCCGGCACTCGATCCTGCGCAACTACCCGATCCTGGGGCACGTGCGCTATCTGCTGGAGGGGATCCGGCCCGAGTTGCAGCAGTACTTCATCGAGCGCAACTACGACGGTCGCCCCTTCGACCGCGACACCCGCACGGCGATCTATCAACGGGCCAAGGGCACTAAGGGGCAGCATCCCTTCGGCACCGAGCGCGACGTCTACCGGATCGGCTACGAGTACCTCGTGCACTCCGCCCATCCCAAGCCCCGGATGGAGGTGACCCCCTCGGTCCGCATCGGTGGCCGCGACTGCGCCCTCCCTTACGACATTGCCCTGGCCAACATCTCCTCGATGAGCTTCGGGTCGCTGAGCTCGCATGCCGTGGAGGCGATGAACCGCGGCGCCGCGGCCGGTGGCTTCGCGCACGAGACTGGCGAGGGCGGGATCTCGCCGTACCACCGGCACGGCGGTGACCTGGTGTGGGAGATCGGGTCGGGCTACTTCGGGTGCCGCACACCTGACGGCCATTTCGACGAGCAGCAGTACGTCGACGTCGTCCGCGACGAGCAGGTCAAGATGACCAGCATCAAGCTGAGCCAGGGCGCGAAGCCGGGGCTCGGCGGCGTACTCCCGGGGGCGAAGGTGAACCGCGAGATCGCCGCCACCCGTGGGATCCCCGTCGGGGAGACGTGCGTGTCGCCGCCCTACCACTCGGCCTTCGGCACCCCGCGGGAGTTGCTGCACTTCGTCGCCCGGCTGCGTGAGCTCTCCGAGGGGCGACCGGTGGGATTCAAGCTCTGCGTCGGCTCGCGGGTCGACGTGCTGGCCATCGCCAAGGCGATGGTCGCCGAGGACATCCGGCCGGACTTCATCGTCGTGGACGGCGCCGAGGGTGGCACCGGTGCGGCACCGCTGGCCTATCAGGACCACGTGGGCATGCCGCTGACCGAGGGGTTGATGACCGTGCACGAGGTGCTCACCGGAGTCGGTCTGCGCGAGACCATCAAGATCGGCGCCGCCGGCAAGGTGACCGACGGCATGGACATCGTCAAACGGCTCATCCAGGGCGCCGACTACACCCTCTCCGCGCGGGCGATGATGATGGCCGTGGGGTGCATTCAGGCCCAGACCTGTCACACCAACACGTGTCCGGTAGGTGTCGCCACCCAAGATCCCAAGCGCGTGCGGGCGCTCCACGTGCCGTCCAAGGCCGAACGGGTGACCCGCTACCAGGACGGGATCGTCGTGCAGGCCACCCAGGTGCTCGCCTCGATGGGACTGGACTCCTTCGACCAACTGGCGCCGCGCATGCTGCGTCGCCAGATCGACCACGGGAAGGTCGCCAGCTACGCCGAGCTCTTTGATCGGCTCGAGCCCGGCCAACTGCTCGACAACCCGCCGCCGGCGTGGCGGGAGGAGTGGGAGGCCGCGACGGCCGACCGCTTCACGCCCTGACGGCTGACCAACGAAAGGACACCGCATGAGCACTGTCGCGGAGATGATCGTCGAAGCGCTCGACGAACACGGCGTACGCACTGTGTGGGGCATCGTCGGTGACGCACTCAATCCCTTCTCCGACGCGATCCGGCGCAACGACGGCGTCGACTGGGTCGGCGTCCGGCACGAGGAGGTCGCCGCCTTCGCGGCCGGAGCACAGGCCCAGCTGACCGGCCGCGTCGGCGTGTGCATGGGCACCGTCGGCCCCGGCGCGATCCACCTGCTCAACGGCCTCTACGACGCCCGGAAGTCACATGCGCCAGTCCTGGCCATCGTCGGCCAGGTGCCCCGGGAGGAGATCGGCTCGGACTTCTTCCAGGAGGTCGACAACGACGCGCTGTTCGCCGACGTCGCCTCGTGGACGCGCACGGTCACCGAGGTGGCACAAATGCCTCACCTGCTCGAGGAGGCGGTCAATGCGGCCTATGAGCGTCCCGGTGTCGCGGTGCTCTCCGTGCCCGGCGATGTCGGCGGACTCGACCTGCCGCGCCACACCGAGCCGCCGCGCTTCGCCCGGCCGGCCCGTCCCTCCGCGGCCGCACCCGACGCCGTCTCCGAAGCGGCGGCAGTGCTGCAGGACGCCGAACGGGTCACGCTCCTGGTCGGTCAGGGAGCCCGTGAAGCTCGTGAGCAGGTTCTAGCTCTCGCTGAACGTCTTCAGGCGCCCATGGTGCTGTCGTTGAAGGCCAAGGACGGCTTCGACGACGACAACCCTTACGAGATCGGGCAGTCCGGCCTGATCGGCAACCCTGCGACGGCCGAGGCGTTCGCCTCCTGTGACGTGCTCTTCCTCCTCGGCACCGACTTCCCTTACCGAGAGTTCCTGCCCGACGACGTCACCGTCATCCAGTTGGACAGCAGGGTCGGCCACATCGGCCGGCGTACGCCGGTGGCCCACCCGCTCGTCGGCGACACCGCCGCCACACTCGATGAGTTGCTCCCACTGTTGGCGGCGCAACAGAGTGGTCGCCATCTCGCTGCCGCGCGGCGCATCTATCAGGAGTGGGGCAAGGCGCAGGCCAGACTGGCCGATCCGGCCCACGACGAGACACTGGCCGGTCGAGTCCGCAGCACTGTGGACAACCCCGACGATCGCATTCGGCCCGAGGTGGTCGCTGCTGCGCTCGAGCGTCACGCCGCGCCCGATGCTGTCTTCACCACCGACACCGGCATGCCGACGGTGTGGTTGTCGCGGTTCATCCGGATGACCGGCGATCGGCGCCTACTCGGCTCCTACAACCTGGGGTCGATGGCCAACGCGATGCCGCAGGCCCTGGGCGTGCAGGCCCTGGAACGAGAACGCCAAGTGATCGCACTGTCGGGCGATGGTGGCATCACGATGCTATTGGGCGACCTGCTCACCGCGGTCACCTACGAGCTGCCGATCACGGTGGTGGTGTTCAACAACGAGCGATTGGGCATGGTCAAGCTCGAGATGGAACAGGTCGGCATGCCGGAGTTCGGAACCCAGCTGGATCACCCCGACTTGGCAGGCGTGGCGCGTGCGATGGGATGGCACGGCGTGCGGGTCACCGACCCCAAGGACGTCGATGGTGCGATCGCCGACGCCGTGGCCCATCCGGGGCCGGTGCTGCTCGACGTGCTCATCAATGCCGACGAGGTCGCCGTGCCGAGCAGGCCCACCCTCGAGCAGGGCTGGGGCTTCGCCATTGCCAAGACCAAGGAGTTCCTGACCAGCCGCGAGTAGGACTCAGGCCCCCAGAAGTCGCTCTTGCCTCCGGCCGACCATGCGCAACGTGCCTTGTAGTCGGCTCATGGCCTCGGCGACCTGCGTGCCCTCGACGACGCGGAGTTGGGTCAGGTCGGACTCGAACACCTCGACCTGGCCCAAACGTTGACAGCGGAAGTTCATGGGCGATGGCTGGAGTCGAGGGATCTGGGAGCGACTCTCGGCCAGGCGGTCGAGTTGGCCACCACCAGATACCGGTGGCCCGGAGCGGCACGGTCAAGCGCGGAGCCAGTGACGTCGTAACGCGCGTGACCACAGCGGGACCCCCACGTGGCCGCAGCGCTCCCGCCGTCCCCCCAGAGCGGTGGGATCGCTGCGGCCTAGTCCGAGCACCAAGGCGGAGCCACTCGGGAACCTTCAACCGGAGCGGCCGACCTCAGGTTATCGGTTGAATGTTCAATATGTCGACGAGTTACACGATCCGGGCCCAGCAACCCGGAGCCACCGGTAGTGCGCGGCGACCCACAGCCTTGGCGCCGGCGTCGGGTTGAGGTGTCGGATACGGGACCATCGCGCCGAAAGCGGATCGGCGAGCGGGACTACCGTCCAGGTCTCGCCATGAGCGGTGGAGTCCTGCCGTGGCATCTGACCGTGGCGGGCACGCCTACACCCGGCCCCCAGGATGACGGCGGGCGGGTGTCGGCGCCGTCGCCTACATTCGAGCCATGAAAGGCGAGCGAGTCGAAGACATCGGTCTGGTGGGCGACCAATTTGACGATCTGAACCGGCAGTTCTTCAACGCCCGGCATGCCCCCCACGTGTTCTTAAAGCACCGTCTCCAGGGTGCGCTGCTGATGGGTGACGGGGGCGAGCACGTGCAAGCGGCCCTGGATGCTGGGGTGCAGGTCGGCGAACTCCGAAGTAGAGGGGACATGCGCGCCGGCAGCGCGTCGGAGGACGAAGCCGAGCAGGATCGCGTGCACTTCGCCGCCCTCGAGGCCATCGTGCTGTTCCACCACGCAGCCGAGACGTTGCTGCGGCTGGTGTTGGCGCTCGAGAACGGCGCGGCATGCCCGTGGCTAGAGGTCGCACGACTCAAGCAGCCCGGGGCGTACTCCGGCAGGGTCAAGGAACTCCGCAGCCGCCTTCGCGACGATGCCACCCAGGACAGGCTCGCGCGGATCTTCTACGGTCGCCGCGACCGGAACTCTCCACCGGACAATGTCCCGACGGAGGCATGGACCACCTCGATGGAGGGCGTCACGGTCCTTCTGGACGAGTGCTGCGCGAAGCTCGACGGCGAGGCTCCGTTATACAACTCTGCCAAGCATGGCCTCAGTGCCGTTCCCGGGAACACAGCGATGCAGCTCGGCGACCGGGACGAGCCCGTCCTCTCCGCGAGCGGACCATCTATCACTCTCCTTGAGGCTACGACCGACTCCCAGGTCGGACGAAAGCGCTGGCGCCAGACCACCCACTGGGTCTCGCCGGACCGGAGGCTCGCCCTCACATTCGTGGTCATTCAGCAGATCGAGAACCTCTGGACGGTTGCTCGGCACCGTTACCTGCGCATGGACGGCTCGAGCCCGCTCGCGCCGCTGCCCGTAGACAAGATCGACCAGCTCCTCAACCCGCCCCTCGAAGCGGACGGGCCCGGTTACCGCATCACCGTCGAGACCATGGGAATGGGGTTGCTGTACGAGAACGACACCCCGGCAATCAAGCAGCGGCTGGAGGCCGCCGCCCGGCGCAATCGCAAACGGCGCTGACCACCTTCGAGGACGCCGCGCGACCTGACTTCGAGCGCTGCGCGCTTAACCGGCGTCCCGCACGCGGATCCGTCTATGGAACATACGGCAGTTAGGGGTGCGGTTGGTGGCGCTGTGACGGCCATCCCGGGCTCAAACCTGTTGTCAGTTCGCGTCATCTTGGCCCTCCACCAGTTCGCCTTCCCAAGCCTCGCGGCCTTCGTGGATGGCGAAGAGCGCGATGACGAACCCGGCAACGGGATCCAGCCAGGCGGCACCGGTGATCTGGAACAGCCCGACGGCGAGCAGGGTAGAGATGCTCAACAGCACACAGATGCGAGTCTCGGCGGCGTCGGCCAGGATCAGTTGGTCCCCGCCCAACGCCAACGCGACCCGCTTCTTGGCGGCGGCCAGCACCGGCATCACGATCACCGACGCAGCCAGCAGCACGATGGCCACCGGTGAACTCTCGGGGGCCTCGCCCTCGACCAGACTGCGGATGCCCTCGAAGGTGACATAGGCGGCCAGGAGAAAGAACGTCAACGCGACCATCCGCAGCGCGCGGCGCTCCTTGGCCTCATCGGCCACGCCGTGGCGAAGGCGGGCCGACAGACGTAGCGCCACCAGCACGCCGGCGATGGACTCGATCGCGGAGTCGATGCCGAACCCGACGACCGACACGAGCCCGGCCAGTAGGCCCGCGGTAATGGCGACCGCGCCTTCGATGACGTTGTACGCGACGGTGAACTGCGCCAACCGCATGCCGCGGCGGGTCAGTCTTTCGGTGTCTGCCGGGGTCACGGTGCCGCTCATACGGTCGCCCTCCGCGATTGGACGGTCTGGCTGCCGTAGTTGGGACACAGGGTGACCTGCTCTCCGGTGAGCGCCAGCAGGGCCTCCGCGGCGCGCAGGAAGTCGAGCAACTCGGGGTAAGCCAGGGCGTAGAAAACCTGTCGTCCGGCGGCGCGGCTGGTCACGAGGTGACAGTCGCGTAGGCACGCCAGGTGTGCCGAGATGGTGGATTGCGCCAGGCCCAGGTCGCTGACCAGGTCAGTTACCCGCGCCTCCCCGTGTGCCAGTCGTTGGATGATCCCCAGGCGGGTGGGGTCCCCCAGGGAGCGGAACAGGGCAACCCCTGCTGCCGGAGATGTGGTATCAATCGTCATATCCCGATGATAACCGGTCATCGACGATCAATAGGCGGAGGTACACATGTTGATGAACCGGCTTGAGACCATGGCGGTCAACAGCCCGCCACGCCGAGCACTTCAGCGGTACGTCGAGACGCCGATCCTGCGTCGACTGGGCGGTCGCGCCGCAGGGGCCCACGCGCTGGAGATCGGCTGCGGTTCCGGGTATGGCAGCAAGCTGATCCTGGACCAGTTCGGCGCGGCCAGCCTCGACGCCATCGACCTAGATCCGGCGATGGTGGAGCGAGCGCGACGACGGTTGCACCGCTATGGGGACCGGTCCCGCGTCGAGCAGGGCAGCGTCACCGACCTCGTCACGGTCGCGGGCAGCACCGAGCCCGTCTATGACGCCGTGTTCGACTTCGCGATCATCCACCACATCGACGACTGGCGCGCCGCACTGCACGAGGTGTGGCGCGTGCTCAAACCAGGCGGGAGGCTCTACTTCGTCGAGGTCACCGCCACCGCCCTCGCCCGACCCAGCTACCGCCGGCTGTTCGACCACCCCGAGCACGACCGGTTCTCCGCTGGCGAGTTCCTCGCCGGACTGAACAGCGCAGGGCTGGATGTCGCGGAGCGGTGGACCACGATCGTTGGTGGCGACTACCTCCTGGGCGTGGCCCACCGCTAGGCCACAACCATTGGCGCTCGCCAGCCGCGAGGTTCGAAAGCGCCCGAGCGGCCACGTCACTCCGCGAGAGTCGGGTGTTGTTTGAGCGGCACCGTCCCGCAAGCGAACCACCAACGGCGCCCACCGCATCAACAGGCGGGAGTGATGGCTGAGGCGTCCCGTATGCCCTGTCCGGTGCATTCACCGGGACCGGAGGGCTATCCGGAGCGATAGCCCTCGGCGGTTGGAAGAGCCAAGTCCGTGCAACGCGGACCAGCCAACTCCCGACGCTCTACTGTCCGCAAACTGTCCGCAAGATTTCCCCTTCTCACCATCAACAGCCATTAGCCAGAATCACGTTTTCGCAGGTCAGGTGGCATGTGACACCAATGACCACCACCCACCACCCAGGCGGGGCTACTCTCCGGCTTACAGGCCGGCCCGTCCCCGCGCTCGCCTCGCGCCGACTCGACGTGGTTTCACCGACGGGAACCTGCCGACGCCGTCAGCATGTAGGCCCTGAACGGCGTCGAGGAGTGGGGGCCGAGCGACCACTGCCGCGTCGCCATCTCGGTCGATCTCTGACGCGGAACTCGCCCCTCTCAGTTACAAGGTATAGCGGCAGGTGGGGCTTGCCGCAAGGCCCCGGTGGTGCCTCAGAATCAGCCGCTGGACCGGGCGCATCGGGCGTCCGCGGGAGCGAGGGGGACCCATGCACGACGTGATCATCGCCGGAGGCGGACCGACCGGCACGATGCTCGCCAGCGAGCTGCGGCTGCACGACATCGACGTACTCCTCCTGGAGCGCGACACCGAGCCGATGCGGATGGTGCGCTCGCTCGGGCTGCACATGCGCAGTATCGAGATCATGGCGATGCGGGGACTGCTCGACCGGTTCCTCGAGCACGGGCAGACCTACCCGCTCGGGGGCACGTTCGCCGGCATCAGCAAGCCGCTCCCCCAGCCGCTGGAGTCGCGGCACGCGCACATCCTCGGGATCCCGCAGCCCACCACCGACCGGCTCCTCGCCGAACGCGCCGTCGAGCTCGGCGCCGAGCTCCGCCGCGGGGCCGAGGTCGTCGCGCTCAACCAGGACGACGACGGCGTCACCGTCGAACTCGCCGACGGCAGGTGCGAGCGGGCGGCGTACGTCGTCGGGTGCGACGGCGGACGCAGCACCGTCCGCCGGCTCCTCGGCATCGACTTCACCGGCGATCCGCCACGGCAGGAATGGCTGCTCGTCGAGGCCGAGCTCGAGGCCACCGAGGAGGACATCGCCGACGCGATGGCCGCGGGACGACCCCTCGGGCTCATGTTCGGGCCCTCGCCCCACGAGGCCGGCGTCCACCGGTTCGTGATGACCACCGACGCCCCCGTCGAGGACCGCAGCGTCGCGCCGACGTTCGAGGAGTTCGTCGCACGCCTCCGCGCGACCGTCGGCGGCGACCTCGGGGTCCACTCCCCCCGCTCGGTGTCCCGGTTCGGCGACGGCACCCGGCTCGCCGAGCGCTACCGCGACGGCCGCGTGCTGCTCGCCGGCGACGCCGCCCACGTCCACGCCCCCATCGGCGGACAGGGCCTCAACCTCGGCATCGCCGACGCCGTCAACCTCGGCTGGAAGCTCGCCGCCACCCTCCACGGCAGCGCGCCCGCCGGACTGCTCGACACCTACGAGGCCGAACGCCGCCCCGCCGCCGACGACGTCCTCGCCGCCACCCGCGCCCAGAGCGAGCTCGTCTGGCCCAACGGCGACGTCTTGGCCGTACGCCGCCTGCTGGCGGACCTCATGGACATCGACGAGGTCAACCTCCGCCTCACCGAGATGACCACCGGCACCGGGGTCCGCTACGACTGCGGCGACGGGCACGCGTTGCTCGGGAAGCGGATGCCGGACCTGGAACTCGAGGACGGCTGGCTCTACGACCGAATGCACCGTGGGCGGGGGTTGCTCGTCGATCCGGTCGGGCTCGGGGTGGGGGCGTGGGCGGCTCGGGTCGAGGTGGTCCCGGTCTCGACAAGCTCGACCAACGGCGGGGTGGGCCAGGTGGTCTCGACAGGCTCGACCAACGGTGTATCGATCCTGGTGCGGCCGGACGGGCACGTGGCGTGGGTCGGGGACGACCGGGCCGGGCTCGAGGCCAGCCTGGAGTGCTGGTTCGGCCCGGCCTGATCGGGGCATTCGTCAGCGGGTCGTCGCCAGCCGCCCGGCGAGGACTGGGATGACGATCGCGGCGGCGACCACGTGGAGCGCCATCAGGGTCACCGCGCTCAGGGCGTCGAAGCCGACCATCACGTCCGGGACGCACGACAGCACGGTCAGCGCGACCGTCGTGCGGACGAAGGTCGAGCGGGGGCGACGGGCGCGCCGCGCCAGTACGGCCGCCAGTCCGACGCCGACCAGCGAGAAGACGAAGGTGAGCTGGGTGAAGCCCAGCAGCGGGATGCTCTCGCCGGTCTCGCCGGCGAAGCTCACGCCCGCGGCGGACGCAGCGGCCGCCAGGACGGTGATGATCGCCGCGGCTGCGGCTGACACCGCCAGTCCGGCGCGCCAGACGGGTCGGCGGGTCTCGGTGACGGGTGCGGTGGAGGTGGGGTACGTCGTGGTCATGTCGATCTCTTGAGGGGGTTGGAAGCCGCGTGGTGGCGGCTCGTTCTGTCCTCTCCACGAACGGGGTGGGTGGGAATCGACAGGTCTCGACAGGCTCGACCAACGGGATCGGCTCGGGGGTCTCGACACGGCTCGCTGGCGCTCGCCGGCTCGACCAGCAAGGTCGGTCGGGTGGATCGGCCCGGAAGGTCTCGACAGGCTCGACCAACGGTGGGGCGGCTCGACCAGCGAGAAGCGCTACTCGGTGGGGACGAGCATCGGGCGGGAGCGGGCGACCTGGGCGCGGAGGGCCTCGAGGACGGCGACGACGGCGGGGCGGCGCCAGGCCTCGGGGCGGACGACGGCCCAGTAGGGCAGACGCTCGCGGAGCTGCTCGGGCAGCAGGCGGACCAGGTCCGGATGGCGGTCGGCGCAGAACGCCGGAAGGAAGCCCACGCCCGCGCCGGCGCGGGTCGCCTCGACGTGGACGAAGACGTTCGTCGAGGTCAGCGAATCACGGATGCCGGGCAGCAGCCGCCGTGGCGCGTCCAGGTCGTCGACCTGCAGCATCGAGTCGACGAAGTACACCAGCCCGTGGCCGGCCAGTTCGGAGACCGACGACGGAGTGCCGTGACGCGCCAGGTAGTCGCGGGCGGCGTACATCCCCAGCTCGTACTCCCCCAGCCGGAACGCCCGCGCCCGCTCCACCTGCGGCTCCCCCACCACCACCTCGATGTCGGTGCCCGACCGGTGCGAGGCCGCCCGCCGCGTCACCGTCACCAGCTCCGCCGACAGGTCCGGGTGCTCCTCGCGCAGCGCCGCGATCGCCGGCGAGGCGACGTACGCCGCGAAGCCATCCGTCGTCGTCAGCCGCACCACGCCCGCGACCGGGTCCGCGTCGCCGTCCTCGCCCAGGCCCGCCATCGCGTCCGACACCGACTCCGCCGCTCGGGCGGCCCGCTCCCCCAGCGCGGTCAGCTCCCAGCCGTCCGCGCCCCGCACCAGCAATTTGTCGCCCAGCGCCCGCTCCAGCGCGCGCACGTTGCGCGCCACCGTCGTGTGGTTGATCCCCAGCCGGTGCGCCGCCGTCGTGTAGCGCCCCGTCCGGGCGACCTCCAGCAGCACCAGCAACTGGTCCGGGGACACCGGCGAGACGGGCGTGGCCATCACGCCAACCTAGCCCTGATCTGCATTCGTGCACATCCCGGCTGCCTGATTGGTTGTTGTGCGCACATCGGCGACCCGGCAGCATCCTCAAGGTCAGATGTGGCCGACGCCACACCGCGCGCCACACCGGCCCGCACATCCGCCAACTCGGGAGGACCCCCATGAGCACGGCCCCATCCCCCACCCCGTCGGGCGCGGAGGACGCCTCGCTGCTCCGGCGTACCGTCTCGGCCTCCATGGCCGGCACCGTCGTGGAGTGGTACGACTTCTTCCTCTACGCCACCGCGGCCGCCCTGGTCTTCAACAAGGTGCTCATGCCGCCCAGCGACAACGAGTACGACGCCATCATCGCCGCGTTCGTCACCTACGCCGTCGGCTTCCTCGCCCGCCCCCTGGGTGGCATCGTCTTCGGCCACATCGGCGACAAGCTCGGCCGCAAGCACACGCTGCAGGTCACGATCATGATGGTCGGCATCGCCACGGTCCTGATGGGCTGCCTGCCGACGTACGACTCCATCGGCATCGCCGCGCCGATCATGCTGGTCGTGCTCCGCTTCATCCAGGGCCTCGCCCTGGGTGGTGAGTGGGGCGGCGCCGTGCTGCTCGTCTCCGAGCACTCCCCCAACCACAGCCGCGCCACCTGGGCCGCCTGGCCACAGGCCGCCGTCCCGGTCGGCAACCTGCTCGCGACCGCCGTGCTGTGGATCATGTCCACCACGCTCTCCGACGCCGAGTTCCTCAGCTGGGGCTGGCGCATCGCGTTCCTGCTGTCCGCGGTCGTCGTGGTCGTGGGCTACTGGATCCGCACCACCATCACCGACGCCCCGATCTTCGAGGAGGCCAAGGCCGACCTCGAGGAGGGCAAGGCCTCCAGCTACGGCGTCATCGACGTCGTCCGGCGCTACCCCCGCGGCGTGCTGACCGGCATGGGGCTGCGCTTCGGCGAGAACATCATGTACTACCTCGTCGTCAGCTTCTCCATCGTCTACCTCGGCACCGGCCTGGGCATGGACACCTCCGACATCCTCGGCGTCATCGCCATCGCCCACGCGTTCCACTTCTTCGTGATCCTGTGGGTCGGGCGCATGGCCGACAAGTTCGGCCGCCGCCCCGTCTACCTCGCCGGCGCCCTCCTGGGCGGCACTTGGGGCCTGTGGGCCTTCCCTGCCTTCGGCACGGAGAGCACCACCGTCGCGCTGCTGGTGATCATGGTCGGCCTCGGCTTCCACGCCCTGATGTACGCCGGGCAGCCGGCCATCATGTCGGAGATGTTCCCGACCCGGATGCGCTACTCCGGCGTCTCCATCAGCTACCAGGTGACCTCGATCGTCGCCGGGTCGCTGGCGCCGGTGCTCGCCACCACCTGGCTGCGCAACACCGGCTCCTGGTGGCCGACCGCGATCTACCTGCTGGTCGCCTGCAGCATCACCACCGCGGCGGTGCTCAGCCTCCGTGAGACGCGCGGCATCTCGCTGCGTGAGGTCGACGCCCAGGACCGCGAGCACCACACGGCGGTCGCCCGATGACCGAACCCACCCTGGCCGGACGCCGCGCCCTCGTCACGGGGGCGGCGTCCGGCATCGGGGCCGCCTGTGCCCGCGAGCTCGCCGACCGGGGCGCCCACGTCACCCTCGCCGACGTCGACCCCGACCCCACCAAGCGCCTCGCCGACGAGCTCGGCGGCGAGGCCTGGGTCGTGGACCTCGCCGACACCCACGCACTGGACGACCTCACCCTCGAGGTCGACGTGCTGGTCAACAACGCCGGCGTCCAGCGGGTCAACCCTGTCGAGTCCTTCGTGCCCGACGACTTCCGCTTCATCCACCGGCTCATGGTGGAGGCGCCGTTCCTGCTGATGCGGGCCGCGCTGCCGCACATGTACGCCGGCGGCTGGGGCCGGATCGTCAACCTCTCCTCGGTGCACGGACTCGTCGCGTCGCCGTACAAGAGCGCCTACGTCTCGGCCAAGCACGCTCTGGAGGGGCTGTCGAAGACCGTCGCGCTGGAGTCCGGCGACCGCGGCGTCACGAGCGTGTGCATCAACCCGGGCTACGTGCGGACACCGCTGGTCGAGGCCCAGGTCGCCGACCAGGCCCGCGCCCACGGACTGGCCGAGGAGGACGTCGTCGCCGACGTGCTGCTCGCACCGGCCGCGATCAAGCGGCTCGTCGAGCCCGACGAGGTAGCCTCGCTGGTCGGGTGGGTCACCGGTCCCGACGGGAGCATGGTCACCGGGAGCTCCTGGACCATGGACGGGGGCTGGAGCGCCCGGTAGGGCGTGCGCTGCGGGTGCGGGTGGTCTCGACACGGCTCGCTGGCGCTCGCCGGCTCGACCAGCAAGGTCGGCTCGGGCCTCGCCGGCTCGAACGACAAGACGGCGAGGTCAGGCGCCGTTGGTGGTGTGGTGGTCCGCGGCGGCGTCGGCGGGAACGGCGAAGCGCTGCCGCCGGCCGGCGCGGACCACCAGTCCCTCGGCCAGCGCCGTGCGCAGGGCCGCGCGGAAGCGGCCCGCGCGCCACCGCTTGGCGCCGACCTCGTACTGCAGGGCCGCCGCACCGAGGGGGCCGCGCTCGCGCAGTGCGCTCACGATCGCCTCGATCTCGCGGTCCGGGCGTCGCCCGATGATCATGTCCAGCCCCGTCCTCTCGTTCAGTGGGTCACACGGTCAGTACCCACCGCACGAGGAGTCATTCCTCGTCCGTGGTGCGGTTGCGCAGCTGCGGCACCAACCCGCCGTCGAGTAGCACCTCGAGCTGGCGCGGCGAGAGCCGGTGCCGCACGGCGTACGTCGTGCCCTGGGTGGTGTTGTGCAGCTCCAGCTCGTCCTGCTCCAGCGCCGCCCGGACACCGTCGAGCCGGAGCCGGTCCCCCACCTCGACCGCGGCGTGGTCGGCCGGGTCGACGAACTCGACCGGCAGCACGCCGAAGTTGACCAGGTTCTGCCAGTGGATGCGGGCGAACGACTCCGCGACCACCAGTCGCAACCCGAGATAGCGCGGCGCCAGCGCCGCGTGCTCACGCGAGGACCCCTGGCCGTACGTCGCGCCGCCGACGATCGCGTGACCACCGTCCTCGGCGACCTCGAGCGCCTTGCGCGCGTAGTCGGGGTCGACGTCGCGGAAGGCGAACTCGGCCAGCTTCGGGATGTTGCTGCGGAACGGCAGCGCGTCCGCCCCGGCCGGCATGATGGTGTCGGTGGAGATGTTGTCGCCGACGTCGATGAGCACCGTGGTCTCCACCGTGTCGGGGTAGGCCTCGAAGTCGGGCAGCTCGGCGATGTTGTCGCCCTTGACCAGCGCGACCTCGGCAGCCTCCTCGGGCGGCGGGGGCGCCAGCAGCATCTCGGTGTTGACGCTCGCCTCGCTCGGCAGCTCCACGCCCCAGGTCAGCCCCAGCTCCTCGGCGAGCCGGCGCGGATCGGTGATCTCGCCGGTCAGCGCCGACGCGGCCGCGGTCTCCGGGGAGCAGAGGAAGACGTGGTCGTCCGGCGTGCCGGACCGTCCGGGGAAGTTGCGCGGCATGGTGCGCAGGCTGTTGCCGTGGCTCGTGGGCGTCTGACCCATGCCGATGCAGCCCAGGCAGCCCGACTGGTGCAGCCGCGCACCGGCGCCGATCAGGTCGAACGTCGCGCCCATCCTCGTCAGGTCCTGCAGGATCTCCCGCGAGGTCGGGTTGATGTCGAAGGAGACCCGGTCGTCGGTCTGGCGTCCCTTGACCATCGCTGCGGCGATCGCGAAGTCCCGCAGGCCCGGGTTGGCCGAGGACCCGATCACTGCCTGCTCGATCTCGGTGCCGGCCACCTCGGTCACCGGCACGACCTTGCCCGGCGAGCTCGGCAGCGCGATGAGCGGCTCGAGCGATCCGAGGTCGATCTCCTCGGTGACGTCGTACGTCGCGCCCTCGTCGGCGACCAGCTCGCGGTAGTCGTCCTCCCGGTGCTCGGCGGCGAGGAACTCCCGCACGCGCTCATCGGAGGGGAAGACCGAGCTCGTGGCGCCCAGCTCGGCGCCCATGTTGGCGATCACGTGCCGGTCCATCGCCGTCAGGGTCGCGACCCCGGGACCGTGGTATTCGATGACCCGGTTGGTGCCGCCCTTGACGTCGTGGCGGCGCAGCATCTCCAGGATGACGTCCTTGGCGCTCACCCACGGCGGCAGCTCGCCGGTCAGGTGCACGCCCCACACCTGGGGCATCTGCAGGTGCACCGGGTCGCCGGCGATCGCCTGCGCTACCTCGATGCCACCGAGACCGATGGCGAGCATCCCGAGCGATCCCGCCGCCGGGGTGTGGCTGTCGGAGCCGGCCAGCGTCGCGCCGGGGACGCCGAAGCGCTGCATGTGCGTGGGGTGGGAGACGCCGTTGCCGGGCTTGGAGTACCAGATCCCGAACCGCTGGCAGGCCGAGCGCAGGAACTCGTGGTCCTCGGCGTTGCGACTGCCCGACTGCAGCAGGTTGTGGTCGACGTACTGCACCGACACGTCCGTGCGGGCACGGTCCAGACCCATCGCCTCGAGCTCGAGCATCACCAGGGTGCCGGTGGCGTCCTGGGTGAGCGTCTGGTCCATGTGCAGCCCGATCTCGGTGCCCGGCTCGAGCGCGCCGGCGACCAGGTGGTCGGCGATCAACTTCTGCGTGACGTTGCGCGCGCTGGACATACCCCAGTCCTACCCGATCTCCGGGCGGTCGAACCCCCATCGGTGGGCGAATTCTTCGCGTCAGGGACTCCTCGGGATTGATCGTCGGCGGATCGGGTACTGCGCGCGCATGACGAACTTCGGTTACACGCTGATGACCGAGCAGAGCGGGCCGCGCGAGCTCGTGCGGTACGCCGCCGCGGCCGAGGAGGTCGGCTTCGACTTCGAGGTCATGAGCGACCACTACTCGCCGTGGCTGACCGAGCAGGGGCACGCGCCGTACGCCTGGAGCACGCTCGGCGCGGTCGCGCAGGCCACCTCGCGGGTGGGACTGATGAGCTTCGTGACCTGCCCGACGATGCGCTACCACCCCGCCGTCGTCGCGCAGAAGGCCGCGACCATGCAGCTGCTCGCCGAGGGGCGGTTCACCCTCGGCCTCGGCAGCGGGGAGAACCTCAACGAGCACGTCGTCGGCCACCGCTGGCCGGCGCTGCGCGAGCGGCAGGACATGCTGCGCGAGGCCGTGGAGATCATGCAGCGCCTCTTCAGCGGCGATCTGGTCGACCATCACGGGGAGCACTTCCAGGTCGACTCCGCGCGGCTGTGGGACCTGCCCGAGGAGCCCGTCGAGATCGGGCTCGCCATCTCCGGCGAGCGCAGCATCGCCAACCTCGCCCCGCTCGCCGACCACCTCATCGGCGTCGCGCCCGATGCGGACCTCATCCGGCGATGGAACGCCACCCACGGCGCACCGCAGGTCGGCGGCTCCGCCCGCGCCGTCGGGCAGATCCCGATCTGCTGGGACCCCGATGAGGACGCCGCGGTCGAGCGCGCCCACGAGCAGTTCCGCTGGTTCGCCGGCGGCTGGGCCGTCAACGCCGACCTGCCCACGCCGGCCGGGTTCGCCGGCGCAACCTCCTTCATCCGGCCCGAGGACGTCGCCGCCAACATCCCCTGCGGTCCCGACCTGGACCACATCGTGGCGAAGGCCTCGGCCTTCTGGGAGGCCGGCTACACCGACGTCGCGCTGGTCCAGATCGGCGACGAGAGCCAGGACCGGTTCCTCGCCGAGGCCGCCGGGCCGCTGCTGGAGAAGCTGCGGGAGGCCGCCGCGTGACCCTCACCGACGCCGACCTCGCCGTGCTGCTCGACGTCGACGGCACGCTGATCGACTCGACCTACCACCACGCCCTGGCGTGGCAACGGGCCTTCACCCGTCACACCACCCCACCGCCGATGGCGCGGCTGCACCGCGCCATCGGGATGGGCGGCGACAAGCTCGTCGCCCACGTCACGAGTCAACAGACCGAGGACCGGCTCGGCGACCAGTTGCGCGCCGACTGGCGCGAGGAGTACCTCCAGCTCCGCGGCGAGGTCGCCGCGCTGCCCGGGGCCGCCACCATGGTCGCCGAGATCGCCGACGCCGGACACCGCGTGGCGGTCGCCTCCTCCGGCGACCCACAGTTCGCGCAGGACGCCGTGGACTTCCTCCGCATCGGCGACCACCTCGAGCTCGTGCTGAGCTCGGCGGACGTCGACGCCTCCAAGCCCGAGCCCGACCTCGTCGGCGAGGCCCTCGCGCGACTGGGCCACCCGGCGTACGCCGTCATGGTCGGCGACACCGTCTACGACGTCGAGGCCGCTCGTCGGGCCGACATCCCTTGTGTCGCCCTGCTCAGTGGTGGGTTCGGGCTGGACGAGCTCGAGGAGGCCGGGGCCGCCTGCATCGTCGAGCACCCCGTGGACCTGTGTGGCGTCGACTGGTGGGACGTCGCGCGGAGCTGAGGGTCCCGGCCGCCGCCGGGTCTCGACACGGCTCGCTGGCGCTCGCCGGCTCGACCAGCAAGGCAGGTCGGGCGTGGACGTCCACCAAGGTCTCGACACGGCTCGACCAGCAAGGCGAGTCGGGCGTGGACGTCGACCGAGGTCTCGACGAGCTCGACCACCGATGGAGTCAGTGGCGGCGGAGGGCGTCGATGAGCTCGGACTTGCGCATCGAGGAGCGGCCCGAGATGCCGATCTCGGCGGCGCGCTCGCGGAGCTCGTCGACCGTCCAGTCGTCGTACGCCGGGGCCTCGCCGCCCTTGCGGCCCACCTCCTGGCGACCCTCGTCGGCGCTGGCGTTGGCGATGCGGGCCGCCTTCTCCTTGCTCGCGCCCTCGTCGCGCAGGGCCTCGTAGGTCTCGGGGTCCTTCACGCTCGCACGCTGCTGGCGCTCCTGCTCGAGCTTCTTCTGCTTCTTCTTCTCCTTGCGCTTCTTGCCCATGGCGCGATCCTTCCTCGGGGACGGGGTTCGTGTCACGTCGTGCGACCGGCGCGTCAGTACCCACTGGCGCCGCGGTCAACCCTCACCCGCCCAGTGGCCACGTCCCGCGGACGTGGCAGTTGCCCTCCTCGTACCAGTGCAGCTCGAGTCGCTCGGCACGACAGGTGACCGGCAGCAGGTCACCGAGCGCGGCACGCGTCGAGTCGAGGGTGATGCCCGGCGCCTCGTGGTCCAGCGTCAGGTGCGGGACGGCGTCGTACCGGCCGCCGTAGGGCACGGTCCCCGGGTACGTCGCCACCAGCCGGTCGGTGAGCGCGGTGAAGGGACCGCTCGGCTCGGGCGGGAGGTGGAGGCAGCCGTTGGGGAACGCCGCGACCTCGGCCAGTGTGAAGTCGAACGGCGCGGTCACCGCCGCCACCGCGGCCAGCCGCTCCGGAGCGGGCGGTCCCGAACGCCGCGCCCACGCCGCGGTGAACGGCGCGAGCGCGGTGACGTGCGCATGGGTGAAGGCCGGGTCGCTCGCCACCCACGCAGGCGCGTGGTGGTGCCACCGGCCGCGCACGAACCCCTCCAGCTCCGGGACCGGCACGACCAACACGTGGTGGCCGGCGCTCACTCCCCCACGCCCGGGTTGCAGGCCCGTGCCCCCGCACAGGTCTCGAGCTCGTCCAGCTCGGCCAGCAGGTCCTCCCGCCACGCCTCCTCCGCCCGCGACGTGGTGCCGTCGAGCTGGTGCGGGTCCTCGGCGAGGTCGTAGGTCTCCACGTGGTCGTTCCAGTAGCGCAGCAGCACGCGGCCGTCGGCGGTGCGGATGCCGGTGTACATCCGGTCGATGTCGGGCTTGGGCCACCCGCCGGCCTCCAGCAGCAACCGCCGGTCCGCGGCGTACGCCGGGTCGTCGACGACGCGCTGCAGGTCCAGCCCGTCCTGGCGCAGCCCCGGCTCCGCCCCGGCCCGGCGCAGGAAGGTCGCGGGCAGGTCCACCAGCGAGACCGGCTGGTCACGTTCCTCGCCCGCCGGGATGCCGGGACCGGCCACCAGCAGCGGCACCCGGATGGAGTCCTCGTAGCCGAAGATCTTCTGGTTGCGCTGGCCGTGCTCACCGAGCAGGTAGCCGTTGTCGCTGGTGAAGACCAACAGCGTGTCGTCGAGCTCGCCCTCCTCGCGCAGCCGCTGCACCACCTGGGCGACGGCGTCGTCGACGGAGAGCAGCGACTCGCGGCGCTGCTGGTAGGCCGCGGTCATCCCGGCGGTGGTGAACCGCTTGGACAGCCGCTGCTGGAACCACCACTCGTTCTTGTCCGAGAGGTCGCGCTCGGGTCGGTTCGGCTTGTCCGGCAGCGGTTTGCCGAACCGGCCGCGGTACTCGTCAGCGACGTTGGGCGTCTTCTGCTGCGGCGGGTCGTCCGGCTCGCGCGGGGTGCCGACGTGCGGGGCCAGGAAGGAGCCGTAGAGGAAGAAGGGCACGTCCTCGGCGGCGTACCTGCCCACCAGCTCCGACATCTGGTCGGCCTGCCAGTCGGTCTGGTACTGCCGGTGCCGCCGGACGGTGCCGTTCTCGTTGACGTTGAACCGGCGGTAGTTGTACGGCTGCCAGACCGGGACGTACCAGTCGTCCCACCCCGGGTCGATGTGGGTGACGTCGCCCTCGACCGGGTAGCCGTTGAACCACTTGCCCACGATGCCCGTGCGGTAGCCCGCCTCCTGCAGCCACTGCGGCATCGTGCTCGAGGCGTCGAAGGCGGAGTAGCCGCCCCAGGGCGGCTCGTTGCCCAGCACGCCGTGGTTGTGCGGCAGCTGGCCGGTCATCAGCGTCGCGCGCATGGGGCAGCACAACGGGTACTGCGCGAACGCCCTGGTGAAGGTGACACCGCGGTCGCCGATCAGCCGCCGCGTCTGCGGCATGACCGCCATCTCCTCCAGGGTCTGGTCGTCGGTGAGGAAGAGGACGATGTTGGGCTTCTGCTGCCCCTGCGGCGTGGGCTCGACCGACCGCGAGGCCGGCGGCGTGCCCGAGGGCAGGGCCTCCTCGCTCCGCTCACTCGGCCCGGCGGACTCGCCGTCGCCGGCGCTGCTGCAGGCGGTCGCCACGAGCAGCACCACCAGGGTCCCGAGAAGCCACCGGCGCAGGTACGACACGGGCTGAGTCAACCAGCATGCGTGCGGGCGGTCGGCGCGGCTCGCCGCCGGGGCTAGAGTGCGGCGGCGTGACGACCTCTGCCGTGACCCCGCCCGACGCCGCCGCCGCGGCCGCCGCCACCGAACGGCTCGCCGGCCTCGCCACTCCCGCCGGTGCGCTCGGTCGGCTGGGCGACCTGGGCGTGTGGCTCGCGGCGACCCAGGGGCAGGTCCCGCCGGCGCCGCTGGACGTCGTACGGCTGGTGATCTTCGCCGGCGACCACGGCGTCGCCCAGCACGGCGTCTCCGCCTATCCCCCGGCGATCACGGGCGCGATGGTGCGGACCTTCGTCGCGGGCCGCGCGGGCGTCAACGCCCTCGCCGCCACCCACGGCGTGCAGGTCCGCGTGCTCGACCTGGGCGTCGACGACGACCTCGCCGACGTGCCCGCGGCCGTGGGCGCACACAAGGTATGCCGCGGCTCCGGCGCGATCCACCTCGAGGACGCGCTCACCCCGGCCGAGACCCGGCAGGCACTCGACGCCGGCCGCACCGTGGCCCGGGAGGAGATCGACGCCGGCGCCCAACTGCTGCTCTCGGGCGACATGGGGATCGGCAACACCACGCCCGCTGCCGCACTCGTCGCGGCGATGCTCGGCCTGCCGGCCGCGGAGGTCACCGGCCGCGGCACGGGTGTCGACGACGCGGCCCTGGCCCACAAGACGACCGTCGTGCAGCAGGCCCTGGACCGGATGGGCGAGCGCGTCGGCGACCCCGTCGACTGCGTGCAGGGGCTGGCGAGTGCCGACCTCGCCGCCACCGTGGGCTACCTGCTCGAGGCCGTCGAGGCCGGCGTACCGGTGCTGCTGGACGGCCTGATGTCGGTCGCCTGCGCCCTCGTCGCCGACCGGATCGCACCGGGCGCCGCGGCGTGGTTCGCCGCCGGCCACCGCTCCACCGAGCCCGCGCAGTCGCTCGCGCTGGCCAAGCTGGGCCTGGAGCCCGTGCTCGACCTAGGGCTGCGGCTCGGCGAGGGCTCGGGTGCCGTCGCGGCGGTGCCCGTGCTGCGCTCGGCCGTCGCCTGCCTGCGTGACGTGGCGCTGCTCAGTGAACTGATCGCCGAGTGATGCAGGTCGCCGACCTGGGCCGCAGCCTCCGCCTCGCGCTCGGCACCCTGACCGCGATCCCCGTGCCCGCCGTGCTGCGGGTGACCCCGGCCACCGCCACCGGGGCGATGCTGCTCGCGCCCGTGGCGGCGCTCCCGCTGGCCGTGCTGGCCGGTGGCGTCGTACGCGGTGGCGCCTGGGTGGAGCTGCCGCCGCTGGTGACGGGCTTCCTCGTCGTCGGGGTGCTCGCGCTCGGGTCCCGCGCGCTGCACCTGGACGGGCTCTCCGACGTCGCCGACGGCCTCACCGCCTCCTACGACCGCGCCCGGTCCCTGGAAGTCATGAAGGGCGGCACCGCCGGACCCGCAGGGGTCGCGGCGCTCGTCGTGGTGCTCGGGGTGCAGGCCACCGCCGTCGCCGAGCTCGCGGTGCTGGGCGACACCCCCGTCGCCGTCGTCATCGGTGCGGCGGTGTGCACCTCCCGTGCCGCGCTGTGGCTGGTGTGCGCACGGCCGGTGCCCGCCGCACGCCCCGACGGCCTCGGCGCCACCTTCACCTCACGCGTGCCGGTGCTGGTCGCGCTGCTGGGCTGGGTCGGGATCGCTGCCCTGGCCACGCTCGTCGCCCCGACCGCCGGCCCCGTCACCGTCGGCGTCGCCGCGCTGCTGGTGCTGGTGCTGATCGGCCGCGCCCGCGCCCGCTTCGGCGGGGTCACCGGTGACGTCTTCGGTGCCGCGATCGAGGTGGCGCTCGCGGTGCTGTTGGTCGGGGCCGCGGTCAGCGTCTGAGGTCGCCGTCCGCCGGGTCTCGACAGGCTCGACCACAAGGCGCGGTCAGAGGCGCAGGACGCGGCCGGCGACGACGAGGTGGACCTCGTCGGCGGCCGAGCCGATGCGCTGGTTGACCGTGCCCAGCAGGTCGCGGAAGAGGCGGCCGGACCGGTGGTCGGGGTGGACGCCCATGCCGACCTCGTTGGTGACCAGCACGGTGACCTCGGTGCGCGCCCGCAGCGCCTCGACGGCCGCGTCGACCCGGTCGACGACGAGCGCCTCCACCTCACCGGTGGGCGCCTCCCACAGCCCGGCCCCGTCGACGAGGGCGGTCAGCCAGGTGCCGAGGCAGTCCACGAGGACGGCCGAGGGCGTGGCGAGCGCCGCCGCGAGGTCGGCGGTCTCCACGGTCTCCCAGTGCTCGGGACGGCGTGCGCGGTGCTGCGCGATCCGGGCCGCCCAGTCCGCGTCGTCAAAGGTGGGCCCCGGCGCCACGTAGGTCACCGTCGGCGCACCGGCGAGCAGCTCCTCGGCGTGGGTGGACTTCCCCGACCGGACTCCCCCGGTCACCAGGACCCGCAGCGGCTCAGCCATGCTCGAACTCCACCCGTCGCGCGGCCAGGTCGGCGTCCACCAGCCGCACCGTGACGCTCTCGCCCAGGGGCAGGTCGGCCGTGCTGCCGGGGCGGCGGCGTACGCGCGCCTCGACGCCGAGCGACCCGATCACCACGACTCCCCGGTCGCCGTCGTCGTCGACCCGGACGATGACGCCGTCGTAGGCCTGTCCGACGTGGTCGCGCAGCACCGCCGCCTCGAGCAGGTTGACGACCTGGCTCTCGTAGGCGCCCGCACGGCGGGCGGAGTCACGCAGGGTCTCCGGCAGGCCGGGCAGCGCCTCGCGCACCCAGTCCGGCACCGGCTCACCGGCACACAGGGCGACGCAGGTCTCCAGGGCGTAGCGGTCGCCGAGCCGGCGCAGCGGGGCGGTGACGTGGGCGTACTCCGCCGCGATCGCCTCGTGGCGGGTCTGCTCCGGCAGCTCGCCGTCGAAGGCGTGGTAGCCGCTGCCGCGCAGCAGCCGGGTGCAGGCGGCGGTCATCGCCTGGTGGGCGGGCCGGCTCGGGTCCAATGAGCGGATGAACTCCGCATGGGTCCAGTCGGCGGGCCACGACACACCGAGCCCCTTCGCGACCCGACGCAGCTCGGTCACGTCGCGCGGGTCGGCCTCGGGCAACGTGCGCAGGATCCCGACCCCTCCCTGGAGCATCAGCCGTGCGGCCGCGATGCCGGTCAGCAACGAGACCTGGGCGTTCCAGCCCTCCACCGGCAGGCTCTGGCGGAACTCCAACCGGAAGTGCCCGTCCTCCTCCACGACCTCCTGCTCGGGCAGCGGCAGCGAGATGCCGCCCCGGGCGGTCTCGACGTCCTCGCGCAGCGGCCCGATCTCGGCGAGGAGCTGCAGCGTCTCCCCCGCCGAGCCGTCGGCGATCGCCGCGTGCGCCTCGGCGTACGTCCACCGCGCCACGGACCGGACCAGCGCCCGCTCGACGTGGACGTCGGTGATGGCGCCCTTCGCGTCGAGCGCGATCCGCCACACCAGCGCCGGCCGCACCCGGTCGGGCAGCAGGGAGGCGGCGTCCTCGGACAGCTCCGGCGGGTGCAGCGGGATCCGCCGGTCGGCGCCGTAGAGCGTCTCGCCGCGTCGGTGGGCCTCGCGATCGATCGCCCCGTCGGGTGCGACGTACGCCGCCACGTCGGCGATCGCGTACTCCACCAGGTAGCCGTCGCCCTCGCGGGAGAGGTGCATCGCCTGGTCCAGGTCCATCGAGCCGGGCGGGTCGATGGTCACGAACCCGACGTCTGTCAGGTCGCGCCTGGCCGCGTCCGGCGACTGGTCGGATCCGTCGCGGCCCCGGGCCGCCTCGGCCGCTGCGGCCCGCACCTCCTCGGGGAAGGCAGCGGGCAGGTCCAGCTCGTCCTCGATGCGGGCCAACCCCTCGCGCAGGGCCGGCGACTCGCTGCGGATCCGCACCACGACGTTGCTCGGCATGGCTCCGAGACTAGGACCTGCCCGTCGGGACCGACCACGTAGGATCGCGCCCCATGCTGATCCTTCTCCCGCCCAGCGAGGGCAAGGCAGCGCCGGCGCGGGGGCGGCCGCTGGACCTGGCCTCGCTCTCCTCGCCCGAGCTGACCCCGACGCGGGAGCGGATCCTCGGCGCGCTCGAGCGGCTCTGCCACCGCGAGCCCGACCACGCCTGCACGGTGCTCGGGCTCTCGGCGAAGCAGGGCGACCTGGTCGAGCGCAACGCGTCGCTGGCCAGCGCCCCCACGGCGCGGGCGGACCGGATCTATGACGGGGTGCTCTACGACGCGCTCGAGGCCGGCACGCTCTCCACCACGGCCAAGCGGCGCGCGGCGTCGCGGGTGGCGGTGACCTCGAGCCTGTTCGGGTTGGTGCGGCTGACCGACCGGATCCCGGCGTACCGCCTCTCCGGTGACGTCAACCTGCCCGGTGCCGGCCAGATCGCCGGGCTGTGGCGCGACGCCCTCGACCCGGTCGCCACCGACGCCGTCGGGCGCGGCCTGCTGGTCGACCTGCGGTCGGGGATGTACGCCGGGTTCTGGCGGCCGTCCACGGCGCTCGCGCCGCGCGTGGCGACGCTGCGGGTGCTGCACGAGGTCGGTGGCGAGCGCAAGGTCGTCAGCCACTTCAACAAGGCCACCAAGGGGCGCCTCGTGCGGACGCTGCTCGAGGACGGCGCCGACCCACGCACGCCCGCCCAACTGGCCGACGCCCTGACCGACCTGGGCTGGAAGGTCGAGACCGGTGAGCCGACCGGCAAGGGCACCCAGCTCGACGTGGTGGTCACCGACCTCTGACGTCGTCACAAGCGAATTTGTCCTCTCCGACGCCTCGGGAGGACAAGAACGCTTGTGACGACGCTCAGGCGCGGTGCGGACCCGCGTTGAACATCCGCAGGGCGCCGCGGACCGCACCCTCGTCGTCGGTGAAGTAGTTCAGCACGCTCACCGAGGCCGGCTCCAGCGCCATCCGGTACGCCGCCTCCAGCGGTGCCTCGAGGGCCCCGGCGACCAGCGCCTTGATGGGCGTGACGTGGCTGACGACCACGACCGTGCGGCCAGCGTGCTCGGCGAGCACGCGGTCGAGTCCGGCGTGCACCCGCTCGCGCACCTGCTGGATCGACTCCCCGCCCGGCGGGGCGACCGAGGTGTCACCGAGCCAGGCACGGAAGTCCTCGCCGTGCTGCTCGGCGACCTCGCTGAAGGTCTGCCCGTCCCAGGCGCCGAACTCCATCTCGGCGAACCCGGGCTCCTCGCTCACGGCCAGCCCGAGGCGGTCGGCGACGAGGTCGGCGGACTCGCGGGTGCGGCGTACCGGCGAGGCCACCACCGCGACCGGGTCGTGGCCCTGCGCGGCCAGCCAGTCGGCCGTCGCCGCGACCTGGTCGCGGCCCTCCTGCGACAGCGGCGGGTTGTCACCGCCCAGGCCACCGGAGAAGCGCTTCGCCGAGGTGTGGTGGGTGACCCCGTGGCGCACCAGGACCAGGGTCGTGGCCGCGGTCGCGCCCCAGCTGGCCGGCGGCCGGGCCACACCGGGCCCGACCGCACGCGGTTGGCTCACAGGCCGCTCTCGCCGGTGCGCACCAGGATCCGCTGGCACTCCTCGCAGCGGGCGACCGACTCGGTCGGCAGCTGCCGCAGCCGCTCGATCTCGGAGGCGTCCAGGCTGAGCATGCAGCCACCGCACTGCTTGGCACGCAGCAGCGCGGCACCGATGCCGCCCTTGTTGGCGCGGAGCTTCTCGTACAGCGCGAGCAGGTCCTCGGGCATGTCGGCGATCATCGGGTCGCGCCCGGCGATGACGCGGGCGAGCTCGTCCTCGATCTCGGTGCGCTTGCGGTCGCGGGTCGCGGTCAGCGCCTCGACGTCGGCGGCCAGGCTCGCCTCGCGCTCCTGCGCGGCGGTGAGGGTGCGCTGGGCGTCCTCGAGCTGCTCCATCACCTCGAGCTCCTCGTCCTCCAGCGTGCTGATGCGCCGCTCGAGGCTGTCCATCTCGTGCTGCAGCTGCTCCAGCGCCTTGGGATCGGTGACCTGGCCGCTGTCCATGCGTGCCCGGTCGCGCTCGCGGCGCTCCTTGACCTGCTCGACGTCGCGGTCGGCCTTGCGCTGGGCCAGGTCGAGGTCGTCGACCACGACCTGCTGGTCGCGCACCGCGTCGCGGACCCGCGCCTGCTCGGTGGTGAGGGTGGCCAACTCGGCGTCCTCGGGCAGGTTGCTCAGCCGGTGACGCAGTTGGTCGGTCTCGGAGTCCAGGGCCTGGACGTCGAGGAGCTTCAGCTGGGCGAAGGGGTCGGCATTCACAGGTGCATTGTCCACGGGTCGGTGTTGAGCGTGCTGACGTGGGTGTCCACGTCGATCGCGGCCGCGAGCCGCTCGGCGACGACCGGCAGCCACGTCCATTCTGCCGCCCAGTGGGCGACGTCGACCAGCGCCGGACCGTCCTGCTCGAGGAACTCCGCCGCCGGGTGGTGGCGCAGGTCGCTGGTCAGGTAGACGTCGGCGTCGCTGCCGGCCAGCTGCCCCAGCAGTGAGTCGCCGGCACCACCGCACACCGCGACCCGCTTCACCGTGCGCTGCGGGTCACCCGCGACGCGTACGCCGTGCGAGGTCGCGGGCAGCACCTCGGCCACCCGCTCGGCGAACTGCGCCAGCGTCCCGCCCGGCACCGTGCCGATGCGGCCGAGCCCGACGTCGGTGACACCGGGGTCGGCGAGTTCGAGGACGTCGTACGCCGGCTCCTCGTATGGGTGGGCGGCCAGCAGCGCGCGGACCACGTCGGCGCGGTGGACGCGGTCGAAGATGACCTCGATCCGCTCCTCCTCGACGGTCTCGATCTGCCCGACGGCGCCGATCGTGGGGTTCGCGCCCTCCAGCGGCCGGAACCGGCCCTGGCCGGAGGAGGAGAAGGAGGCGAACTCGTAGTCGCCGATGCGGCCCGCGCCGGCCTCGGCGAGCGCGGCCCGGACCGGGGGCGCGGCGTCGGCCGGCGCGAAGGCGATCAGCTTGTCCCGCGCCGGGCCGGGCGTGGGCACCAGCGGCGTGACGTCGCTCAGCCCCAGCGCGGTGGCGAGCGCGTCGGAGACGCCCTCGACGGCCTTGTCGGCGTTGGTGTGGGCGGTCAGCAGGGCGCAGTCGGCCTTCACCAGGCGCGAGAGCGTGCGCCCCTTGGGCGTGGTCGCCGCGAACCCGTGGACCGGCTTGAGGAACAGCGGGTGGTGGACCACCAGGAGGTCCGCCTTCACGTCCGCCGCCTCCTCGGCGACCTCCGGGGTCGGGTCGACGGCGAACATCACCTTCTTCACCGCCTGCTCGGGGTCGCCGTGGACCAGGCCCACCGCGTCCCACGGCTCGGCGGTCGCGGGCGGATACCAGTCGTGGATGAGAGCAGTGAGGTCCTTCAGGGCTGGCATGGGAGCCAATCTATCCGTCGGGCTTGTTAGGCTCAGCGGGCCAGTCGACCTCTCCCGTGGAGGTCAGGGAACCCGGTGCGAATCCGGGACTGACGCGCAGCGGTGTGGGTGACGGGCGGGACAGGCACGCGAGTGCGGTCACTGGGACGGGTCGACCCCGCCCCGGGAAGGCGTCCCGACCCGGACGATCCCGAGTCCGAAGACCTGCTGGCCCTTGCGGTGTCCGCCGCGAGGTCGATGCGGAGCGACGCGCAGAGCTCCGGACCTCGAAGGAGAACGATGGTCCCGCCGCCCGTCAGGACGCGACCCGACCGGTGTCCCGGCGTACTCCGCCCGTGGCCGGCCCACGACGGCGCCCTGGTGCGCCTCCGGGTGCCCGGCGGCCAGCTCGCCGTCGGTGCGCTCCGCGCGCTGCTCGCCGTGGCCGAGGAGTACGGCGAGCGCCGCGTCCACCTCACCGGTCGCGCCAACCTGCAGCTCCGGGCACTCCCGGCCCACGACGGCGCGCTGCGCGGCGACGTGCTGACCGCGATCGAGACGACCGGCCTGCTGCCCTCGCGGCGCCACGACCTGGTCCGCAACGTGCTCGCCTCCCCGCAGACCGGCCTCGCCGGCGGTCTCGCGGACCTGCGTCCGGTCCTCGCCGAGCTGGACCGGCTGCTGCTCGCCGACGACCGGCTCGGTGACCTGCCGGGGCGCTTCCTCTTCACCCTCGACGACGGCCGCGGCGACCTGCACGACCACCACCGCGACCTCGGCCTCGTCGCCCTGGACGCCACCACCGCGCGGCTGCGCGTCGGCGCGGCGTGGGGTCCCGTCGTCGCCCTCGCCGACGCCCCCGCAGCGCTCGTCGACCTCGCCCGGGAGTTCCTCGACGCCCGCGGGGAGGGCCCCGCCGCCGCGTGGCACGTCGACGAGCTCACCACGCCGTTGCTCGCGACCGACGCGGCCCACACGGCCGAGCAGGTCGTAGACGCGACCCCGCTCCCCCACGGCCCCGTCCCCGGCGGCTGCCACGAACCGGTCGAGGCGGGCATCACCGGCGCCCACGTCGCTCGGTGGGCACGCGTCACCGACACCGTCGTCCTCACGCCGTGGCGCGGCGTACTCGTCCCCACCGGAGGTGCTCGATGAGCCTGCAACCGCCGCCCCGGCGCTATGACTACCTGACCGACGGCCCGGCGATCTACGTCGACTCCTTCGCCACGATCCGGGCCGAGGCCGACCTCGGCCGGGTCCCCGAGAGCGCGGAGAAGGTCGCCGTACGGATGATCCACGGCAGCGGGCAGACCGACCTGGTCGAGGACCTGGTCATCCACCCCGATCTGGTCGACGCCGGCCGGACCGCGCTCGAGGTCGGTGCCCCCATCCTGTGCGACACCCGGATGGTCGCCGACGGCGTGACGGCCGGACGGTTGCCCGCGGGCAACCCCGTCCACTGCTTCCTCGGCGACGAGCGCGTGCCGGGGCTGGCGGCGGCTTGGGGCACCACCCGCACCGCGGCGGCGGTCTCGCTGTGGGAGCCCCACCTGGCCGGCGCCGTCGTCGCGATCGGCAACGCCCCGACGGCGCTGTTCCACCTGCTGGAGATGCTCGTCGACGGCGCGCCGCGCCCCGCCGCGATCGTCGGCTGTCCGGTCGGCTTCATCGGTGCGGCGGAGTCCAAGGACGCGCTCGCGTCACTCGCCGCCGACCACGGCATCGACGTCCCGTTCGTCACCGTCCGTGGCCGCCGCGGCGGCTCGGCGGTGACCTCCTCGGCCCTCAACGCGCTCGCACAGGAGGCCGAGTGATGGCCGGCTCACTGGCGATCGTGGGGCTGGGGCCCGGCGACCCCGAACTGATCACCCGCAAGGCCGCCCGCCTCATCGGCGAGGCCGACGTCGTCGCCTACCACGCCGGCGTCCGCAAGCAGTCCCACGCGCGGCGCATCGCCGCCGACCTCATCCCGACCGACGCGGTCGAGGAAGAGCTGCGCTACCCGGTCACGACCGGCACCACCGACCACCCCGGCGGCTACGTCGGCGCACTGGCCGACTTCTACGAGGAGTCCGCCGAGCGGCTCACCACGCACCTGACGGTCGGGCGACGGGTCGTGCTGCTCGCCGAGGGCGACCCGCTCTTCTACGGCTCCTCGATGTACCTCCACGACCGGCTCGCGCCGCGGTTCGCCACCGAGGTGGTGCCCGGGGTGCCGGCGTACGCCGCCGCGACCGCTGCGGTCGCCACCCCGCTGGTGCGCCAGGCCGACGTGCTCACCGTGCTGCCCGGCACGCTGCCCGAGCCCGAGCTCGCACGGCGGCTGGCCGACACCGACGGCGCGGTGATCATGAAGCTCGGCCGCACCTTCCCCGCCGTACGCCGCGCCCTCGCCGAGGCCGGCCGGCTCGACGGAGCGCTCTACGTCGAGCGCGCCGCCCAGCCCGAGCAGCGCTGGCTCCCGGTCGCCGACGTCGACCCCGACTCGGTGCCGTACTTCTCCCTCATCGTCGTCCCGGGCGACTCGGCCGCCTCCCCCAGCGACGCCACCCGGCTCCGCCATCGGGTCGAGTACTCACCTTCTCCCGCCGAGTCCTCACTTGTTGCCACTCCAGTGCTCACTTCTTCTCCGTCGAGTCGCACCCCGGTTCACGGCGGCGCGACAACAAGTGCCGACTCGACCGGCAACAAGTGCCGACTCGACGAGGGAAAGTGCCGAGTCAACGAGGTGGTGGTGGTCGGTCTCGGGCCCGGACCCGAGGCGTGGCTGACACCGGAGGCCCGCGAGGTGCTGGCCGAGGTCGAGCACGTCGTGGGCTACGGGCCGTACGTCGCACGGGTGCCGCAGCGCGCCGGGCTCCAGCGGCACGCCTCGGGCAACACCGTCGAGGTCGACCGCGCCCGGCACGCCCTCGACCTGGCCGCCGCCGGCGAACGCGTCGCCGTGGTCTCCGGGGGTGACGCCGGCGTCTTCGGCATGGCAGCGGCGGTCTTCGAGGCCGCTGCCGACCCGGCGTACGCCGACGTCGGGGTCCGCGTCGTCCCCGGCGTGAGCGCGATCCAGGCCGTCGCCGCACGGGCGGGCGCCCCCATCGGCGCCGACTTCGCCGTGATGAGCCTCTCGGACCGACTCAAGCCGTGGTCGGTGATCGCCGACCGGCTCCGGGCGATCGCGGAGGCGGACCTGGTCCTCGGCCTCTACAACCCCGCCTCCCGCAGCCGCCGCCAGCAGGTCGTCGACGCCCAGAAGCTGCTCCTCGAGCACCGCTCCCCCGACACCGTGGTGGTCGTCGGTCGCGACGTCGGACGCGCCGAGGAGGAGCTCACCGTCACCACGCTCAGCGCCCTCGACACCGACACGATCGACATGAAGTGCCTGCTCCTGGTGGGGGCCAGCACCACCCGCGTCGACCCCGCCGGCGTCTGGACCCCGCGCTGGGTCGAGGACACGACCGAGGCGGCACCGTGACCGCGGCGCCACTGCCCCACGTCACCGTGATCGGGATCGGCGCCGACGGCTGGTCGGTCCTGCCCGAGGCCTCGCGCACCCGCCTCTGCGGGGCGACCGTGCTGCTCGGCGGACGTCGCCACCTCGCGATGGTGCCCCACGTCGACGGCCAGGTGCGCCACGCGTGGCCCTCGCCGATGGCCAACCTGCCCGACCTGCTCGCCGCCCATCCCGAGGACGACGTCGTCGCGCTCGCCTCCGGCGACCCCTACCTCTCCGGCGTCGCCACCACGCTGCGTCGCCACCTCGGCGACCGCCTCACCGTCGTCCCCGCCGTCTCCTCGGTCGCCCTCGCTCGCGCCCGGATGGGCTGGGCCGCGGAGGAGACCGAGGTGATCACCCTCGTCGGCCGCGCCCCGGACGTCGTACGCCGCGAACTCGCGCCGGGCCGCCGGCTGCTGGTGCTCTCCTCCGACGAGACCACCCCCGCCACGGTGGCGGCGACCCTGGCCGAGGAGGGCTGCGGCGCCAGTCGGCTGACGGTGCTCGGTGACCTCGGCGCGCCCGAGGAGAGTCGCGTCGCGGGCACGGCCGCGGAGGTGGCGCGCTGGGGTCGTCACCTCCCCCGGCTGCACGTGCTCGCGATCGAGGTCGCCGGGGCCGGGCGGAGTTCGTGGGCGCCCGGCCTGGCCGACGACCGCTTCGACCACGACGGGCAGCTCACCAAGCGCGACGTGCGCGCCAGCGCGCTGGCCCGGCTGGCGCCTCGGCCCGGCGAGCTGCTGTGGGACGTCGGCGCCGGTGCGGGATCGGTCGCGATCGAGTGGCTCCGCGCCCACCGCACCTGTCGGGCGGTCGCGGTCGAGGACCGTCCCGAGCGGGCGTGTCGCATCCGGCACAACGCAGGCCGGCTGGGCGTCCCGTCGCTCGAGGTCGTCCGGGGCCGGGCGCCGGCCGCGCTCACCGACCTCCCGGCGCCGGACGCGGTCTTCGTCGGCGGCGGCGCCACCGAGCCCGGCCTGCTGGACCGCTGCCGCGACGCCCTGGCCCCCGGGGGCCGCCTGGTCGTCCACGGCGTGACGCTGGAGACCGAGCAGCTGCTGGTGGCGGCGTACGCCTCCCACGGCGGTGAGCTGACCCGGCTCGCGGTCGAGCAGGCAGCACCAATTGGCGAACGCTTCACCGGGTGGCAGCCCGCCCGCGCGGTCACGCAGTGGGCCTGGCACAAGCCGACAGTCCTTGGAGGCGAGCGATGACGGTCCACTTCCTCGGCGCGGGTCCGGGTGCGGCCGACCTGCTGACGCTGCGGTCGGCCCGGCTGCTGGGCGAGGCCGACGTGGTGCTCTATCCCGGCACCTACCTCGACGCCGACGTGCTCGGCCACTGCCGGGCCGATGCCGACCTGGTCGACACCCAGGGCCTGGACCTGGACCGCATCACCGCCGTCATGGTCGAGGCCGACGCGGCGGGGCGCGACGTGTGCCGGCTGACATCGGGCGACCCGTCGCTCTACTCCGCGTTGCACGAGCAGGCCCGGCGGCTCGACGCCGCGGGCGTGGCGTGGGACGTCACCCCCGGGGTGCCGGCGTACGCCGCCGCGGCCGCACGCGTGGGCCGCGAGCTCACGGTGCCCCTCGTCGCGCAGTCGGTGGTGCTCACCCGCACGCAGGCGCGGTCCAGCGCGATGCCGGACCGCGAGCGGCTGGCCGACTTCGCGGCCACCGGCGCGACGCTGGTGCTGCACCTGGCCATCACCCGCACCCGGGAGCTGATGGCCGAGGTCGCGCCGCACTACGGCGAGGACTGCCCGGTGGTGGTCGTCCACCGTGCGAGCCAGCCCGAGGAGGTCGTGCTGCGCGGCACCGTGGGCGGCGCTCAGCCGATCGCCGACGCGGTCGAGGCGGCCGGGCTGCGGCAGGCCGCCGTGGTGCTGGTCGGTCCCGCCCTGGCCGCCGCCCGTGGTGGCGAGTCCTGGCTCTACTCCCCCACCCGTCCCCGTCACCCGAGACCAGAGGAGACCGCATGACGACTGCCCCCAGCGCTCCGACGCACTTCCCGTTCAGCGCCGTGGTCGGTGCCGACGGCCCCGACGGACCGGACCCGATGGCACTCGCGTTGATCCTCACCACGATCTCGCCCGAGGTCGGCGGCGTGCTGGTGCGCGGTGAGAAGGGCACCGCGAAGTCGACGATCGTCCGCGCCCTCGCGGCCGTGCTGCCGAGCGTGGACGGGTCGCAGGTGCCGCTCGTGGAGCTCCCGGTCGGCGCCACCGAGGACCGGGTCGTGGGCTCGATCGACCTCGAGAGTGCGCTCACCGCCGGCAAGGCGCAGTACCAGCCCGGGTTGCTGGCCAAGGCCCACCGCGGCCTGCTCTACGTCGACGAGGTCAACCTGCTCCACGACCACTTGGTCGACCTGCTGCTCGACGCCGCCGCGATGGGGCGCTGCACCGTGGAGCGTGACGGCATCTCGATGTCGCACGACGCGAAGTTCGTCCTGGTCGGCACCATGAACCCCGAGGAGGGCGAGCTCCGGCCCCAACTGCTGGACCGGTTCGGTCTGACCGTCGAGGTCGCCGCTCCGCGCGACCCGGCCGCGCGGGTGGAGGTCATCCGCCGCCGGATCGCCTACGACGCCGATCCCGACGGGTTCGCCGCGCAGTACGCCGACGCCGAGAAGCGGCTGACCGAGCGCATCCGCGAGGCGCAGTACGCCGTGGGCCGGGTCCGGCTGACCGATGCGGCACTGCTCAAGATCGCCGAGGTGTGCGCGGCGTTCGAGGTCGACGGACTCCGTGCTGACATCGTCACCGCCCGCGCCGCGACCGCCCACGCGGCGTGGCACGGCCGCGACCACGTCACGCTGGACGACATCCGGGTCGCGGCGCGGCTGACGCTGCCGCACCGGCGACGCCGCAACCCCTTCGACGCCCCCGGCCTCGACGAGGACCTGCTCGACCAGGTGCTGGGCGACGACCTGCCGCCCGAGCCCCCGGAACCGCCCGAGGGCGACCCCGACACCGACCCGCCGCAGGGCACCGAGGACGCGTCCGACCAGGACGGTCCGGACGGCGAGCACGGCCCGGGTGACCCGACCCCGTCGCCGGGTCGCGGCGAGGACGGCAGTGGCGACGACGGTTCGGCCGAGGACAGCAGCGACAGCCCCGAACCCGCGAGCGACGAGGCCGACGGAGCCGACGGTGCGGACGAGGCCGAGCAGCCCGCAGCACCGCCGGGCGCGGGAGCGAGCGAGGACCCGGGCACCACGGTCGCTCCGGGCACGCCGTACCGCACCCGGCTCTTCGCAGTGCGCGGGACCGGTGCGGGGAGCGCCGGACGCCGCAGCCGCGCCCGCACCGAGACCGGCCGCCGGGTGGGTGCCGAGCCGCTCACCGGCAGCGGCGGTCCGCTGCACCTGATCGAGACGGTCCGGGCAGCGGCCGGCCACCAGCACCGCCGTGGCCGCACCGGTGGCCGCCTCATGCTGCAGCGCGAGGACCTGCGCCGCGCCGTCCTCGAGGGGCGCGAGTCCAACCTGGTGCTCTTCTGCGTCGACGCCTCCGGCTCGATGGCGGCCCGGCGTCGCATGGAGCAGGTCAAGACGGCCGTGCTGAGCCTGCTCCTGGACGCCTACCAGCGCCGCGACAAGGTGGGACTGGTGACCTTCCGCCAGGACCACGCCGCCCTCGCGCTGCCGCCGACGAACTCCGTCGACGCCGCGGCCGCACGCCTGGCCGACCTCCCGGCCGGGGGCCGTACGCCGCTCGCCGAGGGCCTGCTCGAGGCGGCGGCCGTGCTGGAGACCGAGCGGATCCGCGACCCGCGGCGACGCCCGCTGCTGGTCGTCGTCACCGACGGCCGCGCGACGGCCGGCAACGACCCGGTGGTCCGCTCCCGGCAGGTCGCCGACCACCTCGCCCGGCAGGGAGTCGCCTCGCTGGTGGTGGACTGCGAGTCCGGCCCGATGCGGCTCGGCCTCGCACGCCGCCTCGCCGAGCACCTGCAGGCCGAGTACGTTGGCATGGGCGAGGTCACCGCCACCCAGCTGGTCGACCTCGCCAAGGGGGCCGCATGAGGCCCACGACCGCGCTCTACGACGCGATCGAGCAGCGGCGCGACGTACGCCGCGAGTTCACCGGCGAGCCACTGTCCGAGGAGGTGCTGCTCCGGGTGCTGGGCGCCGCCCACCGCGCGCCGAGCGTCGGGCTCAGCCAGCCGTGGGACTTCGTGCTGGTGCGCGACCGGGCGACCCGCGAGGCGTTTCGGGAGCACGTGCGCAGCGAACGCGACGGGTTCGCGGCCTCGCTGCCGCCCGAGCGTCGGGAGACGTTCGCGCGGATCAAGGTCGAGGGGATCTGCGAGTCCTCCCTCGGTGTGGTCATCACCTACGACCCCACGCGCGGTGGCCCGCAGGTCCTGGGCCGGCACGCCATCGACGACGCCGGCCTCTACTCCACCTGCCTGGCCATCCAGAACCTCTGGCTCGCCGCGACCGCCGAGGGCCTGGGCCTGGGCTGGGTGTCGTTCTACCGCGAGCCCTTCCTGCGGGACCTGCTCGCGATCCCCGACCACGTCCGCCCGGTCGCGTGGCTGTGCCTGGGCACGGTCTCGCACCTCGCGGAGCAGCCCGACCTCGAGCGCGCCGGCTGGCGCCGCCGCCGACCCCTGCAGGACGCCATCCACGAGGAGAGGTACCGAGCCTGATGCCCAAGGGACAGCCGCTGACCGTGCCCGACGACGGGCTGACCACGAAGCAGCGCCGCAACCAGCCGCTGGTGATGGTGCACACCGGCCCCGGCAAGGGGAAGTCCACTGCCGCCTTCGGGCTGGCCCTGCGCGGCTGGAACGCCGGGTTCCGCATCGGCGTCTTCCAGTTCGTGAAGTCGGCCAAGTGGCGCATCGGCGAGCAGGCCGTGCTGGAGCGACTCGGGCAGCTGCACGAGGAGACGGGCGAGGGCGGTCCCGTCGAGTGGCACAAGATGGGCTCGGGGTGGTCCTGGCGCCGCAAGGCCGGCAGCGAGGACGACCACGCCGCCGACGCCGCCGAGGGCTGGGCCGAGATCCGGCGGCGCCTCGCCGCACAGACCCACGACCTCTACGTGCTCGACGAGTTCACCTATCCGCTGAAGTGGGGCTGGGTCGACGTCGAGGAGGTCGTCGCGACCCTGGCCGAGCGCCCCGGCAAGCAGCACGTGGTGATCACCGGCCGCGACGCCGATCCCCGGCTGGTGGCGGCCGCCGACCTCGTCACCGAGATGGGCAAGACCAAGCACCCGATGGACGCCGGCCAGAAGGGCCAGCGCGGGATCGAGTGGTGACCGCGGTGGTCGACCCCGGCACGACCCCACGACTCGTCGTCGCCGCCCCGGCCACCGGCCAGGGCAAGACCACCGTCGCCACCGGGCTGATGGCGGCCCTCGCGGCAGCCGGCCACGAGGTGAGCGGCCACAAGGTCGGCCCCGACTACATCGACCCCGGCTACCACGCGCTCGCGTGCGGCCGCCCCGGTCGCAACCTCGACCCGCACCTCGTCGGCGAGGAGCGCGTCGTACCCCTGCTGCGGCACGGCGCCCGCGGCGCCGACGTGTCGGTCGTCGAGGGCGTGATGGGCCTGTACGACGGCCGCGTGGGCGGGCGCGGGTTCGCCTCGACCGCACACGTGGCCGCGTTGACCCGGACACCGGTGGTGCTGGTCGTCGACATCTCGCGCTCCTCGCGCTCGATCGGGGCCGTCGTGCACGGGATGGCCACCTGGGACGCGGACGTCGAGGTCGCCGGGGTGATCCTCAACCAGGCCGGCTCCCGCCGCCACGCCGACGAGGTCGCCTCCTCGATCGACCTGCCCGTCCTCGGCGTCCTCCCCCGCGACGACCGGATCGCCACTCCGTCGCGCCACCTGGGCCTGGTCACCGCCGCCGAGCGTGACGAGTCCGCGGCGGTCGTCGCCCGCCTGGCCGAGCTCCTGACCGAGCACGTGGACCTCGCGGCCGTCCTCGACCTCGCCCGCTCGGCGCCCGCCCTCAAGGCCGCGCCGTGGGATCCCACCGCAGCGCTGCACCCCGGTGACGCCACGAGTGCCGAGTCGGCGCCAACTCGGCTCACGGGAGCCGAGTTCACGCCGACTCGGCACGGTGGGGAGCCGAGTTGGCGCCGACTCGGCAACGTTGGTCGCCCGGTGGTCGCCGTCGCCGGCGGGCGGGCGTTCACCTTCCGGTACGCCGAGACCGCGGAGCTGCTCGAGGCCGCCGGGTGCGAGGTGCGCAGCTTCGACCCCGCGCAGGACGCCTCGCTCCCGCCGGGCACGGCGGGGCTCTACCTGGGCGGCGGGTTCCCCGAGGTCCACGCCGCCGACCTGAGCGCCAACGCGGCGCTGCGCGAGGAGATCCGCGACGCCGTGGGCGACGGACTCCCCACGGTGGCCGAGTGTGCCGGGCTGCTCTACCTCTGTCGTACTCTCGACGGGCAACCGATGGCTGGCATACTCGACGCCGACGCCGCCATGAGTGACGGGCTGACCCTGCGCTACCCCGTCGCGACGGCGCCCGTGGACACCCTGCTCACCAGAGCCGGCGAGCAGGTCACCGGCCACGAGTTCCACCGCACGACCGTCACGCCGACAACGGGCAGCACGCCCGCTTGGACGATCGAGGAGAAGGACATGGGATTCTCGGGTTCGACGCTGCACGCCTCCTACCTGCACACGCACTGGGCGGGTCATCCGCAGCTCGCGCGGCGGTTCGCCGAGGCGGTGCACGCCCGTGGTTGACCTGCGCCACCACGGCGACGTCGAGGTGGGCGACCTGCTCGACTTCGCCGTCAACACCTACGCCGGCCCGCGGCCGCCGTGGCTCGAGGCCACGCTGCGCAACTCGCTGTCCGCGATCGACCGCTACCCCGACCCGACGAAGGCGCGCGCGGCCATCGCCCGCCACCACGGACGCTCCCCCAGCGAGGTGCTGCCCACCGCCGGCGCCGCGGAGGCCTTCACGCTGATCGCACGCGCCGTGCCGTGGGAACGCCCCGTCGTGGTGCACCCGCAGTTCACCGAGCCGCACGCCGCCCTGGAACAGGCCGGCTGCCGCGTCACCGAGGTCGTGCTCCGCGAGCCGTTCGGGCTCGACCCGCGACAGATCCCCGACGACGCCGACCTGGTCGTCATCGGCAACCCCACCAACCCCACCGGTGTGCTGCACCCGGCCGACGCCATCCGGGCGCTGCTGAAACCCGGCCGCCTCGTCGTGGTCGACGAGGCCTTCATGGACACCGTGCCCGGGGAGACCGAGTCGCTCGCGGGCGAGGCGGCCTCCGGCCTGGTCGTCCTGCGCTCGCTGACCAAGCACTGGACCATGCCCGGCATCCGCGCGGGCTACCTGCTCGCCGATGCCGCCACCGTGGGCGATCTCGCCCACGGTCAGGTGCCGTGGTCGGTCTCGACCACGGCCGCCGCCGCGATGGCGGCGTGCGCCAGCCCCGTGGCCGAGGCCGAGGCACGCCGGCGTGCCCACGAGATCGCGGCCTGGCGCACCCACCTGTGCAACGGCCTGACCTCGCTGAACATCCCCTACGTCCCCTCGGCGACCTCCTTCGTCCTCGCCCGGCCGGGTGCCGGCGTACACGAGGAGTTGCGGGAGGCCGGCATCGCCTGCCGGCGCGCCGACACCTTCCCCGGACTGGGCCGTGCGTGGCTGCGGATCGCGGTCCGTCCACCGCAGATGACCGACCGACTGCTCGCCGTGTTGCCCGATTGCTGGGACGCCCCGCGGGCGGTGCCACACCACCCCCTCGACATGCCCTAGAGTTCACCGCGTACGGGCACGAGGAAGCCGGTGGAAGTCCGGCACAGTCGCGCTACTGTGACATCGCCCTCCGAATCGGTGGGCGGTGAAGTCAGACCCGAGTGTCCGTCGATCCCATCCCATCGAACAGGGACGCATGAATCCCTGAGGAGGACACATGTCTGCGACGACCGCTGCGCCCGCTCCCGTGGCGCTGCCCACCATCCCGCTGCTCCAGATCGGCCCCTGGGTCGTCTTCTTCGGGCTGCTCGCGATGATCGCGATCTTCTTCGTCAGCGCCAGCCAGGGCGCCCTGGCCCTGCCGGCCGGCGACGGCGTACACGAGTGGGTGCACGACGCCCGCCACCTGCTCGGCTTCCCCTGCCACTGAGCGGGGGCCCCGATGACGCAGCACGTTCCGCAGGAGAACTCTGCCCGGACGGGGTCGGCCACGCGATCGACCCTGCGCCCGGTCGACTTCCTGGTCCGTGGCCTCGCCGCGGGCCTGGTCGCCGGCCTGTTCGCCTTCCTCGTCGGGTTCGCCGTCGGTGAGCCCGCCATCGACGACGCCATCGCCGTCGAGGAGGCCGCCGCCGCGGCCGAGCCCGCCCCGGCGGAGGAGGCCGATCCCGCCGATGCGGGCGGCACCGAGGTCAGCCGCGGCACCCAGAAGAGCTGGGGCCTGCTCACCGGACTGGTCCTGGTCGGCCCGGCGCTGGGGGGCCTCACCGGCCTCGCTGCGGCCGCGGCGATGGGACGCCTCGGCTCGATCTCGGCACGGGGCTCGACCGCCCTGGTCACCCTCGTCGGGTTCGTCACCGTCGCGCTGGTGCCGTTCTGGAAGTACCCCTCGACCCCACCCGCCGTCGGCGCGGCGGAGACGATGGACAGCCGCACCGTCTACTACTTCGGCTTCCTGGTGCTCTCGGTCCTGGCCGGCATCGCCGCCGTCGTGGTGGCACCGCGCCTCGTCGGCACACTCGGCGGGTACGGCGCCGCAGCGGCCGTCGTGGCCGGCTACCTGGCCGTCATGACGGTGGCGGGACTCGCGATGCCGGCCGTCAACGAGGTGGGCGACTTCCCGGCCGACACGTTGTGGGAGTTCCGCACCTCCTCGCTGCTCACGCTCGCGGCGCTCTGGGCCGCCCTCGGCGTGACGCTGGTGGCCCTCGTCGGCCGGCTGCACGACCGCGCCGGTCGCGACGCGGAGCGTCGGGCGCTGGCCGCGAGCCTGTGACCGGCCGGGCCGCCACACCGTGAGCCGCGCGGTCGGGCTGCTGCTCGGGTACGCCGCCGACCGCGTGTTCGCCGACCCGCGACGGGGCCACCCCGTCGCGGGTTTCGGCGCGCTCGCCGCACGCCTCGAGCGCCACACCTGGCGCGACGATCGGGCCGCCGGGGTCGTCCACGTCGCAGCCCTGGTGGGTGGGGCCGTCGTCGTGGGGCGGGCCGCCGACCGGCCCCGCTCCCCCCTCGCCCGGACGCTCGTCACCGCCGTCGCCACGTGGGCGGTGCTCGGCGGGACCAGTCTCGAGCGTGAGGTCACCACGATCGAGCGGCAACTGCGGGAGGGACGACTCGACGACGCCCGGCGACAGCTGACCCACCTCGTCGGCCGCGACCCGACCGGCCTGGACGAGGCGGAGGTCGTGCGCGCGACCGTGGAGTCCCTGGCGGAGAACACCTCCGACGCCGTCGTCTCCTCCCTCGTCTGGGGCGCTCTCGCCGGGGTGCCCGGACTGCTCGGCCACCGCGCGGCCAACACCCTCGACGCGATGGTCGGTCACCGCACGCCACGCCACGAGCGGTTCGGCTGGGCGGCGGCGCGGCTGGACGACCTGCTCAACCTCCCGGGATCACGTCTCACGGCCGCGCTCGCGACCACGCTCGGCCCCGACCGCCGTGGCGCCCTCGCCGCCAGGCGTCGCGATGCCCCCCACCACCCGAGCCCGAACGCCGGACCCGTCGAGGCGGCGTACGCCGGCGCATTGGGGATCCGGCTCGGCGGCACCAACACCTACGGCGACCGGGTCGAGCACCGTGCCGTGATGGGCACGGGCCGCCCGCCGACGGTCGCCGACCTGTCGCGCGCGGTGGCTCTGACGCGACGGCTCGACGCAGCCGCGCTGCTGGTCACCGCCGCGACAGCCAGTCGCGTGCCGCGGCGACGTCGGTGACCGTCAGGACGCCGGTCGGCCCGGGCGTGCGGCGTACGACGACCACCGGGATCCCGAGCTCGGCGGCGGCAGCCATCTTGGGCCAGGTGTAGGACCCGCCGGAGTCCTTGGTGACCACGACGTCGATCGCGTGGTCCTGCATCAGGTCGCGTTCGCCGGCCAGGTCGTAGGGGCCACGGCTGGTACGCAGTACCCACGCGGGGGGCAGCGTGACGTCGGGGACGTCGACCACCCGCGCCAGCACCTCCCGCTCCGCGAGCGCCGGGACGAACCGGGCCAGCTCCTGGCGGCCGACGGTGAGGAAGGGGCGGGAGCCGAGCTCGCCGGCCACCGTCGCGGCCTGCTCGTGGGTGTCGACCCAGATCCAGGACGGGAGCGCCTGCTCGGCCCAGCCGGGACGCTCCAGCCGCAGCAGCGGCACGTCCTCGGCCGCACAGGCCGCGGCGGCGTTGCGGCTCATGCCGAGGGCGAAGGGGTGGGTGGCGTCGACGACCACGTCGTAGTCGGCCAGGGCCGCACGCAGCCCGTCGACCCCGCCGAAGCCGCCGATGCGGACCTCGCCCTCGGGCAGCCGCGGCCGCGCGACGCGGCCGGCGAGGGAGGAGGTGACGGGGACGCCGTCGGCGACGAGCGCTGCGGCGAGGTCGCGTGCCTCCGAGGTGCCACCGAGCAGCAGTACCCGCATCAGCGCACCCCGTCCCGCGCGAGCGCCAGCAGCGCGTCGACGTCCAGGTGCTGCTCGACCAGGTCGCCGAGCAGGTCGAGCCGGCGTTCCCGGGCGGCCGGGAACGAGGCGCGGGAGTCCACGCCGAGGGCGTCGCGGAGGTACGCCGCGCGGGTGGCGTCGTCCTCGAGCGACCCGTGCACCATCGTCCCGGTGACCGGGCCACACTCGCGCTCGCCGGCGATGCGGCCGTGGTGGATCTCGTAGCCGGCAGGGTCGTGCAGCGCCAGCCGCTTCCCGGCGGTGAAGGTGGTGGCGAGGTCCAGCAGCCCGAGGCCCGCGACGGACGCACCGGCCGCCCCCTCCACGCCGTCGGGGTCGTCGATGGTCCGGCCGAGCATCTGGCAGCCGCCGCAGATGCCGAGCACCGGGCGGCCCGCGGCCGCGTGCGCGGTGATCGCCCGGTCGAGCCCGCGTGCCCGCAGCCAGGCCAGGTCGGCGAGCGTGGCGCGGGTGCCGGGCAGCACGACGAGGTCGGCGGCGGCGAGCCGTGCCGGGTCGGTGACGAACTCGACGTCGAGATCGGGTTCGAGCCCGAGCGCGTCGACGTCGGTGAAGTTGCTGATCCGCGGCAACCGGACCACGGCGACCGTCCGCGTCGCTCCCCCGTCGCCCCGGCGCCCCCGGAGGTCGAGGGCGTCCTCGGAGTCCAGCCACAGGTCGTCGTGCCAGGGCAGCACGCCGTACGTCGGCAGCCCGGTGCGCCGTGCCAGGTCGGCCAGGCCGGGCTCGAGCAGGGTGACGTCGCCGCGGAACTTGTTGGCGACGAAGCCGGCGACGAGGCGGCGGTCGGCGTCGTCGAGGAGCCCCCAAGTGCCGTAGCAGGCTGCGAACCAGCCGCCCCGGTCGATGTCGCCGACGACCACGACGGGCAGGTCGCCGTGGCGGGCGAGCCCCATGTTGACGTAGTCGGAGTCACGCAGGTTGATCTCGGCGGGACTGCCCGCCCCCTCGGCGACGACGACGTCGAAGCGCGACCGCAGGTCGTCCACGGCAGCGAACGCCGAGGCCGCCAGCCGCGCCCGACCGTCGGTGAAGTCGCGCGCCGACACCTCGCCGTCGGGCAGGCCGTCGCGGATCACGTGGCTGCGGCGGTCGCTCCCCGGCTTGAGCAGCACCGGGTTCATCGCCACCTCCGGCGCCACCCCCGCCGCGCGGGCCTGGATCCACTGCGCCCGCCCGATCTCGCCGTACCCACCCCCGCGCAGCGGGACGACCATGGAGTTGTTCGACATGTTCTGTGCCTTGTACGGCGCCACCGCGATCCCCCGTCGCGCCAGCGCCCGGCACAGCCCCGTCGTCACCACCGACTTCCCGGCGTCGGAGGTGGTGCCGGCGATGAGGAGCGCGCTCACGGTCGGGATCCCCGGTTGACCGGGGATCCCGGTACTTCTGAGGTCTTGCAAGACCTGAGAAGTAACAGGAAACCCTCGCCAGTGCGCCTCATGACGGCGCCCGCAGCAGGAAGAGGTCCATCACCCAGCCGGCGTGGGCGCGTACGCCGTCCCGCGCGGCCGCGATCTCCTCGGCCACGTCGCCGACCCGGCCGGCGACGAGGCGCTCGCCGTCCGCACCGAGGTTGGCGCCCCACCACACGTGCCAGTCCTCCAGGCCGTCGAGGTCGACGCCGCTGGTCAGCATGACGACCAGGTTGCGCTGGCCCCCGGCGATCGCCTCCCGCATCCGGCGAGCGGTCGTGACGTGGACCGGGTGACCGACCTCGTGCAGCACGATCCGGTGCCGCGCGGCCAGCACCTGCGGCGCACTGATCCCGGGCAGCACGTCGTACGGCAGGCCGAGGTCGGCGACGACGCGGAGCGTGCCGTCGTAGAGCGACGGGTCCCCCCACACCAGCATCCCGACGGTGCCGCCGCGGGCGTCGATCTCGCGCCGGTAGGCGTCGCGCCGCGCGGCGTACCAGTCCGCGACCGCCGCCTCGTAGCGCTCCCGGCCCATGCCGGGCGTCCGGTCACGCTCGGGATCGGTCACGACCACCAGCGGTACGCCGTGCGCGTCGCAGACCGCTCGCCGCACGGCCGTGAGCTCGTCCCCGGGCCGCTTCTCCGGCGCCAGCACCCAGTCGCAGTCGCGCAGTGCCGCGGCGACCTCCGGGGTGACGTGCTGGGGCCCCATGCCACAACCCAGCACCCGGATCTGCGGCGCCCCGACCTCACTCACCGGCGGCTTGCGCTTCCAGGTCGCCCTCGACCTCGAGGTAGACCTGCTGCAGCGCTGCCATGACGTCGGGGTCGGGCTCGGCCCACAGGTCGCGCTCGGCGGCCTCGTGCAGCCGCTCGACGATCCCGCGCAGCGCCCACGGGTTGGACTTCCTCAAGAACGCCTGGTTGGTCTCGTCGAGCACGTACTCACGTGCTAGGGACTCATACATCCAGTCGTGGACGACGCCGGCCGTCGCGTCGAACCCGAACAGGTAGTCCACCGTCGCCGCCAGCTCGAAGGCGCCCTTGTAGCCGTGTCGCTGCATCGCGGAGATCCAGCGCGGGTTCACCACGCGCGCCCGGAAGACCCGCGTGGTCTCCTCGGCCAGGGTCCGCGTCCGCACCGCGTCCGGCGACGTCGAGTCGCCCACGTAGGCCTTCGGGTCGCTCCCGGTCAGCGCACGGATCGTGGCGACCATCCCGCCGTGGTACTGGAAGTAGTCGTCGCTGTCGGCGATGTCGTGCTCGCGGGTGTCGATGTTCTTCGCCGCCACCTGGATGCGGCGGTACGCCGTCCGCATGTCCTCCGCGGCCGGCGCACCGTCGAGGTCGCGACCGTAGGCGAAGCCGCCCCACGCGGTGTAGACCTCGGCGAGGTCCTGGTCGTTGCGCCAACTGCCCGACTCCACGGCCTGCAGGATGCCGGCTCCGTACGAGCCCGGCTTGGAGCCGAAGATGCGGATGGTCGCGCGCCGCTCGTCGCCGTGCTCGGCGAGGTCGGCCTGCGCGTGCTTGCGCACGTAGTTCATGTCCTCGGGCTCGTCGCGCTCGGCGACCATGCGCACCGCGTCGTCCAGCATCGCGACCACGTGCGGGAAGGCGTCGCGGAAGAAGCCCGAGATCCGCACGGTGACGTCGATGCGTGGCCGGCCGAGCTCCTCCAGTGGCACCACGACCAGTTCGCTGACGCGGCGCGACGCCTCGTCCCACTCGGGGCGCACGCCCAGCAGTGCGAGCACCTCGGCGATGTCGTCACCGGCCGTGCGCATCGCGGAGGTGCCCCAGACCGACAGCCCGACCGACTCGGGGTGGCGGCCCTCCTCGTCGAGGTAGCGCTGCAACAGGGAGTCGGCCATGGCCTGGCCGGTGTCCCACGCCAGCCGGGAGGGCACCGCACGCGGGTCGACGGTGTAGAAGTTGCGCCCGGTGGGCAGCACGTTGACCAGGCCGCGCAGCGGCGAGCCGGAGGGACCGGCGGCGACGAAGCCGCCCGCGAGCGCGTGCAGGACGGCGTCCATCTCGTCGGTGGTGCGCTCGAGTCGGGGCACCACCTCGGTCGCGGCGAACTCCAGCACCTGTTGCACGCCCGGGTCGTCGTGCAGCTCGGCGGCGGCAGCCCGGTCCCACCCGCGGTCGTCCATCGCCTGCACCAGCGAGCGGGCCTGCTGCTCGATCTCGTCGACGATCGTGGTGGCCTCGCCGTCCTTGAGCCCGAGCGCGGCCCGCAGACCGGGGACGGCGTTGTTCTGGCCTCCCCAGACCTGCGCCGCACGCAGCATCGCCAGCACGAGGTTCACCCGCGCGTCCGCGGCCGGGGCATCACCGAGGACGTGGAGGCCGTCGCGGATCTGGGCGTCCTTGATCTCGCACAGCCAGCCGTCGACGTGGAGCAGGAAGTCGTCGAACTCCTCGTCGTCGGGCCGCTCCTCCATGCCGAGGTCACGGTGCATCTCCGCGGACCGCATGAGCTGCCAGATCTCGCCCCGGATCGCGGCCAGCTTGCCGGGGTCCATCGCGGCGATCTTGTCGTACTCCTCCAGCAGTTGCTCGAGGCGTGCGATGTCGCCGTAGGAGTCGGCCCGCGCCATCGGCGGCACCAGGTGGTCCACGATCAGCGCGTGGGCGCGGCGCTTGGCCTGCGCACCCTCACCGGGGTCGTTGACCAGGAAGGGGTAGATCAGCGGCAGGTCGGCGATCGCGGCGTCGGTCGCGCACGAGGCCGAGAGTGCGGCGTTCTTGCCGGGCAGCCACTCCATCGAGCCGTGCTTGCCCAGGTGCACCACCGCGTGGGCGCCGAAGCCGCCGTCGTCGGGGCCGGCCCGCAGCCAGCGGTACGCCGCGAGGTAGTGGTGGCTGGGCGCCAGGTCGGGGTCGTGGTAGATCGCGACGGGGTTCTCGCCGAAGCCGCGCGGCGGCTGGATCATCACCACGACGTTGCCGGCCTGCAGCGTGGCGAGCACGACCTCGCCGGCGTCGTTGACGAACAGCTCCCCCGGTGCCTCGCCCCAGGTCTCGACCATGTCGCTGCGCAGGTCCTCGGGCAGGTCCGCGGTCCAGCGCAGGTAGTCCTCGCGCGTGATCCGCACGTGCGCGTCGGTGAGCTGGGCGTGGGTCAGCCACTCCTCGTCCTGGCCGCCCGCGTCGATGAGCGCATGGATCAGCGCGTCGCCGGCCTCGGTGTCGGCCTCCGACGGTCCCGCCGTGGCACTGTCGACGGGCTCGATGGGCTCGACGGGCTCGGCCGCCGAGGCGTCGAGGATCCGGGTGACCTCGTTGTCCCCGCCGAGGTCGTAGCCCTCCGCGCGCAGCCGCCGCAACATCCGCACCGCCGACACCGGGGTGTCGAGGCCGACCGCGTTGCCCACCCGGGAGTGCTTGGTCGGGTAGGCGCTGAGCATCACCGCGATCCGCTTGTCCGCGTTCGGCGTACGCCGCAACCGCGCGTGGTGCGCGGCGATCGAGGACACGCGCCGGCACCGCTCCGGGTCCGCGACGTAGTGCGGAAGCCCGTCGGCGTCGATCTCCTTGAAGGAGAACGGCACCGTGATGATCCGGCCGTCGAACTCGGGGATGGCGACCTGGTTGGCGTAGTCGATCGGGCTGACGCCGTCGTCGTTCTCCTCCCACTCCGCGCAGCTGCTGGTCAGGCAGAGCCCCTGGATGACGGGGATGTCCAGCGCGGCGATGCGGGTGACGTCCCAGGTCTCGTCGTCGCCGCCGGCGCTCGCTGCCGCCGGGGTCGCACCACCGGCGGCCAGCACGGTCACCACCAGGGCATCCAGCGTGCCGAGCGCGTCGAAGAGGTCGTCGGGGGCCGAGCGCAGCGACCCGGCGAAGATCGGCACGGCGGTCGCCGTGCCGGTGGCCTCGATCGCCTCGGCGATCGCGTCGACGAAGGCGGTGTTGCCGCTGGCCTCGTGGGCGCGGTAGTAGAGCACACCGACTCGCGATAGTCCCTGACCAAAAGCACCCGGATCGGCCATTTTCCGGTGCTTTTCGTCAGGGACTATCCGGCTCGCGCCCTCGCGAATGCCCCAGGCAGGGATGGCGACCGGTGGCTCGAAGCCCTCACCGGTCAGCAGGACGGTGTCGGAGAGGAAGGCGTGCAGCTGTTCGAGGTTGGCCGGGCCTCCCTCGGCGAGGTAGCGGTGGGCGTCCGCCGCCACGCCCACGGGCACCGTGGAGGCCTCCATCAGCTCCGCGCTGGGCGTCTGCTCGCCGCCGAGCACGACCACGGGGTTGCCGGCACGGCGTACGGCGTCCAGCTCGGCGGCGTACTCCTGCGGCGAGCCGAGGAGGCGTACGACGGCGAGGTCGGCGTCGGCGGCGAGGTCGGCCAAGCCGTCGAGGTCGCTGCGCGAGGGGTTCGCCCAGGTGAAGTCCGCACCGCTGCCGCGCGCGGAGAGGAGATCGGTGTCGGACGTGGACAGGAGTGCGATGCGCACGGGTACCTCCTGGGGGTTCTCGCCCCGTCTTCGGATGGGTCGTCCCGCGGCCAGTGTCTGGCTGTCCCCCGGGCATCGCCCGGCGGAGTCACAGTGGCGGAACCGCCCCGGAGTCTCACCGGGTTCCTGCGCCGTGGGACCTGCTCGCACCGCAGCCTACGGTGGTCCGGTGAACGACGAGCAGCAGCCCGCCCTCCCGATCCGCGTCCACGGCCATCCCAACCACGAGACGGTGCTGTTGTGGCACCCGGCGGTGCCCGAGGGCGACACCCGCATCACCGACCTCGCCGCGCGCATCGCCAACCGCGGCAAGCGGGTGGTGGAGCCGACCTGGCACGACGGTCGCGACCTGCTGCGCTCACTTCGCTACGCCCGCGAGACCGCGGTGCACCCGCCCGACGACCTCACGCTCGTGGGGTACGACGAGGCCGCGGTCGCCGCGCTGGCGATGGCGGTCCACCAACGGCGACTGGGGGTGGGCCTGACCGAGGTGGCCTGCATCGGCGGCCGCGAGGCCGACGACCCGATCAGCGGCCAGCCGCTGCCGGAGTCGCCGCCCCCGCCGCGGGTGGCGACGACGCTGACCTTCGTGGCCGGCTCCGCGGCCGCATGGACGCGGCGTACCGCCGAGGCGTGGAAGTCGGCCGGCTGGCCGGTGGAGCTCGCCGAGACCGATCAGTTCACCTGACGGTCCTGCCCCTCCCAGTAGGCCTGGCGCAGCTTGTACTTCTGCAGCTTGCCGGTGGCCGTGCGGGCGAGCTCGTCGCGGAACTCCACCGACGTGGGTGCCTTGTAACCGGCGATCCGCTCCTTGCACCAGGCGATGAGGTCGGCCTCGGTCGCCTCGGTGTCGGGGGCCAGCACGACCAGTGCCTTGATGGTCTCGCCCCACTTCTCGCTCGGGACGCCGATGACGGCGACCTCGGCGACGGCGGGGTGGGAGAAGAGGCAGTCCTCGACCTCGATCGAGGAGACGTTCTCGCCGCCGGTGATGATGACGTCCTTCTTGCGGTCGGCGATGGTCAGGTAGCCGTCCTCGCCGATGTAGCCGCCGTCACCGGTGTGGAACCAGCCGCCGGCGAGCGACTTGGCCGACTCCTCGGGCTGCTCCCAGTAGCCCTCCAGCACCACGTTGGACCGGGCCAGCACCTCGCCCGCGCCCTCCTCGGACTGGTCGATGGCGAGCTCGACGCCGAGCGCGGGCGCCCCGGCGCGGGTGAGCCGCGTGGCGCGCTCCTCGGCGTCGAGGTGGTCCCACTCCGCACGCGTGCGGTTGATCGTCAGCAGCGGCGAGGTCTCGGTGAGGCCGTAGATCTGGATGAACTCCCAACCGAGCTCCTCCTCCACCCTGGCGACGGTCTTGGTCGGCGGCGGGGCGCCGGCCATGATGATCCGCACCCGGTCGCGGCCCGGGATCGCGCCCTCCCAGTCCTGCGCGGCGTCGAGTACGGCGGCCGCCACCGCCGGGGCGGCACACATGACGGTCACGCCGTGGTCGCGCACGCGTCGCAGGATCTCGGCGCCGTCGATCTTGCGGATGATCACGTGCTGCGCACCGACGCCGGTCATCGCGAAGGGCATGCCCCACCCGTTGGCGTGGAACTGCGGCAGCGTGTGGAGGTAGACGTCGCGGTCGCTGATCTGGGTGTGCAGGCCGAAGGTGACGGCGTTGGTCCAGATGTTGCGGTGGGTGATCTGGACGCCCTTGGGCCGCGCGGTGGTGCCGGAGGTGTAGTTGATGGTCGCGGTCGCCGTCTCGTCGTGCTCCCACGGCCGCGGCTCGGTGCCCTCGGGCGCGTAGAGGTCCTCGTCGCGGCCGAGGACGAACGTGTGCTCGCACTCGACGTCCTTCAACGACTCCTCCAGCTCGGGGTCGACGTAGAGGACCCGGGCGCCGGAGTGCTCGACGATGTAGGCGACCTCGTCCGGGCTGAGCCGGAAGTTGACCGGCACCAGCACCCGGCCCCAGCCGCACACGCCGTAGAAGGAGGTGAGGAGCCGGCTGGAGTTGTGGCTCACCACCGCCACCCGGTCGCCGACCTCGATGCCGAGCTCGTCCAGCTTCGCCGCCTGACGCCGGGCGAGCGCACCCATCTGGTCATAGGTCAGTTCGCCCTGGCTGGCGGCCGGCTGGTCCGGCTCGTCGATCACGCCGACCCGGTCGCCGTACACGGTGACGGCGCGGTCGAGGAAGTCGCTGGCGCTGAACGGAACGAACATGGGTCCTCCTGTCGACGACGTGACGTGCGCCACCCTAGGACGGCGCCCCTGACCCGCGGCAGGCGGCCGGGGATCGCCGTCGGCGGACGGTGTTTCCCTCGCGACGAGCGGGGCCACCCCACCGTGGATGAGAACCTCCTCATCCGGCTCTCATCCCGGCGCCATCCCGGCCACGCACGGTGAGCCCGTGCCGACGTTCGCCCGGGTCCTGCTGCCCCTCGCCCTGGTGCTGCCGATCGCGGCGTTCGTGGTCGGCTCCCTGGTCGCGACCGCGGCCGACGAACCACCGGCGCGACCGCCCCTGCAGCTGACCGAGGTGCCCACCACGGTCCCGCCCGAGCAGCCACCGCGCTCCCCCGACCCGACGCCGGTGGCGCCGCGGCCGGGCAGTGCCGAGGAGACCGGGCCCGATCGCCCGGTACCGGCCGGACCACGCGACCGGGATGATGACCGGGACGACGCCGAGGACCGGGACGACGCGGACGACGACGATGATGACGACGACCGGGACGACGACGGGGACGAGGATGACGAGGACGACGAGCGGGAGGACGACGACTGATGCGCGTGCCGCGCAGCCGCTGCTGACCGTCCGCGCCCGCATCGCCGCCACCGTCGCCGTGCTGGTGGCGGTGGCGCTCGGCGGCGCGGGCCTGATCGTGCACTTGCTGGAGTCCCAACGGGTCGAGGCCTCGGTGCAGCGGGAGGTCGAGCAGGAGCTCGACGAGTTCCAGCGGCTGCAGGCCGAGGGCATCGATCCCGAGACCGGCGAGCCGTTCGTGGTCGACACGCTGCTGGAGCGTTTCCTGCAGCGCAACGTGCCCGACGACGACGAGCTGCTGGTCGGCTGGGTCGACGACGCTCCCCTGTACTGGTTCCCCGCCGACGGTCGCGCGCTGATCACCACCCCGGAGTTCCTCGACGCCGCGGCACCCCTGGTGCGCGACGGCGGCAGCACCCGGCTCGACACCCCCGATGGGGAGGTGCGCATCACCGCTCAGCCCGTGCGGCAGGGCGAGCGCAGCGGCGCGCTGCTCGTCGTCGCCTACCTCGAGGAGGACCGCGCCGAGCTCGCCGACACCATGCGGACCTACGCGATCGTCGCCGCGCTCGCGCTGCTCGTGGTCACCGGCGCGGCGGCCTGGCAGTCCGGGCGGCTGCTGCAGCCGCTGCGCGCACTGCGGGCCACCGCCGACGAGATCAGCGGCAGTGACCTGACCCGACGGATCCCCGAGACCGGCAACGACGACATCACCGCACTGACCCGCACCGTCAACACAATGCTGGACCGCCTCGAGAGCGCCTTCGCCGACCAGCGCCGCTTCCTCGACGACGCCGGCCACGAACTGCGTACGCCTCTCACCGTGCTGCGCGGGCACCTGGAGCTGCTCGACACCGGCACCCCGGCCGAGGTCGCCGAGACGCGGGACCTGTTGCTGGACGAGGTCGACCGGATGTCGCGCCTGGTCGCCGACCTGATCCTGCTGGCCAAGAGCAGCCGCCCCGACTTCCTCGACCTCGCCGAGGTCCGACCCGACGAGCTGGTGACCACCGTGCTGGCCAAGGCCCGGGCACTCGGGGACCGCGCCTGGACCCTGGACGTGCCCGGGCCGGCGGATCCCCTCGTGCTGGACGAGCAGCGCCTCACCCAGGCCCTGCTGGCGCTCGCCGACAACGCCGTCAAGCACACCCGCGCCGGCGACGAGATCGGGTTCGGCGCCGACCTCGACGCCGGCGGCGTCCGGTTCTGGGTCCGCGACACCGGCCCAGGCATCGCACCCGCCGACCGCGAGCGGATCTTCGAGCGCTTCGGCCGCGCCCACGTCCCCGACGGCGACGAGGGGTTCGGCCTGGGGCTCTCGATCGTGGCGGCCATCGCGGCCTCCCACGGCGGGTCGGCCGCCGTCGTACCCGACGACGTCGGAGCGCGCTTCGTCATCACCGTGCCCGTCCTGCGGCGCGCCCCACGACACGAGGAGGACCCGTGGCCCGCATCCTGATCGTCGAGGACGAGGAGCGGATCGCCTCCTTCGTCGCCAAGGGGCTCACTGCCGAGGGGCACCGTGCGACGGTGGCGACCGACGGCCGGACCGGACTCGACGAGGCCCTCGCCGACGGGGTCGACCTCGTCGTGCTCGACATCGGCCTGCCCGACCTGGACGGGTTCACGCTGCTGGCGCAGCTGCGCGCGCAGGGGTCTCGGGTGCCGGTCATCGTGCTCACGGCGCGGGACTCGGTGACCGACACCGTCAGCGCTCTGGAGGGCGGCGCGGACGACTACATGGCCAAGCCGTTCCGGTACGCCGAGCTCAGCGCCCGCATCAAGCTGCGGCTCCGGCAGGCCGCCGACCGGGAGGCGGAGGTGTCCGGGTCGCTGACCGCCGGCGGCGTCGTCCTGGACCAGCGCACGCGTCGTGCGACCGTGGCCGGCCGGCAGGTCGACCTGTCGGCCCGGGAGTACGCACTGGCCGAGACCTTCCTGGTCAACGCCGGCCAGGTGCTTTCCCGCGAGCAGCTGCTGGACCAGGTGTGGGGCCTGGACTTCGACCCGGGCTCCAACGTCGTCGACGTCTACGTCGGCTACCTGCGCCGCAAGTTCGGCGCGGAGGCCATCAGCACGGTGCGTGGGATGGGCTACCGGTTCAACCGCTGATGCCGCAGGCGCCTCATCGCACCTTGAAGCTCAGCGCCCGTGGGGCCGGGAGAGCGTCCAGCGCGGGCGTGAGCGCGTCGACGACCTCACGTGGCAGCGGCCGGTGGACCGGGTCGGGCTCGAGCATCGCCAGCACCAGCGACCCGACCCCGGACGGCAGGTCCGTGGGCAGCGGACCGGGGGCGTAGCGCACCTGGGGGTGACGCTCCTCGGGCGTGGCGGCGTCCGGGTCACCTGACGCGAAGGGACGCTCGCCGGCGATGGCGTGGAACAGCGTCGCACCCAGCCCCCACACGTCGCTGGCGTACGCCGGGACGCCGTACCGACCGCCCGGGTCGGCCTGCTCGGGGGCCAGGTAGGCGTCGGTGCCGATCAGGCCCTCGATCTCGGCCGCACGGTGGGCGGGGCGCGCCACGGAGAGGTCGATGAGTCGCGCCGGCGAGCCCATGATGATGTTGCTGGGCTTGATGTCGAGGTGGCACACGTCGCGGTGGCCGAAGAAGTGCAGTGCTGCGGCGACCTCGATCGCCAGCGGCAGGTACTGCTGCTCCGAGAGCCTGCCGTAGCGGCGGATCAGCCGCGACAGCCGCGGTCCCTCCACGAACTCCAGCACCAGGTGCGGCCGGGGGCCGTCGACGTCGTGGCGCAGCCCGCGCACCACCACGGGGTGGTTCGCGACCTCGAGCGCAGCGGCCTCGCGCTCGAGTCCGGCCAGCGTCTGGTGGTCGTCCACCTCACTGGGACGGACGACCTTGGCGACCACCGGGCCACAGGTCACCTCGTCGAAGGCCAGGAATGCCTCGTACGCCGACCCTCCCCCGAGCAGCCGCATCGCGGTCAGCTCGGGGGTGATGGCGTCACCGCGGCGCAGGTGCCAGCTCTCGTCCACCGCGCCGCTGGGCAGCGTCGCCATCAGCGGGTGTTGTTCCGCGACTTGTCGTTGGTGTGGTGGCGCGACCAGTCGCGCTTCAGCCCACCCTTGCCGTCGCGGGTCCAGTCCTTGCCGCCCGCCTTGCGGCCGCTGCGGCTCTCGTCGATCCCGCTGCGCTGGTTGGTCCGGGACTTGTCGCCGCGGGTGTTCCACGACATCGCGGTGTTGTTGCGCGACTTGTCGTTGGTGTGGTGGCGCGACCAGTCGCGCTTGAGCCCACCCTTGCCGTCGCGGGTCCAGTCCGCGCCGGCGGCGTGGCGGCCGCTGCGGCTGTCGTCGCGGCCGCTGGCGCGCCCGGTGCGGGAGTCGTCGCCGCGACTGTTGCGCGACGCCTTGCTGCGCGAGGTGTCGCGCGAGCGGGTTTCGGCCACGAGTGCGAGGTCGTCGTCCTCGGCCTCGTCCTCCTCGGTGACGACGGTGAGCTGCGCGCCGTCCTCGTCGCGCTTGAGCAGCTCGGCGCCGGCAGTGGACGTGCTCGGCACCTGCAGCGCCAGCAGCCCGGCGCCGACCAGGCCGGCGAGACCGACGGTGGTCGTACGGAACAGGTCGATCCTCATGGGTCCTCCTCGTGTCGGTTGCGAACGAGGGGAACGCTGCCGCCGCGCGGTGATGGGCGGGTGAGGCGGCGATGAGGGAGTTCTCATCGGTGGGCGCAAAGGGACTTGAACCCCTGACATCTTCCTTGTAAGGGAAGCGCTCTACCAACTGAGCTATACGCCCCGGATCGCGCGAAAGGCTACCGGGCGGGAGGGGCCGGACCGAAACCGGTACCAAGACCCCGGGCACGCACACCGGGCCAAAACAGAGTTGAACCGCTGGCGTCTCGGGTCACCAGCGGTTCAACAACACGTACTCTACAACCTCGCGGACGGGTTGCCAAACTTTTGACCAGATTTTCTGGCGGAGTTTTTCTGCCGGCCCCGCCGGGACACCTCAGGCCTCGGCCGCCGCCCGGAGCTGGACGAGGTGCTCGTCGAGGTCCCGCCCCACCGAGACGGCGTTGTGGACCGCCCAGGTGAGCCGCCCCTCGCGGTCCACGACGTAGGAGGACCGGCACGGGCAGCCGGACTGCTCGTCGAACACCTCATAGGCGCGGGCGACCTCGCCGTGGGGCCAGAAGTCGCTGAGCAGCGGGAAGTTCAGGCCGTCGGAGTCGGCGTACGCGCGCAGCGAGAACATCGGGTCGCACGAGAGAGCCAGCACCTCGGTGTCGAAGGTGACGAACTCCGCCAGCCGCTCCCGGACCTGGTGCAGCTCGCCGGTGCACACCCCCGAGAACGCGAACGGATAGAACAACAACAGCACCGACTTGCGGCCGCGGAAGGAGGACAGCGCCACGTCGGCGCCGAACTGGTCCCGCAGGGTGAAGTCCGGCGCCGACTCCCCGACCACCAGTCCGACGCTCATCAGGTCGAACCCTAGGGCATGCCCCTAGTCGTCCCGATCGGCGAGTTCCCGCTTGAGGACCTTCCCGGTCGCGTTGCGCGGCAACTCCTCGACGAAGACGATCTCGCGCGGCACCTTGTAGCGCGCGAGGCGGGCCTTGACGTGCGACTTCAGTACGTCCTCGTCGACGGCGTCACCGCGGCCGGAGCGGACCACGAACGCGCGCAGCCGCTTGCCGAAGTCGTCGTCATCGACACCGATCGCGGCGACGTCCTCGACGCCGTCGTGGTCGGCGAGGCAGTCCTCGACCTCCTTGGGGAAGACGTTCTCACCGCCGGAGACGATCATCTCGTCGTCGCGGCCCTCGACGAAGAGCCGGCCGGTCTCGTCGAAGCGGCCCACGTCACCGGAGGACATCAGTCCGTCGACGACCTCCTTGCCACCGCCACCGGTGTAGCCCTCGATCTGCAGGTCGTTGCCGACGAAGATCCGGCCCGACTCCCCCGTCGGCAGCTCACGGCCGTCCTCGCCGCAGATGCGCACCACGGTCTGGTGCGGGATCCGCCCCGCGGTCCCGGGCGCCTCGCGCAAGTCCTGCGGGGTGGCGATGCTGGCCCAGGCCACCTCGGTGGAGCCATAGATGCTGTACAGGTTGTCGCCGAAGCGGTCCATCCATGCCTCGGGCAGCCCACCGGGCAGGGCAGAACCGGACGAGGCGACGGCCTTGAGCCGCGGCAGCCGGTGCTGCTGCAGGGTGTCCTCGTCCAGCTGCAGGATGCGTTGCAGCATCACCGGGATGACGGCGAAGGAGTCACAGTCGTGCTCCTCCAGCGTGCGCAGCGCGTCCTCGGGGTCGAACCGACGGCGCAGCACCATGGTGGTGCCCAGCAGCATCGACAGCTGGTAGTGGGCGAAGCCCCAGGTGTGGAACAGCGGCGCGGCGATGTGGCAGGTCCAGTCGCTCCGGAGCGGCATCAGCGACAGCAGCGACACCGCGGCGGGTACGCCGCCCTGCGGCCGTGGCGCGCCCTTCGGCGTACCGGTCGTGCCCGAGGTGAGGATGATCGTGCGCCCCGCGCGCTGCGGCGGCGTCGGCTCGTCGGTCGCGACGCTGTTGATCAGGCCCTCGAGCGTGTCGGGGCCGGCCGGCCCGTCGGTCCAGGCGATCACCCGGTCCTCGACCTCGGCACCCTCCAGCAGGTCGGCGAACTCCTCGTCGTGGATCACCACGCGCGGCCGCTCCCGCTCCAGCACGTCCGCGAGCTGCGGACCGGCGAAGGCGGTGTTGAGGTAGAGCACGTCGGCGCCGAGCTTGCTCACCGCGATCGAGGACTCGACGAACCCCCGGTGGTTGCGGCACATGACCGCGACGCCGTCGCCCTCCACGACGCCGCGTCGGCGCAGTGCGGTGGCGAGGGCGTTGGTGCGCTCGTGGATCTCACGCCAGGTCAGCGACCCGAGCTCGTCGATCAGCGCCACACCGTCGGGCTTGCGCAGCGCCATGGTCTTGAATCCGCCCGCGGGGACGGTGCCCCACTGCTGCAGCGTCCGCCCCATGCGCGCCACGGTGGCGGGCCCGTAGGGCCGGACGATGCCGGAGCTGACCAGGATGCGCGCGCTGACGGCCGCGTCGCGCGCCAGCGACGTGATTCCCATGCGTGGTGTTCCGTTCTCAGGCAGGAGTCTTGGGAGCAACCAATCGTGTCCCGAGCCAATCCTTGCTCACCGAGTCCGTCGTGGTCTGGGACAGTCCAGCGACTGGAGCCGCCTCGGCGATGTCGGAGGGGTTGACCTCCCCGGCGCGGCCGACCTTGGGCGTCAGCAGCCAGATGGCGCCCCCGCCGACCAGGTCGGTCAGTGCGTCCACCAGGCCGTCGACCAGGTCGCCGTCGTCCTCGCGCCACCAGAGCACGACGTTGTCGACCACGTTGCCGTAGTCCCCGTCGACCATGTCCCCGTCGACCTCGTCCTCGATCGCGATGCGCAGGTCGTCGTCGGTGTCGGTGTCCCAACCGAGTTCCTGGACCACCATGCCCTGCTTGAAGCCCATCCGGGCAGCCGGTCGGTTCGCGGCGGCGGTGTCGCCACCGGCGGTCGAGCTCACGGGTATCTCCTCCAGTCGAACGGGATGTCGGTGGTAGTAGTCCACCGGAGTTGGGGCGAGGGCGCAACCCAGGGTCCGTGAGGGGCGTACTCGTGAGTAGATTTTCCCGACGCGACTTGGGCGCCACAATGGTCGGGTGACCGGAGATCCCGAAACCCCCCAGCCCACTGCCCGCACCGTGATCCACGAGGGCCTGCCCACCCAGCTGCCCGACATCGATCCGGAGGAGACCCAGGACTGGATCGCGTCCTTCGACGACATGGTCAGCGAGCGCGGTCGGGCCCGCGCGCGCTACCTGATGCTGCGCCTGCTGGAGCGTTCGCGCGAGCAGCAGATCGGCGTCCCGGCGCTGCGCAGCACCGACTACATCAACACGATCCCCTCCGAGCGGGAGCCGTGGTTCCCGGGCGATGAGGAGGTCGAGCGCCGCATCCGGGCGTTCATCCGGTGGAACGCCGCGGTCATGGTCACCAATGCCAACCGCAAGGGCCTCGAGGTCGGCGGACACATCGCGACCTACCAGTCCTCCGCGTCGTTGTACGAGGTCGGCTTCAACCACTTCTTCCGGGGCAAGGACGCCGACGACCTCGGCGACCAGGTCTTCATCCAGGGTCACGGCTCTCCCGGCATCTACGCCCGCGCCTACCTCGAGGGGCGCCTGAGCGAGGAGCAGCTCTACCGCTTCCGCCAGGAGGTGCAGCACGGTCAGCAGGCCGGGCTGCCGTCGTACCCGCACCCGCGGCTGATGCCGGACTTCTGGGAGTTCCCGACGGTCTCGATGGGTCTGACCGGGATCAACTCGATCTACCAGGCACGGTTCAACCGCTACCTGCAGAACCGCGGCATCAAGGACACCAGCGACCAGCGGGTGTGGGCCTTCCTCGGCGACGGTGAGATGGCCGAGCCCGAGTCGCTGGGCGCCATCCGGGTCGCCGCCCGGGAGGAGCTGGACAACCTGGTGTGGGTGGTCAACTGTAACCTGCAGCAGCTCGACGGCCCGGTGACCGGCAACGGCAAGATCATCCAGGAGCTGGAGTCCAACTTCCGCGGCGCCGGTTGGAACGTCATCAAGGTGATCTGGGGCCGCGAGTGGGACGAGCTGCTCGCCCGCGACGTCGACGGCGTCCTGGTCAACCAGATGAACACCACCCCCGACGGTGCGTTCCAGACCTACTCCGTCGAGGAGGGCAGCTTCGCGCGCGAGCACTTCTTCGGCGCCGACCCGCGGCTGCGCAAGATGGTCGAGCACATGACCGACGACCAGATCTACAAGCTGCCGCGCGGTGGGCACGACTACCGCAAGGTGTACGCCGCCTTCGACGCCGCCACCAAGCACGTCGGCCAGCCGACGGTCATCCTCGCCAAGACCGTGAAGGGCTGGACGATCGACGCGCTCGAGGGCAAGAACGCGACGCACCAGATGAAGAAGCTGACCCCCGAGGACGTCAAGAAGTTCCGGGACCGGCTCTACATGCCCATCAGCGACCGCGACATCGACCGGGCGTACGAGGAGACCGGCGGCGCGCCGTTCTTCCACCCCGGCGAGAAGTCGCCCGAGATCGAGTACATGCTCGAGCGTCGCAGCCAGCTCGGCGGGTCCGCCCCCAAGCGGGTCAACCGCTCGCGCCCGCTGACGCTGCCCGGCGACAAGGCCTACGCCGAGCTGCGCAAGGGCGCCGGCGAGAACAAGATCGCCACCACCATGGCCACGGTGCGGCTGCTGCGCGAGTGGATGAAGGACAAGGAGCTCGGCAAGCGCATCGTGCCGATCGCGCCGGACGAGTACCGCACCTTCGGCATGGACTCGATGTTCTCCACCGCGAAGGTCTACGCCCACGGCGGCCAGCAGTACCCCTCGGTGGACCGCAACCTGCTGCTGTCCTACAAGGAGGCCAACGACGGCCAGATGCTGCACGAGGGCATCTCCGAGGCCGGGGCCATGGGCTCGGCGATCGCGGCCGGCTCCTCCTACGCCACGCACGGCGAGCACATGATCCCGTTCTACATCTTCTACTCGATGTTCGGGTTCCAGCGCACCGGCGACTCGATCTGGGCGATGGCCGACCAGATGGCGCGGGGCTTCCTGATCGGTGCCACCGCGGGCCGCACCACGCTGACCGGTGAGGGCCTGCAGCACGCCGACGGCCACTCGCCGCTCATCGCAGCGACCAACCCCGCGATCGTGCACTACGACCCGGCGTTCTCCTACGAGGTGGCGCACATCATGCGCTCCGGACTGGAGCGGATGTACGGCGACGGTCCCGACGGCAACGGCCCCGAGGACGTGATCTTCTACATCACCGTCTACAACGAGCCGGTCCACCAGCCGGCCGAGCCCGACGACCTCGACGTCGACGCGCTCCTCAAGGGCCTGCACCGGGTCTCCACCGGCGACGGCGACGGACCGCGGGTCCAGCTGATGGCCTCCGGCGTCGCGTTCCCGTGGGTCGCGGAGGCGCAGCGGATCCTCGCCGAGGACTGGGGCGTGCAGGCCGACACCTGGTCGGTGACCTCCTGGAACGAGCTCGCCCGGGAGGCGATCGCCAGCGAGGAGTGGAACCTGCTGCACCCCGAGGAGACCCCGCGGACGGCGTACGTCACCACCGCGATGGAGGACGCCGACGGCCCGGCGGTCGCGGTGACCGACTACCAGGCTGCCGTGCCGCTGCAGATCGCCCGCTGGGTGCCGACCGAGTTCCGGGTGCTGGGCACCGACGGTTTCGGCTTCGCCGACACCCGACCGGCCGCCCGCCGCCACTTCCACGTCGACGCCGAGTCGGTCGTGGTCCAGGCGCTGCAGGCGCTCGCGGACCTCGGCGAGATCGAGCGCAGCAAGGTCAAGGAGGCCTTCCAGCGCTACCGCATCGACGACCCGACGGCCGTCTCGGGCCGCAAGCAGGAGGGCGCCGACGCCTGACGTCGGCCCGTGCCTGTCGGGGCCGTCGAGCGACGGCCCCGACAGGGCACCTCAGGCGGTGCCGGCGGCGACCCGCAGCGCGGGCGTCGTGAGGGGCTCGTCGGGGCCGTTGCTCAGCAGGCGACGCCACTTGCCCCGGGAGTACTTCGCCGGTGCGGTCTCGGTGATGAAGTCGTGCAGGAACCGCACGAACTGCTCGGGGTGGTCCCGGTGCACGAAGTGGCCCGCGTCGGGGACGATCTCGACCCGCGCCCCCGGAGCGATGCGGGAGAGCTCCTCGGCCTGCCGGACCGGCAGCACCCGGTCGTCCTCGCCCCAGATCACGGCGACGGGCATCGCCTCGGTCAGGTAGGCGCGGTCGCTCATGGTCACCACCTGCCCCCGCCAGTCGATCACGGCGCGGACGAGGTGGCGGATCGCGAACCGGGTGCGCCGGTCGCGCCAGGAGTCGAGGATGTCGGCCGCCTCCGCCAGGTCGCGGGTGTACGCCGGCGCCACGGGTGCGAGCGCCCGCAGTGCCGCGCCCTCGAGGTGGCGCAGTCCCGGCTGGGTCAGCAGCCGCATGACGCCCTCCCAGCCCGGCGCCTGGATCAGCTTGATCGCCAGTGACACCTCGCGACCGAGCCCGCCGGGCGAGACCAGCACCATGCGCTCGGTGCGCTCGGGGAACTGGTAGGCGAACTGCATCGCGACGCCGCCGCCGAAGCTGTGGCCGACGACCGTCACCTTGTCGATGCCCAACAGCGTCAGCAGGTCGCGCATGGCGTTGGCGTAGCCGCCGAGGGTGTAGTCGGCGCGGGGCTTGGCCGACTGGCCGTGACCGAGCAGGTCCGGCGCAATCACGGTGTAGTGCTCGGCGAGCGCGGGCAGGACGTCGCGCCAGGTGCGGTGGTCGCAGGCCAGTCCGTGCAGCAGGAGCAGCGCAGGTCCGCGCCCCATCTTCACGAATGCACGGTCGTGCCCGTGCACGGTGAGGTACTCGACCTCCGGAACTGCGGCGTCCCCTGCCGCTGATCGTGCCGTCGTCACGTGTGTCTCCTCGGGCTCGGTCGGACAAGGATTCAACCACGCAGCGACACCGGCGCGGGGCACGGACCACGTAAAATCGGGGAAAATCGGCGCCATCCGGCGGTGAGCGACGTCACCCGCTCCCCGTAGTCTGGACCGGTGACGACGCTCGACTCGCGCGCCGAGGTGATCCGCAAGCTCCGGGCCGCCGGCGGCTCCCTCAGCACCGCGGCCATGGCGCAGATGGAGGCCGACCTCGACTGGTTCGCCGCGCTCAGCGCCGAGGACCGGTCCTGGGTCGGCGCGATCGTGCAGTCCGGTGTCCAGGGCTTCATCGACTGGTACGACGGCGACCACGCCCGCACACCGCGGGGCACCGAGCTCGCCGCGTCGGTGTTCGGCGCCGCGCCCCGCGCCCTCGCGGGCGTGATCTCGCTGCAGCAGACAGTCGAGCTGGTTCGGCTGACCATCCACGTCGTCGAGGACAACATCGAGCCGATCCTGGGCGACGACGAGATCGCCGGGGACGTCCACCGTGCGGTCACGCGCTTCGCCCGGGAGGTCGCCTTCGCCACGGCGGAGGTCTACGCCCGGGCCGCGGAGGTGCGCGGCGCGTGGGACGCCCGGCTGGAGGCGCTGGTCGTCGACGCCATCCTGCGCGCCGAGACCGACGAGGACGTGCTGTCCCGCGCCAGTGCGGTGGGCTGGGGCAGCGCCCGCGGCGAGGTGGCGGTGCTGATCGGCACCGTGCCCGCGGGCCGCCCCGAGGCCGGCGTGTTCGACGACGTACGCCGCGCCGCCCGCGCCGTGGACATGGATGCGCTGTGCGCGGTGCAGGGGCACCGCCTGGTCGTCATCCTCGGTGGGGTCGCCGACCTGGACAAGGCCGGTGACGCCGTGGTCGCGCTCTTCGACGACGGGCCCGTCGTGATCGGTCCTGCCGCCGCCGACCTCAGCCAGGCCCACGTGTCCGCCCAGGCCGCGATGGCCGGGATGCGGGCCGTCGCCGGCTGGCCGGACGCTCCCCGCCCGGTGCGCACCGACGACCTGCTCCCCGAGCGGGTGCTCGCCGGCGACGAGGCGGCGTTGCGCCATGCCGTGGACCACCTCTACCGACCCCTGGCCGAGTCCCGTGCGGGCCTGGACGACACCCTCAGCGCCTACTTCGCTGCCGGCTGCGGCATCGAGGCCACCGCCCGTGCCCTCTTCGTCCACGCCAACACGGTCCGCTACCGCCTGGGCCAGGTGGCCGAGCTGACCGGCTACTCCCCCTCCGAGCCCCGCGACGCACTGGCCCTCCAGCTCGCGCTCACGCTGGGGCGGCAGGCCGATGCGGCCGCCGCGCCGACCGACTTGTAGGAACCCCACAAAGTCCCGCGCGCAGGTTTCGTGGGCGCCGCAGTCGTGGTCACGGCACGCGGCCGGGCACTGTAGGTGACGTGCTCGTGATCGTGGCGCCCGGACAGGGCGCGCAGACCCCAGGATTCCTGCAGCCGTGGCTGGAGGACCCGACCTTCGCTGCCCGCTTCGACTGGCTCTCGACCGTCGCCGGCGTCGACCTGGCGCACTACGGCACCGAGGGCGACGCCGAGCAGATCCGGGACACCCGGATCGCGCAGCCGCTGCTGGTCGCCACCGGCCTCGTCGCCGCGCTGGAGCTCTTCCCGCACCCGGCCGACGCCTTCGACAAGATCGGCGCCGTCACCGGCCACAGCGTCGGCGAGATCGCCGCCGCGGCCGGTGCCCGGACCATCACCGCCGAGCAGGCGATGGTGCTGGTGCGCGAGCGCGGCAACGCCATGGCGGCCGCCGCCGACGCCACCCCCACCGGCATGACCGCCGTGCTGGGCGGCGACCGCGAGGAGGTGCTCGCCACGCTCGAGCGCCACGGCGTCGTCGCGGCCAACGACAACGGTCCCGGCCAGCTCGTCGCCGCCGGCACGCTGGAGCAGCTCGACGCGCTCGCGGCGGACCCGCCGGCCAAGGCCAAGCTGCGCCCGCTGTCGGTCGCCGGGGCGTTCCACACCGAGCACATGGCTCCGGCCGTGGACCACGTCGCCCGGCTCGCCCGGTCGGTCTCGGTGCACGACCCCCGCACGCCGTTCATCTCCAACCGCGACGGCCAGGCCGTCCACGACGGCACCGACGTGCTGCGTCGCATCGTGGGCCAGATCGCGCGTCCGGTGCGCTGGGACCTGTGCCTGGAGACCATGGCCGACCTCGGTGTGACCGGCATCCTGGAGATGCCGCCGGCCGGCACCCTCACCGGCATCGCCAAGCGCTACTTCCGAGGCCAGGGCGTGGAGACCTTCGCGCTGGACTCCCCCGACCAGCTCGACGCCGCACGCGACTTCTGCGAACAGCACGGTGAGGCCTCGACCATCGACTCCACGCCCACCTGGCGCATGGTCGTCTCGCCCGCCAAGGGCGTCTTCCACCGCGACGAGGCCGCCGCCGACGCCGACGCCCTGGAGGCCGGTGTCCCCATCGGCTCGGTGGCCAGCCTGCGCGACCGCATCCCGGTCACCGCCGCCCACGGCGGCCAGGTCGTGGAGTGGCTCGTCGAGGACGGCGACCCCGTCTCCCCCGGCCAGCCCCTGCTGCGGCTGCACCCGTTGGGTGCCGCATGAGCGCCCGGGACGGTGCCTGATGGCCACGCTCGCCGCCGCCGACACCTCGACGTACGCCGCCCTGCTGGGGCTCGGCGTCTACCGCCCTGCGCGGGTGGTCCCCAACTCCGAGGTCGTCGAGGCGATCGATTCCAGCGACGAGTGGATCCAGCAGCGCTCGGGCATCCGGACCCGCCGCTTCGCCGGTCCTGACGAGACCGTGGTGTCGATGTCGGTCGCGGCCTCGCGCGACGCGTTGGCGCAGGCCGGCATCGACGCGCGGCAGGTCGACGCCGTCATCGTGGCCACGGTGAGCCACCTGCTGCAGACGCCGTCGGCGGCCACCATGATCGCCCACCAGCTGGGCACCGAGCAGCCCGCGGCGTTCGACATCTCCGCGGCATGCGCCGGGTTCTCCCACGGCGTCGCACTCGCCAACGACATGATCCGCGCTGGCAGCGCGCGCCACGTGCTGGTGATCGGCGTGGAGAAGCTCTCCGAGATCACCGACCCGACCGACCGCGGCACGGCCTTCATCTTCGCCGACGGCGCGGGCGCCGTGGTGGTCGGTCCGTCCGACACCCCCGGCATCGGTCCGGTGGTGTGGGGCTCCGACGGTGAGCAGTACGACCTCATCCGGCAGCGCGAGGACTGGCGCGACGTCATCGCCAGCGACGCGCCCTCGATGCCGCACCTGCGCATGGAGGGCAACGCCGTGTTCCGGTGGGCCTCCTACTCGATGGCCAAGGTCGCCCAGCAGGCGATGGACCGCGCCGGCGTACGCGCCGAGGACATCGACTGCTTCGTCCCCCACCAGGCCAACAACCGCATCACCGACGCGATGGCGCGGGCCATGAAGCTCCCGGCTTCGGTCCGCATCGCGCGCGACATCATCGACGCCGGCAACACCTCCGCCGCGTCGATCCCCCTCGCCCTGCAGCGCATGGCCGACGACGGCGACGCCGCCTCCGGTGACCTCGCGCTGCTGGTCGCCTTCGGCGCCGGCCTGGCGTACGCCGCCCAGGTCGTCGTCGTCCCCTGAACCGTCACGACTGACCGCACCAACCCCACAGAAACAGGAGAACCATGAGCACCGAAGAGATCCGCACCGCCCTGGCCGACATCGTCAACGAGGTCGCCGGAGTCGACGCCGAGGACGTCCAGCTCGACAAGTCCTTCGTCGACGACCTCGACGTGGACTCGCTGTCGATGGTCGAGGTCGTCGTCGAGGCCGAGGAGAAGTTCGGCGTCACCATCCCCGACGAAGAGGTCAAGAACCTCAAGACCGTCGGCGACGCCGTCTCCTACATCGAGCGCAACCAGGCCGCCTGAACCACTCCGACCAGTTCGAGGAGCCACATGAGTCGCCGTCGCGTAGTCGTCACCGGGCTGGGCACCACCAACCCGCTCGGGGGCGACGTCCCCTCCACCTGGGACGGCCTGCTCGCGGGCCGTTCCGGCGTCACACCCCTCGCGGGATCAGCCGCCTGGGCCGCCCACGAGGGCTCCGCACCGGACCTCGCGGTCAGCATCGCCGGCACCGCCGCCGTCGAGCCGACCGAGGTGCTGGAGCGGGTGCGCGCACGGCGGCTCGACCGCTCCTCGCAGTTCGCGCTCGTCGCTGCGCAGGAGGCGTGGCGCGACGCGGGACTGGACGGTCCGCAGGAGGCCGGTGAGCTGGACGGCGAGCGGGTCGGCGTCGCGATGGCCTCGGGCATCGGCGGCGTGCAGACCCTGCTGTCCAACTACGACGCGATGCTCGCCAAGGGGCCGCGACGGGTCTCCCCGATCGCGGTGCCGATGCTGATGGCCAACGCCCCCGCGGCGACCATCAGCCTCGAGATCGGTGCCCGGGCCGCCGTCAACACGCCGGTGTCGGCCTGCGCATCGGGCAACGAGGCGATCGCCCTGGCCGCGGACCAGATCCGCCTGGGCCGCGCCGACGTCGTCGTCGCCGGCGGCACCGAGGCCGCGATCCACCCGCTGCCCATCGCAGCGTTCGCCAACATGATGGCGCTGTCGAAGAAGTCCGAGGACCCGGCAGCGGTCTCCCGCCCGTGGGACACCGGCCGCGACGGCTTCGTGCTCGGCGAGGGTGCCGGCGCACTCGTCCTGGAGTCCGAGGAGCACGCCAAGGCCCGCGGGGCGCGGATCTGGGCCGAGGTCGTCGGCGCCGGCATCACCGCCGACTGCCACGACATCGCCCAGCCCGACCCCGAGGGTCGCGGCGGGTCGCGCGCCATCACCCTGGCGCTGCGCGACGGCGACATCGACCCCGCGTCGATCGTCCACGTCAACGCCCACGCGACCTCCACCCCGCTGGGTGACGTCGCCGAGGCCCTCATGCTGCACGCCACCCTCGGCGGGCACGCCACCGACGTGGTGGTCACCAGCACCAAGTCGATGACCGGGCACCTGCTCGGCGGCGCCGGTGCACTGGAGGCCGTCGCCACCGTGCTGGCGCTGCACCACCGCCAGTCGCCGCCGACGATCAACCTCGACGACCGCGACCCCGAGGTGGACCTCGACATCGCCACCAAGCCACGCGACCTGCCCGTCGGCGGTGGCGTGGCCCTCAACAACTCCTTCGGCTTCGGCGGTGCCAACGTCGCGGTCGCTTTCGGGACGGAGTGACATGACGACCACGGCCAACGCACCTGCCGCCACCAAGCCCCCGCGCGAGGACGACCCGCGGTACCCGCTGACCCGCCTCACCGCCCTGCTGGACGAGGGGAGCCTCGAACTGCTCTCCCCCGTCGACGACTCGGGCATGCTCGCGGCCATCGGCACCGTCGACGGCGCCCGCGTCGTCGCGTTCTGCTCCGACGCCACCGTGATGGGCGGTGCGATGGGCGACGACGGCTGCCGCGTGGTCGTGGACGCCTACCACCGGGCGATGACCGACCGGATCCCGATCATCGGGCTCTGGCACTCCGGCGGCGCACGGCTCGCCGAGGGCGTGCTGTCACTGCACGCCGTCGGCCGGATCTTCCAGATCATGACCCAGGCCTCCGGCGAGATCCCCCAGGTCTCGGTCGTGCTCGGCCCCGCCGCCGGTGGCGCGGCGTACGGTCCGGCGCTGACCGACGTGGTCATCCTCGGCCCCGAGGGCCGCATCTTTGTGACCGGGCCCGACGTGGTGCGGTCGGTGACCGGCGAGGCCGTGGACATGCTGCGCCTGGGCGGACCCGAGCCCCACGGTCGTCGTTCCGGTGTCGTGCACCTCATCGCCGACACCGAGGCGGCAGCACTGCAGCAGGCGCGCGACACCGCGTCGCTGTTGGGTGACCAGGGCAGCCTCGAGGCCGACCAGGTCGTCGACCGCGACCTTGCCGAGAACCTGCCCGAGTCCATGAAGCGCGCCTACGACGTGCACCCGCTGGTCGAGAGCGTGCTCGACGAGGGCACCACGCTGGAGCTCCACGCGCGCTGGGCACCGAACGTGGTCACCGCGCTCGGCCGCATGGGCGGCCGGACCGTCGGCGTGGTCGCCAACAACCCGCTGCGACTCGGCGGCTGCCTGGACTCCCAGTCGGCGGAGAAGGCCGCTCGCTTCGTGCGCATGTGCGACGCGTTCGGCGTGCCGCTGGTGGTGCTGGTCGACGTGCCGGGCTACCTGCCGGGCGTCGGGCAGGAGTGGGACGGCGTCGTACGCCGTGGCGCCAAGCTGCTGCACGCGTTCGGCGAGTGCACCGTGCCTCGCGTGACGCTGGTGACCCGCAAGACCTATGGCGGCGCCTACATCGCGATGAACTCCCGCTCGCTCGGCGCGACGAAGGTGTTCGCCTGGCCGGGCGCCGAGGTCGCGGTCATGGGCGCGGTCGCCGCAGTACGAATCCTGCACCGGCGCAAGCTGGCCGAGGTCTCCCCCGACCTGCGTCCACGTGTCGAGGAGGAGCTGGCCGCCGAGCACGAGCGCATCGCCGGCGGCGTCGACAAGGCAGTCGAGATCGGCGTGGTCGACGAGGTCGTCAGCCCGGCCGCCACCCGCTCCGCCCTGGCCCACGCCATCGTCGAGGCGGTCCAGCGCGACGGCGTCCACCGCGGCGCCCACGGCAACATCCCGCTCTAGTTCCGGGTTGAGTCTGCACTCTTTTCGGGTCGAGTCGTGACTTGTTGCCCCGGTCGTCCGCGGCCGGCGTCAAGAACTCACGACTCGACCCGAAAAAAGTGCAGACTCAACGCTCAGACGACTTGGTGCAGCCAGCGCACCGGGGCGCCCTCGCCGGCGTGTCGGAAGGTCTCCAGCTCGTCGTCCCAGGCCTTGCCGACCAACCGGTCGACCTCGACCTCGAGCGTGGTCTCGCCCAGGGCCGCCTTCACGGCAGCGGCCTTGAGCCGGTCCTCGGGAATCATGATGTCGCCGTGGAGGCCCGTCACGGCGTGGAAGATGCCCAGGTCGGGCGTGTAGGAGTACCGGGCGCCCTCGCTGCGGGCGGTCGGCTCCTCGGTCACCTCGAAACGCAGCTGGTTCCAGCCGCGCAGCGCTGACGCGATCGCCGCCGCGGCGCCGACCTCTCCGGTCCAGGAGAACTCGCACCGGTAACTGCCGGACTGGGCCGGCTGCGGCGTCCAGCTGGGCTGCACGGACACGCCGAGTACGCCGCCCACGGCCCACTCGATGTGGGGGCACAACGCGGACGGTGCGGAGTGGACGTAGAACACGCCACGGGTTGCACTGTTGCTTGCGGTCACCACGGATCTCCTCTGCCTTGCCTTCGGCGCGAGTTACGCCTTCCCCAGCGGACTCGTCCGGCGCGACAGCGCGAGATCAATGACACCTGTGTGATTGTTGCTCCCATTGTGGCCCATGGGACGCAATTTTGCCAGTGTCGACCGAGCGTGGCGACCAGCGGGGTCACCCACCGATGTCGGTGATCTCCTTGAGTACGTCGCGCGCCTCGCTGAGTCCGCCCAGGTGGCTCACGCCGGGCAACACGCTCAAGGTGGCGTCCGGCAGCCGTCCGATGCAGTGCTCGCCGTGGTGGAGCGGGACGATGTGGTCGGCGTCGCCGTGCCACCACCGCACCGGCACCGCCACGTCGGCGAGGTCGAAGCCCCACGGCCGCGAGAAGAGGACCAGGTCCGCCAGCGGGGCCTGCGCGGAGCGTCGCGTCCCCCCGATCAGGTCGTCGAGGAACATCGCCTTGAACTCGGGGATCGCCAGCAGCTCCTTGTCCCCGCGCGGTTGTACCGCGGCGTAGAGGTCGAGGATCGAGCCGCCTGCGGGCTTGATCAGCTGGATCAGCGGAGGGAGCAGCGCACCCACCGGCACCCGCGCCGCCCGGAGCAGCGGCGCGAGCCGCACCGCCAGCTGGATCGGTCCGCCACCGATCGCGTCGACGCCGCGCGTCGGTGCGACGCCGCCGAGGACCGCCACGCCGGGCACGCGGTCGGGCATCCCCACGGCTGCGGCCAGCGCGTAGGGGCCGCCGCCGGAGAGGCCGATCGTGCGCACGGTGTCGATGCCTCGCGCGTCCAGCAGCGCGGCGAGGTCCCCGGTGAAGGACAGCACGTCGCGGTGCAGGTGCGGCGTGGAGCGACCGATGCCGGGCCGGTCGATGCCGATCAGGCGCAGGCCGGCGTCCGCGGCGTACGTCCGTGCCTCGACGGGGACCTGACGGCGACCACCCGGCGTGCCGTGGAACCACGCCACGGCGGGCCCGTCGGGGTCGCCGTACTCGGCGAAGCCCAGGCGCCGTCCGGGGGCGACCCGCACGACACCCTCGAGACGCGGTGGTTCCAGCCGGACCCGCTCAGACATGCGGTGGAGTATCCCACGCCGTCGGCGGACGCCGGTGCACGCTCGCCATGCGACTTCGCGATGTGCCTGCACCGCGCCGCGCGGTGTCCTACGCTGCGGCCATGACCAGCTCCCTCGAGCTGCCCGCAGACGCGCGGCAGCGTCGGCCGTCACGTCGGACGACCAACATCGTGCTGGTCGCGCTCGCCATCGTGATCCCGCTGTCGTGGGTGGCCTGGTTCGTCAACACTCCCCCGCCGCTGGGCACCGACGGCCGCCAGGCCAGTGGCACCTCGGTTGCCGGGACCCCGCTCTACGTGGGGATGTACAACGCCCCGAGTGGTTTCGACCGCACCATCCGCATCATCGGGGTCAAGGTGGACGCGCAGGCCTCGCGATCGGTCGACATCACGCCCCTGGTGTGTCGGGACGGTGCCGTGGGGGTCACGACGCGACCCGAGCAGTTCTGTAGCGAACTGGTCGACACCGAGGGTGAGGAGTTCAGCGACACCGACTCGATCGTGCTCCAGGTCGGCTCCGACGACGCGGCCCGCGTCGAGATCGACCGGATCCGCGTCGGCTTCCAGCAGGACCTGCGCTCGACCACGGCACCGGCCGGGATCGCCGGCGCCAGCCTGACCTTCAGCGCCGCCGGCAACTGACCCCCCATCAGGAGTCGGAGTCGCCGGACCGCTCCAGTGCCGCCGCACGCTCGTTCGCGTCGGTGAGCTGCTCACCGTCGATCGCGACGGTGCGGTGGAACCAGCTCACCGCGTCCTCGACCCGGCCGGCCTCGGCCAGTGTGTCGGCGTAGGTGTAGCGCAACCGCACCACCCAGGGCTCGCGGCTCTGGCTGTGCAGCGGTGCGCGCTCCAGGGTGCGCAGTGCTGCGTCATGCTGGCCGAGGTCCCGACGGGCCCCGGCCTCGACGATCGTCATCTCGGCCTTGAGTGCGTTGGAGAACTTCTCCACCGCCGGGCTCTTGGCCAACTCGAGGGCACGCTCGGCGTTGCCGAGGGCACGATGGCAGTCGGCCATGATCGGCAGGTAGGCGGTGGCGCCGTTGATGCGCTTCGCTGCGCGCAGCTCCGAGAGCGCCTCCGCGTAGTGACCCGCGGCGTACGCCGTCTCGCCGAGCGCCTCTCGGGCGACTGCCAGACGAGGTGCCCGGGCACGCGCCGCCTTCGCGTGGCGGTACGCCGTCTCCGGGTCCGCCTCCACCAGTTCGCCGGCAGCAGCGAGGTGACGCGCGACGCGGGCAGCGAGCTTCTCCGGGAGACCCTTGAGCTGGGCCCGCACCTCGGGAGCGAGCTCCTTGCCCGTGATCCCGTCCGGGAGCGGCGGGCCGTCGTAGGCAGCCTTCTCGGCCGCCTTCTCCGGCGACACGTCGCGAGGCTTGCCGCGCCCCTGGTCACGGCGGCGGTCGTCGCGACCGCCACCACGGCGCTGGTCCCGCCGGTCGTCGCGCCCTCGGCCCCTGGCCGGCTTGCCGGGACCGCCCCGGCGTTCGGGCTTGCGTCCGCTGTGTGCCACGGTCATTCCTTCGTCGTCACGTCGCTGTGGAGTTGAAAATAGCGCAGGGGCCATCCCATTGCGGAATGGCCCCTGCGGAAATGTTTGTCCGGCGGCGTCCTACTCTCCCACAACCGTGGGGTTGCAGTACCATCGGCGCTGGCAGGCTTAACTTCCGGGTTCGGTATGGGGTCCGGGTGTTTCCCTGTCGCTGTGGCCGCCGTAACTCTTGTACCCCATCGTGTGTGGTGGGGTTGGATTGTGGACGCGTTCACACATGTGGCCCGGGTGTGTTCGGGGGTTGTGTGTGGTGTGGTGCGTGTGCAGTGGTGGTTCGTGTGCTGTGTACTTTCCCCGGCTTTCACAGACCGTGAACCGTTGGGTGGTTGTTGGTTGTGTTGGGGGTTTGTGTGGCAAGTGTTCGGCCTATTAGTACCAGTCAGCTCTACCTCACGGTTGTCGACTTCTGGCCTATCAACCCAATCGTCTGTTGGGGGCCTTACCACCTCTGGGGTGGGGGAAACCTCATCTTGAAACGTGCTTCCCGCTTAGATGCGTTCAGCGGTTATCACTTCCGAACGTAGCTAACCAGCGGTGCACCTGGCGGTACAACTGGCATACCAGAGGTTCGTCCATCCCGGTCCTCTCGTACTAGGGACAGGTTTTCTCAAGTTTCCTACGCGCGCGGCGGATAGGGACCGAACTGTCTCACGACGTTCTAAACCCAGCTCGCGTGCCGCTTTAATGGGCGAACAGCCCAACCCTTGGGACCTACTCCAGCCCCAGGATGCGACGAGCCGACATCGAGGTGCCAAACCATCCCGTCGATATGGACTCTTGGGGAAGATCAGCCTGTTATCCCCGGGGTACCTTTTATCCGTTGAGCGACCACGCTTCCACATGCCGTGGCCGGATCACTAGTTCCGACTTTCGTCCCTGCTCGACATGTCTGTCTCACAGTCAAGCTCCCTTGTGCACTTACACTCGATACCTGATTGCCAACCAGGCTGAGGGAACCTTTGAGCGCCTCCGTTACTCTTTGGGAGGCAACCGCCCCAGTTAAACTACCCATCAGGCACTGTCCCTGAACCAGATAATGGCCCGAGGTTAGATGTCTAGTACGACCAGAGTGGTATTTCAACGATGACTCCACACACACTGGCGTGTGTGCTTCACAGTCTCCCACCTATCCTACACAAACCGAACCAAACACCAATGCCAAACTATAGTAAAGGTCCCGGGGTCTTTCCGTCCTGCCGCGCGTAACGAGCATCTTTACTCGTAGTGCAATTTCGCCGAGTCCATGGTTGAGACAGCGCCCGAGTCGTTACTCCATTCGTGCAGGTCGGAACTTACCCGACAAGGAATTTCGCTACCTTAGGATGGTTATAGTTACCACCGCCGTTTACTGGGGCTTAAATTCTCCGCTTCACCCCACGAGGGGGCTGACGGGTCCTCTTAACCTTCCAGCACCGGGCAGGAGTCAGTCCGTATACATCGAATTGCTTCTTCGCACGGACCTGTGTTTTTAGTAAACAGTCGCTCGGGCCTGGTCTCTGCGGCCCTCACCGCTACCCCCAGCAAGTGGGTTCACGGATCGGGCCCCCCTTCTCCCGAAGTTACGGGGGCATTTTGCCGAGTTCCTTAACCATGGTTGTCTCGATCGCCTTGGTATTCTCTACCTGATCACCTGAGTTGGTTTGGGGTACGGGCGGCACACGACATCGCTAGAGGTTTTTCTCGACAGCATAGGATCACCCACTTCCCCCCTACGGGGTCGGCGTCACATCTCACCCGTGTGCACCGACGGATTTACCTGACGGTGCGGGCTACGTGCTTGCCCACGCTCTACCATCGGCGTGGTTGGGCTGCCTTCCTGTGTCACCCCATCACTTGACTACTACCGGTTCGGGTCCCACGCTCCCCATCGCCTGCCTCACCCCGAAGGGCTCGGTCAGGCATGGTTCGGGTGGTTAGCATCACCGGATTCGTCATGGGCGTCGTGTAGCCGGTACCAGAATATCAACTGGTTGTCCATCGACTACGCCTGTCGGCCTCGCCTTAGGTCCCGACTTACCCAGGGAAGATTAGCTTGACCCTGGAACCCTTGATCATTCGGCGCACATGTTTCTCACATGTGATTCGCTACTCATGCCTGCATTCTCACTCGTGCCACATCCACAACTCGATCACTCGGCTGCTTCACTCGTGGCACGACGCTCCCCTACCCAGCCACACCCCTGAACCACGAAGGCTCGGGTTGCCCAAACGGGCATGTGGCTGCCATGGCTTCGGCGGGCGGCTTGAGCCCCGCTACATTATCGGCGCGGAGTCACTTGACCAGTGAGCTATTACGCACTCTTTCAAGGGTGGCTGCTTCCAAGCCAACCTCCTGGTTGTCCGTGCAACTCCACATCCTTTTCCACTTAGCCGCCTCTTAGGGGCCTTAACCGATGGTCTGGGCTGTTTCCCTCTCGACTACGAAGCTTATCCCCCGCAGTCTCACTGCCACGCTCTGGCTTACCGGCATTCGGAGTTTGGTTAACGTCAGTAACCTGGTCGGGCCCATCGGCTATCCAGTGCTCTACCTCCGGCAAGAAACACGCAACGCTGCACCTAAATGCATTTCGGGGAGAACCAGCTATCACGAAGTTTGATTGGCCTTTCACCCCTATCCACAGGTCATCCCCCCAGTTTTCAACCTAGGTGGGTTCGGTCCTCCACGTCGTCTTACCGACGCTTCAACCTGCCCATGGATAGATCACTCCGCTTCGGGTCTTGATCGTGCGACTCGAACGCCCTGTTCGGACTCGCTTTCGCTACGGCTTCCCCACACGGGTTAACCTCGCCACACAACGCAAACTCGCAGGCTCATTCTTCAAAAGGCACGCCATCACCCACACAAGGCAGGCTCTGACGGATTGTAGGCGCATGGTTTCAGGTACTATTTCACTCCCCGCCAGGGGTACTTTTCACCTTTCCCTCACGGTACTGGTCCGCTATCGGTCATCGAGAAGTATTTAGGCTTAACGGGTGGTCCCGCCAGATTCACACACCATTCCAGGAGTGGCATGTTACTTGGGAACACGTCGAACAACCGATGCCTGCTCACGTCTACCGGGCTCTCACCGTCTACGGCGCCGCTTTCCAACGGACTTCGACTTCACACACACCAGCTGCGGCACACCGGCAGATGCACCACCAACGGCCCCACAACCCCGCCACCGCAACCCCTGCCGGGTATCACACGGAGGCGGTTTGGCCTCATCCGCGTTCGCTCGCCACTACTAACGGAATCACTGTTGTTTTCTCTTCCTACCGGTACTGAGATGTTTCACTTCCCGGCGTTCCCTCCCAACACCCTATTTCATTCAGGTGCAGGTAACTGGACACAACTCCAGCTGGGTTTCCCCATTCGGACATCCCCGGATCAACGCTCGGTTGCCAACTCCCCAGGGCTTATCGCAGGCTCCTACGTCCTTCATCGGCTCTCGATGCCAAGGCATCCACCATGCGCCCTTACCAACTTGCCACAACAAACCACCAACACACACAACAAACACGCGCATGCCAGCAGACTCGCTGCGACCACAAAGGTTTCAGACACACAAAACAATCAAAGACACAAACATTCACACTACAAACACCAACCACCAACCAAACCGGTCAGCAGCAGGTGCCTGCTCGCGTCCACTATCCAATAATCAAACAACCCGCACACCCCAGACCCGGACCCCCACCAAGGAGACCCAGCACCCAGGAGTGCCAGAGGTATCAAGCGTCTGATGCCTCAGACACCCAACAGCGTGCCACACAAAGCAATAAGCCATCCGTGTTTCCACTAGTGAACACCCCACTACGCAGGCCCCCCACTGTGAGGGACCCATCACGGGTGTGCTCCTTAGAAAGGAGGTGATCCAGCCGCACCTTCCGGTACGGCTACCTTGTTACGACTTCGTCCCAATCGCCAGCCCCACCTTCGACCACTCCCCCCCACAAGGGGTTGGGCCGTGGGCTTCGGGTGTTGCCAACTTTCGTGACGTGACGGGCGGTGTGTACAAGGCCCGGGAACGTATTCACCGCAGCGTTGCTGATCTGCGATTACTAGCGACTCCGACTTCATGGGGTCGAGTTGCAGACCCCAATCCGAACTGAGACCGGCTTTTTGGGATTCGCTCACCATCACTGGATCGCAGCCCTCTGTACCGGCCATTGTAGCATGCGTGAAGCCCTGGACATAAGGGGCATGATGACTTGACGTCATCCCCACCTTCCTCCGAGTTGACCCCGGCAGTCTCCCATGAGTCCCCAACCAAATGCTGGCAACATGGAACGAGGGTTGCGCTCGTTGCGGGACTTAACCCAACATCTCACGACACGAGCTGACGACAGCCATGCACCACCTGTACACCAGTGTCCAAAGAGACCCACATCTCTGCAGGCTTCTGGTGTATGTCAAACCCAGGTAAGGTTCTTCGCGTTGCATCGAATTAATCCGCATGCTCCGCCGCTTGTGCGGGCCCCCGTCAATTCCTTTGAGTTTTAGCCTTGCGGCCGTACTCCCCAGGCGGGGCGCTTAATGCGTTAGCTACGGCACGGAATCCGTGGAAAGGACCCCACACCTAGCGCCCAACGTTTACGGTGTGGACTACCAGGGTATCTAATCCTGTTCGCTCCCCACACTTTCGCTCCTCAGCGTCAGGACATGCCCAGAGAACCGCCTTCGCCACCGGTGTTCCTCCTGATATCTGCGCATTTCACCGCTACACCAGGAATTCCATTCTCCCCTGCATGCCTCAAGTCTGCCCGTATCGAAAGCAAGCACCCGGTTGAGCCAGATGTTTACACTTCCGACGCGACAGACCGCCTACGAGCCCTTTACGCCCAATAATTCCGGACAACGCTCGCACCCTACGTATTACCGCGGCTGCTGGCACGTAGTTGGCCGGTGCTTCTTCTGTACCTACCGTCACAAAAAGCTTCGTCGGTACTGAAAGAGGTTTACAACCCGAAGGCCTTCATCCCCCACGCGGCGTTGCTGGATCAGGCTTCCGCCCATTGTCCAATATTCCCCACTGCTGCCTCCCGTAGGAGTCTGGGCCGTGTCTCAGTCCCAGTGTGACCGGTCACCCTCTCAGGCCGGCTACCCGTCAAAGCCTTGGTAGGCCATTACCCCACCAACAAGCTGATAGGCCGCGAGCACATCCACCACCGCTAAACGCTTTCCACCCACACCCCATGCAGGGATGGGTCATATCCGGTATTAGACCTCGTTTCCAAGGCTTATCCCAGAGTGGAGGGCAGATTACTCACGTGTTACTCACCCGTTCGCCGCTCGAGTACCCCAACCAAAGGAAGAGGCCTTTCCGCTCGACTTGCATGTGTTAAGCACGCCGCCAGCGTTCGTCCTGAGCCAGGATCAAACTCTCCGTACAAAAACTACAGAAACCTCAAACCCAGCAAACAAACAAACCCTAGACGTAAATCGCCAGAATTCATTGACTTGCCGAATCACACCAACCACCCCAAACAGGGCAGCCAGCGCAAAACAAACACACAAACAACAAATCACTATTGCATGACACACTGTTGAGTTCTCAAACATCACACGCCCGGTCCGACTCTCGCGAGCCGATCCCGCACTGTGTCCCCCGCACACCGTTGTGCCCGGCGTTCGTGCGGTCCACGTGGAAACGTGGTGCAAGCACCGGGATGGTGCGAGAGATGGTCACCCGGGGCCGAGGGCCCGACCGAAGTCTTGCCCTCCGCCGCTCCCTGGCGACGAAGTAAACATTAGCAGGACGTGGGGTGGCGCATGCAAGTCGGGGGCTGGTGACCCGCGCCACAAGCGCTCGCGTCCGCTCCGCGTCAGCCCACGCGGACCCCCGCGAAGCGCTTCTTGCCGCGGCGCAGCACCAGCCAGCGCCCGGCCAGTAGGTCCTCCTGCGTGGGCGCGTAGGCCTCGTCGGCGACCCGGTGGTTGTTGAGGTACGCACCGCCGTCCTTGACCGCACGACGCGCCTCGCCCTTGCTCTGGGTGAGCCCCGACATCACCAGTAGCTCGACGATGTCCGGCATCGGTTGCCCGGTCGGTACCTCGGCCACGCCGGTCTCGCTGAGCGCGGCGGCGAGGGTCGACTCGGTGAGCTCGCTGATGTCTCCGGAGCCGAACAACGCCTGCGCGGCCTGCTTGGCCTGCTCGGTCTCCTGCGCGCCGTGCACGAGTGTCGTCACCTCATCGGCCAGGACGCGCTGCGCCTCGCGCCGGAAGGGCTCGGCGGCGTGCCGCTCCTCGAGCGCCTCGATCTCCTCGCGCTCGAGGAAGGTGAAGACCCGCAGCAGCTCGCCGACCTTCGCGTCCTCGACGTTGAGCCAGAACTGGTGGAAGGCGTAGGGCGACATCAGCTCGGGGTCGAGCCACAGTGCGCCACCCTCGGTCTTGCCGTACTTGGTCCCGTCGGCCCGGGTTAGCAGCGGCGTGGTGAAGGCGTGGGTGCGGTCGCCGGTCACCCTGCGGATCAGCTCCACGCCGCCGGTGATGTTGCCCCACTGGTCCGAGCCGCCGAACTGCACGGTCACCCCGTGCTGGCGGAAGAGCTCGAGGAAATCCATCGACTGCAGGAGGACGTAGGAGAACTCGGTGAAGCTGATGCCGTCCTCGAGCCGGGACCGCACCACGTCGCGCGCCAGCATCCGGTTGACCGGGAAGTGCTTGCCGACGTCGCGGAGGAAGTCGATCGTGGAGAGGTTCTCGGTCCAGTCGTAGTTGTTGACCATCGTCGCGCCGTTGGGGCCGTCGAAGTCGAGGAAGGGCTCGATCTGACCACGGACCCGGTCGGTCCACTCCCGGACCACGTCCAGGGAGTTCATCGACCGCTCCCCCGACTCCTTGGGGTCGCCGATCATGCCCGTTGCGCCGCCGACGAGCGCGTACGGCGTGTGGCCGGCCAGCTGCAGCCGCCGAGCGGTGAGCACCTGGACCAGGTGGCCCATGTGCAGGCTGGGCGCCGTCGGGTCGAAGCCGACATAGAACCGGACGCCCTCGGCGAGGGCTGCGCGCAGCGCCTCTCGGTCGGTGGCCTCGGCGATCAGGCCGCGCCACTCGAGCTCGTCGAGCAGGGAGGGGTCGACGGTCACGGTGTGCCTTTCCATGCGTGGGGCCGCGTCGGTCGCTGCCGGGACAAGAGTGCCTCATCCGGGCTCACTGCCACCAACCGGTCCGTGGGCGGGCCGCCGTACGCTGAGACCACCATGACGATGCACAAGGTCGCTGACCGGTACACCCTCCGCCACGAGGTCGGGCGTGGTGGCGCGGGCGCTGTGTGGCTGGCCGTGGACGAGATCCTCGGCCGTGAGGTGGCGCTCAAGCGCATCGGGCTGCCGCCGGGCGCCGAGGACGTGGACGTCGAACGCGCCGAGCGCGAGGCCCGGCTGGCGGCCCAGGTCACCCACGCCAACGTGGTGGCGGTCTTCGACTTCGTCGCCGGGAGCGACGAGCACTGGCTGGTGATGGAGTACGTCGACGGCACCAACCTGGCGCGCATGGTGCGCGAGCGCGGCCCCCTCCCCCCGTCCGAGGCGGCGCGCATCCTGGCCGAGGCCGCTCGCGGCCTGGCGGCCGCACACGCGCTGGGGATCGTCCACCGCGACGTCAAGCCGTCCAACATCCTCCTCGGGCGCGACGGGGCGGTGAAGCTCTCCGACTTCGGGATCGCACGCGGCACGAGCGACGTCTCGTTGACCCAGACCGGTCTGGTGACCGGGTCGCCGGCGTACCTCGCTCCCGAGATCGCGACGGGCGCGTCCGCATCCCCGGCCAGCGACGTGTGGTCCCTGGGGGCGACGCTCTTCCACGCCCTGTCCGGCGCCCCGCCCTACCAGGGCCAGGACGCCACCACGAACCCGGTCGCGACGCTCTACCGCATCGCCCACGAGGCACCACCCACGGTCGAGACCGAACCATGGGCCGCCGCGGTGCTCGGTGCGACCATGAGCCACCGTCAGGACCAGCGGCCCACCGCCGAGGAGCTCGCCGGCTGGTTCGGTGCACCCGAGACCGTGCCGGCCCCGGCACCGAGCAGCGACACCCAGACGATCCCACAGGTCGAGCCGGCGCCCGCGCCGCCCGCCGGACGCCGACACGGGCGCCGGGTCCTGGTCGCCATGGCCGCGGTCGCCGCGCTCGTCCTGGCAGTGGTCGGCGGCCTCGCCCTCGGCTCGCTGGGAGGTGACGACGCCGACACCGCCGGTGGCGGCGTCTCGTCCTCGCCGACCAGCACGACCCCGGAGCCGTCGCAGCCGACCGCCGCCGAGCTGGAGGACTTCGCACGCACCTACGTGCAGACCGCCAGCAGCGACCCGGCCGCCGGTTTCGAGATGCTCACGGCCGACTACCAGGCGGCCAGCCCGCAGTACCGGGAGTTCTGGGGGTCCGTCAGCGACCCCGAGATCCTGGAGGTGACCGGCGACCCCGAGGCCCTGCAGGTCGTCTACACCTACGAGTACGCCGTCGCCGACCAGGGACGGCGCACCGAGGGCGTGGGCCTGCAGTTGGTCCAGCAGGGCGACGACCTGCTCATCGACGGCGACTTCCGCCCCTGAGCGACCGGCGTCAGCCCGCCCGGTCGGCGGGCACGACCTCTGTGGCGGCCTCGACCCGTCCACGGTCACCGGCGACGAAGACGTACTCGACGTTGCGCCGACGACGTACCTCCCCGACCCGTCGGCCGGAGCGGTCGTGGATCCCGATGAGCGCACCGACGTACCGCTTGCGGTCGAACGCGAGCATCCGCACCTCCTCGTGACCGGCCTCGCGGAGCATGTCCATCAGCTCCTCCGCGGTGAGCCAGGCCTCGTCGTTGTAGGAGAGGACAACGGTCTCGGCGCGCAGCCGGCCCAGCAGGTCGGCCAGTGCCGCCGGCATCGTGCGGCGGCTGTTGAACACGCTGCGCGTCTCGGCCGAGCGGCTGTCGATGCGCTTGCAGGCGACGCCGTAGTGCTCCGGAGCGTCCCACCGCATGAGGGTCTCCCACACGTGGTAGTTGGTGAAGTAGCGGTGCTGGTTGTAGGGCGGGTCGACATAGGCGAGGTCGACCGGGGCGACCTCGTCCACGAGCAGCGTCGCGTCCCCGTGGAGCGTGCGGCCGGGGCCGGGGAGCAGGTCGGGACGACGCAGCACCATGTCGCGGTGGGCGCGCGGCGCCCACTCCTTGAGGTAGGCCATCTGGAGGCCCGTCGTGGAGTCGACCCGGTCCGCGGCCAGCATCAGCGCGGTCAACAGCACCGGACGCAACGGGTCGCCCACCGGGTGGTCGGCCTCGATCGCCTCCCGGACCGCGTCGATGCGGGCGCCGTTCTTGGGCTGGAAGTAGCGCGCCTGCTCGCAGAAGGTATCGGTGACGTACCCCGGCGCACCCGGCAGCGCGTCGAGGCGGCCCAGGACCGCGTCGAGCTCGTCGAGATCGACGGTCGCGCCGTCGGTGCTGATGTAGCACTCCCCCAGCACGGCGCTGTAGGAGGCGGCGTCGGCGGCCGTGACGACGAGCCCGCGCCGCTTGAACTCCTGCGCGACCCGCGTCGTGCCGGTGAAGAGGTCGAGCGCCGTCCGCGCGCCCGTCGCGACCGCGAGGTCCCCCAGCATCGGCACCAGCGTCCGCTTGGAGCCGAGGTACTTGATCACGGGCGCCAGCCTAGGCGTGGCGGCCGCCCGCCCGGTTCAGCGCGGCCGGTCGTGCCACGCAGCGAGGAGGTCGCGCTCCCGGTCGGCGCCGATCCCGGTGACGGTCGCGGCAGCGTCGGATGCCAGCCAGGCCGCCGTGTCACGTGCGGTGTCGGCGACGGGTCGCGTGCGGAGTCCCAGGCGGTGGGCCGGCTCCGGATCGTGGGCCAGCAGTCCGTCGTACGCCGGGCGAGGCAGCCACAGCGGGATCGAGTCGGGCCCGGTCCACGGCTGGACCCCGTGCTCGGCGAGGAAGTCCTGGTCGACCCAGGTGAGGTCGGCGTCCGGCGCCATCGATGCCAGCACGCCGGCGAGCGGCTCCACCGGCCCCACCGCATCCACCGTGGCCACGGTGCGCCCCTCGGCGAGGTCGACCAGCCAGCCCGCCAGGTCGCGTACGTCGACGACCTGCACACCGTCGTCGGGACGCCCCGGTGCGAGCACCTCTCCTGGCCGTGCGAACCGGCGCGGCCAGTAGGCGAAGCGACCGCTCGGGTCGCCGGGGCCGACGATCAGGCCCGGGCGCACCACGGTCGCGGACGCCGCCCCCGCCGTGATGGCCTCCTCGCAGGCGACCTTCATCGCGCCGTACGCCTCCGGCGACGACGTCGGGTCCAGGTCGTCGTGGACCGGTGCCAGCAGCGGCGTACGACCGGGGCCGCCGCCCGGCTCGGCGGCATCGGCGTAGGCCGAGATCGAGGAGACGAAGACCCAGTGCGCCTCGGGCACCGCCGCCACCGCGCTGCGCGCCTGCGACGGCACGCGGGTGACGTCGACGACCGCGTCGTGGTCGCCCAGGTCGGCCGGCGGGTCGTCGCTCCGGTCCCACCGCACGAAACGGGCACCCGGTGGCGGCGAGCCGGTGAGGCCGCGGGAGGCGCAGGTCACCGCGTGGCCACGCCGCACCCCCTCCTCCGCGACCGTCGCGGAGAGGAAGACCGTGCCACCGAGCACCAGCAGTCGCATGGGTCCACTCCAGCGGCTCCCACGTCGTGGGGCAACCCCTCCCGCCGAGAGCAGAACGGGGGCATGCTGGGGCCATGGACGACACCCCACCGCCGCTCGCGCCACTGACCGAGGACTGGGACCGGGCACTCGCCGTGGTCGCCCACCCCGACGACATGGAGTTCGGCGCCGCAGCCGCGGTCGCGCGGTGGACCGGTCAGGGCAAGTCGGTCGTCTACTGCATGGTGACCAGTGGTGAGGCGGGCATCGACGGCCTGCACCCGGACCGCTGCCGGGAGGTGCGCGAGGCCGAGCAGGTCGACTCCGCCCGGATCGTCGGCGTCGAGGAGGTCGAATTCCTCGGCGAGCCCGACGGCATCCTGGAGTACGGCGTACCGCTGCGCCGCACGATCGCGCACGTCGTACGCCGTCACCGCCCCGAGATCGTCATCACGGGCAACTTCCGCGACACCTGGGGCGGCGCCAACCTCAACCAGGCCGACCACATCGCCGTGGGTCGCGCCGTGGTCGACGCGGTGCGTGATGCGGGCAACCGCTGGATCTTCCCCGAGCAGCTCAGCGATGGCCTGGAGCCGTGGGGCGGCGTCGGCGAGGTGTGGGCGTTCGGCTCCCCCGTGGCCGAGCACGCGGTCGACACCACGGCGACCTTCGACGCCGGGGTCGCCTCGCTGGAGGCCCACCGCGCGTACATCGACGGGCTCGGGTGGGAGAACTGGGACCCGCGGGAGTTCCTCGAGGGCATCGCGCGCCAGGCCGGGTCGCGGCTCGGCGTCGCGCTGGCGGCGCCGTTCGAGGTGTTCCCGATGGGATGGGGCGAATGATCGGCGGCCGCGGCCAACGCGGTCGACCCGTCGCAGTGGGGCGTGTCGGACTTGAACCGACGACCCAGGGATTATGAGTCCCTTGCTCTGACCAGCTGAGCTAACGCCCCGGGTCCGGACACCCTATGCAGAACCGCCCCCGACCCGGCGTGCAGGTCAGGGGCGGTTCGTCGGCTCCCCCGGCTGGATTCGAACCAGCAACCCTCCGGTTAACAGCCGAATGCTCTGCCAATTGAGCTACAGGGGATCGGCATCGGCGCGTGCCGAGTGCGTGGCAAGGTTAGCAACCGGCCGGCGCGGACCCGAAATCGCCCGGTGGGTCCGGGCTCAACCCGCGGCGATCTCGGCGCGAGTGGCGGCAACGGCGGGCTCGACGACCGCGGCGACCCCCGGGGCGGCGGGGTCGAGGCCGTCGTCGTACTCGACGAGCCAACGGATCTCCCCGCCGGCGGGCGGGCGCCGCGCGAGGATGCGGGCTCCGCGACCGCCGGCGACCTCCACGAAGCGTTGCACCACGAAGCTGGCGCTGACCCGCTCACGCACCAGCTGCAGCAGCCGGTCCGGGTCGTGCAGGCCGATGTCGTGCGTGGGCTGCGGCGAGCCGAACTCGGCGAGGACCACCACCCGCAGCACCTCCTCGTCACGGTCCCACTCGGCGGTGGCGACCTGCTCCCACGCGACGCGCTCGGGGAGGTAGAGAGCGTCCCGGGTGCCACCGACCGCGCCCGCACCGTCGGTGCGCTCGGCGGAGGCGAGCAGCCGCTCCCCCCGGGCCACGTCGACGGCGGGACGGGTGCGTCCCGGCCACCTCATCCGTCCCCCACGATCCGGTCACGCAGCGTCCGGCGGTGCTGCTCGAGCGCGGCGAGCTCGCCGAACATCTTGTTGTACTCCGCCGACTGGTCCACCGGGTTGGTGCGCTGGAGTCGCGACTTGAGGTCGGCGATGCGACGTAGTGCGGTCAGCTCCAGCAGCCGGAAGACGTGGTGGGCGACGTAGGAGCCGTCGGGATCCTTCGCCGGGATCGGCTCCACCGCCAGCGCGCTCACCGCAGCGGAGACCTCCGGCTCCCGGGCGGCGTCACCGATCCGGGCCGCCCAACCGGGGTCGCCCTGGCCCGCAGCCGGCCCGCCGGCCGCGGCGACCAGCTCCCACACCTGTCGGTAGGTCGGGTGGACGAAGTCGTTGCCACCGATGTCGGCGGTGATGCGCCCGACCGCCATCGGGTGCTGCAGCACCAGCTTCAGCGTCTGCCGCTCGATGCCGAACCGGGGATCGAGCAGGTCGGGCACCTCGCGCCGGGTGGGAGGTGGCGGCGCCGGGCGCTCCTCGGGCTGCGCCCGCGGCCCCCGGGCGGCGGCGCGGCGTACCTCCTCCCGGGCCTCGTTGGGATCGGCCCCGACCATCTGGGCCAGCTCGCGGGCGAAGGCGTCGACCTTCGACCGGTCGCGGATGCTGGCGACCAGCGTCGCGGCCGCGCGCAGCGCGTCGACCCGGCCGTCGGCGCGGTCGAGGTCGTAGCGACCGACCACGTTGCCGAGCACGAAACGGTAGAGCGGCTGCCGGGTGGCGATGAGCTCACGGACGGCGGCGTCGCCCTGCTCCATCCGCAGGTCGCACGGGTCCCGGCCGTCGGGCTCGACCGCGACGTAGGTCTGGGAGACGAAGTTCTGGTCGCCCTCGAAGGCTCGCAGCGCGGCCTTCTGCCCCGCAGCATCGCCGTCGAAGGTGAAGATCACCTCGCCGCGGAACTCCTCGTGGTCGTCCATGAAGCGCCGCAGGATCCGGGCGTGATCGGTGCCGAACGCCGTGCCGCAGGTCGCCACGGCGGTGCCGACACCGGCGAGGTGACAGGCCATGACGTCGGTGTAGCCCTCGACCACCACCGCCTGGGAGGACCGAGCGATCTCGCGGCGCGCCAGGTCGATGCCGTAGAGCACGTTGCTCTTCTTGTAGATCGGGGTCTCGGGGGTGTTGAGGTACTTCGCGTCGATGCGGTCGTCCTCGAAGATCCGCCGCGCCCCGAACCCGATGGTGTCGCCCGACGCCTCCCGGATCGGCCACAGCAGCCGCCCCCGGAACCGGTCGTAGGGCGAGGAGTGGCCGACCGCCACCAGTCCCGCCGCGGTGACCTCCTCCAGGGTGAACCCCTCCGCGCGCAACAGGCGCCACAGCGCGTCACCGTCACGAGGAGCAAACCCGAGCCCGAAGGTCTCGGCCGCGTCCTGGCCGAACCCGCGCTCGTCGAGGAACTGGCGGGCGGGCAGCGCCTCGGGGCCGGCGAGCTGCTCGGCGTACCACTCCTGCGCGAGGTGGTGTGCCTGGACGAGGCGACGACGCTGTGGCCCCTTCGGCTTGTCCGCGCGGGCGTCTCCCCCGTCCTCGCGACGCAACTGGACGCCGTACTTGTCGGCGAGCCGCTCGACGGCCTCGGTGAAGGTCAGCCCGTCGATCTCCATCACGAAGTTGATGACGTCCCCGCCGGCCTGGCAACCGAAACAGTGGTAGAAGCCGCGGCTCGGCGTCACGTGGAAGGACGGCGACTTCTCGTCGTGGAAGGGGCACAACCCCTTCATCGACCCGCCACCGGCGTTGCGGAGGGTGACGTAGGAGGACACCACGTCGTCGATCCGCGCCTTCTCGCGCAACGTGGCGATGTCGTCGTCGCGTATCAGGCCCGCCATGCCGCGGATCCTATCGACCGCCGGGGACGCGCCGCGGGGCCGCACGGTCCGCCGCCTGAACCTCACCTGAGAAACGGCCGTGACCCCCTATGCTCATCGTCGTTGACGAGGACGAGGGAAGCATCCACGGTCCCGTCGGCCACGCCGGCGGCGTGGGTGGAGGGAACAGGGAGCACCGCATGACCGAGACCACGCAACGACGTTCGACCTGGCCGGAGGCCACGGTCATCGTCGTCCTGCTGCTGGCCGCACTGGTCTACTACCTCGGCGGCCTGGGCGGTGGCGACGACGGCGCGGCCGACACCGGCCCCGAGACCGTCACGCTCAGCGCCGCGGAGCTGCGCCAGCTGACCGCGAGCACGACCCACACCACCGTGAGCCGGGCACCGGGCGACGACGCCCGCCGGCCCACCGACGGCACGATCGTGCACCCCCGCAAGGTCACCCCCGTCTTCGACGCCCCGGGCGGTGACGCCATCGCCAAGGTGCGCCGCAAGGAGTTCGGCGACCTGTGGCTGCCGGTCATCGACGAGCGGTCCGGCTGGCTCCGGGTGATGCTGCCCTCGCGCCCCAACGGCTCCACCGGCTGGATCCAGGACCGCAACCTCGAGCGCGCCACGACCCGCTACCTCGTGCGCGTCCACACGGGCAGCCGCACCGTGGAGCTGTTCCGCGACGACCAGCGCCTCGGCGAGTGGACCGTCGCCGTCGGCGCCCAGGACTCCCCGACCCCCTCGGGCCGCACCTTCGTCCTGGGCCAGTTCAGCGACACCCAGCAGTCGTTCTCGCCGGTGATCATCCCGCTCGGGATGCACAGCGACACCCTCGACACCTACGGCGGCGGCCCCGGGACCGTCGCCTTCCACGGCTGGGGCGACTCCTCGGTGTTCGGCCAGGCCGTCAGTCACGGCTGCATCCGGGTGCCGGACGAGGCACTCGAGCAGCTGCGCGCCGTACCACTGGGCACCACTGTCCTCATTGATGACAAATAGATCGGTGACGCCAATCACCAAACCCGGTGTGCGTCGTTAGTCCGAGCAGGAAGCAACGAAAGGGATTCGGGATGAAGAAGAGCCTCACCGCGGGACTGAGCGCACTGGCGCTCGCCGCCTCGGCAGCATCCGTGGCGCTCATCGGAGGCTCCACGGCCAGTCAGGCAGCAGGTACGCCGTCCTCGGCCTACGCGCTCGAGCTCACCGCAGCCGGCAACGACATCATCGCCGCTGACACCGTGAGCGTGGTCTCCACCGACGGTTCGCCGGTCACCAACCAGGGTGGCGGCGTCCCCGACAACCCGCTCGGACTGAACCTGGACCTGCTCACCGTCGAGGCCGAGAACGGTCGCGCGAGCTCCGAGGTCGCCGGCGTCCGGCTGAACCTGGTGGGTGCGCTCATCGCGCAGGACCCCACCGGCCAGGGCCAGGCATTCTTCGACCAGCTGGGCACCGCGTGCGGTGACCTCGCGAGCGAGCTCGCGGCACTCGACCAGGCGCTGAACCAGATCACCGCCCCGCTGGGCGACGCACTCCAGGACCTCTTCGAGCAGGTCGACCAGGGCACGCAGGACACGCCGCTGCTCGCCTCGGTGCTCGCCGGCCTGGAGCTGCCGGAGAACCTCGACGACGTCCAGCTGGAGAACATCGTCAACGGCCTGTGCGACGTGCTCGAGGGCGCCGGTGCTATCGACCTGGGTGTCATCCAGGCCGAGTGCAACGGCGACACCGGCACCGCCAACATCGCCGGCGCGGGTCTCTCGGCGTTCCGCACGGTGGTGGACACGATCGCCAACAGCGCCCTCGGCCTCGAGGACGTCGCGGAGATCACCACCAACCGCCAGACCGCGAACGCCGACGGCACGTTCACCGTCGAGGGGCTGCACGTGGACCTGTTCGACGGGCAGATCGAGCTGACCGTCGCCTCGGCCACCTGCGGCGAGGTCACCCGCGACACGCCGGACTCCCCGGACCAGCCGGACGCCCCGTCGCCGACCCCGGTCCCGACCAACCTGCCGGTGACCGGCTGATCGAACCCCAGGGCTGGCGGGCCCGCCTCACCCGGTGAGGCGGGCGTGCCACGCCAGGGCGCTGGCATCGGTGAGCGACGCCACCTGGTCCAGCACCACGCGAAGACGGTCCGCATCCGTGCGGGCCGTCTTCCAATTCTCCACCAGCGAGGGGTCCAGCCCGTCCTCCCCACGCTCGAGCAGCGCCGCGACGAGCTCGGAGAGCAGGACGCGCTGGCGCTCCTGCTCGGCCAGGCGGTCGTCGGCCTGCATCACGTAGTACGCCGCGATCCCCTTGAGCACCGTGATCTCCAGGCGGGTCTCGTCGGGCACCACGAGCTCGGCGCGGTGCCGGACCGGCGGGCCGTCGGCAGCGCCGAACGTCGCCGCCTGCACCGAGCCGCAGAACCGGCCGATCAGGTCGCTGGTGAGGTTCTTCAGGGCCGCCTGGCTGCGCCGCGTGCCGTCGTACGCCGCCCGCGGCCAGCTGCCGACGGCCTCCAGCCGCGCGATCGTGGCGTCCAGGTCGTCGTCGGTGGCGCCCGGCAGGTACCACGAGCGCACCGTCTCCCACACCGCTGCGCGGTCCAGCACAGTCAGGTCCAGTCGGCCCGCCACGGTGCCGTCCTCGACGTCGTGGACGGAGTAGGCGACGTCGTCGGCGAGGTCCATGATCTGCGCCTCCACGCACCGACGCCCGCGGGGAGCGTCGCGCCGGAGCCAGGTGAACGCCGGCAGGTCGTCCTCGTAGGCGCCGAACTTGGTGCCCTGGCGGGGGCTCCCGTCGGCGTGGACACCGCCGGGTGCCGGGGCATCGGCGAGCGTCCACGGGTACTTCACACAGGCGTCGAGCGTGGCCCGGGTCAGGTTGAGGCCGACCGAGCGCCCCTGGTCGTCGAAGGTCTTGGCCTCCAGCCGACTCAGCAGGCGCAACGTCTGGGCGTTGCCCTCGAACCCGCCACAGTCGGCCGCCAACTCGTCCAGCGCCCGCTCACCGTTGTGGCCGAACGGGGGGTGCCCGAGGTCGTGAGCCATGGCCGCCGTCTCGGCGATGTCGGGATGGCTCCCCAACGCGCGGGCCAGGTCCCGGGAGACCTGGGCGACCTCCAGGCTGTGCGTCAGCCGATTGCGGACGAAGTCGTCGCTCTGCGGCCCCACCACCTGGGTCTTGGCGGCGAGTCGCCGGAACGACGCGGCGTGGACCACCCGCGCCCGGTCCCGCTCGAACGGCGTACGCTCCGGCGCGTCGACGCGCTTGGGCGGCTCCGGGACGATGCGTTCGCGAGCGAGCTCGTCGTACTCCTGCACGGGTCCGAAGCCTAGAGGACCCCGCGACGTACCCACGCAGCAGCCGAGTTCACGCCGACTCGACCCACTTGGCAACCGAGTTCACGCCGACTCGACCCGTTGCCGAGCCGAGTTCACGCCGACTCGGCTCAGAAGGTCGAGACGTGGACGTGGTCGAAGTGGTTGGCCGTCGTCGAGCCGCGGTCGGACATGCCGCGCCAGCCCTCGCCGCCACGCTCCACCGACCAGATCTGCTGGGAGTAGATGACGTACTTGACGCCGAGCGCGGAGGCGTTGGCGCGGACGTACTCCGCGACCTCCCAGCCCGTGGCACCGGAGACCATGATGTCCACCGCACGACCCGCACCGTGGTCGCCGCCACCGCCGCGGAGCGTGCCGTAGGTGCTGATCTGCGCCCAGCGGGAGCAGACGGCCTGGTGGATCGCACGGATGTTGGAGGAGACCCCCGCCGGCACGGACGTGCCGTTGCTGCAGGTGCCGCCGGTGCCCGACTGCGCGACCGGCTTCTCCTCGTCCAGGTAGCCGGCGGTGACCCAGCGGGACTTGCCCTCGACCACGATCTCCTCGCGGTCGCCGAGCTCACGGCCGGTGACGAGCACCTTCTCGACCTCGTCGACCTCACCGACCTTGTCGGCCTTGCCGTCGGGACGGGTCCACAGGTTGAGCACCTCGGTGGTCCACAGGTTGGTGTCGGCGCCGTTGACGGCGGACTTGACCTGCTGCGGGCGCATCATCTTGTCGGCCTTGGTCGGCGCGAGCTTGATGGTCTTGCCGTCCTGGATCTCCGCGCGGTCGCGGTCGCTGCCGCTGCGCGAGAGCACCTCGCCACGATCGCTGGTGTCCGCGACCGAGCCCGAGAATTGGCTGGTGTCGATGGCCATCGTCGCGTCGCCCTCGTCCTCATTGCCCAGCACGCCGACGGCGATGGTGGCCACGGTGGTGGCGGCGGCAAGAGGGGCGGCGATCGCGGCGGTTCGGCGCCGGGAGATCTTCAGGTCGCGCTTGTGGCTGTTGGCCACGGCGTGACTCCTTCGTTCGCTTGCTCGGACTCGTGCAGCGCCGAGGTGGCGGCGGCACAAGGATCGAGTGAAGCACACGTGACAAACGATGCCGAATTGTGACGGCGTGTTGCCCGGGTGTTCCCGCTCACCCGCCGGTGGTCTCGGTGAGCTCCTCGGTGAGGTGGCAGTCGCGCCCGTCGGCGTCGTCCAGCCACCCCTCGGGGACCACCACCCGCTTGCGTGGGGAGCCCTGTCGCCCCCGCGGCTTGCCCAGCTCCTGCTCGGGGAACGGGTGGGCCGGGTCGAGGTCGGCGATGAGCGCATCGAGGTCGGTGAGGCGGTCGATCTTGGCGAGCCGGTGGCGCAGCTCCCCGCCAGCCGGGAAGCCCTTGAGGTACCACGTGACGTGCTTGCGGAACTCCTTGCAGCCGCGCTCCTCCCCCATGTGCTCGGAGAGCAGCTCGGCATGGCGCCGCATCATCGTCGACACCTCGCCCAGCGTCGGCAGGGTGGTGACCTCCTCCCCCGCGAACGCCGCCGCGAGGTCGCGGAAGAGCCACGGCCGCCCGAGGCAGCCCCGACCGATCACGACGCCGGCGGCCCCCGTCCGGTCCACCATCCGCAGGGCGTCCGCGGCCTCCCAGATGTCGCCGTTGCCCAGCACGGGGATGTCCACGTGGTCGACCAGCTCGGCGATCGCGTCCCAGTCCGCGGCGCCGGAGTATGCCTGCGCCACCGTCCGGCCGTGCAGGGCGATGGCCGCACAGCCGGACTCCTGCGCGATCCGACCGGCGTCGAGGTGGGTCAGGTGGTCCTCGTCGATGCCCTTGCGGGTCTTCATGGTGACCGGGACGTCGTACGGCGCGGCGGCGGCAACCGCCGCCTCGAGGATCTGTGCGAGCAGCCCCCGCTTCCAGGGCAGCGCACCGCCACCGCCCTTGCGGGTCACCTTGGGCACCGGGCAGCCGAAGTTCAGGTCGACGTGGGCCACGCCGTACTCGGCGCAGAGGATCTCGGTGGCCCTGCCGACGTAGTGCGGGTCGGTGCCGTAGAGCTGGACCGACCGCACCTGCTCGGCGTCGTCGAAGACCAGCATCCGGTGGGTCGTGGGGTCCCGCTCCACGAGTCCGCGGCTGGTGATCATCTCGCAGACGTAGAGCCCGGCACCGTGCTCGGCGCAGAGGCGCCGGAACGCCGCGTTGGTCACGCCGGCCATCGGCGCGAGGACGACGGGCGGGTCGACCTGCAACGACCCGAGGTCCAGCGGGCCGCGGGTCACGAGTTGCCGTCGCCGCCCTGGCGCGGCGCCTTGTACTTGGTGGCCTTGCCGGTCCAGGTAACCGGCTCGATGCCGCCGGGCAGCTGGAAGGCGACCGAGTCGAAGCTGCGCCCCTGGGACAGCAGGAAGACCAGGCAGACGGTCGTCTTGGCGTTCTTCTTGAACTTCTTCGGCAGCGAGCCACCGGTGCAGGGCTTGAAGCTGCCCTGCAGCGTCGTCTCCTCCACCAGGGTGCCGGCGTCGTCGCGCAGGTAGATCGGCACCGCGACCTTCCCGAGGTTGGTGCCGGTCGGGTTCACCACGCGCGCCCGGACGAAGTACGGGGTCATCGCCGCCATCTGGTCGGTGATGCGGTAGCCGGCGAACGCCTCGTCGAAGGAGGTGCGCTCGACGCTGCGGACCGTGACGTCAGCCACGGCGACCTGCTTCTGGCGCGGCTGCCACGCCACGGTCGCGGTGTCGCGCAGCTCGAACTCGCTGCCGGCCTCGGACAGCGTCACGCCCTGCGGGACCTCGACGTAGTCCTCGGCGGCCGACTCGCTGGGCGAGGCGGGGGCCTCCGCCTCGCTGGAGGGGGCGCTGTCGGCGTCGGCGCCGTCGTCACCGCCTCCGCACGCAGCGAGCACGGTCAGCGCGAGCGCGCCGGCCAGCAGCCGGAGGAGGACGGACGTCACGGTGTTCACGGACCCCATTGTGTCAGTCGGAGGGGGGTCTGACTGCAAATCAGCAACCGAGCAGGCGCTGGGCCAGCCACCCCTCGACCTGGTCCAACGACACCCGCTCCTGCGCCATCGTGTCGCGCTCGCGGACGGTGACCGCGTGGTCGTCGAGGGTGTCGAAGTCCACCGTGACGCAGTACGGCGTGCCGATCTCGTCCTGGCGGCGGTAGCGACGGCCGATGGCGCCGGAGTCGTCGAACTCGACGTTCCAGTGCTGGCGCAGCCGCGTGGCGAGGTCCCGGGCCTTCGGGGTCAGGTCGGCGTTGCGCGAGAGCGGCAGCACCGCGACCTTGACCGGCGCGAGCCGGTGGTCCAGGCGCATGACCGTGCGCTTGTCGACGCCGCCCTTGGTGTTGGGGGCCTCGTCCTCGGTGTAGGCGTCGAGCAGGAACGCCATGATCGAGCGGGTCAGGCCCGCCGCCGGCTCGATGACGTACGGCACGTAGCGCTCGTCGGCGGCCTGGTCGAAGTAGGACAGGTCCTGGCCGGAGTACTCCGAGTGCTGCGTCAGGTCGTAGTCGGTGCGGTTGGCGATGCCCTCGAGCTCCTCGAAGCCCCGCTCGGAGAAGCCGAAGTCGTACTCGATGTCGACGGTGCGCTTGGAGTAGTGCGACAGCTTCTCCTTGGGGTGCTCGAAGTGCCGCAGGTTGTCGGGGTTGATGCCGAGGTCGACGTACCACTTGGTGCGCTCGTCGATCCAGTACTGGTGGAGCTCCTCGTCCTCACCGGGCTTGACGAAGTACTCCATCTCCATCTGCTCGAACTCGCGCGTGCGGAAGATGAAGTTGCCCGGGGTGATCTCGTTGCGGAAGCTCTTGCCCATCTGGGCGATGCCGAACGGCGGCTTCTTGCGGCTCGTGGTCACCACGTTGGCGAAGTTGAGGAAGATGCCCTGCGCAGTCTCGGGGCGCAGGTAGTGGAGCCCGGACTCGTCCTCGATGACGCCGAGGTAGGTCTTGAGCATCATGTTGAACTCGCGGGCCTCGGTCCAGGTCTGCCGGTTGCCGCAGTTGGGGCACGGGACCGACTCGTTGATGTCGACCGAATCGGGGTCCTCGATGCCCTTCTTGCCCGCGTAGTCCTCCTGGAGGTGATCCTCGCGGAAGCGCTTGTGGCAGGACTGGCACTCGGTCAACGGGTCGCTGAAGGTGCTCAGGTGGCCGCTGGCCTCCCAGGTGCGCTTGGGCAGGATCACCGAGGAGTCCAGGCCCACGACGTCCTCGCGGCCGGTCACCATGGCCCGCCACCACTGACGCTTGATGTTCTCCTTCAGCTCCACGCCGAGCGGACCGTAGTCCCAGGCTGAACGCGTGCCGCCGTAGATCTCGCCGCAGGGGAAGACGAAGCCACGCCGCTTGGCGAGCGAGACGACCTGGTCGAGCGTGGAGGGGGGCGGCTTGGCCACGGAGATGATCCTTCTCGGGACGATGGTGCAGGTATCGCTGGTGCGGGAGCAGGCGCGGGCGCGCTGCGCCCTGGGGCACAGGCGTCAGGTTACGCGAGGGCTCGCGACGTTGAGCACGGTGTCGGGCTCGACCACCTCGTAGGCGCCGGGCTCGTCGAGCGCGCGCCCGAGCGTCGCCCACGCCTCCATCTTCACCTCGTAGGCGGACAGGGCGCGGCGATAGGCCCCGACGTGCTCCCACCGGGTGGTCAGCACCCACAGGTCGGGCTCGTCGACGTTGCGACCGACCCACCCCTCGACGTACCCCGCCTGGCGCGCCAGGACCGCCCGGACGTCGGTGAGCTCCTCGGCGAGCGCGGTCGCGTCGCCTGCTTCACGGAATCGGTTCACCACCAGCACGTCGGCAGCCTATCGATTTGACCGTGCCCCGGAGATAGTTGAGAATGATTCTCATGCGCAGACTTCTCCCGCTCCTCGCCCTCCCCCTCGCCCTGTCGGGTTGCAGCGCCTTCGGCGGCACCGACGACGGCGACGGCGTCGAGGTCGCCACGGCGTTCTACCCCCTCCAGTACGTCACCGACCAGGTCGCGGGCGAGCACGCGGACGTCTCGCTGATCACCCAGCCGGGCCGCGACCCGCACGACCTGGAGCTCACGGTCAACCAGACCGCCGAGATCACCGGCGCCGACCTGGTCGTCTACCTCAGCGAGTTCCAGCCCGCCATCGACGCCGCGGTCGACACCAACGCCGAGGGCGCGACGTACGACGCCGCCGACGCCGTCGACCAGCGGCTGTTCGGCGAGGGCGGGGACGAGCACGCCGAGCACGCCGGCGAGGGCCACTCCGAGGAGGAGCACTCCGACGAGGAGGGGCACGAGGACCACGACCACGCCGAGGAGTCCGGCGCCGAGGGCGAGCACGACCACGACCACGGCACCCACGATCCGCACTTCTGGCACGACCCGCTGCGCATGGCCGACCTCGGGGACGAGGTCGCCGAGCAGCTCGCCGAGGTCGACCCCGACCACGCCGAGGACTTCCGCAGCAACGCGGCCGACCTCCGCACCGAGCTGGAGGGCATCGACGAGGACTTCGCCTCCGGCCTCGCCGAGTGTGAGCGCTCGACCGTGGTGACCTCCCACGACGCCTTCTCCTACCTGGACAAGTACGGGCTGGAGTTCGAGGCGATCGCCGGACTGGCACCCGACGCGGAGGCGACGCCCGCCCACATCGCCGAGCTCCAGGAGCTGATCCGCGAGGAGGGCCTCACCACGGTCTTCACCGAGCGGCTGGCACCGTCGGCCGCCGCCGACACCATCGCCGGCGACCTCGGCCTGCAGAGCGAGGTCCTGGACCCGATCGCCGGGCTGGACGACGAGACGGCCGAGGAGGACTACGCTTCCCTGATGGCAGCGAACCTCGAAGCCCTCCGCAGCGCCAACGGATGTCGATGACCACACCTGCACTCTCCGTCCGGCACGGGTCGGTCGCCCTGGGCGGCCGACCCGTGCTGCGCCACATCGACCTCACCGTCGAGCACGGCCAGTTCCTCGCCCTGATGGGCGCCAACGGCTCCGGCAAGTCCACGCTCGTGCGGTCCCTGCTCGGCCTGCACCCCCTCACCGAGGGCGAGGTCGAGATGCTCGGCAGCCGGCTGGACCGCTTCGAGGAGTGGCACCGTGTCGGCTTCGTGCCGCAGCGCGCGTCGGCGACCTCCGGCGTACCGGCGTCGGTGTGGGAACTCGTCGCCTCCGGCCGACTCACCCACCGGCGACTCCTCCGGCCACTGTCCCGCGACGACCGCACCGCCATCGAGGACGCCCTGGACGTCGTCGGCCTCGGCGACCGTCGCCACGACACCGTCAGCATGCTCTCCGGCGGCCAGCAGCAGCGGGTGCTCATCGCCCGGGCGTTGGCCGGCCGCCCGGAGCTGTTGCTGCTCGACGAGCCCAACGCCGGCGTGGACCTGCCCAACCAACAGGCGCTCGCCGACACCCTCGAGCGACTCAAGCAACGCGGCGCGACCGTCGTCCTCGTCGCCCACGAGCTCGGCCCCATGGCACGCCTGATCGACCGCGCCGTGGTGATGCGGGACGGCCGCATCGCCTACGACGGCCCCCCGCTGGGCGACCACGACGTGCACCAGCCCTGGTTGGCCGACCCGCACACCCACCATCACCACGCCACCGGCGAGTCGCCCGACCACGCTCCCACGGTCAATGCGCCGCTGGAGGCGACCGAGGGAGAGCACCCGTGAGTCCCATCGAGCTGCTGACGCTGCCCTTCATGCAGCGCGCGTTCCTCGCGGCGTTCGTCACCGGGCTCGCCGCGCCCGCCGTGGGCACCTACCTGGTCCAGCGCCGCGTCTCCCTGATGGGCGACGGCATCGGGCACGTCGCCATCACCGGCGTGGCGATCGGACTGGTGACCAGCAGCTCGCCCACGTGGACCGCGGTCGCCGCGGCGATCGTGGGCGCGGTGCTGATCGAGACGCTGCGCGAACGCGGCCAGACCGGCGCCGACGTCGCCCTGGCACTGCTGTTCTACGGCGGCCTCGCGGGAGGCCTGTTCGTGGCAGGGCTCGACGGCGAGAGTACCGCGAAAATGGACCAGTACCTCTTCGGGTCGATCACCACCATCTCCGAGGCCGACGTGCTCACCACGATGGTGCTCGCGGCCGGCGTGCTGGCGGTGTGCATCGGGCTGGCCCCGCAGCTCTTCGCCGTCGCACAGGACCCCGAGTTCGCGATCGTCGCGGGCCTGCGGGTGCGTTCCTACAACCTCGTCGTCGCCGTCCTCACCGCGGTGAGCGTGACGGTCGCGATGCGCACGGTCGGCCTGCTGCTGGTGTCGGCGTTGATGATCGTGCCGGTCGCGACGGCACAGCAGGTGACCCGCTCGTTCCGCTCGACGATGGTCGCGGCCATGGGACTCGGGGCGCTGGCCGCGCTCGGCGGCCTGCTGTTCGCCGCGCTCGCCTCCTACCGCGCCGACTTCGCGCCGGGAGCCACGATCGTGCTCGTCTCGCTGGCGGGCTTCGCGCTCGCCTGGCCGGTCGGCGCCTGGCTGCGCCGACGGCAACGACTCCGGGAACCCTTCCCGACCGGCGGCGTACCCGGCCACGAGCCGACGCGCGAGCACCCGCACGTCCACGGTCCCGGGTGCGGGCACCTCGCGGTCCCCCACGACGACCACGTCGACTACGTCCACGACGGCCACCGCCACGCCCCGCACGGGGAGCACTACGACGAGCACTGACACCGGCAGGTCGAGTGCTCACTTGTTGCGCGTCGAGTGCTCACTTCCTGCGGGTCGAATCGGCCCCACTGCCGACTCAACCGCGAACAAGTGCCGACTCGGGGTGCAACAAGTGAGCACTCAACCCTGGGCGCCGCCGTACCGGCGGTCGCGGCGGGCGTAGGTCTCGATGGCGTCCCACAGGTGGCGTCGGTCGACGTCGGGCCACTGGACGTCGGAGAAGACGAACTCGGCGTACGCCGCCTGCCAGGGCAGGAAGTTCGAGAGGCGCTGCTCCCCCGACGTGCGCCACACCAGGTCGACCTCGGGCACGTCGGGCACGTAGAGGCGGCGCGCGAAGGACCGCTCGTCGATGCGCTCGGGGTCCAGTCGTCCGGCCGCGGCCTCGCGGGCGAGTTCGCGGGCGGTGTCGACGATCTCGCTGCGCCCGCCGTAGTTCACGCACATCGTCAGCGTGAGCACGTCGTTGTCGGCCGTGAGCTCCTCGGAGGTGCGCAGCTCCTTGATGACCGACTTCCACAGCCTCGGCGCACGCCCGGCCCACCGCACGCGGATGCCGCGCTCGTGCATCTCCTCGCGGCGCCGTCGTACGACGTCGCGGTTGAAGCCCATCAGCCACCGGACCTCCTCAGGCGACCGCTTCCAGTTCTCGGTCGAGAAGGCGTAGGCCGACACGGCCTTCACCCCGATCTCGATCGCCCCCTCGACGACGTCGAACAGCGAGGACTCCCCCTCGGCGTGGCCCGCCGTGCGCGGCAGCCCGCGCTCCTTGGCCCACCGACCGTTGCCGTCCATGATCACGGCGACGTGCTCGGGCACCAGCTCGGCCGGGATCTCCGGCGGCCGCGCGCCGGAGGGGTGCGGGGTCGGCGGGACGGGCGTGGGACGTGACACGGCTGCAGCGTAGCGGCCACCGAGCCGCCGACGGGTCAGCGCTCGACGTAGGCGAGGGAGCGCAGGCCACGCTCCAGGTGCCACTGCACGAACGCCGCGACCAGGCCGCTGCCCTCGCGGACGTGGCGCTCCTCGGCGGCCTCGGCCACCGGCCAGTCGCCCGAGAGCAGCGCGCCGAGCAGGGCGAGCGTCTCCGGCGCCGGGGTCGCCGACCCCGGGACGCGGCAGGTCGCACACAGCACCCCGCCCATGCCCGGGTTGAACCAGCGGTGCGGCCCCGAGCGGCCGCAGTGGGCGCAGTCGGTGAACGACGGCGCGTAGCCGGCGATCGCGAGGGCTCGCAGCAGGTAGGCGTCGAGCACGTGGACCGGCCGGCGCTCGCCGGACGCCATCGCGCGCAGCCCGCCGAGCAGCAGCGAGAACTGCTGCACCGCCGGCTCCCGCTCCTCGATGACGACCTGCTGGGCGGTCTCGAGCATCACCGTGCCCGCGGTGTAGCGGTCGTAGTCGCCACCGAGCCGGCCGGCGTACGCGCCGCGCGTCTCGGCCTGGGTGATGGTGTCCAGCGTCCGCCCCTCGGCCAACTGCAGGTCGACGTGGGTGAACGGCTCCAGCCGGGACCCCCAGCGCGAGGTCGTACGCCGCACTCCCTTGGCGACGGCACGCACCAGTCCCTGTTCCCGGGTGAGCAGGGTGATGATCCGATCGGCCTCACCCAGCTTGTGGGTGCGCAGCACGATCGCCTCGTCGCGGTAGAGCGGCACCCTTCTATTGTGCGGGCATGAGTGCGTCAGCCGAGGTCGCCACCCCGACGTCACCGCACGGAAGCGGGCCGCCACGCAAGCCGGGCAGGCCCGCCGCACCGCCGGTGACGATCGTGGACTGGTTGATGCTGCTGCTGGCGATCGCCTCGGTGGTCCTGCTGTCGTGGGTGACGTTCTTCGAGGTGGACCCGACCACCGAACGGCGCGTGATCGTGGCCGACTACGTGGTGTGCGGCGTGTTCGCCGTCGAGTTCGCGTGGCGCTGGCGTCGCTCGGGCATGGGATGGCGGTTCCTGCGCACCTACTGGTACGAGATCATCGGCATGATCCCGCTGTCGCACCCGGCGTTCCGCAGCTTCCGGCTGCTGCGCATCGTGATCATCGTGGCCCGCCTGGGCCGGGCGATCGACCGTGCGTTCGGGGATCGCGCGGCGGCGTACGTCGTGGGCCGCTTCTCCACCACGATCGTCAACATCATCCGCAAGCCGGTGACCGTGGCGGTGCTCGACGAGGTGATCGCGGTCATCCAGACCGGCACGTACGCCGACCACGTGGCCTCCGCGCTGGAGCGCAATCGCGACGACCTCGACGACCTGGTGGTCGACCTGATCCGGCAGAACCAGCGCACGGGACGCCTGAAGTACGTGCCGTTCCACGACGACGTGGTCCGCCTGGTCAGCGACACGGTGGTGGCGATCGTGGGCGACGGCCTGCGCGACCCGCGCACGCACGAGCTCATCGCCGACGCCATCCAGGACTCCGCCGCCCAGCTGCGGATCGCTGTCCGCGCCGGTGACCACGAGGAGCGCCGCGGCGCCTGACCCCGGGCGCGCGGGGCGCCGGGTTGTCAAAGATAGTACCTTTCGTTCACCATGGCGTGACCACACTCACAGCACCGGTACGCCGGCGCTTCCCGAAAGGCACCCATGGATCCGATCACCCCCGTGCACGGCACCGGAGTGCTGCTGCTGATCGCCGCCGGCGCGGTCGCGCTCCTCCTCGTGCTCATCATGAAGCTCCGGCTCCACGCATTCGTGTCCCTCGTGCTGGTCAGCACGCTGACCGCGGTCGTGGCCGGCATCCCGGTCGCCGACGTCCCCGACGCACTCCTGGCCGGCTTCGGCGGCACGCTGGGAGCGGTCGCGCTGCTGGTCGGCTTCGGCGTCATGCTCGGCCGGCTGCTGGAGGTGACCGGAGGGGCACAGGTCCTCGCCGACACGCTGATCGGGCGGTTCGGTGAGCAGCGCGCACCGTTCGCACTGGGCGTGGCGGCACTGCTGTTCGGCTTCCCGATCTTCTTCGACGCCGGGCTGGTGGTCTTCCTCCCGATCATCTTCACCGTGGCGCGGCGCTTCGGCGGCTCGCTGATCCTCTACGCGTTCCCCGCCGCGGGTGCGTTCGCCGCGATGCACGCGATCGTGCCGCCCCACCCCGGCCCGGTCGCCGCCACGGTCGCCCTCGGCGGCGACGTGGGCGTCGGGCTGCTCGTCGGCCTCCCGGTGGCCGTGGTCGCCTGGTTCGTGGGCTCCTACCTCTACGCCCGTTGGATCGGTCGGCGGATCGTGGTCGACGTGCCGACGCTGCTCTTCGGCGAGGAGAACGACGCCACCGCGGCCGACGCGCCGCGGCCGTCCTTCCCGCTGGTCCTCGGCCTGCTGCTGCTCCCGATGGGGCTCATCGCGCTCAACACCGTCCTCAGCACGCTGGTCGACTCCGGCGTCCTCACGGCCACCGCGACCGTCGACACGGTGCGACTGGTCGGCGAGACACCGATCGCGCTGCTCATCACGCTGCTGACGGCGATCGCGGTGATCGGGTCGCGGGTCGGCTCGGTGGGCGAGGTGACCGGCGTGCTCGACGCCGCACTGGGCCCGATCTGCACCATCATCCTCATCACCGGTGCCGGCGGCATGTTCGGCGGCGTACTGCGCACCAGCGGCATCGGCACGGCCATGACCGACTCGCTGGGCGACCTCGGCATGCCCGTGCTGTTGCAGGCGTTCGTCATCGCCACGCTGCTGCGGGTGTCGCAGGGCTCGGCGACCGTCGCGCTGACCACCACGGCAGGGCTCATCAGCCCACTGGTCGCCAGCGAGGGCCTGGGCGACTTCCGCATCGCGCTCGTGGTCATCGCGATCGCCGCAGGCGCCACCGTGCTCTCCCACGTCAACGACTCGGGCTTCTGGCTGGTGAGCCGCTTCTTCGGCATGGACGAGAAGCAGACGCTGCGCACCTGGACGGTGATGGAGACGACGCTGGGTCTCAGTGCCTTCGTGCTCGCGGTGCTGCTGTGGCCGGTCGCCGCCGCCGTCGGCGCATGACCGCAGCCACGGGCCCCCGGCCGTCAGGCCGGTGGGTCCGACATCTCCGTCAGCACCTCGGCGCACAGCGTGGCCATCGCGGACTCCGCCAGCTGCGGCTGGCCCTCGGCGACCGCGTCGGCCACCATCTGGTGCAGCCGCCTGGCCTCGGGCTTGGGCTCGGGCGGCATCAGGTCGTGGTCGGTGCGGCCGCGCAGCACCTCCTCGACCATGCCGGCCATGCGGGCGAACTGCAGGTTGCCCGAGGCCTGCAGCAGCAGCCGGTGGAAGGCCACGTCGTGCTCGAGGAACGCCGCCAGCTCGCCGCGGCTGCCCGTCTCCTCCATGCGCGCCGCCAGGTCCCGCAGCTCCTCGCGCTGCGCGTCGGTGGCGTGGCGTGCCGCGAGGGCGACCGCGGTCGGCTCCACCGCGAGCCGGAACTCCGAGAGCTCGTGGACGACCCGTCGCCGCTCGACGCTGGCGAGGCGCCACCGCAGGACCGCAGGGTCCATGACGTCCCAGTGCGTGGCGCCCAACACCCGCACCCCGGTGCGGCGCCGGCTCTCCACGAGCCCCAGCGACACCAGGACCTGGACGACCTCGCGGGCAACGGTGCGGGAGACGCCGAACTCCTGCCCGATCCCCTCGAGGGTGAGCGCGGTGTCGGCGGCCGGGTCGCCGTCGACGATGCGACGCCCGATCTCGTCCAGCACGCTGCTGTAGAGGGTCGCCATGTCCCGACCCTACCGAGGCGAGCGCTCCGGCGTGGTGGGCCGGGACGGGGCACACCATGACCCGCGGCGCCGCGCAGGCGGACGGCGTACGCGCCCATCGGCACGTGGTCGTCATGGGCGTCTCGGGGACCGGCAAGTCCACCGTCGCCCAGGCACTCGCTGCCGAGCTGGGACTGGTGCTCACCGAGGGCGACGACCACCATCCACCGGCCAACGTGGCCAAGATGTCGGCCGGTACGCCGCTCACCGACGACGACCGTGCGCCGTGGCTCGCCGACCTCGCGACCTGGACCGCACGACACCACGAGGCCGGGACCGCGACCGTGCTGACCTGTTCGGCGCTGCGGCGCACCTACCGCGACGTCCTCCGCGGCGCCGTACCCGAGCCGACCGTGTTCGTGCACCTCGTGGGATCGCGCGCGGTCCTGGTGGAGCGCATGGAGCACCGTGAGCACTTCATGCCGTCCTCGCTGCTGGACTCGCAGTTCGCCACGCTGGAGCCGCTCGAGGCGGACGAGGCCGGCGGCGTGGTCGACACCGACCTGCCCGTGGAGCGGGTCGTGGCCGACGCCGTACGGCTGGTGACGGCGGCGATGCCGCCGGAGGAGGCGCCGTAGGATCAGCGCCCATGACCGTCGAGATCGGGCTGGTGCTGCTCGTCATCGCGGCCGCGTTGTACCTCTTCGCCAGCCAGCGCCTTCCCCTGGACGTCTCGGCGCTGCTGATCATGGTGACCCTGATGGTGATCCCGTTGGCCGGGGACCCGCTGGTCGACGCCGTCCCCTGGCTGCGCGATCGCGACATCGACCTGGCCGGCGCCTTCCCGACCGTCACCGAGGGGCTGTCCGGGCTGTCGAGCCCGGCGACGGTGACGGTGCTGGCGATGTTCATCCTCTCCGCCGGGGTACAGCGATCGGGCCTGATGCACGCGCTGGGGCGCCGACTGGTGCCGTTCGTCGGCAGCTCGGAGCTGCGGCTCTTCTTCGTGCTGATGCCGGTCGTCGGCGTGGTCTCCGGCTTCGTCAACAACACCGCGGCCGTGGCCGTCACGATCCCCTTCGTGCTCGACATGAGCCGACAGCTCGGGCTGCGGGCGTCCCGGCTGCTGATGCCGCTGAGCTTCTTCGGGATGCTCGGCGGGATGCTCACCCTGGTCGGCACCTCGACCAACATCCTCGCCTCGACTCTCGTCACCGGCGACGACGCGCTGGGACGCAGCATCGGCATGTTCGAGTTCGCACCCGTCGGTGCCCTCGTCCTGCTGACCGGCCTGGTCTACTTCGCGCTGGTGGGACGGTTCCTCCTGCCCAGCACCGATCTCGGCGGCGAGGACGAGGCCGAGGAGGAGTTCGTGGTCGAGCTCGGCTTCCCCGCCGGCAGCGGCTGGCTGGGCGCGAGCCTGGCGGAGTCCGGCCGGGCCAGCGACGCCGGCGTGACGGTCACCCGCCTGATCCGCGACGGCGCGTCCCACCGCGAGGACGCCGAGCGCTTGCGGCTGACCGAGGACGACGTGGTGAAGGTGCGCGGCACCACCCGGCAGGTGGCGGACCTGATCAAGGACGAGGACGTGGTCGTCCTCACCGACACCCACCGCAACACCCGGGCGAGCGGCAACGGCGTCCTGGTCCGGGCCCTGGTGCGCAACCGACTGCTCTTCACCGGTCGCCGAGCCCGGACGATCGGCTTCTGGGTGCGCTACCGGGCCCGACTCGTCGGGATCGAGGCACAGCAGACCGTCTCCGCACGACTCTCGGAGGAACGCCTGAATGTCGGGGAGATCCTGCTGCTCGAGGTCGCCGAGGAGGACATGGCCGCCCTGCGCCGTCACCCCGACCTGGTGCTGCTCAGCGAGTTCGAGGACGAGTTCGACGCACGACGCATGTGGCTGGCCGGGGGCATCGTCCTGGCAGTGGTCGGCGCCGCCGCACTGACACCGTTGCCGATCGTGGTGACGGCGTTGCTGGGCGTGATCGCCATGGCCGTGACCGAGTGCGTCACCAAGGACGACCTCTACTCGGGCGTGCCGTGGGAAGTCATCTTCCTGCTCGCGGGCGTGATCCCCCTCGGCGTGGCGATGACCAAGTCCGGTGGCGCGGAGTGGCTCGGTGGCCTGCTGGCCGGCGCGGCGGTCGACTGGCACCCGCTGGTGGTGCTGATGGCCCTCTACGCCTTCACCACGGTGCTCACCGAAGTGGTCAGCAACAACGCCTCCGTCGTGATCCTCGTGCCCGTCGCGGTGTCGCTCTCGGCCGAGCTGGGGATCGGCGTACTCCCGTTGGTCTTGACGGTGATGTTCGCCGCGTCGACCAGCTTCCTCTCCCCCGTCGGCTACCAGACCAACGCCATGGTCTACGGCACCGGGCTGTACCGGTTCACCGACTTCGCCAAGGTGGGCGGGCCACTCAATCTCGTACTGATGGCGGTGACCTCGACCGCGATCTGGGCGATCTGGGCCTGACCCCTCAGGACGTACGCCGTGTGCGCGCCCGGGCCTGCCAGCGCGCCCGCGCGAAGTCGACGGCGAGCTCGTCGAGGCGCCCGGGGCTGACCCGCCACTCGACGATCGAGCGCGCCTCCTCGAAGGTGGCGTTGGGCAGCTCCTCGGCGAGCAGCGCCGCGTCGGCACGCAGGTGGATCGGATCCCACGGATGACCGATGACGAGCGCCGGGGCGGTGATCCGACGCCGCTCGTGGGCAAGGGGCGCAACGCGCCCGAAGAACAGGCCGTGGGTGTAGGCGGCCATCGCGGCGGGGTACTGGCCCAGCGTGTCGAGCACCACGCCGGTCCACCCCGGCACCGCGCGGCGGGGCACCGCACGGGTGGCCCACCGCAGGCCGGTGATCGCGAACGGGAGCCGCCGCGCCGTGAACATCAGCGGTGCGAACGCGCCGATGCCCGCACCGAGGCCGTTGTGCAGCACCGGCATCTCCAGGATGAGGCCGCGCACCCGCTTGGGCGCGATGGCCGCCACCTCGAGGGCGACGTTCGCACCCAGCGAGGTGCCGCCCAGGACCGCGTCCTTGGCACCGAGATGGTCCAGCAGGGCCACCACCTGCTGTGCCCAGTGGGTGGTCGAGTAGGCCAACGGGTCGGCCGGCCGGTCCGAGCCGCCGTGCCCGAGCGGATCCAGCGTCACCACGTGCAGGCCGGCGCCGGCGAGCGAGCGTGCGAGCCCGTCGTGCATCCGCCGCGGGATCAGCAGGCCGGGCAGCAGCACCACCCAGCGGTCGCCGCTGCCGTACTCGGTGTACTCCAGCCGGTCGCGCCCGCGGTCGGACTCCACGTGGAACTGACCGATGCGCTCCGAGACCAGGATCGCTTCACTCACGCCAACATCCTGACAGTACGGTCCTATCGACAGGGCCCTTGACCCGCCGCGGCGAGTCCCGCGCGGTCACCGTCCCGGAACTGCAATGCCGGTGTGCCACCGTGATACATCAACTGCTCGGGATCATCGACGTGGCCGAGCCCCACCAGGTGACCGAACTCGTGCAGCACCACCGATCGCTGGGCTGCGCGACCATCGCGACGCTGCGCCATCGCCTCGAAGGAGTCGATGTCCAGGGTGATCCCTCCGCGCGAGAGGGACTCGCCGCCGTACTGGTCAGCACGTGGCGCCGCACCACCGAGCCCGGCGACATCACCGGCGAGCCGGGGGACCTCCTCGGCGGTGGCCCACGCGATGAGGGCGGGAGCCCCCGACCCGAAGGTCACCGGGACGAAATCGGCCTCCCACCCGGGCCGCCGACGGGACTCCCCGGCGTACTCGAGGCGGAGGCCGGTGAGGTGCTCGATCTCCTCCGCCGCTGCGTGGACGAGCTCGACCCACGCCGGCTCGGCCCCCTCCGGGTTCACCTCGTAGCGCACCGGGCGACAGGGGTCCCACCGGACCGGTCCGCCACCGGTGGTCGCCAGGAAGGAGTACGCACCCTGCGTCGACGCGACGACCGGGGGCAGGATCCGGTCATCCCCGAACCCGACCAACGACCGCAGGCGGTTGGGCAGGAGCCCCGGCACCAGGAACAGCGCGGCAACGACGACCAGCGTCACCACGACCGCGACCGACTGGCCTCGGCGTCCTGAGCGGGGCGTTCGTCGCGGCGAGGCACCGAGGCCGTGACGGGCATCCACGCGGTCCAACTCGCGCAGTCGACGTCGCAGACGCCGGTACTTCCGATTCCGCCCGAACACGGAGCCATCCTGCACGGGGCTGCCCCCTGCGTCCGGGGATCGGCGAAATCGGGTCCCGCCGGGCGCCGGTCCTCAGACGCGGTGGGCGGCGCTGCGGTTGACCGCGCTGAGGACGGCCTTGAGGGACGCGGTGACGATGTTGGCGTCCATGCCCACGCCCCACAGGACCTCCTCGCCGACCGCGCACTCGACGTACGCCGCGGCGATGGCGTCACCGCCCGAGGACAGCGCGTGCTCGTGGTAGTCCAGCACTCGGATGTCGAACCCGCCCTCGAGGCCGTTGATCGCGTCGACGAAGGCGGAGAGCGGGCCGTTGCCGACGCCGTGCAGCTCCCGCGAGGCGCCGTCGACGTAGACGTTGACCGTCAGTGCGTCCTTCTCCCCCACCGCGCTCTCGGTGTGGACCGAGTTGAGGCGCAGCGGCTCGTCGCGGCCGAGGTACTCGGAGTTGAAGATCGACCAGATCTCGTCCGGGGTGACCTCGCCACCGTCGGTGTCGCTGCGACGCTGGATCACGCGGCTGAACTCGATCTGGGCACGCCGCGGCAGGTCGAGGTGGTGGTCGGCCTTGAGGACGTAGGCCACGCCGCCCTTGCCGGACTGGCTGTTGACCCGAATCACGGCCTCGTAGCTGCGTCCGACGTCCTTGGGGTCGATCGGCAGGTAAGGCGCCTCCCACGGGACCTCGCCGACCGGCTTGCCCTGCTCGTGGGCAACCCGGTCCAGGTCCTCCAGGCCCTTCTTGATCGCGTCCTGGTGGGACCCGGAGAAGGCGGTGTAGACCAGGTCGCCCGCGTAGGGGTGGCGCGGGTGGACCGGCAGCTGGGTGCAGTACTCCACCGTGCGACGGATCTCGTCGATGTCGGAGAAGTTCACCTGCGGGTCGATGCCCTGGCTGAACAGGTTCATGCCCAGCGTGACCAGGCACACGTTGCCGGTGCGCTCACCGTGCCCGAACAGGCAGCCCTCGACCCGGTCCGCGCCGGCCATCATCGCCAGCTCGGTGGCAGCGACCGCGGTGCCGCGGTCGTTGTGCGGGTGCAGACTGATCGCCGAGTGCTCGCGACGGGTCAGGTGGCGGGAGAAGTACTCGATCTGGTCGGCGTAGGTGTTGGGGGTCGACATCTCCACCGTCGCCGGCAGGTTCAGGATGATCTCGCGCCCCGCCTCGGGCTGCCACACGTCCGAGACCCGCTCACACACCTCCAGCGCGAAGTCGGTCGGCGTCTGGGTGAAAATCTCGGGGCTGTACTGGTAGCCGAAGTCGGTGCCCGGCAGCAGCTGGTCGGCGTACTTCATCACCCACTCGGTGCCCTGGGTGGCGATGCCGATGCAGTCGGCCTCGGTGAACCCGAACACGACGCGGCGGAACAGCGGCGCCGTGGCGTTGTAGAGGTGCACCGTCGCCTTGTCGGCGCCCACCAGCGACTGCACGGTGCGCTCGATGAGGTCCTCCCGCGACTGGGTCAGCACCGAGATGCGGACGTCGTCGGGGATCCGGTCCTGCTCGATCAGGTCGCGCACGAAGTCGAAGTCGGTCTGGCTCGCCGCCGGGAAGCCGACCTCGATCTCCTTGTAGCCCATCTCGACCAGGAGCTCGAACATCACCAACTTGCGGGTCGGCGTCATCGGGTCGATGAGGGCCTGGTTGCCGTCGCGCAGGTCGGTGGAGAGCCACCGGGGCGCCGCGGTGATGCGCTGGTCGGGCCACGTGCGGTCCGGGACGGTGACGGGCTCAAACGGCATGTACCGCTCGAACGGCATGCCACTGGGCTGTTGGGAAGGAATGCTGGTCATGACTACCTCGGTGCGATTGCGGTCGGTGGGCGCCGGGCGCATCAACACTCCGCAGCGAGGGGTCCGGCTCTCAGACCTCGCTGCGGCAGCTAAGGAGCCCTGCGACCGGGCCCTGGAGAAGCAGCGTGCGCGTCATGATGTGACCACCCTACACGCGCGGTCCCTAGAGTGGCGGCCATGTCCCGTCTGCTGATCGTGCACCACTCACCCACTCCCGGCGTCACGCAGCTCACCGACGCGCTGGTCGCCGGCGCCCGGGACGAGGAGATCGAGGGCGTCGAGGTCGTCGTCCGCAGCGCTCTGGACGCGGCCTCCGCCGAGGGGGCGGAGGAGGTGCTCGCCGCCGACGGCTACCTGATCGCCACCCCGGCCAACTTCGGCTACATGTCCGGGGCGTTGAAGCACTTCTTCGACACGATCTTCCTCCACGCCGGCGGCTCGCTGGGTGAGGACGGCGCCGCGGACGGGGACGGTTCCACCGGCAAGGCGTCCCGCAAGCCGTACGGGCTGCTGGTCCACGGTCGCTACGACACCACCGGGGCCGTGCGCTCGGTCCAGTCGATCATCGAGGCACTGGGCTGGACGCAGTCCGCCGAGGTGCTCTCGGTGCTCGGCGACGTGGGTGAGGGCGAGGAATCGTCGGCCTACGAGCTCGGCGCTACGATCGCGGCACTGTTGAGCAACTGACCCGGCAGGAGCCGGGTCCCGCAGGGTCGAAGGGGTCACACCGATGAAGCGTGCCGGTGTCGTCGCCGTCGTGCTGGCGGCGTTGACCGCGGCCGGCTGCGCCTCGGAGCCGCAGGGCTCCAACACCGACCCCGACCTGGTCGACGCGGTCGAGGCACCCGCGGAGGGCACCTGCCGCGTGCTCGCGCCCGCCGACGTGGCAAAGCCGGTCAACGCCACCCAGACCACGCCCTGCACGGACCGGCACACCGCGGAGACCTTCCACGTCGCCGAGACGCCCGACGAGCTCGAGGAGGTGGAGTACGACGACCCCGCGGTCGCCGACTTCGCCTACCAGCGGTGCTCGACCCAGTTCCGCAAGTTCATCGGCGCCGACGCGAGCAACGCGCTCCGCACGGTCCTCAGCTGGGCGTGGTTCCGCCCGTCCCGCCAGGCATGGGGCGACGGCGCACGCTGGATCCGGTGCGACGTCATCGGCGGCACCGCGGAGGCCGAGAAGCTGCGCATCCTGCCCGGCACGACCCGCGGCGTACTCTCCGGACGACCGAAGGACCGCTGGCTGGTGTGTGCGGCCGGCCGCGCCTTCCGCGCCGCGACCAAGGTGCCCTGCGACGAGGCCCACGACTGGCGCGCGGTGACCACCATCAAGGTGGGCGAGCCCGAGGACCCCTACCCCGGCGACGACACCGTCGCCAGCCGTACCGACTCCTTCTGCGAGAGCTCGGTGCGTGCGTGGCTCAACTACCCTGCCGACTACGAGTTCGCGATCACCTGGTTCGACGAACAGCAGTGGGACGCCGGCAACCGACTCTCGGTGTGCTGGGCCCGCACCACGGAATGAGGCCACCCACCATGCGCATGACCGCCGTGCTGCTGCTCGTGGCGGCGGTCCTCGTCGGCTGCAGCACCCCCGACGCCGCCGAGCCGACGCCCACCGAGAGCACGGGGGCCACCCCGACCCGCGCCGCGGAGCCACCCCCGGACCCGCCGAACAACCGCTGCTACCAGCTGGGGTTCGAGGAGGCGCTGGCCCCCGAGCAGCCCGAGGCGGCCGATCGGCCCTGCGGCAAGCCGCACGCGTCGGAGACCTACCGGGTCGCCCAGCTCGACCTCGTCGTCGACGGCCACCAGGTCGCCGTGGACTCCCCGCAGGTCCAGGACCAGGCGGCGCGCCGCTGCCCCGAGGGGCTGCCGGAGTTCCTCGGCACCGACCAGGCCGGTCTCCGCCTGAGCATGGTGCGTCCGATCTGGTTCACCCCGACGCTGGAGCAGTCCGACGCCGGCTCCCAGTGGCTGCGGTGCGACGCGGTGGTCGTCAGCGGCGACCAGCAGCTCGCCACGTCCTCGGGCAGCCTGCGCAACGGCTTCGCCGACGGGGTCCCGGACCGCTACGCGATGTGTGGCACCGCCGCGCCGGACGCGCCGGGGTTCGAGCGCGTCGTGTGCTCGGCCGACCACGGCTGGCGGGCCGTCAGCGTCGTCGGGTTCGAGGCGCAGCAGTATCCCGGCCGGGACGCCGCCCGCCAGCGCGGCCAGCAGACGTGTGAGGACGTGGGCGCGGACGAGGCCGAGGACCCGCTGGACTACCGGTGGAGCTACGAGTGGCCCACCGCGGAGCAGTGGCAGGCGGGCATGACCTTCGGTCGGTGCTGGGTCCCCGACTGACCCTCAGAAGCCGAGACGGCGCAGCTTGCGCGGGTCGCGCTGCCACTCCTTGGCGACCTTGACGTGCAGGTCCAGGTGCACCTTCGTGCCGAACATCGCCTCGAGCTGCTCGCGGGCGGCCGATCCGACCTCACGCAGCCGGGCGCCGCGGCGACCGATGACGATGCCCTTCTGCGACTCCCGCTCCACGAACAGGTTGGCGTGCACGTCCAGCAACGGCTTGTCCGCGGGACGGTCCTCCCGCGGCAGCATCTCCTCCACGACCACGGCGATGGAGTGCGGCAGCTCGTCGCGTACGCCGTCCAGCGCGGCCTCGCGGATCAGCTCGGCCGCCAGCACCTCGTCCGGGGCGTCGGTGAGGTCACCGTCGGGGTAGAGCGGAGGCCCCTCGGGCATCAGGCCCACCAGCAGCTCGGCCAGCAGCTCGATCTGCTCGCCCGACACCGAGGACACCGGCACGATCTCGGCCCACTCGGTGCCGGTCTCCTCCCCCAGCGCCGCGATCTGCATCAGGTGCTCGGCGAGCCGGTCCGGCGAGGCGAGGTCGGTCTTGGTGGCCACCGCGATCTTGACCGAGCGCCGCACCTTCGCCAGCTCGTTGACCAGGAACCGGTCCCCCGGGCCGATCTTCTCGTCCGCGGGGAAGCACACCGCGACCACGTCGACCTCGGCCCACGTGGTCATCACCAGGTCGTTGAGCCGCTCACCGAGCAGGGTGCGCGGGCGGTGCAGTCCGGGGGTGTCGACCAGCACCAGCTGGCCGTCCTCGCGGTGCACGATGCCGCGCACCGCGTTGCGGGTGGTCTGCGGCTTGTCGGAGGTGATGACCACCTTCTGGCCGACCAGGGCGTTGGTCAGCGTCGACTTGCCGACGTTGGGCCGCCCGACGAAGCAGGCGAACCCGCTGCGGTGGCCCTCCGGAGCCTCACCCGACATCAGCGGGGCCGGCGGCGGGAGGCCGCCGAAGTCCTCGTCGTACTCCTCAGCCATGCCTGCTCCGCCCCTCCTGGGCCGCGTCGTAGTCGGCCCAGATCTCCTCGTCGGTCTTGCCGGCCGCCTTGCCGGCACGCCAGATCGGGCCCGGGTCGACCGACCGCGGCTGGCGGGCCTGGGCCCGCCAGTAGCCCATGACGTCGTACGCCGTCGACGGCAGGCGTCGACCGCGCATCAGGTGCTTGCGGATGGCGCGCATCTGCGCGGACTCCCCGGCCATCCAGAAGTAGCCCTCGCCCTCGGGCCAGTCCAGGGCCTCCACGATCTCGGCGAGTCGGCTGCCCTGCGGGCCGGGGGCCGACCAGTGCGTGCCCTCCGGGAGGTACGCCGCGAGCTCGGCGGCGTCCTCGGCCTCGGCGTGGATCGTGGTCGGCAGCGAGGCGCCGTGCGTGGCGTGGATCCGCGCCATCGCCGGCAGCGCGGTCAGGTCGCCGACCAGCAGCAGCCACTGCGCGTCCGGCGGCAGCGTGAAGGAGCCCTTGGGCTCGCTGATGGTCACGGTGTCGCCGACGGGGTCGCCGGCGGCCCACTCGGTGACGAGTCCCTGGTCGTGCACCACCACGTCGAGCACCAGCTCGTGACCGTCCCAGGAGCGGACGGTGTAGTAGCGGCTCTGGAACTGGTCGGGCACCACCAGGCCGACCCACTCGTCCGGGGTGCCGGTGGAGGTGAAGTCGGCGAGTCCGGGACCGCCGAGTCGCAGGCGCACCAGGTGCGGCGAGATCTCCTCACGGCCGAGGACCTCGGCGGCGTACTGCTGGGCGGGAGTGCTCACCCCGGCAGGTTATCGGCCCCGCGGCACGCGGCGTGAACCCGCGACCCGCGTCCTCAGAAGGTGTGGCGGAGGGGGTAGCCGGTGGCGCCGGCGTCGTCGACCCGCGAGGCGAGCACGTGGTGCAGCTGGATCTCGTTGCGCTCGAACGCGAGTCGCGAGCCGGCCATGTACAGGCCCCACACGCGCGCGGTGTTGGGACCGACCTCGGCGACGCACTCGTCCCAGTGCTCGGCCAGGTTGGCGCCCCACGCGGCGAGGGTCCGGGCGTAGTGGAGCCGGATGTTCTCGTGGTGCTGCACCTCCAGCCCGGCGTCCTCCACCGCGCGGACGATGGTGCCGGACCCGGTGAGCTCGCCGTCGGGGAAGACGTAGCGGTCGATGAACTTGCCCGTCGAGGTCGCCCGGTTGTGGGCGCGGGTGATGCAGTGGTTGAGCAGCCGGCCGTGGGGAGCGAGCTTGCGGTGCAGGAACCCGAAGTACTCCGGGTAGTGCTGCACGCCGATGTGCTCGGTCAGCCCGATGGAGCTGATGGCGTCGAAGTCGGACTCGGCGACGTGGCGGTAGTCCAGGTGGCGCACCTCGGCGAGGTCGTCCAGGCCCTGCGCCTTGATCTCCTCCTGGGCCCAGGTCGCCTGCTCGCGCGACAGGGTCACCCCGAGGGCGCGGACGCCGTACTCGCGGGCGGCGTGGCGGACCATGCCGCCCCAGCCGCAGCCGATGTCGAGCAGTCGCTGGCCCGGGCGCAGGTCCAGCTTGCGCGCCACCAGGTCGTATTTGGCCGCCTGGGCCTCCTCCAGCGTGGCGTCCTCGTGGGGGTAGAGGGCGCAGGTGTAGGTCATCGACGGCCCGAGGACCAGCTCGTAGAACCGGTTGGAGACGTCGTAGTGGTGGTGGATCGCCTCGGCGTCGCGGCCGAGGCTGTGGCGCACGCCCTCCAGCACCCGCCGGGTGCGCGAGGGGGCCTCCTGCGGCGGCGGAGCCGGGGCGCGCAGGTGGGAGACGCCCAGCGAGCGGACCAGTGTCACCAGCTCGCTCGCGCTCGGCCGCCGGAACTTGATGCCCTCCTTGAGCGCCACCAGCGCCGGGTAGGGGTCGCCGGGGTGGGCGCCGGAGAGCTCGAGGTCGCCGGCGACGTACGCGCGTGCCAGCGCGAGATCCGGGTCCGGGGAGCTCATCAGGTAGGACAGGCCGCGCTCGGTGCGCAGGTGGAAGTGGTACGGCGCGTCCTCGGGACCGCTGCTGCTGCCGTCGTAGGCGGTGAACCGCAGTGGCAGCTCCTCGCGCAGCAGCGAGGTGAAGGCGTCGGCGATGCTGAGCCTGGTCCTGGTGTCGATGGTCATGGTGTCCTCCTCACTGTCGGGCGACCGCCTTGTCGTACAGCGAGGTCAGCCGGTCGTCGGGGTCGTGGCGGCGCTTGACCTCGGCCAGCGCGTCGCCGTGGTAGAGCCGGTCGAAGGTCTCCCGGTCGTAGTAGGCCTCGGAGTAGAGCGACTTGTGGCCGCCGAGCTGGTGGACCTTCGCCTCGATGGCGCGGTTGAGGGGCGCCTCGTCGCGTTCGGGACCGACGTGGACGGTGCCCCAGAAGCCGACGTTGACGTAGGTGCGCCCGGGCTCGAGCGGGTACGCCGTCCAGGGCCGCCCGATGGTCGAGCCGCGCTCGGCGGTCGAGCCACTCTCGGTGGTCGAGCCGCCCTCGGTGGTCGAGCCTGTCGAGACCAACGGGCACAACCACACCGGCCGCATGCCGACCTCGGCGTCGAACCAGTCCAGGAACTCCGGGAGGCGCTCGACGGGCACCTCGATGTCCTGGATGACCCGCTCACGGGCGGGGCGACGGGCACGGCGGTCGAGCCGGTCGGCGATGCCGAACCGGTGGTCGAGTCGCAGCAGGCGCATGTAGACATCGGAGCGCCGCAGGCGCCGCGGCCACAGGCGCCGCACGAGCGGGTGCTGGGCGCCGAACGCCCCGGAGCACCAGAACCAGTCGGTGTCCCAGCGCCACAGATAGTCGTGGATCGTGAGCAGATCGACCGGTCGCTGCTGGATCGAGCGGTAGTACACCTGCTGGCCCGTGTAGTCACTGGGCCAGTCGGGGTCGACGGATGCGTCGTTCTGTGGCACTCGAGCGGGCAGGGCGATCCGGTCGGTCGCGTGCGCCACCGTGAGGTAGTACTCCCCCGGCGCGAAGGCCACGCCGTCCAGTCCGAAGACGGGCTCCCCGTCGAGTTCTCCGGACGCCGCGATCTCGTCGATCGCCTTCACCAGCAGGCCGAGGTCGTCGCAGCGCACGTGCTGCAGCGCGACGTACGTCGGCGCCCGCTCGAGCCGGATGCGCAGCCGGGTCGCGTAGCCGAGGCTCCCGTAGGAGTTGGGGAAGGCGTCGAAGAGGCCGTCGCCGGGCCGGGTCGTGACGACCTCACCGGCACCGGTGAAGACGTCCATCTCCAGCACCGACTCGTGCGGGAGGCCGTTGCGGAAGCTGGTGGACTCGATGCCCAGCCCGGTGACCGCGCCGCCGAGGGTGATGGTGCGCAGCTGCGGGACGACGAGCGGCAGCAGCCCGTGGGCGAGGGTCTCGTCGACGAGGTCCTCATAGGTGCACATGCCCTGCACGTCGGCCCACGCTCCGTCGGGGCCGTCGTGGACCTCGAGGACGCCGGTCAGGCCACTGACGTCGAGGCCCGGGGCGTCCGGTGCGGACCGGGCACGGAAGAGGTTGGTCGTGGGCTTGGCCAGCCGCACCGGCTCCCCCACCGGGATGGCGGCATACGACGAGGCGAGCCGGGCAACGGCTCGCTCGTGCTCCCTCCCAGCACGCCGAGACATGTCACCAATGCTAGCGATCGGCGCGGACGTGCCGCCAGTGGATAGCGCGTGGCGCGGCTCGGGACGGGGCCGTCAGACGCTCGTGGTGGTGCTGATCTGTCCCTTGGCGTCGCCCGCGTGGACGACCACCGCGTCGCCGGCGCGGAAGTCGGCCAGGACGGCGTCGTCGGCGGCCGTCAGCTCCTCGGCCTCGCCGAGCACGACACACGCGGCGATACCGGTCGCGCCGGATGCCACGGCCATCGCGACGCAGGCCTGCACCGCGGAGAGGTGCAACGAAGGAAGGTCCACGGTCGCCGCCGCGTAGGTGCGCCCGTCGGCGTCACGCGCGGCCGCCCCCTCGGCGGCCTGCACCCGCGCCCGCGTCGACCGCGCCAGGGTGACCAACTTCTTGTCCTCCGCCGAGAGTTCGCTCGTCATGGCACCAGCCTAGGGCCACCGCCACGGACCGCCTTCCCGGTCGAGTCCCGGCACGGAGGATGGTCCTGCTGGTCGAGCCGACGCCGTGAGGAACGCGGGCCCTTGCTGGTCGAGCCGCCGCCGTGAGGGACGAGCGGCGTCGTGTCGAGACCCCGTCGAACCGCTCCTCGCGACTCGTCCACAACCCCCTCTCGGACGGGGTCGAGATGTCGGTGGCCGGTGATCTACTGAACCCATGTCCACGCAGCCGACGCCTTCCGACTCCACGGCGGAGTTGTTGGTTGCGCTGCGTGAGCAGGAGCAGGCCAAGCGCGACGCCGAGATCGCCTCGGCACGTCACATCGTGGCCTGGGCCGGGCTCAACACCGTCCACGCGCCCGCGGACGCGGCGACGATCAGTGATGGGTACGTCGACACCGGCGTCCCGATCGCCGGTGAGGGCGCCCCGCTGGTCAGTGAGGTCGCGTTGATGGAGCTGTGCGCGGTCCTCGGACGGTCCACGATCGCGGGGCGGGACCATGTGGGGAAGGTCCTCGAGGCTGCGTATCGGCTGCCCTCGGTCTGGGACGCCGTGCTCGCGGGACGGGTGCCGGTGTGGCGGGCACTGAGGATCGCCGAGGGCACCCGACTGCTCCCGGCAGACGCTGCGGCCCACGTCGACCGGCATCTCGCCACGTTCGCCGCGACCTGCACTTTCGCCCAGGTCGACCGGCTGGTCGAGGAGGCGCTGGCCCGGTTCGACCCCACCGCCGCCGAGCAGCGACGCCGGGAGGCCGCCGACGGGCGCCGGTTCGACGTCCACACCCACGACGCCGGGACTGAGGGCACCGTCGCCGTCGACGGGATCCTCGACACCGCCGACGCCCTCGACCTGGACGCCGCGATCAGCGACCGCGCCCGAGAGCTCGCCGACCTGGGCTGTGACGCCTCACGCGACGTACGCCGCTCCATGGCCGCCGGCGACCTCGCCCGCGGCGACCAGACACTGGGGTTGGGACACGAGACCGGCGCGGCCGGTCTCGACACGCGCTCGCTCGTCCCTCACGAGCACGGCTCGACCACCAAGGACCCCACCTCCAGGAAACGCCGCACCGTCGGCCTGCACGTCCACCTCACCGACACCGCCCTCACCACCGGCGGCGAGACCATCGGGCGGTTGGGCAACACCCGGACCCCGATCACCACCGAACAGGTCCGCGACTGGTGCGGCACCCCGGGCACCACCGTCATCGTCCGGCCCGTCATCGACCTGACCGGCCACGAGCCTGTCGAGGCCTACGAGATCCCCGACCGCCACCGCCGCCACGTGCAGCTCCGCGACCCCCACTGCGCCTTCCCCCACTGCCAACGCCGCGCCGAACGTTGCGACCTCGACCACGCCACACCCCACGCCGCGGGTGGCTCGACATGTCCCTGCAACCTGGTCCCGCTCTGCCGCAGTCACCACCGGGCCAAGACCCACTCCACCTGGGGCTACACCGTCCTCGACCCCGGCCAGTACCTCTGGACCTCACCGCACGGCCACCAATTCCTCGTCGACCACCACGGCACCCGCACCCTCGAGCACGGTCTCGACAGGCTCGACCACCGGCAGACCCACCGACGATGACCCCGCCGCCAGACCCCGCCTCCGGGCGGGGCCGGTGGGCTGCCACGCACCGCTAGGGTCGCGGGCGTGAGCGACGTGATGATCCGGCCGATGCAGCGTGAGGACGTCGCTGCGGTCGAGCGGCTCACCGCCCACGCCTTCCGCGAGGTCGACCGGGCGGACCTGCGTCCGGGTGACCCGACACCCGAACTGCGCTCGGAGGTCCGTGCCGCGACCTGGCGGCAGCGCGCCGAGCACCTGCTCGCCACGGACCCGGGCGGCTGCTGGGTGTGCGAGGACGACCAGGGGGTGCTGGCCGCGGCCGTCTCCTTCGTCCGTGAGACCACCTGGATCCTTGCGACGTACGCCGTCCGGCCCGGCGAGCAGGGCCGCGGCGTCGGCAAGCCGCTGCTGGAGGCGGCGATGGGGCACGGCCGCCACTGCCTGCACGGCATGCTCGGCGCCACCGGCGACCCGCGCGCCGTACGCCGCTACCGCGCCGCCGGCTTCGACCTGCACCCCAAGATGACCTTCCGCGGCGTCGTCGACCGGTCAGCGCTGCCCGTGCTGGAGAAGGTGCGCGAGGCGAGTCCCGCGGACGTGGAGCTGATGGACTCCGTCGACCGCCGTACGCGCGGCGCCGGCCACGGTCCCGACCACGAGTTCCTGCTCGCCCACTGCGCCACGCTCGTGTCGGACACCACGACCGGTGCGGGCTACGTCCACGTCGACCCCGCCCGCGGACCGCAGCTGCTCGCCGCGACCAACCGGCGCACCGCGACCCGGCTGCTGTGGGCGTCCATGGCACTGTGCGAGGCCACCGAGCTGAGCATCGACTACGTGACCGGCGCCAACCAGTGGGTGTTCGACGTCGCGCTCCCCGCCGGCCTCACCCCGACCAGCCGCGGCTACCTCGCCCTGCGCGGGCTGCGGGAGCCGACGCCGTACCTCCCCCACTCCTCGCTGCTCTGACGGCGTGCGGCCTAGGATTGGGCCATGACGACCGTCGACCTGCCGCTGCTGCCACTGGGCCGAGGCTCGGACCCGCTCTCCGAGCGCGGCGTGGACTGTCCCGGTGACCTGCCCCCGGCGTCGGACCCCGACCTGGTCGAGCGCGCCCGCGCCGCCAAGGAGGCACTCGGCGAGAAGCTGTTCGTGCTCGGGCACCACTACCAGCGCGACGAGGTCATCCAGTTCGCCGACGTCACCGGCGACTCCTTCAAGCTCGCCAAGGACGCGGCGGCCCGCCCGGAGGCGGAGTACATCGTCTTCTGCGGCGTGCACTTCATGGCCGAGTCGGCCGACATCCTCACCAGCGACGACCAGCAGGTCATCCTGCCCGACCTCGCCGCGGGCTGCTCCATGGCCGACATGGCGCGCATCGCCCAGGTGGAGAAGGCCTGGGAGGCCCTCACCGAGGCCGGCGTGGCCGACCAGGTCGTCCCGGTGACCTACATGAACTCCAGCGCCGACATCAAGGCCTTCTGCGGGCGCCACGGCGGCCTGGTCTGCACCTCCTCCAACGCCGAGACGGCGCTGCGCTGGGCCTATGAGCAGCGGGGCGCCGACACCAAGGTGCTCTTCCTCCCCGACCAGCACCTCGGGCGCAACACGGCCGTACTCGACCTCGGGCTCGAGCTCGACGACTGCGTGGTGTGGAACCCGCTGCTCCCCGGCGGCGGCCTCACCGAGCAGGAGCTGGCCGATGCGCGGATGATCCTGTGGAAGGGCCACTGCTCGGTCCACGGCCGGTTCTCCCCCGACGTCGTCGACGAGCTCCGGGCGAAGGACCCCGACATCAACATCCTGGTCCACCCCGAGTGCCAGCACGAGGTCGTCCTCAAGGCCGACCACATCGGCTCCACCGAGTACATCATCAACACCATCGAGAACGCCCCCGCCGGCTCGAGCTGGGCCATCGGCACCGAGCTCAACCTCGTGCAGCGGCTCGCCCGGGCCCACCCGGACAAGGACATCGCGTTCCTCGACCGCAACGTGTGCTACTGCTCCACGATGAACCGCATCGACCTGCCCCACTTCGTGTGGGCGCTGGAGTCGCTCGTCGAGGGCACCGTGGTCAACCGCATCGAGGTCGACGACCAGACCGAGGCCGAGGCCCTCGTCGCACTCGAGCGGATGCTCTCGCTGCCCAGCAAGCTGGCCGCCGATGACTGAGCGGCCCCACGTCCCCCGTCCACCTCGCCAGCCCAGGAAGGCCTGAGCAACTCGTGTTCCGTCGTACGAAGTCCGAGCCGGAGACCGCGCAGGCGGTGGCCAAGCCCGACGGCAAGGGCCGCCCGACGCCGACGCGCAAGGAGGCCGAAGCGGCCGCGAAGGCGCGCGCCAAGGCGCCCCGCGACCGCAAGGAGGCCAACAAGCGTGCCCGCGAGGCCCGCGGCGAGGAGAGCCGCAAGATCCGGCAGGCGATGAAGGACGGCGACGAGCGCTACCTGCTCCCCCGGGACAAGGGGCCGATGCGGCGCTTTGTGCGCGACTTCGTGGACTCGCGGTTCTCCATCGTGGAGATGATCATCCCGCTGCTGATCATCAGCCTCGTGCTGGGCTGGAGCGGCCAGCAGGAACTGATGCAGGCCAGCTCGCTGGTGATGATGGCGACGGTGCTGTTCGTGATCGTCGACCTGGTCGTGCTGCGCTTCCGGCTCCGCCGCGAGCTCGTACGCCGCTTCCCCGACGAGTCCTACAAGGGCACCACCTACTACGCCAGCATGCGGGCGCTGCAGATGAAGTTCATGCGACTGCCCAAGGCACAGGTGAAGTTCGGCCAAGAGCTGCCGCCCACCTACCGGTAGCCGGCCCCGCGGAGCCCGGCCACCGGCGCATCAGCGCTGCGGCGACTTCGTCAGGGCCGGGTCGTCGGTGACGACCGGCCCCACCGCGTCGTCGATGGCGCGCATCGTGGACTCCTCGAGGGTGATCCCGGCCGCCTTGACGTTCTCGGTGACCTGCTCGGGTCGGCTCGCGCCGATGATGGCCGAGGACACGTTGTCGTTCTGCAGCACCCAGGCCACGGCCAGCTGCGCCATGCTCAGCCCGAGATCGTCGGCGATCGGCTGCAGCAGCGCGACGCGCTCGAGCACCTCGTCGCGCATCCACCGGCTGATGTCGTCGGCGCCGCCCTTCTCGTCGGTGGCACGCGAGCCCTCCGGCGGCGCCTGACCCACGCGGTACTTGCCGGTGAGCACGCCCTGGGCGATCGGCGACCAGACGACCTGGCCCAGCCCGAGCTCGCGGCAGGCCGGGACGACCTCGGACTCGATGACGCGCCACAGCATCGAGTACTGCGGCTGGTTGGACACCAGCGGGATGCGCAGCTCCTTGGCCCACTCCGCGGCGGCGCGGATCTCCTCGGCCCGCCACTCCGAGACGCCGATGTAGAGCGCCTTGCCGGAGCGGACGACGTCGGCGAAGGCGACCATCGTCTCCTCCAGCGGCGTGCCGTGGTCGAAGCGGTGCGCCTGGTAGAGGTCGACGTAGTCGGTGCCCAGCCGCCGCAGCGAGCCGTCGATGGACTCCAGGATGTGCTTGCGCGAGAGCCCCATGTCGTTGTGCGCCCGCGGACCGGTCGGCCAGTAGACCTTGGTGAAGACCTCCAACCCCTCACGCCGCTCACCGGCCAGCGCCTTGCCCAGCACGGTCTCGGCCGCGGTGTTGGCGTAGACGTCGGCGGTGTCGAAGGTCGTGATCCCCTCGTCGAGCGCCTGTCGGACGCAGGCGATGGCGCCGTCCTCGGCGACCTGCGAGCCGTGGGTGATCCAGTTGCCGTAGGCGAGCGCCGAGACCTTCATGCCGCTCGCGCCGAGGTTGCGGGTCTCCATATCCTCAGCCTAGGCGCCGCGGCAAGGGGCCGCGGAGCGGCGGAGAGCGGACTGACAGGATGCCCCCATGAGCGATCCCGAGGGTGGTCCCGACGTCTCGGTCCGCGTGGCGTGGCCCGCGGACGCCAGTGGCATCGCAGCCGTGCAGTTGCGGGCCTGGGAGCAGCGCTACGGCGACCTGCTGCCCCGCCTCCTCGCCGAACGCGGCCTCGACGCCAGCAGCCACGCAGCGGCCTGGCAGGAGTCACTGAAGCATCCGCCGCTGGCCGAGAACCGTGCCCTGGTGGCGCTCGCCCACGACCACGTCGTCGGCTTCGCCCTCACCGGGCCGGCGACCGATCCCGACGCCGATCCCGCCTCCGAGGGCGAGGTCGTCGAGTTCACCATCGATCCGGAGTGGACCGGCAAGGGGCACGGCTCGCGGCTGGTGCAGGCCGTGGTCGAGACGTTGCAGGCAGACGGCTTCAGCCGGGCCGTGTGCTGGCTGGACAGCACCGACGACCAGCTGCGCGAGTTCCTGGTCGGCGCCGGATGGGGTGCCGACGGCGCCAGCCGCAGCCTCGCCGACGAGGGTGGTGCCGGCGAGGTCAAGCAGGTGCGGTTGCACACCGACCTCGGCGACGCGTCCCCGGCGGACGCCGTCTAGTCCAGGTCGAGGAACTCCTCCAGCCCAACCGTGAGGCCGGGCCGCTGCCCGACACGGCGTACGCCGGTGAGCACCCCGGGTGCGAACGACGCGCGGTCCATCGAGTCGTGCCGGATCGTCAGCGTCTCCCCCGGTCCGCCCAGCAGCACCTCTTGGTGCGCGAGCATCCCGCGGATCCGCAGCCCGTGGACGCGGATGCCGTCGACGTCCGCGCCCCGCGCGCCCTCGAGCTCGCTGGACGTGGCGTCCGGGACCGGGTCACAGCCCGCCTCCTCGCGGGCACGGGCGATGAGCTGCGCCGTACGCCGCGCGGTGCCGCTGGGGGCGTCGGCCTTGGTCGGGTGGTGGTACTCCGCGACCTCCACCGACTCGTAGAACGGTGCCGCGACCTGGGCGAAGCGCATCATCAAGATCGCACCGATGGAGAAGTTCGGGGCGATCAGCACCCCGGTGGCGGGCGACTTCGCGAGCATGGCCCGCAGCGCCTCCAGCCGCTCGTCGTCGAACCCGGTGGTGCCGACGACGGCGTGGATGCCGTGGTCGATGCAGAACTCCAGGTTGTCCATCACCACGTCGGGGTGGGTGAAGTCCACGACGACCTCGGCGCCGGCCTCCACCAGGGCGTCGATCTCGTCGCCCTGGTCGACCTCGGCGACCAGCGTGAGGTCGCTCGCCTCGGTCACGGCGCGACACACCTCGGTGCCCACCTTGCCGCGGGCTCCGAGCACTCCGACACGGGTCTTGCTCTCGACATCTGGACTCACGTAGTCCAACCTACGCCGCCGCACGCCCGACCGATCTGGCAGGCTGTTCCCCATGGCAGCGCAGACGATCCCTGCTCGCATCCGTTGGGCGGTGGACTTCATCGACGTCAAGAGCGATGACCACGTGCTCGAGATCGGGTGCGGTTCCGGGCACGCGGCAGAGCTCATCTGCCGCCGCCTGGACGGCAAGGGCAAGATGTTCGCGATCGACCGGGCCGAGGCCGGCGTCGACCGCACCAAGGCCCGCTGCAAGCCCCACGTCGACTCCGGTCGCCTCAAGGTCCGCCAGATCGACCTCGCCACGCTGCGCGTGCCCGTCAAGCGCGTGACGAAGGCGTTCGCCTTCAACGTCAACCTCTTCTGGGTCCGCGACTGCAGCGACGAGATCGCGCTGCTGCACGACCGCATCGTGCCCGGCGGCTCGGTGAACCTCTTCTACGACGCCAACCGGCCCGAGCACGTCAAGGAGATCATCTCCAAGTCGGCCGAGTCCCTGACCAAGGGCGGGTTCCGCGTCTACATCGCGACCTCCGACGACCCCAAGGTCGTCGGCATCATCGGGCGCCGCTGATCATCGTCCTCGGCCGAGCTCGCGAGGCCGTCGACGATGATCAGCAAGCATGGTGGGCGCGTGTCGAGACCCGCCGCAACGCAGGTCGGCCCGCCCCGGGCGAACCGGGACGGGCCGACTGCTGCATCAGGCGGATGCCGTGACTAGGAGCTCGAGCTGGCCTCGATCTCCCGGGCCACGTCCTCGGCCAGCCAACGCCGCTCGCGGCGCTTGCGGTCGCGGTCCTCGGCGAGGAGGACCTTGGCCGTGGCGATGGCCATGAACACCATCACGATGCTGAAGGGCGCACCCAACAGGATCGCCATGGTCTGCAACGCCCCGAGTGGATCACCCCCGGCACTGCCGGCGGCGAGCAGCACGGCTGCGACCGCGCCCTCGAGGACGGCCCAGAACGCGCGGCTCCAGGCCGGCGGGTTCGGGTCGCCGCCCGAGGACAGCATGTCCACCACGAACGAACCCGAGTCCGAGCTCGTCACGAAGAAGACCACCACGAGGATCATGGCGATGCCGGCCGTGATCGCTGCCAGCGGCAGGTACTCCAGCATCCGGTACATCGCGGTGTCGCGGAACAGGGCGTAGTCCTCGTTGGCGAGCGCCTCGAGGTTGCCGTCGCCGAAGATCTCCTCGCGCAGTGCGGTGCCGCCCATGACGGAGAACCAGAGGAAGTTCACCAGGGTGGGCACCACGAGCACGCCGACGATGAACTCACGCACCGTGCGGCCGCGGGAGATGCGGGCGATGAAGACGCCGACGAAGGGCGCCCAGCTGATCCACCAGCCCCAGTAGAACGTCGTCCAGCCGCTGAGGAAGGTCTCACCCTCCTCGCCCTGGAAGGGCATCACGTTGAACGACAGGGCGAAGAAGTCCTGGAAGTAGGACCCCAACTGGGTGACGTAGTCGCTGAGGATGAACACCGTCGGGCCGGCGATCATCACGAACGCGACCAGCAGCACCGCCATGACCATGTTGAGGTTGGACAGGAACTTGATGCCCTTGTCCACGCCGGTGACCACCGAGGTCACGGCGATGGCGGTGATGACGATGATCAGGACGACCTTGAGCCACGTGCCCGGGTCGCTGACCCAGTCCAGGTAGCCCATGCCGGCGCTGACCTGGCTGACACCCAGGCCGAGCGAGGTCGCGACACCGAAGAGCGTGCCGAGGACCGCGATGACGTCGACGACGTCACCCCAGAAGCCCTTGATGCGGTCGCCGAGCAGCGGCTCGAGTGCCCAGCGCAGCGACACCGGGTTGCCCCGGCGGTGCACGGAGTACGCCACGGCGAGACCCACGACCACGTAGATGGCCCACGCGTGCAGGCCCCAGTGGAGGAACGTGACGTTCATCGCCGTCTCGCCCTGCTCGGCGGCGTTCGCGCCGGGCAGGCCCGGCGGCGGGAACGCGTAGTGGCTCATCGGCTCGGCCACGCCCCAGAAGACGAGACCGATGCCCATGCCGGCCGCGAAGAGCATCGCGAACCAGGAGGGCAGGGAGAACTCGGGCTCCTCGCCGTCCTTGCCGAGGACGACGTTGCCCATGTGGGAGACCGCGATCCAGATGGAGAAGGCGAGGAAGCCGGTGACCGCGGCGACGTACCACCACGCCAGGTCGGTGACGACGAGATTGTTCGCCTTCCCGATCCAGTCCCCCATCTTCTCCGGGAACAGTGCCGTCGCGGCCACGAAGAGGATCAACAGGCTCGCGGAGGGGATGAAGACCCGCGGAGCCGTGATCGGCCCGATGGGTCGTCCACCGGATGCCGGTGATTCGTGGCTCTCGACAGCAGGCCCGGGGCCTGTTTCAGGCTGACCAGCCATGTCATTGACCTTTCCGTCGTGAGCAGACAACTTTCCACGATACCGTGGAACTTCTCGCGTCGCATTCGTCCCAGAAGTCACACCGGGCACGTGCCCGGGCGTTCAGGCCCCGTCGGGCCCCACCACGGCGAGCACTTCTGGGCCCTCGAAGACGTGCGCTGCGACGCGACGTACGTCCTCGCCCGAGACTGCGTTGACGCGCTCGGTGATCTCGTCGATCCCCAGCACCTCACCGTGGTTGAGCTCGGCCCGACCGATTCGCATCATCCGCGACCCGGGGTCCTCCAGTCCGAGCACCAGGCCACCGATCAACTGGCTCTTGCCTCGAGCCAGCTCCGCGCCGGTGATGCCCTCGGAGGCAACCTTGCCGAGCTCCTCCCTCACCGTAACAAGGGTCTCCTCCACCCGCTCGGGCAGGCACCCGACGGCCACGCCCGCGAGGCCGGAGTCGGCGTAGTGCCCGAGGAAGGAGTAGACGCCGTACGCGAGCCCCCGGCGCTCGCGGACCTCCTGGAACAGCCGGCTCGACGTGCCGCCGCCCAGCGCGGTGCCGAGCACCCCCAGGGCGAAGCGACGCTCGTCGTAGCGGTCCAGGCCCTCGTGGGCCAGCACCACGCTGACCTGCTCCAGCGGCCGGCTCACGCGACGCTCCCCCGGCGTCACCGGGAGGGCCGGCCGCGACGGGCGCGGTGCGCGGGGCGGGCGCGTGCCGAGGAGGAAGTCGTTGCCGGCGAACGCGGCCTCGACCTGCGCGACCACGCTCGCGTGGTCGACCGCGCCCGCAGCCGCGATGACCATGGACTCGGGGCGGTAGTGGTCGCGATGGAAGCGCCGGATGGTGTCGGGCTCCATGGCCCGGATAGACCCGACCGTGCCGGCGATGGGACGACCCAGCGAGGTGCCGGCGCCCCAGGCGGCCTCGGCCATCAGGTTGTGGGCGACGTCCTCGGGGTCGTCTGCGTGCATGGCGATCTCGTCGAGGATCACTTCCCGCTCGGCGTCGACGTCCTCGCTGGTCAGCAGCGGGTCGGTGACCATGTCGCCGAACGCGTCGATCGCCATCGGCAGGTCGTCGGCGAGCACGATCGCGTGGAAGCAGGTGTACTCCTTGGCGGTGAAGGCGTTGAACTCACCGCCGACGGCGTCGAAGGCGATCGAGATGTCCAGCGCCGTACGCCGGCCGGTCCCCTTGAAGAGCAAGTGCTCGAGGAAGTGAGAAGCCCCGTGGGTCTCGTCGGACTCGTCGCGCGAGCCGACGTCGACCAGGACGCCCAGGGCCGCCGAGCGGGCCCCCGCCATCTCCTCGGTGACGATGCGCAGCCCACAGGGCAGCTGGGTGTGCTGCACCCGGGAGGTGGTGAGGCCGTCGGCGTCGCGCACGTCCTCCAGGGTGCGCGTGGTGGCCCGGTCGACCGACCGGGCCACCTCCGCGTCAGGGGAGGTCGTGCGACCTCCGCGTGTCACGCGTCCTCGGCGTCGCTCTCCGCGGCGTCGTCACCCTCGACGACGGGGACGAGCGAGAGCTTGCCGCGGTCGTCGATCTCGGCGATCTCGACCTGCAGCTTCTGGCCCACCGAGACGACGTCCTCGACCGCCTCGACGCGCTTGCCGTCGTTGAGGCCGCGGAGCTTGCTGATGTGCAGCAGCCCGTCCTTGCCCGGCAGCAGCGAGACGAAGGCACCGAAGTTGGTGCACTTCACCACGGTGCCGAGGTAGCGCTCGCCGACCTCGGGCATCGTCGGGTTCGCGATCGAGTTGACCGCGGCCCGCGCGGCCTCGGCCGCGTCGCCGGTGGTGGCGCCGATGTAGACGGTGCCGTCGTCCTCGATGGACAGGTTGGCGCCGGTGTCCTCCTGGATCTGGTTGATCACCTTGCCCTTGGGGCCGATGACCTCACCGATCTTGTCCACGGGGACCTTGACGGTGATGATGCGCGGCGCGTGGACCGACATCTCGCCGGGCTCGTCGATCGCCTCGTGCATCACGTCCAGGATCGCCATCCGGGCGTCACGCGCCTGGGTCAGCGCGCCAGCGAGCACGTCGGCGGGGATGCCGTCGAGCTTGGTGTCGAGCTGGAGCGCCGTGACGAACTCGCGGGTGCCGGCCACCTTGAAGTCCATGTCGCCCATCGCGTCCTCGGCGCCGAGGATGTCGGTGATGGCGAGGTACTTCTGGTCGCCGTCGACCTCACCGGAGATGAGGCCCATCGCGATGCCCGCGACCGGCGCCTTCAGCGGCACACCGGCCTGCAGCATCGCCAGCGTGGAGGCGCACACCGACCCCATCGAGGTGGAGCCGTTGGAGCCCATGGCCTCCGAGACCTGGCGGATCGCGTAGGGGAACTCCTCGCGAGAGGGCAGCACCGGCAGCAGCGCACGGCGCGCCAGGGCGCCGTGGCCGACCTCGCGGCGCTTGGGCGAGCCGACGCGACCGGTCTCACCGGTCGAGTACGGCGGGAAGACGTAGTCGTGCATGTAGCGACGGCTGGTCTCCGGCGATAGCGTGTCCAGCTTCTGCTCCAGGTCGAGCATGTTGAGCGTGGTGATGCCCAGGATCTGGGTCTCGCCGCGCTCGAACAGCGCCGAGCCGTGGACCCGCGGGACCACGCCGACCTCGGCGTGCAGCGGCCGGATGTCCTTGGGGCCGCGGCCGTCCATGCGGATGTGCTCGCGCAGCACGCGCTCGCGCATCAGCTCCTTGGTCACGGTGCGGAACGCCGCGCCGAGCTCCTTCTCGCGGCCCTCGAACTGCTCGCCGAGTGCCTCGAGGAGACCGTCCTTGATCTCGTCGAGCTTGGTGTCGCGCTCCTGCTTGCCGGCGATGGTCAGCGCCTCGGCGGTCTGGTCCTTCACCCGCGCCACGACGGCGTCGTAGGCGTCGTCCTCGTAGTCGAGGAAGACCGGGAAGTCCGCGACCGGCTTGGCGGCCTGCTTGGCCAGCTCGGCCTGGGCGTCGCACAGCTGCTTGATGAACGGCTTGGCCGCCTCGAGCCCGCTGGCCACGACGTCCTCGGTCGGCGCCTGCGCGCCGGACTGGACCAGGTCGAAGGTGTTCTCGGTGGCCTCGGCCTCGACCATCATGATCGCGACGTCACCGGAGTCGGTGACCCGACCGGCGACGACCATGTCGAACACGGCGTCGTCGAGCTGGCTGTGGCTGGGGAAGGCGACCCACTGGCCGTCGATCAGCGCGACCCGGACGCCGCCGACCGGGCCGGAGAACGGCAGGCCGGAGAGCTGGGTGGAGATCGAGGCCGCGTTGATGGCGAGCACGTCGTACGGCGTGTCCGGGTTGAGCGCCAGGACGGTCAGCACGACTTGGACCTCGTTGCGCAGGCCCTTCTTGAAGGTCGGGCGCAGCGGGCGGTCGGTCAGGCGGCAGGTGAGGATGGCCTCCTCGCCGGGCCGGCCCTCACGGCGGAAGAACGAGCCGGGGATGCGACCCGCGGCGTACATCCGCTCCTCCACGTCGATGGTGAGCGGGAAGAAGTCGAAGTGGTCCTTGGGGTGCTTGCCGGCGGTGGTCGCCGAGAGCAGCATGGTGTCGTCGTCGAGGTAGGCCGTGACCGAGCCGGCGGCCTGCCGGGCGAGCAGCCCGGTCTCGAACTTGACGGTGCGGGTGCCGAACTTGCCGTTGTCCAGAACGGTCTCGACGGCGGAGATGACTGGTTCCGTCACGTAATGCTTCCTTCTCGTCGCGGTGCGACCCGCTGACCGCGTGCCGACCCCAGGGGGTGGTGGCCGGTCTTCGATCGAGACCCGCAGCTCCCGCCCGGAACACCGGGCCCCTGGGACCTGCAGATCACTACCGAGGACCAACCGTCACGGCCGCGCGGATCGCGCCAGTGTGATGGTGTTTCTTCAATTGTGCGTCAAGCGACGCTGGCCGCAATGTATCGAAGGGACCCACCCGGGCGGGTAGGTCCCTTCGATCTGGTCAGCGGCGAAGGCCGAGCTTCTCGACGAGCGCGCGGTAGCGCTCGATGTCGGACTTCTTCAAGTAGTTCAGCAGGCGCCGGCGCTGGCCGACCAGGAGCAGCAGCCCCCGGCGACCGTGGTGGTCCTGCTTGTGACCCTTGAGGTGCTCGGTCAGGTGGCTGATGCGGTGCGTCAGCAGTGCGACCTGCACCTCGGGCGAACCGGTGTCACCCTCGGTCGTGGCGTACTCGGCCATGATCTTCGCCTTGGTCTCGGCGTCGGTTCCTACTGCCATGGGGCAACCTCTCGGTTCACTCGTTGCGCGGCGCGCCCGGGCCTGTTCACCGGGGCACTCTGTCTCCGCGGCCGATCTGACGGCGGTGCCGCCCGGCACGACGCGTCACGTCCGGGCAACCGGGACAGCCTAGCCCGCCGGCGGCCCGCCGGCCCAATCGTGAGGGCGCGCACAGACAGCGTGTGGGCTGCCCCCGTAGCGTCGCCGCCGTGCGACGACCAACGGCCACCGCGGCACTCCTGGCACTGCTGGTCGCCCCGGTCCTCGCGACCATGGGCATCGGCACCCAGTACACCAACCTGCTCGGCACCGTGCTGGTGTGGGTCTTCGTCGCACTCATGGCACCCGAGGTCGCGGCCGTCGTACGCCGCCACCGCCGGTCGCTGCTCCCCCGCGCCATGGCGCTCAGTGCAGTCGTGTGCCTGGCCGGGTGGACGCTGACCGGCCAGCCCTGGGTCACCGAGTCGCGGTTCTGGCTCTACGCCGGCGTGCTGGCACTGGTGCCGGCCTTCGCGGGCTGGCTGTCGTGGCACCGACGGCCCGGGCTCCGGCTGCTGGTCGCGGCCAAGGTGCTCCTCACCCTGCTGGCCGTGGCCCTGGTCGCCGGGACCCTGCTGCAGGACGCGCGGCCGGACTCGCTGCCGATCTACCGCAACGTGCGCCACCTCAACTACGACGTCGCGCTCCTGCTGGTCGTGGTCGCGCACCTGGTCCAGGTCGCCCGCACCCGCGCCGCCGTCCTCGGCCTGATGGGGCTCCTGGGCGTCCTGTCCTGGTTCGCCGTCTGGTCCGGCGGTCGCGCCCAGCTGATCGCCCTGGCGGTGGTGGTCGTGGTGCTCGTGACCGGTGGCGCCGTGCGGTGGGCCCGCCCCCGGACGTGGCTGGTCCCGGCGGCCCTGGGCCTCGGCGCCGTCGCGGTGACCGCGCTGGGCGGCTCGCCGCTGCTGCGGCAGCAGGTGGCACGCACCGCCGACGGCGACCTCGAGGCCGTCTCCTCGGGGCGGCTGCGGCTGTGGCAGGAGAGTCTCGCGCAGCTCGACAGCCCGGGTGCCTGGCTGTTCGGCCTCGGCCCCGACGCCTTCGACCGGCTCCGGCTCGGACCGCCGAGCGTGCTCGGCGCCGACCAGCGCATCGTGCAGCCGCACAACGCGACCGTGCAGTGGCTGCTGGAGTTCGGCGTGCTCGGCACCGTCCTCGTCGTGGGCCTGTGCGCCTGGCTGCTGGTGCGCGCCCTGCGCACCGCCGGCGCCAGCGATCTCGCGCCGGAACGGCGTACCGCGGCGGCCATGTTCCTCGGCCTGTTCGCCTACGCCCAGCTCGACGGACTCTTCTACCACGTGGTGCCGTTCACGCTGGCGGCACTGCTGGCCGCCCTCGTGCTCTTCGACCTCCGCCTCGCGCCGGACCCGCCGGCCACGGCTCAGGACAGCAGCTCGCGGGCCGTCTCGACGTCGCCGGCCATCGCCTCGACCAACTCCGCCACGCCGTCGAAGCGCACCATGCCGCGGATCCGCTCCACGAAGGAGACCACCACCTCGACGCCGTAGAGGTCGAGGTCGTCGCGGTCCAGGACGTAGGCCTCGACGCTGCGGGCCCGCTCGCCGGCGAAGGTGGGATTGGTGCCCACGCTGATCGCGGCGGGCAGCTCCTCCCCGCCGTCCGCGCGGCGCAACCAGCCGGCGTACACGCCGTCGGCGGGGACCGCGACGCCCGGCGACACCGGGACGTTGGCGGTGGGGTAGCCCAGGTCGCGGCCGCGCTGGTCGCCACGGACGACCACGCCGGTGACCGCGAACGGGCGCCCGAGCGCCTCGGCGGCGCCGGAGACGTCGCCCTCGGCGAGGCAGGTCCGGACGTAGGTCGAGGACCACACCTGCGGCCCGCCGTCGAGCGCGACGGCGTCGACGGCGAAGTCGTGTTCCTCGCCCGCCTCCGCCAGCGTGGCGGCGTCACCGGCGGCACGATGACCGAAGCGGAAGTTGGCGCCGACGACGACCGCGCGCGCGTGCAGCGCGCCGACGAGGATCCGCTCGATGAACTCCTGCGGCGACCACGCGGCGATCTCGCGCGAGAACGGGATGACGAGCACGTCGTCGACCCCGGCCCCGGCCAGGAGCCGCGCACGCTCGGTGATCGTGGTCAGCATCGACGGCGCGTGGTCGGGACGCAGCACCGCGATCGGGTGCGGGTCGAAGGTCACCGCGACGACGGTGTCCACGCCGACCCGGTGCGCCGCCTCGCGAGCGCGCCCGACGACGTGCCGGTGGCCACGGTGGAGGCCGTCGAAATTGCCGATGGTGACCACGGTGCGGCCGAGGTCCGCGGGCACCTCGGCCAGATCGCGCCAGACTCGCACGTCGGTCACTCTCCCACACTCCGGTCCGGCACCCGCACGGGGCGAGCGCTCACGAGGCGAAGACCGCGACGGCGCGCGCCCGGCCACCGTCGGGCCGGTAGAGCGCGAGGAACTCACCGTCGGGCGCGAACAGCGCCGACAGCTCGGGCAGGTCGAGGTCGAGCTTGCGGCCGAACCGCACGTCGGTCGCCTGCGCGACGTCGAGGTCGACCGCCGGGAACGCCGTCCGTGCCGCCGTGGCGATCGGGGTCACCACCGGCTCCTCGAGGTCGCTGGCGGCCGCGAGCGTGAACGGCCCGACCGTCGTACGCCGCAGCGCCGTCAGGTGCCCGCCGACGCCGAGCGCGGCGCCGAGGTCGCGGGCGATCGCGCGGACGTAGGTGCCGCTGGAGCAGCGCAGCGAGATCTCGACGTCGACGACCTCACCCGGCGGCGTCACCGACGCCACCGTGAGCTCGTGGACGGTCACCGGACGCGCGTCGAGGGTGACGTCCTCGCCCGCGCGGACCCGGTCGTAGGCCCGACGGCCGTCGACCTTGATCGCGGAGACCGCGGACGGCACCTGGTCGAGGTCGCCGACGAAGTCCGCCAGCACCGCGCGGACCCGCTCGTCGGTGACCGCCTCGGCGGAGGTGGCGGTGACCACGTCACCCTCGGCGTCGTCGGTGGTGGTGCGCGCCCCCAGGCGGATGGTGGCGTCGTAGGACTTCTCACTGAGCGTGAGGTGTCCGAGCAGGCGCGTGGCCCGCCCGACGCCGAGCACCAGCACACCGGTGGCCATCGGGTCCAGCGTGCCGGCGTGGCCGACCTTGCGGGTGCCCAACAGGCGGCGCGTCCGGCCGACGACGTCGTGGGAGGTCATCCCGGCCGGCTTGTCGACCACGACCAGGCCGGGGGTGACCGCCTCAGCCATCCTCGTCGGACACGGCCTCGTCGGACACGGCCTCGTCGTCCTCGCGGGGCTTGCGGTACGGGTCGGCCTCCCCCGCCGGCGCCTTGCCCTCCCGGGCAGCGGCAACGGCGGCGTCGGACTCCTTCGCCCGGGCCAGCACCTCGTCGACGTGACGCGCATTGGCCGGAACACCGTCGTACTCGAAGTCGACCGTGGGGGCGTGCCGCATCCCCAGCTGCCGGCTGACCTCGGAGCGGATCATGCCCCGGGCCGAGGCCAGTGCGGCAGCGGTCGCCTCCTGGTCGGCGTCCTCCCCCAGGACGGTGTAGTACACCGTGGCCTGCTGGGTGTCGCCGGTGAGGCGGACGTCGGTGACCGTGACGAAGCCGAGCCGCGGATCCTTGATCCGCCGCTCCAGCAGCTCCGCCACGATCACCTGGATGCGGTCCGCGACCTTGCGGACCCGCGGACTGGTCATACCCGCGGGATCTCCTTCATCTCGAACGCCTCGACGACGTCGCCCTCCTTGATGTCGCCGTAGTTCCGGATGACCAGACCGCACTCGAAGCCCTCGCGGACCTCGGACACGTCGTCCTTCTCCCGGCGCAGCGACAGCAGGTCGAGGTTGTCGGCCACCACGGCACTGTCGCGGATGAGGCGCACCTTGGCCTTGCGCTTGATCAGGCCACTGGTGACCATGCAACCGGCGATGTTGCCGACCTTGGAGGACTTGAACAGCGCCCGGATCTCCGCCTGACCGAGGGTGACCTCCTCGTAGACCGGCTTGAGCATGCCCTTGAGCGCGGCCTCGATCTCCTCGATCGCCTGGTAGATGACGGAGTAGAACCGGATCTCCACACCCTCGGCGTCGGCCAGCTCGGAGACCTTGCCCTCCGGCCGGACGTTGAAGCCGATGATCGTGGCGTCCGATGCCGCCGCCAGGTCGACGTTGGCCTTGGTGATCGCACCGACGCCGCGGTCGATCACGCGGATCGACACCTCGTCGCCGACCTCGATCTTGCTCAGCGCGTCCTCGAGGGCCTCGACCGAACCGGACACGTCGCCCTTGAGGATGAGGTTGAGCTCTTGGGTCTCGCCCTTCTCGGCGGCCGCCATGAACTCCTCGAGCGTACGACGTGCGCGACGCTTGGCCTGCTGGGCCGCGCGCTCCCGTGCCTCACGCTTCTCCGCGATCTGCCGGGCGACCTTGTCGTCGTCGACCACGATGAAGTTCTGGCCGGCACCCGGCACGGCGGAGAGGCCGAGCACGAGCGCAGGACGGGACGGGTCGGCCTGCTGGATCTGCTGGCCGTGCTCGTCGAGCATCGCCCGGACGCGCCCGTGGGCCGGACCGGCGACGATCGACTCGCCCACCCGGAGCGTGCCGCGCTGCACCAGCACCGTGGCCACCGGACCGCGACCGCGGTCCAGGTGCGCCTCCACCACGAGGCCCTGGGCCTCCTGGGTCGGGTTGGCGAGCAGGTCCAGCGAGGCGTCGGCGGTCAGCACGACCGCCTCCAGCAGCTCGTCGAGGCCCTGGCCCGCCTTGGCCGAGACGTCGACGTACATCGTCTCGCCGCCGTACTCCTCGGGCACGATGCCGTACTCGGACAGCTCGCCACGGACCTTCTGCGGGTCCGCACCGGGCTTGTCGATCTTGTTGACCGCGACCACGATCGGGACGTCGGCCGCCTTGGCGTGGTTGAGCGCCTCGATGGTCTGCGGCATCACGCCGTCGTCGGCGGCCACCACCAGCACGGCGATGTCGGTGGCCTGGGCACCACGGGCACGCATGGCGGTGAACGCCTCGTGACCGGGGGTGTCGATCAGCGTGATGCGCCGGTCCGCGCCCTCGACCTCGGTGTGCACCTGGTAGGCGCCGATGTGCTGGGTGATGCCCCCGGCCTCGGCGTCGACCATGTTGGCGTTGCGCAGAGCGTCGAGGAGCTTGGTCTTGCCGTGGTCGACGTGACCCATGACGGTCACGACCGGCGGCCGGACGACCATGTCCTCCTCGCCGCCCTCGTCGGCGCCGAACTCGATGTCGAAGGACTCCAGCAGTTCCCGGTCCTCGTCCTCGGGCGAGACGACCTGGACCTGGTAGTTCAGCTCTTCGCCGAGCAGCTCGAGGGTCTCGTCACCGACGGACTCGGTGGCGGTCACCATCTCGCCGAGGTGGAAGAGCATCTGCACCAGCGCTGCGGCGTCGACACCGATCTTCTCGGCGAAGTCGGTCAGCGAGGAGCCCCGCGGGATGCGGACCGTCTCGCCGTTGCCCTTGCGGACCCGCACGCCGCCGATCGACGGGGCCTCCATGGCCTCGAACTCCTGGCGACGCGCCCGCTTGGACTTGCGACCACGGCGCGCCGGACCGCCGGGGCGTCCGAACGCACCCTGGGTCTGGCCACGGCCGCCGCGACCGCGGAAGCCGCGCGGGCCACCGGGTCCACCGCGACCCGGAGGGCCACCGGGACCGCCCGGTCCGCCGCCGGGGCCACCGCGACCGGGACCACGGCCACGGCCCGGACCCGGCTTGCCGCCGGGACCGGAGCCGAAGGCCGCCGGGGACTTGGGCATCATCGCCGGGTTGGGACGCGGCATGCTGCCCGGACGGCCGCCCTGGCCGCCCTCGGGACGCGGACCGCGACGCTCGCCGCCGGCTCCGCCCGCGGGGGCACCACCGTCGCGGCGCGGGGCCGGGCGACGGCCCATGCCCTGACTGGACGCGAACGGGTTGTTGCCCGGACGCGGCGTGCCCTTGGGCTTGCCGACCGGACGGGGAGCGGGCGCCTTGGGCTTGGGGCCCGGGGTGGGGCCGGGCTTCGGGGGCTCCTCGCCCTTGGGCTCGGCCGGCGGGCCGGGCTTCGGGCCCGGCTTGGGCGCCGGCGGAGCCGCCGGCTCCTCGGCAGCAGGGGTCTCCGGGATCTCCTCGGCGGTGGCCTCGGTCGCCTCGGGGGCGTCGGGGGCGTCGTCGGGCGCCGGCTCGGCGGTCTTCTTCGCCGCGGCCTTCTTGGCCGGCGCCTTCTTCGCGGCGGCCTTCTTGGCGGGAGCCTTCTTCGCCGCGGCCTTCTTGGCCGGCTTCTCGGCGGCCGGCTCGGCGGACTGCTCCGTCTTCAGCTTCTCGCCGTACTCCTTGCGGAACCGCATCTCTGCGGGAAGCTCGACGGTCGAGCTCGCCGACTTGACGAACTCCCCCATCTCCTTGAACTTCTCGAGAACGAACTTGCTCTCGACTCCGAACTCCTTGGCGAGTTCATGGACTCGGGTCTTGGCCACTTCTCTCCTTATGGCCGCAAGTCCCGGTCCAGGGGGTGCTTACGACCTCACGTAGGGGGTGAACACGCTCATCGCGAGATACTCATCGAGTGCTCATGAGCTGCTGCTCCGGTTCTGTGTCGGTCGGTCACTGCTGTGATGGTCGGGCACGGGTCGGGCTGCGAGGTGCTCCCCCACCGGTGCGCTGGAGGACCCACCGGCGAGCCTGAGGGCTCGGGGGAAGGCCTTCCGCCGCACCGCGAGGTCGTAACACTCGGTCGTGGGATGCAGGTGCGCCCCACGTCCGGGTGCGGTGCCCGACGGGTCCGGGAGGACGACTGCTCCGCCGTCCTCGGCCGGTTCCGCGGTCACCCGCAACAACTCGTGCTTGGCTGCACGCGTCCGACAACCGAGGCAGGTCCGGACGGGTCCGGACCGGACAGGTTCGCTTCGACGTGCCACCGACCGACAACTCTACCGGCTCCCCCACGGCATGCCGAACCGGCACCCCCGACCCGGCGCCCCGCGCGGGCGCCGCCGGGTCAGTTCTGGGGCGACTCGCCCAGCGTGATGGAGGCGTCCTGCTGCGCGCCGCCGGGCCCGGTCCACGTGAGGGTCGTGGTGTCGCCCGGCTCGAGTCCGCGCAGGATCTCCTGCAGTCGGGCGAAGTCGGTCACGTCCTGACCGTCGAGGCCGGTGATGGTCGAGCCGGGCTCGAGCCCGGCCTCCGCTGCGGCACCGTCCTCCTGCACACCCTGCACCCGGACCTGGCCGTTGCCGGCCACGCTGATGCCGAGGTAGGCACCGGGGCCGATCTGCACCGAGCCCGACTCGTCGTCGGCCCGGATCTGGTCCACGATGTCCAGTGCGTCCTCGATCGGCACCGCGTAGCTCTGCGCGGCCCCACGGCCGGCCGAGGCCGCCGTGGTGATGCCGACGACCTCGTCCTCGTCGTCGATCAGCACGCCTCCGGAGAAGCCCTGTACGACGCGGGCGTCGGTCTGGATCAGTCCGCTCAGCGGCGAGGTCGCGCCGGTGGCGGGGTTGGTGGTCTCGATGTCCTGCCCGAGTCCGACCACCGCGCCGTCGGAGGCGGACAGGAAGCCCTGGCCCGAGGCGTTGCCGACCGCCGTCACGTCGTCGCCGACGGCCGGGTCGCCGTCGTCGTCGAGCGTGACCTCGGTCAGGTCGTCGGCGTCCTCCAGCTGGAGCAGCGCCACGTCGGCCTCGGCGTCGTGGCCCACGACCGAGGCGGTCCAGGAGTCGCCCGTGGCGGCGTCGGTGGCCCGGACCTCGTTGCTGCCCGAGACGACGTGGTAGTTCGTCACGACGAGTCCGGAGTCGTCCACGACCCACCCGGTGCCGGCCCCGCGGCTGCCGTTGGCCGCGACGTCGATCAGCATCACGCCCGTCGACTCCTCCTCGGTCGCGTCCTCGAAGGAGGAGGAGTTGGTCGTCCCGGGGAGGTCCGGGGACTGGCCCTGTCCCCACTCGGGGGTGATGCCCCGGGGCCCGTCCTGACCGTCGGCGCCCTCGACGAGCTCATCGCCGGCCGAGGTCGAGGTCAGCGTGTGGTCCGCGACGACCCACGCCACCGGGGCGGCGAGTGCGGCGCCGAGGACTGCCCCCGTGGCGGCCGCCGCGATCCCGATCAGCACCGGACCGCGCCGTCGCGCGGGCGCCGGCGCCGCGGGTGGCGGCGGGGGCGGGTACGACGAGGAGTACTGCGGGCGGGGTGCCTCGGGAGTGGTCATGCTCCGACTCCATCGCACCAGCCTTGTGATGGGCCCAGATCTTGCTGAGCATCGGCTGTGAACCAGCCGATCAGCGCAACTGCCGCCTCACGCCTCCTCGTCGGAGTGGATGTCGATGCGCCACCCGGTGAGGCGCGCGGCGAGGCGGGCGTTCTGCCCCTCCTTGCCGATGGCCAGGGAGAGCTGGAAGTCGGGGACGACCACGCGCGCCGACTTGGCCGCTTCGTCCACGACGCTGACCTCGCTCACCCGCGCGGGCGAGAGCGCGTTGGAGACCAGCTCGCGGGGGTCCTCGGACCAGTCGACGATGTCGATCTTCTCCCCGCCCAGCTCGGACATCACGTTGCGCACGCGCTGTCCCATCGGGCCGATGCAGGCACCCTTGGGGTTGACCCCGGCAGCGGTCGACCGCACCGCGATCTTGGTCCGGTGGCCCGCCTCGCGCGCGATGGCGGCGATCTCGACGGTCCCGTCGGCGATCTCGGGCACCTCCAGCGCGAAGAGCTTCTGCACCAGGTGCGGGTGGGAGCGTGACAGTGTCACCTGCGGACCGCGCATGCCCTTGCGGACCGACACCACCAGGCACTTGATGCGGGTGCCGTGGCTGTAGTCCTCGTCCGGGACCCGCTCGCTCAGCGGCAGCAGCGCCTCCATGCGCCCCAGGTCGACCAGGACGTCGTCGGGGTTGCGCCCCTGCTGGATGATGCCGGAGACGATGTCGCCCTCCTTGCCGGAGAACTCGCCGAAGCGCACCTCGTCCTCGGCGTCTCGGAGGCGCTGCATCATGATCTGCTTCGCGGTGGTGGCAGCGATCCGGCCGAACCCCTCCGGGGTGTCGTCGTACTCGCCGATCTCCTCGCCCTCGGCGTCGCGCTCGGGGGCGAGCACGCGCACGTGGCCGCTCTTGCGGTCCAGCTCGACGCGGGCGTCGGGACGCGCGCCGGGGCTCTTCTGGTACGCCGTGAGGAGCGCTTGCTCGATGGCCTCGACGAGGACCTCGAACTTGATCTCCTTCTCCTGCTCCATCATCCGCAGGATCCGCATGTCGATGTCCATCAGGCCTGGCCCTTCCGATTGAATTCGATCTGCACGAACGCCTTGGCCACCTCGGCGTAGGCGATCTCCCGCTCGGTGCCGTCGACGTCGAGACGCACCCGCTCCCCGTCGGAGGACACGATGCGGCCCTCGACGACGTCCCCCTGCTGCAACGTCACCTTGACCAGACGGCCGCGGCTGCGGCGCCAGTGGCGGGGCTGCGTCAGGGGGCGGTCGACCCCGCGGGAGGTCACCTCGAGGGTGTAGGGCTGCTCGCCCATGACGTCGGAACCGTCGATCACCTGCTCGACGGCCTTGGTCGCCGCCGCGACGTCGTCGAGCGTGACACCGCCGTCGGCGTCGACGGCCACGCGCAGGATCCGGCGCTTGCCGGCCGGGGTCAACTCGACGGCCTCGACATCCATGTCCAGCTCCGAGAGCGGGTCGGTCAGGGCCGCGGTGATCTCCTCGATCTGCGCCGCGGCCCGGTTGCCCGGTCGCTGGTTCGAACTCATCGCTGCGGCTCCCATGTCCTGTTGTCGCGGTGCAGTGTCGTCCGTTCATCGTGCTGCGCACGCGGTGCGTCCCACGATAGCCCGTGGACCACGGCGGCCGGTTCCGGCTCGCGGGGGCGATAGGGTCCCCTGCGTGTCAGGAGGCAGGCTCCCCGTCGGTCGGCGACCGGTCGTCGTCGCTGCAGCAGCGCTCGTCGCCGGCTGCGACGTCGTCGAGGGCTCCGCACCCGCACCGGCGCCACGCCGCGAGCAGGCCGAGCCGGCCACCGGGGACGAGGCGCTCATCGCCGCGGTCACCGACGCCCTGGCGCGGACCCTCGCGCTCGCCGAGCGGGTCGCGAGCCTGCCCGGCCTCGCGGGGCTGGCGGCGCCGTACGTCGCCCTGCACCGCGGCCACGGGCAGCTGCTGGGCGGCCTGCCGGACGTCGACCCGTCCCGGGTGCGCCGGCAGCGGGCCCGTCAGGCGCTCCGGGACGGCGAGCGTGACCTGCAGCAGCGGCTCGCCCAGGCCGCCGGCACCGCCCAGAGCGGCGCACTCGCCCAGGCACTGGCCGCGATGGCCGCCGCCGTGGCCCAACAGCGCAAGGCGGACCGATGAGTGCCGTCGCGCTGCAGGAAGCGTTGGCCGCCGAGCACGCCGCGATCTTCCTGCACAGCGCCCTCGGGGCCCGGACCTCGCGCTCGGACGCTCCCGACCTGGCCGAGGCGCTCACCGCCGCCTACCGCGTGCACCTGCAGCGACGGTCGCGCCTGATCGCCCGGCTCGACCAGCTCGGCGCGGACCCGATCGCCGCCGAGCCCGGCTACCGGATCCCGGCCGACCTCAACGGCACCGGCGCCGTACGCCGCCGCGCGCTGCGGGTCGAGCGCGACTGCGCGGCGACGTATGCACACCTGGTGGCGACGACCACCGGCACCGACCGGGACCTGGGCATCTCGTGGCTGGTCGACGCCGCCACACGGGAGCTGGACTTCGGCGGCAAGCCACGACGGCTGCCCGGCCTGTGACGCCCCGGCCCCGTGACGACGTGGGCGGACTCAGGTCCAGTCGCGCACCACGGCGTGGAGGTCGGCCAGTCGGTCGATGACGGCGTCGGGCTCGCCCTCGGTGTGCCCGATCTGGGAGGCGGGGATGCTGCTGTGCGGCACGTGGACCGCGCGCATCCCGGCCTGCTGTGCTCCCCACACGTCGTCGTAGAGCCGGTCCCCGACGTACACGCACCGGGTCGCGTCCGTCGCGCCCGCGGCCTCCATCGCGGCCTCGAACGCCCGCGGTGACGGCTTCGTCCACGGCACCTCGCTGGTGTAGACGTCGCCGTCGATCAGGTCCAGCACACCGTCGCGGGCGAAGAAGTCACGGTGCCAGGCACGCGGCCAGATGGTGTTGGAGAGGACACCGACACGGATGCCGTCGCCGCGCAGCGACTCCCACAGGGGTCGCACGTCCGGGTCGGTGAGGGTGTGTGGCTCCCAGAACTCGTAATAGGCACTGAGCAGGGCGGGATCGTGGTCCAGGCCGGCCGCGTCGAAGAGGTCGTCGATGCGGGCGCTGCGCTGCTCGTCACGGCTGCGGCGCCAGACCTCGGCACCGGCCTCGTGCAGCCGGGCCGCCCACGCGTGGTGGTCATCGGCCCCGGTCGGGGTGGCCGCCACCGCGTGCGCCAACGCCAGTGACTCGGCGTGGAAGTCGATGTCGTGCCAGCGGGTGAGGGTGCCGCCCCAGTCGAAGATGACCGCGTCGATGCCGGTGCTCGCCATGCGGGCCAACCTAACGCCCGCGCCAGTCGGCCGCCGAGACGTGGAAGAGCCGGCTCGGGCCGCCGTACCAGGGGTCGTCGTCGATGACGCCGCGGTCCGCGAGTCCGAGGCGACGCGCGACCGCGACCGACGGCGCGTTGTCGGCGTACATGTCGCACCACACCTCACCGAGCTCACCGCCGCCCAGCACGCGGTCGAGCAGCGCCGTCGCGGCCTCGGTCACGTAGCCGTGGCCGGTGCAGTCGGGGTGCAGGTGCCACCCGACCTCGTGCTCCCCCACGTGGCCGCCCTCGATCCGCTCGAGCCGACTGACGGCGACCGACCCGGCCACCGTGCCGTCGCGCGGCCCGCCGTCGTGGACCTCGATCGCGAGCGTCCTCGCCGGGTGCGGCTTGTCCCGGGACCGGTCGATCCAGGCCCGCGCCGCGTCGAGGTCGGCCATCGGCACGAACGGCGGGTTGGACAGCCAGCGGATCACCTCCATCCGCGAATGGATGTCGAGGACCCGCGGCGCGTCGGCGTGGACGTAGGGCCGCAGCAGCAGTCGCTCGGTCCGGATCGTCGCCGGCACGCTCACCAGCAGATCACCCGCGGACCACGTCCATGACGTGGGCGGCCGCCTCGGCGACGGGCACCTCGGTGCGCTCACCGCTCGCCCGGTCCTTCACCTCGATCGTGCCCTGCGCCAGGCCCTTGCCGACCACGACGATCGTCGGCACGCCGATCAGCTCGGCGTCCTTGAACTTCACGCCCGGGCTCACCTTCGGCCGGTCGTCGAGGAGCACCTCGATGCCGTCGGCCGCCAACTCCTCGGCCAGCTCCTCGGCCGCGTCGAAGACCGCCTGGTCCTTGCCGGTGGCGACCAGGTGCACGTCGTACGGCGCCACGTTGCGCGGCCAGCACAGCCCGATCTCGTCGAGGGTGTTCTCGGCGATCGCGGCGACGGCGCGGGTCACGCCGATGCCGTAGGAACCCATGGTGACGGTGACGAGCTTGCCGTTCTCGTCCAGCACCTGCAGGTCCAGGGCGTCGGCGTACTTGCGGCCGAGCTGGAAGATGTGGCCCATCTCGATGCCGCGTGCGGACTCGAGCGCGCCGTTGCAGCGGGGGCAGGCGTCCCCGTCACGCACGTCGGCGGCCTCGATGGTGCCGTCGGGGGTGAAGTCACGACCCGCGACGAGGTCCAGGACGTGGCTGCCGGCGACGTCGGCGCCGGTCACCCAGCGGGTGCCGGACACGACACGGGGGTCGACCAGGTAGCGGATGCCGCTGGCGGACTCCTCGCCGAGCACGCCCGGCCCGATGTAGCCCTTGACGAGCGCGGGGTGCTCCCGCAGCTGCTCGTCGGTCATCGGCTCGACCTCGATCGGCTCCAGCTGCCCCTCGAGGCGCTTGAGGTCGACGTCGCGGTCGCCGGGGACACCGATGGCCAGCGGCTCACGGGTGCCGTCGGGGTGGTGCAGCACCACCAGCACGTTCTTGAGGGTGTCCGCGGCGCCCCACGGCCGGTCCCCGCGCGGGAACGCCTCGTTGAGGTGGTCCACCAGGGTGGCGATGGTCGGGGTGTCGGGGGTCTGCTCGGCATGCGCGGCGGGCGCGTCGTCGTGGGGCACCGCGGGCGGCGTGGGGACCTCGACGGCCTCGACGTTGGCGGCGTAGTCGCAGCTGGTGCAGCGCACATAGGTGTCCTCGCCGACCTCGGCACGGGCGAGGAACTCCTCCGACCGCGAGCCCCCCATGGCGCCGGAGGTCGCCTTGACCACGACGTAGTCGAAGCCGAGCCGGTCGAAGATCCGCACGTAGGCGTCGCGGTGCCGCTGGTAGGACGCGTCCAGTCCGGCGTCGTCGACGTCGAAGGAGTAGGAGTCCTTCATCGTGAACTCGCGGCCCCGCAGCAGGCCCGCCCGCGGACGCGCCTCGTCGCGGTACTTCGTCTGCACCTGGTAGAGCGCGAGCGGCAGGTCCTTGTAGGAGGAGAACAGGTCCTTGACCAGGAGCGTGAACATCTCCTCGTGGGTCGGGCCGAGGAGGTAGTCGGCCTCCTTGCGGTCCGAGACCCGGAAAAGGGCGTCGCCGTAGTCGGACCAACGGCCGGTCGCCTCGTAGGGCTCGCGCGGGAGCAGGGCCGGGAACGTCACCTCCTGGGCGCCGATGCCGTCCATCTCCTCACGGATGACGTGCTCGATCCGGCGCAGCACCCGCAGCCCGAGCGGCAGCCAGGAGTAGATGCCCGGCGCGGCACGACGGATGTAGCCCGCGCGGACGAGCAGCTTGTGGCTGGGGACCTCCGCATCCGCCGGGTCGTCGCGCAGGGTGCGCAGGAAGGTGGCCGACATCCGGGACACGCGAGCAGTCATGGCCGCAAGGTTAGGACCTCGGCCACTGATCGATCGAACGGGTATCGGCCCGGTGGTCCCGCGGTCAGAACATCACGGTGGCGAAGCGGGCGGTCTCGATGAACCCGACGCTCTCGTAGGCCTGCCGCGCCGGCTGGTTCCACTCGTTGACGTAGAGGGACACCACGGGCGCGACCTCCTCCAGCACCAGCGCGACGACGGCCGCCATGCCGGCCGAGGCCAGGCCTTCGCCCCTCCGGTGGGGCGGCACCCAGACTCCCTGGACCTGGGCGCACTGCGGCGTCGCCCACGCCACCTCGGCCTTGAAGACCACCTCGTCGCCGTCGTAGCGCACGAAGGACCAGCCGCGGTTGATCAGCTGCACGACACGGGCGCGGTAGAGGTCGCCGCTGCCGCGGCTGGTCTGCGGGGAGACGCCGACCTCCTCGGTGTACATCGCCACGCAGGCCGGGTAGAGGGCGTCGAGGTCACCGCGTTCGGAGAACCGGACCTCCGGGTCCGGGGTCACGAGCGGCGCCCGGTCCAGCACCAGGTGGCGCTGGTCCCACCGCAGCTCCCGCGGGGTCCCCCACGCGTCGCCGAGCCGTTCCCAGAAGGGCCGAACGGCCCGCTGGGGCCCGACGATGGTGGACGTGGTGCGGTCGTGGGCGGCCGCACGGTCGGCGAAGGCGACGGCGTCGTCCTCCCCCGCCTGGACCGGCACCAGGTTGGCGGCGGCGTGGCAGGCCGCGACGAGCTCGCCGCCGTCGTAGCGGCCCCACATCTCCCCGCCGAGCCACCGGGGGTCCAGGTTGGTGGTCATCGCGCGGTGGATGGCGAACACGTTCACCACCGGGTCCTGACCGGCCAGCGCGAGGAAGTCGTCGAGGTCCGAAGGCGCCAGCACTCGTACGCCGCCACGTGTGGTCAGCACGTCGCGAGCCTAGGCCATGGGCTGATGGGTCAGCGTCCCGCGCGCAGGGCGCCGCGGATCATCGGCAACTGCAGCGGGAGCCGCGCCAGCGTGGCGGCCTGGAACGCACGGTTGGAGCCCCGGAGTGCGTCGGCGGCCATCTGCACGTTGGCGGGGTACACGCCCACGAGGAGGGCGGCGCTGGCCGCCCCCGCGAGCCGGCGGGTGGGGCGGAACACCATCCCCAGCGCACCGGCGATCTCGGCCACGCCGGACCACACGATGACCTCGCGGTGGGCCGGCACCCAGGCGGGCATGGTGGGTTCGAACACCTCGGGCTTGACCAGGTGCACCACGCCGGAGACCAGGAAGGCTCCGACGACCACCTTGGCGTCGCGCTCCAGGGGCGCGGGCGGGGACTTGCGGCGGCTCACGAGACGCTCACCTCGGCGCCTGCGCCCTCGACGGACTCCATGTCCTCGGCGATGCGCATGGCCTCCTCGATCAGGGTCTCCACGATCTTGGCCTCCGGCACGGTCTTGATGACCTCGCCCTTGACGAAGATCTGGCCCTTGCCGTTGCCCGACGCGACTCCGAGGTCGGCCTCACGGGCCTCGCCGGGGCCGTTGACGACGCAGCCCATCACGGCCACGCGCAGGGGCACCTCGAGGCCGTCGAGGCCGGCGGTGACCTCGTCGGCGAGCTTGTAGACGTCGACCTGCGCACGGCCGCAGCTGGGGCAGGACACGATCTCGAGGCGGCGCGGTCGCAGGTTGAGCGACTCCAGGATCTGCTGGCCGACCTTGACCTCCTCCACCGGCGGCGCGGACAGCGAGACGCGGATGGTGTCGCCGATGCCGTGGCTGAGCAGTGCGCCGAACGCGGTGGCGGACTTGATCGTGCCCTGGAAGGCCGGACCGGCCTCGGTGACGCCCAGGTGCAGCGGCCAGTCCCCGGCCTCGGCGAGCAGCTCGTAGGCGCGCACCATGACGACCGGGTCGTTGTGCTTGACCGAGATCTTGAAGTCGTGGAAGTCGTGCTCCTCGAACAGGCTCGCCTCCCACACCGCCGACTCGACCAGCGCCTCGGGCGTGGCCTTGCCGTACTTCTCCAGCTGGCGCTTGTCGAGGCTGCCGGCGTTGACGCCGATCCGGATGGAGGTGCCGTGGTCCTTCGCGGCCGCGGCGATCTCACGCACCTGGTCGTCGAACTTCTTGATGTTGCCCGGGTTGACGCGCACCGCGGCGCAACCGGCCTCGATCGCGGCGAAGACGTACTTGGGCTGGAAGTGGATGTCGGCGATGACCGGGATCTGGCTGTGCTGGGCGATCTCCGGCAGCGCGTCGGCGTCCTCCTGGCGGGGACAGGCCACCCGGACGATGTCACAGCCGGCAGCGGTCAGCTCGGCGATCTGCTGCAGCGTGGTGTTGACCTCGTGGGTGGGCGTCGTGGTCATCGACTGCACCGAGATCGGGTGGTCGCTGCCGACCCCGACCTTGCCGACCTGGATCTGCCGCGTCCTCCGACGCGGGGCCAGCACCGGCGGGGGTGCCTCGGGCATGCCCAGGCTGATCTCGCTCATGGGCCCAAGGCTACTGCCGGCGCCAGCGCCGGGCCGACTCGGCAGGGGTCACCCGTAGAGGCTGATCGGCACCACGAAGTCGGCCACGATCAGCACCACGCCCATCACCAGGATGCCCGCGGCCGCGACGTACGCCACCGGCAGCAGCTTGGCGGCATCCACGTGGCCCGGGTCCGGGCGTCCTCGCAGCCGGGCGAACCCGCGCCGCAGCGCCTCCCACAACGCGCTCGCGATGTGGCCGCCGTCCAGGGGCAGCAGCGGCACGAAGTTGAACAGCCCGATGAAGAGGTTGAAGCCGGCGATGAGGCTGACCAGGAACGCCGCCTTGTCCGCGACCGAGGGCTCGGTCGCGGCCGTTGCCTCGCCGGCCAGCCTGCCGCCGCCGACGATGCTGACGGGGCTGTCGGCCGCACGCTCCTGGACACCGACGATGGCCTTCGCGACGTCCCACACCTTGACCGGCAGCGTGGCGAGCGCCTCGACGGTGCGGACGGTCATCTCGCCCATGCGCTCCAGGGTGAACAGGGGGCCACCCCGGGTGACGATCTCCTGGGTGGTCGGGCTGACCCCGAGGAACCCGACCTCCACCAGCTCCTCGCCGGTGTCGCCCGTGGGGCGGGCCTCGACGGTGGTGTTCGTGGTGCGGTCCTGCCCCAGCAGCGCGCCGTCGCGTTCGTAGACGATGCGGATCTGACCGGACTCGTTGTCCCGGATCAGGGTGCGGAACTGCTCCCAGCCGGTGATCTCGTAGCGTCCGGTCACCGCACCGTCGGCCAGGGTCTGCAGCTCCACGACCTCGTCACCCGGCTGCAGCCCGAGCTCGCTGGCCGGGCTGGCGGGGTCGTCGGCCCGGCACTCGCGCCCCTCGTCGCTGTAGGGGATCACGCACTCGGAGACCGAGGCCAGCACGGGGCGCCCCTCATCGGCCTCCACGGTCCGCTCGCCGTAGAGCCCGAACAGCGCCAGGAAGCAGAAGAATGCGATGGCGATGTTGACCGACGGGCCGCCGGCCATCACCACGACCTTCTTCCACCACGACATCTTGTAGAACAACCGGTCCTCGTCGCCGGGCTGCACCAGCTCCCACTCCGCCGCGCGGGCGTCGGAGATCAGCTGGGTGAAGAGTCCGGTGTTGGACTTGCGGACCTTGTGGACCTCGTTGCCGTCCTCGTCGTACCCGACGTGCTCGGCCCCGTCGGCCGGGCCGGCCCCGGGCGGGAGCATCCCGACGATCTTGACGTAGCCGCCGAGCGGGATGGCCTTGAGGCCGTACTCGGTCTCACCGCGCTGCGTGGACCAGACCGTGGGGCCGAAGCCGATGAAGTACTGCGTGACCTTCCCGCCGAAGCGCTTCGCGGGGATCATGTGCCCCAGCTCGTGCAGCCCGATGGAGGCGGCGAGCGCGAAGGCGAACACCAGCACGCCGAGCAGGTAGAGCAGTGCGGTCATGACGTCCCTCGTGCGGCGATGGTGGTGGCGGCGGCCTCGCGGGCCCAGGCATCGGCGGCGAGCACGTCCGCCACCGTCAAGCCCTCCTTCGAGGGTACGTCGTGATCGGCTACGACGTCGGCAATCACCTCGACGATGCCGGTGAAGCGCAGCCGGCCCTCACGGAATGCCGCCACGCACACCTCGTTCGCGGCGTTGTAGACCGCCGGGGCGGTGCCGCCACGGGCACCCGCGTCCCGGGCCAGCGCCACTGCCGGGAACGCCACGTCGTCGAGCGGGTCGAACTGCCAGGTCTCCGACCGGGTCCAGTCCACCGGCGGGGCCGCGTCCGGCACCCGCTCGGGCCAGGAGAGGCCGAGCGCGATCGGGATCATCATCGTCGGCGGGCTCGCCTGCACCAGCGTCGAGCCGTCGACGAACTCCACCATCGAGTGGACGACGCTGGTGGGGTGCACGACGACCTCGATGTCCTCGTACGGCACGCCGAAGAGCAGGTGGGCCTCGATGACCTCGAGCCCCTTGTTGACCAGCGTGGCGGAGTTGATGGTGATGACCGGTCCCATGTCCCAGGTCGGGTGGGCCATGGCCTGCTCCGGCGTCACCGTGGCCAGTTCCTCGCGGGTGCGTCCCCGGAACGGGCCGCCGCTCGCGGTCAGGACCAGCCGGCGAACGTCGTGGTGGTGGCCGGTGGTCGGGCCCGACGAGGCCCGCAGGCACTGGGCCAGCGCGCTGTGCTCGGAGTCGACCGGGACGATCTGCCCCGGAGCGGCACGCTCGAGGACCAGGGGTCCGCCCATGACCAACGACTCCTTGTTGGCCAGCGCCAGTGTCGTGCCAGCATCGAGCGCGGCCAGGGTCGGCCGCAGCCCGACGGCGCCGGTGATGCCGTTGAGCACGACATCACACGGACGACCGGCCGCCTCCACCGAGGCCTCCTCGCCGGTGCCGGAGTACGCCGGGGCGAACTCGGCGACCTGCTGCGCGAACAACTCGGGGTTAGATCCCCCGGCGGTGAGGCCGACGACGCGGAACCGGTCCGGGTGGGCTCGCACCAGGTCCAGCGCCTGGGTGCCGATCGAACCGGTGGAGCCGAGGATGACGACGTCTCGCACTGCAGGCACGCGGCTCAGTCTTTCAGGCCGCTCTCCGCCAGCAGCCGGTCGGCTGCCGCGTAGGGGTCGGTCTCCCCCGCCACGACCGCCGCCGCCAGCTCCTCGACGTCGTCGGTGCCCAGCTCACCCCAGCGCTCGCGCAGCGTGGTGAGCGCGATCGCCTCGACCTCCTCACGGGTCCGCCGCACCCGGCGCCGGGTCAGCTCGCCGGAGTCGGTCAGGTGGGTGAAGTGCGCAGCCAGCGCGTCCACCACCTCGTCGGTGCCCGTCCGGTCGGTCGCGGTGGTCATCAGCACCGACGGCCGCCACGCGCCCTCGGGCCGCTCGGCCAGCGACAGCATGTTGCGCAGGTCGCGCCGCACCTGGCGCGCGCCGTCACGGTCGGCCTTGTTGACGACGTACACGTCGCCGATCTCGAGGATGCCGGCCTTGGCTGCCTGGATGCCGTCGCCCATGCCCGGGGCGAGCAGCACGATCGTGGAGTCGGCCCGGCCGGCGATCTCGACCTCGCTCTGGCCGACGCCGACGGTCTCGACCAGGATGACGTCGTACCCCGCCGCGTCGAGGACGCGCACCGCCTGCGGCGTCGCCCACGACAGGCCACCGAGGTGGCCCCGGGCCGCCATGGACCGGATGAACACGGCCGGGTCGGTCGCGTGCTCCGACATCCGGATGCGGTCGCCCAGCAGCGCGCCCCCGGAGAACGGGGAGGAGGGGTCGATCGCCAGCACGCCGACGCGCAGCCCGCGCGAGCGCAACTCCCCCACCAGGGCACTGGTCGAGGTCGACTTGCCCACGCCGGGCGCACCGGTGATGCCCACGACCTGGGCACCTCCGCTGTGCGGGGCGAGCCGCGACATCACCTCACGCAGCTGCTCCCGGCCGGGTCCGACCTGGGCGTCCTCGACCAGCGAGATCAGCCGCCCGACCGCCCGGGCCTGCCCTTCGCGGGCCCGGGCGACCAGGTCGTCGACGGAGTCGGTACGCCGCACCGTCAGCTGGCGGGAACGCGCAGGACCAGGGCGTCGCCCTGACCGCCGCCGCCACAGAGGGCGGCCACGCCGGTGCCGCCGCCGCGGCGCTTGAGCTCCAGCCCGAGGTGCAGCGCGAGGCGGGCACCGGACATGCCGACGGGGTGGCCCAGCGCGATGGCGCCACCGTTGACGTTGACCTTGTCCTCGTCGATGTCCAGGGCGCGGGCGGAGGCGATGCCGACCGCGGCGAAGGCCTCGTTGAACTCGACCAGGTCGAGGTCGCCGGCGCTGATGCCCTCCTTCTCCAACGCCTTGCTGGTGGCGTTGGCCGGCTGGAGCTGCAGCGTGGAGTCGGGGCCGGCGACCATCCCGTGGGCACCGATCTCGGCGAGGTAGGGCAGGCCGAGCTCCTCGGCCTTGGCCTTGCTCATCACCACGACCGCGCAGGCGCCGTCGGAGATCTGCGAGGCCGACCCGGCGGTGATCGTGCCGTCCTTGCTCACGGGGCGGAGCCCGGAGAGGCTCTCGGCGGTGGTGTCGGCCCGCACGCCCTCGTCCTCGCTGACGGTGGTGTCACCGCGCCGCGAGGAGATCGTGACCGGGACGATCTCGTCGTCGAAGACGCCGTTCTTCTGCGCCTCCGCGGCACGCTGGTGCGACTGGGCCGCGAAGGTGTCCTGCTCCTCGCGGGTGAACTTGTCGCGCTCGGCGTTGCAGCCGTCGGTCAGGTTGATCATCGCCTGGCCGGTGGCCTGGTCGTAGAGCGCGTCGTAGGCCATCGAGTCGACCAGCGCGGTGTCGCCGTACTTGAAGCCCTCACGCGACTTGGGGAGCAGGTGCGGGGCGTTGGTCATCGACTCCATGCCGCCGGCCACGATGATGTCGGCCTCGCCGGCACGGACCAGCTGGTCGGCGGTGGCGATGGCGTTGAGGCCGGACAGGCAGACCTTGTTGATGGTCATCGACGGCACGTTCAGCGGCAGGCCGGCCGCGATGCCTGCGGAGCGGGCCGGGTTCTGGCCGGCACCGGCGAGGATGACCTGGCCCATGATCAGGTAGTCGACCTTGTCGGGGGCCACGCCGGCCTTCTCGAGGGCACCCTTGATCGCGATGCCGCCCAGGTCTGCCGCCGACTGCGACTTCAGACCGCCGAGCAGGCGGCCGATCGGGGTGCGTGCCCCGGCGACGATCACGCTGGGGTTGGCGGTGTCGGACATGGTGCCTCCGAAGGTTTCGAGACGGACGGTTGTCGGTTGCCCGCGAGCCTATCCGCGACGCCGTGGCGCGGCGAGGGTGTCCACGGCTGATCGGTGCGGCACTCGTCACACGACCGCGGGCGACCCCCGGCCGCGTGCGTCTCACTCTCCACCCGTCGGTGGCCGGACCGGCTCGGCCGGGCCACAATGACCCACCATGAGCACCAGCGACGCACTCCCCCAGCACCTCTTCACCGCCATCGACCACGTGGGCATCGCGGTGGCCGACCTCGACGCCGCCATCGCGTTCTACCGCGACACCTTCGGCATGGAGACCGTCCACGAGGAGACCAACGAGGAGCAGGGCGTCCGTGAGGCGATGGTCGCCGTGGGCGACTCCGGGTCGTGCATCCAGCTCCTCGCCCCGCTCAACGAGGAGTCGACGATCGCGAAGTTCCTCGACAAGAACGGTCCCGGCGTCCAGCAGATGGCCTACCGGGTGACCGACCTGGACACGGTCAGCGCCACGCTGCGCGAGCGCGGCGTACGGCTGCTCTACCCCGAGCCCAAGCGGGGCACGGCCAACAGCCGGATCAACTTCGTCCACCCCAAGGACGCCGGCGGTGTGCTGGTCGAGCTCGTCGAGCCCAGCGACGAGGGACACTGACCGTTTGATCTACGTCACACCTGCCGTCCGGGGTCCGGGCGCAGCGCGTGGCGGGCCATCGGCCGCCTTATCCTCACTCCACCAAGGACCTACCGCCCAGTAGCGGTGAACCGGACCGCCGACCCAAGGGAGCACACCCGTGCAGCACATCCTCGACGCCATCCAGGCAGGCGACACCTCCTCGGAGGACTTCGCGAACCTCGAGCTGCCCGAGTCCTACCGCGCCATGACGGTGCACAAGGAGGACGTCGACATGTTCGAGGGCCTGGAGTCCCGTGACAAGGACCCCCGCAAGTCCCTCCACCTCGACGAGGTGCCGCTGCCCGAGCTGGGCCCCGGCGAGGCCTTCGTCGCCGTGATGGCCTCGGCCATCAACTACAACACCGTGTGGACCTCGATCTTCGAGCCGCTCGCGACGTTCGGCTTCCTGGAGAAGTACGGCCGCGAGTCCGAGCTCGGCGCACGCCACGACCTGCCTTACCACATCGTGGGCTCGGACCTGTCCGGCGTCGTGCTGGCCACCGGCCCCGGCGTCACCAAGTGGCAGCCCGGCGACCGCGTCGTCGCGCACTGCCTCTCGGTCGAGCTCGAGGGCCCTGATGGCCACAACGACACGATGCTGGACACCTCCCAGCGCATCTGGGGCTTCGAGACCAACTTCGGCGGCCTCGCCGACGTCGCGATGGTCAAGGCCAACCAGCTCATGCCCAAGCCCGAGCACCTCACCTGGGAGGAGGCCGCCTCCCCGGGCCTGGTCAACTGCACCGCCTACCGGCAGCTGGTCTCGGCCAACGGCGGCAACATGAAGCAGGGCGACAACGTGCTGATCTGGGGCGCCTCGGGCGGCCTCGGCGGCTTCGCCACGCAGTACGCCCTCAACGGTGGCGCGAACCCCATCTGCGTGGTCTCCAACGACGAGAAGGCCGACATCTGCCGCAGAATGGGCGCGGAGATGATCATCAACCGCTCCGAGGAGAACTACCAATTCTGGAACGAGGACCGGACCGAGCAGAACCCCAAGGAGTGGAGCCGGTTCGGCAAGAAGATCCGTGAGCTCACCGGTGGCGAGGACGTCGACATCGTCTTCGAGCACCCCGGCCGCGAGACCTTCGGCGCGAGCGTCTACGTCACCCGCAAGGGCGGCACCATCACCACCTGTGCTTCGACCTCGGGCTACATGCACGAGTACGACAACCGCCACCTGTGGATGAAGCTCAAGCGCATCGTCTCCAGCCACTTCGCCAACTACCGCGAGTCCTGGGAGGCCAACCGCCTCATCAGCCAGGGCAAGATCCACCCGACGCTGTCGCGGACCTACTCCCTGGAGGAGACCGGCCAGGCGGCCCTGGACGTGCACCACAACAAGCACCAGGGCAAGGTCGGCGTCCTCTGCCTCTCCCCCGAGGAGGGCCTGGGCGTCCTGGACCACGACAAGCGGTCCAAGCACCTGGACCAGATCAACGCGTTCCGCGGCCTCTGAGGTCATCGAACGCGACACGCGGGGGTACGCCGGACCGGGCCGGCGTACCCCGGCGCACTCGAAGGAAATTCCCGGCGAAACCGTGCGGTGCGGCTGGGTTCTCCTTGTCCCATCGGTGATGATTGCCCCGTTGCACCCCAGTTGCACACCAGCACACGCGGAGGGACGCCATGGGTGATGAACGACTGTCCATCTTCAACGATCCGTCGGACGAACCTGCGCACTCCTCATCCCGTTCCCACGACAGGACCCAGGTGATACCGACCGTGGCCCCGACCGCGCCGACCCCGAAGAACCCACCCTCGCTCCCCACCGTCCGCAAGGGTGGCTACGACCAGGCCGCCGTCGACGAGGCGATCCGCCGCCTCTCCAGCGACCACGCCACCACCGCCGCGCAGCTGGGTGAGGCCCACGAGCGCATCAGCGCGCTCGAGAAGCAGGTAGCCGACAGCAAGCAGCAGCTCGCGGAGGCCGAGAACCCCTCCTACGCCGGCCTCGGCAGCCGCGCGTCCTCCCTGCTGGCGATGGCCGAGCAGGAGGCCGAGGAGATCCGCGCCGTCGCCGAGCGCGAGGCGTCGGAGATCCGCGACCAGGCCACCCTGGACGCCAACGCCGTGCGCGCGGCCGCCGCCCGGGAGGGCGACGACATGCGCGCCGTGCAGTTGCAGGAGCTGGACGAGACCCGCAACCGGATGCTCGGCGACGCCGAGCAGGAGCGCACCCTCGCCCGCAGCGAGGCCGTGGACCTGAAGTCCAGCGCCAAGCGGGAGGCCGACCAGCTGCGCCTCGCGGCCGAGCAGGAGACCAGCGAGCTCCGCCAGCGCGCCCAGCGCGAGGCGGAGCAGACCCGCGCCGCCGCCGACCGCGAGGTGCAGGAGGCGCGTCGCGCGCTCGCCCTGGAGAAGGAGCGGCTCGCCAAGGAGGCCAGCGAACACCACGACTCCGCGCTCGCCGAGACCCAGCGCCTGGTCGAGGAGGCCGAGTCGCGCGCCAACTCCGCCGAGGAGCGCGCCTCCGAGGCCAGCAAGCAGGCCGCCGAGACACGGACCTCCGCCCAGCGCGAGGCCGACGCGATGATCACGCGGGCACGCCGCGAGGCCGAGCAGATCGTGACCTCCGCACGCACCCAGGCCGAGGCGATCACCGCAGGCGGCGAGGCGGAGACGCAGCGCAAGCTGGCCGCGACCAAGGCCGAGCTGGACCGGCTCACCAAGCGCCGCGCCGCCATCACCACCCAGCTGACCTCGCTGGCCGACCTCGTGGCCGGGTTCGGCGACGAGGAGCCGGCCGAGGACGAGGGCGAGTCGGACGAGTCCGCGGAGGGGCAGGGCTCCTGAGGCGACGGCGTACGACGCGACTGACGGCCTGACCCCACGTCGGGGTCAGGCCGTCGGTGCGTGTGGCGCCGGTCAGGCCGAGAGGGGCTCCTCGCGCACGACCGTGCGCTCGCCCGCCTTGACCGCAACCACGCCGAGCAGGATGAGCACCCCGCCGACGAACTGCCAGCCGCTGGGCAGCTCACCCAGCAGGAGCCAGGCGAAGATCACCGCGGCCAGCACCTCGTTGAGCCCCACGAACGAGGCGAGCCGCGAGCCCAGGCGCCTTCCGGCGGCGATGCCACTGGTGTAGGCGACGGCGGCCGTGACGATGCCGAGCAGCAGCAGCGGCAGCCACCACGACGTCTGCACCCCGGCGTAGCTGACCGGCAGGTCGGCGGCGTGCATCGGCAGCACGCCGGCGACCGCGAGGACGCCGAGGAGCGCCGACCCGACCACGAGGCCACCGGCGGCCAGCGTCAGCGGCGGCAGCCCGTTGGTCTCGTCGGCGGAGATGACGAAGTACACCGCGCAACCGACCATCGCGCCCAGCGCCCAGGCCGTGCCCAGCAGGTGGAAGTCACCGCCGGAGAAGATCTCGATGACCAGCAGCAACCCAACGCCGGCGACCGCTGCGCCGGCCAGCGTGACCGGCCCGGGACGCTGGCCGTGGCGCAGCCACATCCACGTCACGACCGCCGCGGGCGCGGTGAACTCGATGAGCAGCGCGGGCCCGACCTGGAGGTACTGCACCGCGGAGAAGTAGCAGAACTGGGCGCCGGCGACGCCGGTCAGGCCGTAGAGCAGGATCGTCGGCGCGTTGCGCGCGAGCAGGCCCCAGCGCCCACGGAGGGCGGCCAGGCCGAAGGGCACGACGACGAGCGCTCCCAACGCGATGCGCACCAGCACCACGGCGCCGGGGCTCCAGCCACTGTCGAGCAGCGGTCGCGCCAGCGCCCCCGACACCCCGAAGGACACCGCGGACAGCGCGGCGAAGCCCAGTCCGGCAGCGGTGCGGGCAGGCGGCGTCACCGCCGCGGTGTCATGAGTCATCGTCGTCATGGTTCCTTACACTACGACTCGATGACGTAACCTGTCAACATGACATTCGCCCATGACGTCGAGTCGGGGCTGCAGAGCGCCGTGTGGCTGGCCAACTCCGACGACGAGCCCGACGCACTGACCACCACCGCCGACCTCGCCACGTTCTTCCGCGAGCACGGCTACAGCGGCCGCATCGACGGCACGCGGGCCGAGCTGGAGGAGGTGCGCGCCCTCCGCCCCCGCCTCCGCGAGGTCCTGGTCGCCGACGAGGTCCGGGCCGTCGCCCTGGTCAACGAGATGCTGGTCGAGGCCAGCGCACTCCCCCAGCTCGTGCGCCACGACGGCCACGACTGGCACGTCCACGCGGTCGCCTCGGACCGGCCGCTCGCCGAGCGCATCGTGGTCGAGACCGCGATGGCCATGACCGACGTGATCCGGCTCGGGGAGCTCTCACGCCTGGCGACGTGCGCGGACGAGGAGTGCGACGGCGTCGTGCTGGACCTCTCCCGCAACCGGTCGCGCCGGTTCTGCTCCACCGCCTGCGGCAACCGCAACGCGGTCGCGGCCTACCGGGAGCGGCAGCAGTCCCGGTCGGCGACGGACTGAGCCGATCCGGGTCGGTCGCGTCAGTCGGGCGACCGGTCGAGGAAGGCCCGCAGCACCTCGCCGAAGACCTCGGGCCGCTCCGAGTGCACCCAGTGCCCGGCGCCCTTCACCGTCACCCGACGGTTGCGCGGGAACAGCGCGTCCATCGCCGGCGCGTACTCCTCGGTGACGTAGTCCGACTCCGAGCCGCCCAGCCACAGCACCGGGCCGTCGTACGCCGGCACCTCGCCGAGCGCGTCGGAGGGCCAGTCCCCCAGCCGGTCGAGGTCGGCGCGCAGCAGCTCCAGGTTCGGCTGCCAGCGCCACACGCCGTCCTCGCGCCGCAGGTTCTGCAGCAGGAAGCCACGGATGGTGTCGTCGGGCACGGCCTCGCGCAGCGCGGCGTCGGCATCGCCGCGCTGCTCCAGGCTCGCGAGGTCGATGTCGAGCATGGCGTCGATGTAACGGCCGAACTGGCCCGCGCCGGAGTACCGGACCGGCGAGACGTCGACGACGCAGAGGCGCTCGACCAGCTCGGGGTGCCGCAGCGCGAGCGCCATGACGATCTTGCCGCCCAGCGAGTGCCCGACCAACGCGACCGGGTCGGCGGGATCGAGCAACTCGGCGACCAGGTCGGCGGCCTCGAGGAAGTCCCACCGCTGCGTCCACGGCGAGCGGCCGTGGTTGGGGATGTCGACGAGCGTGACCCGGTGGTCGGGCGCGAGCTGCTTGGCGTGCTGGGTCCAGTTGCGACCCTGGCCGAAGAGCCCGTGGCAGAAGACGACGCGACGGCCGTGCTCGCCGTACTCGACTTTGTGGAGCGACACGCGGCTCAGTGTGTCATCGCCGGTCGGCGAGCGGGTAAGTGTGGAGCTGGTTGCCCACGTCCGGCCCGCTGGAGGTCCCATGGCACGCCCACTCAGCCCACGCCGCCTGCGTCAGGCAGTGCTCGCGCTCGTGCTCGTCGTCGCGGCCTCGGTCACCGGTGCCGGCGCCGGCGCGACCCCTCCCGCAGCCGAGGAGGGATGCGCCATGCCGGACTGCTTCGCCGCCGTGGCGTTCAATCCCGCGACCGGCTTCTGGGCCAAGTCGCGCAACCACCCCACCGCGGAGGCGGCGCGGACCGCTGCCCAGCAGGCCTGCACCGACGAGCGCGACCGGCCGGGCCGGTGCCGCGTCCTGCGGACCTCGCGTGGCGCGACCTGCATCGGCGCCGCGATGCGGGTGCGCCAGGGCGCCGTGGTCGCCCACGACACCGCGCTCCGCCAGGGCTACCGCGCGGCCCTCACAGCCGCGGAGGCCGCGCTCGACGGCCCCCAGCGACAGCGCCACCTCATCGCCGGGGTCTGCAACGGCTGACCCCGGCGATCGGCGTGACCGTGGCTCGGCCACGGCTCAGCTGTAGTCGTGGAAGCCCTTGCCGGTCTTGCGACCCAGCTCGCCGTCGGTGACCTTCTGCTGCAGCAGCGGTGCCGGCGCGAAGCCGGGTTCACCGAACTCGGACTGCAGCTCGGTCTGGATGGCCAGGGCGACGTCGTTGCCGACCACGTCGAGCAGCTGGAACGGACCCATGGGGAACCCGGCCTGCTCCTTGATGGCCTCGTCGATGGTCTCCATCGCCACGCCGGACTCGTGCAGCGTGACGGCGTCGTTGAGGTAGGGGAAGAGCAGGCAGTTGACGATGAACCCGGCACGGTCACCACAGGAGACGGCGACCTTGCCGACCTCGGTGCACAGTGCCTTGACGGTCTCGTCGACGTCGGCCGCGGTGTCCTCGGTGGTGACGACCTCCACCAGCTTCATGACCGTGGCGGGGTTGAAGAAGTGCATGCCGATGACCGACGCCGGCCGCTGCGTGGCTGCACCGAGCTTGGTGATGGGCATCGATGAGGTCGTGGTGGCCAGGATCGCGCCGGGCTTGCAGATCCGGTCCAGGTCGGCGAAGAGCTCGGTCTTGATGGCGAGGTCCTCGGCGATGGCCTCGACCACGATGTCGACGTCGGCGAGGTCCTCACGCGACGTGCTCGGGGTGAGCCGGGCCAGCGCGGCCGCCTTGGCGTCCTCGTCGATCTTCTCCTTGGCGACGAGCTTGCCCAGACCCTTGTCGACGAAGGAGATGACGCCGTCGGTCTTGTCCTGGCTCCGGCCGACGAACACCACGTCGTACCCAGCCTGGGCGAAGACCTGCACGATGCCCGAGGCCATGGTGCCGGTGCCGACGACGCCGACCCGGCTGACCTCGTGCTGCAGCGCGGGAGCGGCTGCGCCGCCCTCGCCGGCCTCCCCGGCGAGGGTGCGACCCTCGTCGGCGAGCTTCTCCAGCAGGTCCGCGGGCTGGTGCAGCCGATCACCCGTGGCGGCGTACCGCTCGGCGAGCCGGTCGCGCACCGTCGCGGCACCGAGCTCGTCGACCACGGTCAGCGGACCCTTGGGGTAGCCGCAGCCGAACCGCATCGCGTTGTCGATGTCGGTGACCGTCGCGTAGGAGGCCTCGTACATGCGCACCGCGTGGTTGAGGTAGGGCAGGACCAGGGTGGTGAAGATCTGCTCGTTGCTCAGCGTCATGGACGCAGTGTGACATCACCGGGCGGTACCGAGTACCCATCGGTAACTATGCGAGACGGTCCCCGCGGTCCCCTCGGGCGCCTCGTCGCGGTCACCGGTGGTGACCGGGATCGGTTCACCCAGTGTTGACACGGATGCGGTTGCAGCCCCGAGGTGATCTGCCTACGGTCGAACGGGTGCTCGGTCAACGACGATCACTCCTGCGGCACCCCCCGCCAGCATGCCACTGACGAAGGGAGCCAGATGGGCTCGGCAATTGACACGACCACTCCGACCACGGACCCCACCCTGGACGAGCACCAGGAGTTCGGCGCCGATCCGACCGCGGTGCGGGAGTCCGACCACTACACCGCCGAGTACGTCGGCGGGTTCGTCGAGAAGTGGGACGAGCTCATCGACTGGAAGCGTCGCTACGACAGCGAGGGCAGCTTCTTCATCGACCTGCTCAAGCGCCACGACGTCACCTCGGTGCTCGACGTCGCCACCGGCACCGGCTTCCACTCCGTCCGGCTCGTCGAGCACGGCTTCGAGACGGTCAGCGCCGACGGCAGCCCGGAGATGCTCGCCAAGGCCTTCACCAACGGGCGCACGTACGGCGGCCACATCCTGCGGGTGGTCCACGCCGACTGGCGCTGGCTCACCCGCGACGTCCATGCCCGCTTCGACGCCGTCATCTGCCTGGGCAACTCCTTCACCCACCTCTTCTCCGAGCGGGACCGGCGCAAGGCGCTCGCGGAGTTCTACGCCGTGCTCAAGCACGACGGGATCCTGATCCTGGACCAGCGCAACTACGACGCGATCCTCGACACCGGCTTCTCCAGCACGCACACCTACTACTACTGCGGCGAGGAGGTCACCGCCGAGCCCGAGCACATGGACGAGGGGCTCGCGCGGTTCCGGTACAACTTCCCTGACGGGTCCGAGTACCACCTCAACATGTTCCCGCTGCGCAAGGACTACACGCGCCGCCTGCTGCGCGAGGTGGGGTTCCAGCGACTGGAGACCTTCGGGGACTTCCAGCAGACCTTCCGTGCCGAGCAGCCGGACTTCCTGGTCCATGTCGCCGAGAAGTCCTACAGCCCCACCCAGGAGGGCGCGGCGGCGTACTCCCAGGCGGTGAACGTGGCCCGCGACTACTACAACTCCGACGACGCCGACCACTTCTACGCCCAGGTGTGGGGCGGGGAGGACATCCACGTCGGCCTCTACGACACCCCGGACGAGGACATCGCCACCGCGAGCCGGCGCACCGTGGAGCGGCTCGCCGGCACGGTGCGGCTGGGGCCGGAGGCCCGCGTCATCGACGTGGGCGCCGGGTACGGCGGAGCCGCGCGCCACCTCGCGCGGACCTACGGGTGCCACGTGACCTGCCTGAACCTCTCCGAGGTGGAGAACCAGCGCAACCGCGACATGAACCACGAGCAGGGCCTGGCCGACCTGATCGAGGTCGTCGACGGGTCGTTCGAGGACATCCCGTGTGACGACAACTCCTTCGACGTGGTGTGGTCGCAGGACGCGCTGCTGCACTCCGGCGACCGCGTGCGGGTGCTGCAGGAGGTCGCCCGGGTGCTGGCGCCGGGCGGCGAGGTCGTCTTCACCGACCCGATGGCTGCCGACGATGCCGACCGGAGCGGGCTCGAGCCCATCCTGGACCGGCTGCACCTGGAGTCGATGGGCTCGCCCGGCTTCTACCGCCACGAGCTGGGCCGGGTCGGCCTCGGGTCGGTGACCTTCGAGGACCACAGTGACCAGCTCGCGACCCACTACGGGCGGGTGCTGGAGGAGACCGAGCGTCGTCACGACGAGATTGCCGAGCACGTCAGCGAGGAGTACCTCGACAAGATGAAGGTCGGCCTGCGCCACTGGGTCGACGGGGGCCACGCCGGCGACCTGACGTGGGGGATCTTCCACGCGCGCTCCTGACCGCACCCGGCAGCGAGCACGACGACCGCGGGCACGGTAGCCTCGCGCCCCGTGAGACTCGTCGTCGCTCGCTGCCAGGTCGACTATGCCGGCCGCCTGACCGCCCACCTGCCGATGGCCACGCGGGTGCTGATGATCAAGTCCGACGGTTCGGTGCTGGTGCACTCCGACGGCGGCTCCTACAAGCCGCTGAACTGGATGTCCCCGCCGTGCACGCTGCGGGAGGACACCGACGAGGACGGCCGGCCGGAGTGGACCGTCACGGCGGAGAAGACCGACGACACCCTGCGCATCGTCATCGACGAGGTCCTGCACGACGCCACCCACGACCTGGGCGAGGATCCCGGCCTGGTCAAGGACGGCGTGGAGAAGCACCTGCAGGAGCTGCTGGCCGACCACCCGGCGACGCTGGCCGACGGCCTGACGCTGGTACGCCGCGAGTACCCCACCGCGATCGGCCCGGTGGACCTGATGTGCCGTGACGCCGACGGGGTGAGCGTCGCGGTGGAGATCAAGCGCCGCGGGGAGATCGACGGCGTCGAGCAGCTCACCCGCTACCTCGAGCTGCTCAACCGTGACCCCCTGCTGACCGGCAAGGGCGAGGTACGCGGCATCTTCGCCGCCCAGGAGATCAAGCCCCAGGCCCGCGTCCTCGCCACCGACCGCGGCATCATCTGCGCCACCGTGGACTACAACGCGCTCCGCGGCCTGGACGACCCCACCGAGCGCCTCTTCTAGCCCGCGCCGCGCTCCCCCGTGCCGAGTCGGCGTGAACTCGGCTCACGGAACCGCCGAGTCGGCGTGAACTCGGCTCAACGGACCGTCGAGTCGGCGTGAACTCGGCCGACCCGTGGGCGCCGCGCGCGATCGTGAGCCGAGTTGGCGCCGACTCGGCACGGGGACTGCGCCAGACTGTGCCCCATGGGGCCGATCTTCCACCTGACCACGGCAGCCGAGTGGGACGCTGCCCGGGCCGCGGGCAGCTACACCGGTTCGACGCGGGGCCGGAGCCTGGCCGAGGTCGGGTTCGTGCACTGCAGTCGCGGCGACCAGTGGCCGCGGGTGCGCGAGGCGTTGTACGACGACGTGACCGAGCCGCTGGTGCTGTTGAAGATCGACCCTGCCCGCCTCGACGTACCGGTCGTCGACGAACCGGGGATGCCCGGCGGCACCGAGACCTTTCCGCACGTCTACGGGCCGCTGCCGCTGGACGCGGTGACCCGGGTGATCCCGCTCGACGGGGGCACCGGGGTCTCGACAGGCTCGACCACCGGGACCGCCTCGACCACCGGGACCGCCTCGACCACCGGGGACGGCTCGACCACCCGGAACACCTCCACCACCGCGGCCGTGCGGCAGGAGGACTTCGGGCCGATCTTCCTGCGGGAGGTCTTCCGCAACGTGCTGGTGCTCGCGACGCTGCTCGGCTGCGTCGTGGTGGGGTCGATCGTCGGTGATGCCTACCGTGACGACGGGTGGGGTGCGATCGGTGGACTGGTGGCGGGTGCCGTCGTCGGGGTCCCCCTGGCCAGGCTGGTCCACCGGCGGCTCCAGCGGGGCTCAGTCGAGCAGTGAGACCACCTCGTCGGCGCAGCCCCACCCGAGGGTGACGCCAGCGCCACCGTGCCCGTAGCAGTGGATGACGTCCCCGACCCGCTCCAGGCGCACCTCGGGGCGTGCTGGCCGGAGGCCGACCTTGTGCTGGATGACCTTCGCGTCGGCCACCTCGGGCACCAGGCGCGCCGCCCGGGACAGGATCTCGCCGGCCGTCGTCGGGTCCGGCGTGCGGCTCCACTCGTTGTGCTGCTCGGTGCCGCCGAGCACGATGTCGCGCGAGCGCGGGATGACGTACGTCGGCGCACCGGCGCTGGGTGCGAGCCACCACTCCGCCAGGCCCACCTGCTCCACGACGACCACCTGGCCGCGCACCGGCACCACCGAGAGGTCGCCGCCGAAGAGGCGTGAGCCCAGGCCGGTGCAGTTGACCACCACGTCGGCGCCGCCGTCACCGGGCACCGGCAGCGCGGAGAGGTTCATCCGCGTGAGTGTGCCGCCGGCGGCCTCGAGTCGCCCGACCAGCCAGTCCAGGTGCACGGGCATCTCGATCACCGGGGCGGTGAAGCGCCAGCCGTCGACGAACCCCTGCGGCAGGTCCGTGGTGCGGTGGTACGCCCCGATGGTCGAGGCCCACCACGGGTCCGGCTCGGGAGCGCTGAAGGCCTCGGTGCCCTCCCGCAGCGTGACGCCGCTGCGCGGGTCTTCGGCGTCCTCGACGAAGGCCTCGCGGGCGCGCGCGGCCCACGCCGCGACCCGGTCGTGGGGCGCGGCCAGGTAGGGGTACCAGAGCGCGGCCGCCACCGAGGACGTCGTCTCTCGGGGGCGGTCGCGCGCCACCACGTCGACGCGGTGGCCGGCCTCGGCGAGGCGTACGGCGGCCGTGAGGCCGACGACGCCCGCACCGACGACGATGACCCTGCTCATCGCGCTCCCGCGCTCAGGCGCCGGCCTCGGGCGGAGCGGTCGGGTCGGCCTCCTCGCCGCCCTGCTCGCGGGCGACGTACTCCTCGATGTCGTTGATGTCGTCCTTGCTGCGGGTGACGACGGCCAGCAGGTCGCTCATCGTGGCGACCTCCTCGACCTGCTCCTTGACGAACCACGCCATGAACTGGTCGGCGGCGTAGTCGTGCTCCTCGCGGGCGATCTTGACCAGCTCGTTGATCTGGTCGGTGACCGTCTTCTCCTGCTCCAGCGCGAGCTGGACGGGTGCGACGACGTCGGGGAAGTCGGAGTTGGCGGCCGGGATGGCCGGGATCGACACCTCCATGTCGGTGTCGAGGAGGAAGTTGACCATCATCATCGCGTGGCCGCGCTCCTCCATGGCCTGCCCGTAGAAGAACGCCGCCATCTGCGGCATCGTCAGCGCGTCGTAGTAGATCGCGCAGGCGAGGTACTGGTTGTGCGCGGAGAGCTCGTTGCCGATCTGGACGTTGAGCTGGTCGGCGAATCGCGTGGCAGTCATGGCTCCAGCCTAGTGGCGACCGTGCGCGGTCGCCTCCCAGCGAAGGCTCACCGAAGCCCTGATCACGCGGCGACCTTCTCGAGCTTCTTCTTCTTGACCTTCTTGCCGTCCAGCCGCACCAGCTTGCGCCGCTTCACGGTGTAGCCCTCGGGCAGGGTGCCGTCCTTGAGCATGCGGATCGGGCAGCGCTTGCAGCGCGACTTGGAGACGCAGCACTCGATCTTCGGCACGTTCTTCTTGCCCTTGCCCATGCCCGGGACCGTAACACGGCCAAGGTGAGGCTTACCTATTGGTGGTGAGCCTCACCTTGGCCGTGACGCCTGCAGTCTGGTCAGTCCTGCTTGGGGCCGACCCAGACCTGCTGGTGGTTGACGAACTCGCGGATGCCGTGGGGACCGAGCTCGCGGCCGAAGCCGGAGCGCTTCACTCCCCCGCTGGGCAGCCGCGGGTCGGTCTTGACGATGCCGTTGACGGCCACCTGGCCGCTCTCGATCCGCGCGGCCATCTCGACGCCGCGCTCGGCGGTCGTCCACACGCTGGCCGCGAGTCCGTACGGCGAGTCGTTGGCGACCGTGATCGCCTCCTCGGCCGAGTCGACGGGCATGACCACGGCCACGGGGCCGAAGGTCTCCTCCGCGCACGCCGTCATGCCCGGCGTCACGTCGGAGAGCAGGGTCACCGGGTAGAAGTAGCCCTCGCCGCCCGGGACCTCGCCGCCGAAGTGCAGCTTGGCGCCCTGGTCGACGGACTCGGTGACCTGCCGGTGCAGGTTCTGCCGCAGGTCGTCGCGCGCGATCGGCCCGACCTGGGTGTCCTCCTGGCGCGGGTCCCCGACGCGCAGCGCGGCCAGCCGCTCGGCGTACAGCGCGACGAAGTCGTCATAGACCGAGCGCTCCACGATCACCCGCTTGGCGGCGATGCACGACTGGCCGGCGTTGATGATGCGCATCGTGGTGATGACGTCGGCCGCGTGCTCCAGGTCGGCGTCAGCCAGCACGATGGCGGGGTCGGAGCCGCCCAGCTCGAGCACGGACGGCTTGATCTCGCTCGCCGCGGTCGCGGCGACCGCAGCACCGGCCTTCTCCGACCCGGTCAGCGAGACGGCCCGGATCCGGGGGTCACGCAGCGCCCGCTCGGCCAGGTCGTGCCCCATCGGGGCGCTCTGCAGGATGTCGCGCGGCGCGCCGTGCTCCTCGGCGACGCGGGCGATCACCTCACCGATCGCCTCGGCGCAGCCCGGCACGTGGCGGTCGTGCTTCATCACGCACGTGTTGCCGGCCATCAGCGCGGGTGCGCAGAACCGGAAGGCGAGCCAGAACGGCGCGTTCCACGGCAGTACGCCGAGCACCGGCCCGAGCGGCAGGTGCTGGACGTAGGACCGGCTCGCGTCGCTGGCCAGCTCCTCCGGTGCGAGGTACGCCGCCGCGTGCTCGGCGTAGTGCTCGGCGGCCCAGCAGGCCTTCTCGACCTCGCCGCGGGCCTCGGTGATGGGCTTGCCCATCTCCTCGGTCATCAGCAGCGCCAGGCGCTCCTTGTCCTCGCGCATCGCCGCGGCGACGCCGTTGAGCACCGCGGCGCGGTCGGCGATGCTCCACTGCCGCCACGCGTCGTAGGCGCTCTCGGCGCGGGCGAGCACGTCCTCGAGTGCCGCCGCGTCGAGCGTGGGGATCTCGCGCACGACCGTGCCCGTGGTGGGGTCGGTCGCGACGAACGTCTCACTCATTGCGTCCTCCTCCGCGGCTCAGACCGCGCTCAGGCCGACGGGACCCTCGTCCTCGCCGGCCGCCTCACCGCTCGCCTTGACCGTGAACTTCTCGTCGAGGTCGAAGAAGGACTCACAGCCGGTGTCGGTGACTCGGATGGTGTCGGAGATGCCGACGGTGCGGGTGCCCTCCACGCCCCACATCCACGGGATCACGTGGAAGGTCATCCCCTCCTCCAGCACGGTGAAGTCACCGGACTTGAGGCTGAGGATGTAGCCCTCGTCCCAGCTGGGCGGGAAGGCGATCCCGATGGAGTAGCCGGCGCGGGTGACGAGCTGCCCGCCGACGTTGTTGTCGGAGATGATCGTGCGCACGATCGAGTCGACGTCGGAGACCGTGACGCCCGGTCGCATGACCGACTTCAGGTCCCGCAGCGCCTGTCGCATGCGCTGCTGCGACTGCTCCATCGCCGGGGTCATGTCGTGCATGAGCACCGTGCGCATCATCGCGGTGTGGTAGCGGCGGTAGCAGCCGCCCACCTCGAGGAACACCGCGTCGCCGGCCTGGATCTCGCGACCCTCCCAGGTCGCGTGGCCGATCATGGTCCGCGGCCCGCTGGTGACGTAGGGCATGACGGCGGGGTACTCGCCGCCGGCGGTGAACATGCCGCGCGCGATCTCGCCCGCGACGTCGTTCTCGGTGGCGCCGACCTCGGCGGCGGCGATGCCGGCCTTCATGCCCTGCTCGGTCGCATGGGCGGCCTTGCGCATGACCTCGATCTCGGCCGGCGACTTGCGCATGCGCCCCTGCTCGACGATGCCGAAGCAGTCCATCAGCGTGCCGAACTGGAACGAGGTGTGGATGCGGTCCTGCTGGTAGGCGGGGAAGAAGTAGCTGTTGCGCTCGTACCCGACCCGCTTGGTGTCGAGGCCGAACTCCCGCAGCGAGGTGACCAGCTGCTGGATCGCGTCACCGGTGTCGGGGTAGGGCCGCGTGACCTCGACCCAGGTCCGCTCGATGACGTTGGACTCCTCCATCTGCCGCGTGATCATGAACGGCTCCGCCTCCAGCGGCACCACCAGCGCCTGGAAGAACGAGTACCCCGTCGTCTGGTAGTCGGTGAGGTACATCAGGTTCTCCGGGTCGGTGATCACCACCGCGTCCAGGAGGCGCTGCTGCATCCGGGTCCGGAGGTCCTCCAGCCGTTGCTGGTACTCCTCCGGCGGGAAGGTCATGTCGTCGCGCATCCGCATGTCAGGCACCTCCCCCGGCAGCGCTGGCGACCGCCTTCTCCAGGATGGCGAGGCCCTCGTCGAGGTCCTCGTCGGGGATCGTCAGCGGCGGGATGAGCTTGACGACGCGGCCGTCGGTGCCGCAGGGGCCGATGAGCAGCCCGTTGGCGAACGACTCGGCCTGGACCTTCTTGGCCAGGGCACCCTCGCCCACGTCCAGGGCCTGCATCATGCCCTTGCCGCGCACCTCCCAGTCGGGGTGGCCCGCGGCGATCGCCTGGAGCTTGTCGGCCATCCGGGCGCCCTTGGTCCGCACCTCGTCCATCAGCTGGTCGTCGGTGAAGTAGTCCAGGCCGACGGCACCGGCCACGAAGGACAGGCCCTGGCCGCGGAAGGTGCCGGTGTGCGCGCCGGGCGCCCAGTGGGCGTCGACCTCGGGCTTGTTCAGGTTCATCGCGATGGGCGTGCCGTAGCCACCCAGCCCCTTGGCCAGGGTGATGATGTCGGGGTCCAGGCCCATCCCGTCGAAGCTGAAGTAGGACCCGGTGCGGCCGCAGCCGGCCTGGATGTCGTCGACGATGAACAGCGCGCCGGTGTCCCGGGCGAGCTGCTGCACCGCCTGCAACCACTCCTGCGAGTGCACCCAGACGCCGCCCTCGGCCTGGATCGCCTCCACGAGGAAGGCGGCCGGTGGCCGCAGGCCCGAGGAGGCGTCGGCGAGCGCCGCCCGGTAGGCGTCGAGGGCGGCCGTGCCGCCACCGGGCGCGGCCTCGTTCGGCAGCCGCACGACGTGGTCGAGGGAGACCCCCGACCACTTGCGGAAGGCATCGTTGGCCGTCGCGGCCAGGGCGCCGAGCGTCATGCCGTGGAAGCCGTGGGAGAACGCGACGACGTCCTGGCGGCCGGTGGCCACGCGGGCGAGCTTCAGCGCCGCCTCGACCGCATTGGTGCCGGTCGGGCCCATGAACTGCATCTTGTGGTCCATGCCGCGGGGCTCGAGCACCACGTCGTGGAACTTCTGCACGAAGTCCCGCTTGGTGGTGGTGTAGGTGTCGAGGCTGTGGGCGATGCCGTCGGCCTCGAGGAAGGCGATCATCGCCTCCTTCATCCTCGGGTTGTTGTGCCCGAAGTTGAGCACCCCGGCGCCGCCGAAGAAGTCGATGTAGCTCGTCCCGTCCTCGGCGACCTGACGCGCGTTGGACGCATGGGAGAACACGGTCGGATAGGCGCGGCAGTAACCGCGGATCTCGGACTCCCACTGCTCGAACGGACTCATGTCCATGATCGGACTCCTCTCGGGTCGTACTCGGTACCACTCACCTCGGGCGTTACTGCTGTGCTTCCCCATCGGTCGTGCCGGCGGGGAGAACGGGGGCGCCGGCGAGGCGGGCATAGGCCCGCACCACCGGCGCGATCAACTCGTCGTTGAAGTCGTAGTGGGCACTGTGGCACGGATGTGGGTCCCCCGCACCCACCAGCGCGAAGGCACCCGGCACCTCGGCCAGGTAGTAGCTGAAGTCCTCCGAGGCCATCACCGGCACAGCAATGTCGGGAGTGGGATCATTCCCGCCGAACGCCGCCGCGAGCTCGGGCGCGAGGGCCTCGCGCAACTCGAACGCCGGGTCGGCGTGGTTGACGGTGGCGGCGTACCGCGTCGTCGTCGTGGTGGTGGCGGTCGTCGCGTACGCCCGGGCGGTCGACTCGGCGACCTCGGCGATCATCGTGAAGATCTCGTCGCGCAACGTGGTGTCGGGCACCCGGATGCTGCCCCCGAGCCGCGCCGTCGCGGGAGTGACGGTGTCGTTGCTCGGGGCGTCGATCCAGGTGACGGCCACCACGGCCGCGGTCTGGGGCGAGAGCCGCCGCGCGACGAGCTGCTGCAGCGCAATCGTGATCGCGGCCGCTGCCAGCACCGGGTCGCGGGTGCTCTCGGGCTGGCTGGCGTGGCCACCCACCCCGGTGACCTCGACGGCGAACGTGCCGTTGGCCGACATCACCGGACCGTCCGGGCAGGCCATGCGACCGCGGCCCAGGGCCGGCCAGTTGTGCCAGCCGAACACCACGTCGACGCCCTCCAGCGCGCCGTCGTCGATCATGCCCTTGGCACCGTGCCCGCCCTCCTCGGCGGGCTGGAAGAGCAGGCTGACCGGGCCCGGCAGGGCCTCCTCGTGCTGCGCGAGCCAGCGAGCGGCCGCCAGCAGGACCGCGGTGTGGCCGTCGTGCCCGCACGCGTGCATGACGCCCTCGTGCTGGGAGGTCCACACCGCACCGGAGTCCTCATCGATCGGCATGGCATCGATGTCGCCGCGCAGCGCGACGTGGCGGCCCGGCGCGTCCGGGGCGAGGCGTGCGACGGTGCCGGTCGTGGCGCAGGCACGCCAAGAAACGCCGATCGAGTCCAGCTCGTCGCGGATGCGGCCAGCGGTCAGGTGCTCGGACCAGCCGAGCTCCGGCCGGCGGTGCAGCTCATGGCGCAGTGAGGTCGCAGCGCTCAGGAGCTCCTGCCAGGCGTCCGCGCCGTCGACGCCGATCAGACGTGCCGATGCCAACTCGCCTCCGCTCCGTGCCGTGCGCTCCCAGCCGTCAAGGCTGCTCTGCAGCAGACGCTAGACCCCCGGGGCAACCGATGTCGCACCGGGGCGCACGTGTCGCACGGTTGACCGGTTCAGGCCAGCGCGGCGTACCGGTCGAGGCGCTCCAGCGCAGCGGGCGTGAACCGCCGGATCCGCTCCTGCGCCGCGGTCACGGCCGGGTCGTCCCGGCGCCCTGACGGGACCCTGGCGGGATTGAGCCAGCACTCCCGCGCCCAGGCAGCGATGTCGGGTTCGGCACCGAAGGCGGCCGCCGCCCGCGTGCCGAGCGCCTGCATGCGCGCCCAGCCGGCCGGCGTGTTGCCGTACGGCGAGGACGGGCACAGCCGGTTCTTCTCCTCGACGGTCGCGCGGGTCGCCTCGACGTAGCCGGCGAGCGCAGCGCCGAAGCAGGGGAATCCCGCACGGATGGGTTGCAGCGTGATGGTGCCGTCGCCCCAGATCGGCACCGGCGGCGCGCCCCGCAGGCCGGCCGAGGCGCAGTGGACGACCAGGCTGTCGCGCGGCACCGACACCTCCCCGTCGTCCATCACGAGTCGGTCGGAGCGCACCCGCCGGACGTGCCCCCGCCGGACGACGTTCTCGATGCTGCGCAGGTGGTCGAGCTCGCAGGTGGCGAGCGTGGGTGCCCGGGCCATCGTCGGCCGCACCGTCGGGTCGATGCGGATCATGACCCCGGACTCCTCCAGCCGCAGGAACATGTCGTCGACGTCAGCGGACTCCGCCGCCGCCTGGAAGGTGTCGGCGGCCATGCCGAGGAAGACCGCGGGATCGGGCTGGACGACCGCGCGGTTGAGCATCCACGGGTCCCGTGGCCGCACCCAGCAGATCGCATCGGGGTCGACGCCCTGCCCGAGGAGCCAGACGCAGGCGTCGGTGGCCGTCTTGCCCGAGCCGACGATGACGAAGGACCGCGGCGCCCCGTCGACCTCGACGAGGTCGTTGACCGGCACCGCCGCGGCGTCCTCGTCGACGGCGAAGGGCGGCGGCGACGTCGCGGGGATGTCCGGCTCCAGGTAGTGGGCGTCGACCACGCTGCGCCGGACCCGGACGTCGTACGTGCGGCCGCTGACGCGAGAGCGCACCACGCCGTCGCCCTCGTACTCGTGCCCGGCGAGGAAGTGCACCCGTCCGGTCTCCAGGAGGCGGTCCATCGCCCGGTCGTAGTAGGCGCAGACCTCCGCCGCGGTCGCGCGTTCGTGCAGGCCCACCTCGGGGCCGGAGCGTTGCGCGGCACCCTCGCCGAATCGGGTCGAGGCGACACCGTAGAAGACCGACGCCTGGTGCAGCCGCACGAACGGGTAGGCGTCGAGCCAGTGGCCGCCCGGCGCATGGCGGCGGTCGACGATGACGACCTCGGCGTCACTGTGGTCGACCAAGGCGTCGACGAAGGCCATTCCGGCCGCGCCGGCACCGACGACCAGGTGGTCACACGCCAGCTCACCCCGCATGGGCGTGAGCCTATGCGGCGCCGGGTTGGTCACCGGTCGGCCGGTGTCAGGACAGGTCGTTGGCCCTGCGGATCACGTCGACGATCCCGCCCATGATCTCGGTCAGGCCGTAGTCCTTGGGGGTGTAGACCGCCGCCACGCCCGACTCGAGCAGCTCCCGGGCGTCCTTGTCGGGGATGATGCCGCCCACGATGACGGGTACGTCGGACATGCCGGCCTCCCGCAGGCCCTCGAGCACGCTGGGCACCAGCTCCATGTGGGAGCCGGAGAGGATCGAGAGTCCCACGCAGTGCACGTCCTCGGCCACGGCGGCCGCCACGATCTGCTCCGGGGTGAGCCGGATGCCCTGGTAGACGACCTCGAACCCGGCGTCGCGGGCTCGGACGGCGACCTGCTCGGCACCGTTGGAGTGGCCGTCGAGACCGGGCTTGCCCACCAGCAGCCGGAGACGTCCGCCGAGCTCCTCCCCGGTGGACTTCACGGCGTCGCGGACGGTGGCCAGCTCCTCGCCGGCCTCGGCGACGCCCACCGCACCGGCGACACCGGTCGGGGCGCGGAACTCGCCGAAGACACCCCGCAGCGTGCCGGCCCACTCCCCCGTCGTCGCGCCCGCACGGGCGGCCGCCAGGGTGGCCTCCATCAGGTTGGTGCCGGACTTGGCGTCGACCGCCAGCCGCTCCAGCGCGGCGTCGACCTCGGACTGGTCGCGCTGGGCCTTCCAGGCCTCGACCGAGTCCTTCGCCGCCTGCTCCGCGCCGGGGTCGGCGGTCATGATCGCGGTGTCCAGGTCGGCGGTCAGCGGGCTCGGCTCGGTCGTCTCGTACTTGTTGACGCCGACGATGACCTCTTCGCCCGACTCGACCCGGGCGCGGCGGGCGGCGTGGCTGGAGACCAGCTCCTGCTTCATGTAGCCCGAGTCCACGGCGGCGATCGCGCCCCCCATGGCCTGGACGCGATCCATCTCGGCCTTGGCGCCCTCGATGAGCTCGTTCACCTTCGCCTCGACCACCGGCGACCCGTCGAAGAGGTCGTCGTACTCCAGCAGGTCGGACTCGAAGGCCAGCACCTGCTGCAGCCGCAGCGACCACTGCTGGTCCCAGGGACGCGGCAGGCCGAGGGCCTCGTTCCACGCCGGCAGCTGGACGGCGCGGGCGCGGGCGCCCTTGGACAGGGTGACGGCGAGCATCTCCAGCACGATGCGCTGGACGTTGTTCTCCGGCTGCGCCTCGGTCAGGCCGAGCGAGTTGACCTGCACGCCGTAGCGGAAGCGACGCATCTTGGGGTCCTGCACGCCATAGCGTTCGCGGGTGATCTCGTCCCACAGTTCGACGAAGGCGCGCATCTTGCACATTTCCTCGACGAACCGGACACCGGCGTTGACGAAGAAGGAGATCCGGCCGACGGTCCGCTCGAAGTCCTCCTCCGAGACCTGGCCGGAGTCCTTGACCGCGTCCAGCACCGCGATCGCGGTCGACAGCGCGTAGGCGATCTCCTGCGTCGGCGTGGCGCCCGCCTCCTGCAGGTGGTAGCTGCAGATGTTGATCGGGTTCCACTTGGGGATCTGGTTGACGGTGTAGCTGATCATGTCCGAGATCAGCCGCAGGGAGTGCTCGGGCGGGAAGACGTAGGTCCCGCGGGAGAGGTACTCCTTGATGATGTCGTTCTGGGTGGTGCCGGCGAGCTGGGCCGCCACCTCCTCGGGCGTGGCCTCGGGGTTCTGCTCCTCGGCGACGACCTGGTACATCGCGAGCAGCCACATCGCGGTCGCGTTGATCGTCATCGAGGTGTTCATCTCGGTGAGCGGGATCTGGTCGAAGAGCTTGCGCATCTCCCCCAGGTGCGGCACGGGCACGCCGACCTTGCCGACCTCACCCCGCGAGAGCGCGTCGTCGGGGTCGTAGCCGGTCTGGGTGGGCAGGTCGAAGGCCACCGAGAGGCCGGTCTGCCCCTTGGCCAGGTTGCCGCGGTACAGCTCGTTGGACGCCTCAGCGGTCGAATGACCCGCGTAGGTACGCATCACCCACGGGCGGTCCTTCTGGGGAGTCTCGCTCATGGTGCGCAGCCTAGGCCGAAAGTGAACGGTGAGTAACCGTGTCCCACTGTGGCCTTGTCCACAGCCGGGGTCAGTCCTCGGGACGGCGTACGACGTCGCGCACGGCCCGCTGCGTCGCGTCGAGCATCCGCAGCGCGCCGCTGACGTCGGGCAGGTCCGGGACGGGCGACCAGAGACCGTCGGCGTCGGTCGCGGGGACGGCGCCGTCGACGATCGCGTCGAGGTCGGTCACCAGGGCGCCCTTGGACGGGTCGCCGGCGAGCCCGGCGCAGATCGCCGCGGCGTCGAGGGGGGTCGCGGAGGCGAGCAGCACCGCGTTGCCGAACCGCAGGCCGTGGAGTGCCGAGCCCTGCACGACCATCGCCACGTGGGCGAACTCGGACCGCAGGCCCGCGAGCTGGCGCCGCGTGAAGGTGAGGTCCGGGGCCGCCACGGAGTTGAGGACCAGGAGCCCGCCCTCGGCGAGCGCTGCGCGCGCGTGGGCGAAGCACTCGCGTGAGGTGAACGGCGGCGGGATCCGGCCGCCGGAGAACACGTCCACCACCAGGGCGTCCCACGCCGCCGGGGCCGCGGTGTCGAGCCAGGCACGGGCGTCGCCCACCTCCAGGGTGACCCCCGGCGGGAGGCCGAACCGGCGTCGTGCCACGTCGGCGAGCACGGGGTCGAGCTCGACGACGTGCTGCCTGGAGTCGGGGCGCATCGATGCCAGCGCCCGCGGGAGGGTGAGCAGCCCACCACCGAGGTGGGCGCAGGTGGCTGGCGCCGCGCCGAGCCCCGCGAGCATCCACCGCACCGACGCCAGGGCCGGCGGTTCTCCCGGCGGTCCGACGTGGGACTGCCGGATGCCGTCGACCTCGAGCGTCCAGCCACCGTCGCGCGCGACCAGCTCGACCGGCGTACCGTCCGCGAGGGTGAGCGGCTCCCGGACGGTCGCGTCACCGTCGGGTGGGTCCAGCGGCGTCGTCATCGGCCCGTCAGTCCGCCGGGCTCCAGCCGGCGGCCCCGGAGAGCAGGGTGGCCGACCGCCCCGAGGCGGGCTGCACGCCCTCGACCTCGCGGTCGGTGACGGTCACCACCGGATCGGTCGCGAGCGGCACGGCCACGGCGTCGCTGACGACGAGCGTCTCCAGCGCGACGCGGAGGTCGCGGGCGACGTAGGGGTCTGCAGTGCGGGCCAGCTCGGTGAGGATCCGGTCGCGCTGGGCCGCGGTCTCGGTGTCGCTCGCGATCGGGGCGTCGCTCCCCCACTGCGCCGCCAGCTCACGGGGGGACTCCGGGATCGGGATGCGCGTCAGCACCGCCTGCCAGTCCGTACGCCGCTGCGCGGCCGTGTCGGCGCCCTTCGCCCCACAGCCCCGGACCCGCCAGCCGGACTCCGACTCCGCGATCGCGGTGCGCAGCGCCTGGACCGCGCGGCCCGCGAATGGCTCGCGGGAGTCGTGCAGGACGCAGACCGTGGTGCCGGCGGGTACGCCGGCACGGTCGCGTTCGACGGCGGCCTCGGACTCACTGCCGTTGAGCGCCTGGCGCAGGCCCGCGTCCTCGGTCGCCACGGTGTAGCCCGACGACTCGGGATCGAACAGCAACGAGTCCGACGCCGCGTAGGCCTCCGACCACGCCCCGGCCCCGGCCGAGCGGAGGTCGGAGCGGGGCACGGTGCGCAGGAAGGCCAGCCGTGCCTCCGGGGAGCGGAAGACGCCGCGGTCGGTGCGCAGCAGCAGCGCCCAGAGCGCGCCCTGATGGGTGGTGGCGACCTGGTGGTCGCGCCGCTCCAGTGCGCGGACGGCGGAGAAGTTCTCCTCCGTCGGCGACACCTGCACCACGTCGAGACCGTCGCCGATCTGCTCCAGTCCTCGGGTGGCGCCGGCTGGGGCGAGTTCGATGGCCTCATACGTGGGCGGGGTGGAGCCGTCGTACTCCCGGTTGACGACGAGCCGGACCCGGTCCCCCGCGTCGTCCTCCTCGACGGTGTCGAGTCGGTACGGGCCGCTGGAGACCGTCAGCCGCTCGGGCAGCTCGGCGGCCCCGGGGTCGAGCTCGAACCCGGTGTTCCACTCCTCGGCGATCGCCGCGAGGTCGTCGGCGTCGCCGTCATCGATCGCGGTGATGACCGCCTGCTTGGCCTCCATCGGGTCGTCGATCCCGAGTGCGGCCATCCCGACGACGTGCGCCGGAGCGGCGACGTCGAGCGCGGTGTGCCAGTCGCGGACGGGTGCGTCGAAGCGCACGTCGATGCGCCGGTCGAACTCGTCGAGCTCGGGCACCTCGGTGCTCGTGGTGAGGTCGCCCGGACCGGAGTCGAAGGCGTCCGGTGCGAGGGCGTTCGAGCCGGCCGCCCACGCCAGCATCAGGTCGGCTCCGTCGACGGGGATACCGTCCGACCACGCCGTCTCCGCGAGGTCGTAGCGGACCGTGAAGGACTCCGGGTCTGGGTCAATGACCTCGACGCGACCGAACCCCTCGTCGGGTGCGATCTCCCCGCCGTCGGCACGGGCGAAGCGGCCCCGCGTCAGGGACGCGACCTCGCGGTTGCCCTGCGTGGCCCCCGTGGCGACGGCGGCGTTGGCACTCGTCAGGGTGCCGGACCAGCCAACCGTCACCGTCGACCCCTCCGACACCGACGCCGGGAGGTCGGGCGTGCAGGCGGCGAGGCCCACCGCGAGGCAACCGATGGCGACGGCGCCGACCCGCCCGAGCAAGCAACGCGGCACTGGGGATTCCTCGCTTCCTGCGGCGGAGCAACGCCGAGAGTCTAGTGGGAGGGACCTCGGTCCGGTGCTGCGATCACGACACGGTGCGCCACGCGCCGAGTGCCATCCGGACCAGCTCGTCGCGTCGTTGTTGGTTGATCGGGACCTGGCCGCGGTGGATCAAGATGTCCAACACCTGTCCACGCGCCACGACGTACCGGTGCTCCCGGGTCGGATCGAGGTTCAGGATGCCGGCCGGCCCGAACACACGGCGCCCCAGTCCGGTGCCCGACGCACCCGTCGAAGCCACGACCACGACCCCGCACCCCACGATCCCCACCAGGGCCCCGGCCCCCGCGATCATCGGTGCCCACCCGCCGGAGTCGTCGAACTGCGTCCACAACAACCCGAGGGCCGCCGCGGACAGGACGCCGGTGACGCCGGTGAGCAGCACGCTCCACGGGTCGCGCAACCTGCCGGACTCCGACCACTTGAACAGGGAGGAGACGACATTGGCCAGCGCGACGACGAAGGCCAGCTGGGCGGCAACGAGCCAGCCCACCGCCAAGGTGCCGCCGCCGACGAGGGCGACCAGCGCGAGACCGATCAGCGGCGCCGACAGTACCGCCAGGGATCCGAGGACCAGGACCAGGTTGACCAGCCGACGAACGGTGCTGACGAGCGCGCTGTCCATGGTCCTCATCGGCGGGAGGCGCCTGCGCATCACCTCGTCCTCGATCAACCCCAGGTCAGGCGGCTGCGCGACGTCGCACTGCCACGCCCACTCCGCAGCGTCCGGAGCCCATTCCTCCAGTGGCGGCGGAGGAGTCATGTGCCGGTGGCCCTCAGCGGGCGCCAAGGGTCGTGATGACCTGCTCGGTCAGTTCGTCGAGGGTGCGACGGTTCCGCTTGCCGTCCAGCAGGCCGCCGGGTTCGTTCGGGGCCACGTCGAGTCCGAGCTCGATCGTCGAGCCGGAGCCGTTGTCGGTGATCCTCGCGGCGCCCCACAACTTGGCGCGGAGCACCTTGCGCTTGGCGAAGAAACCGAGTTCCGCAGCGCCGGGCACTGCGTCCTCAGCGAGGTGGAACCCCTGCTCCTGCAGGACCGGCACCAGCGCTTCGCTGGCTGCAACTGGCGAGAGGGGAACGTCAATCCGAGATTCGGCCAGGGAAGGCATGTCCTGATGCTAGCAATTTCGTCACTCGGCCGGTGGCCATCGGCGCCGGTCCGACTCGTCGAACTCTCGCCACCCGACCAGCCGAAGTTCCAGTACGCGGCGCCACTCCCGCTCGTCGAGGCCGTCGAGCTCGTCCCAGTACCCCAACGGCATCTCCAACACACGCTTGCGGTCGGCCTCGTGAAGATCGACCAGTCCCCGCTCGGTGAGGATGTCCAGGACCCGAGCACGCGACGCCAGGTAGTCGTCCCGCAGCCGCGACCTCCTCGGTCCGCGCACCGGCGGCTTCTTGCTCCGGTCCCTGCCTTCGGGTTTCGACAAGAACCCGGTCGCGAGCATCGCGACACCGCTGGCTGCAGCCACCAGCACGAGGATCGGCAACCAGGACACACTCGCCTCCTCCGCGGCCGCCAACAGGACGCCGTACGTCGTCAGCGACGCGAGGACGGTGAGTGCACTGACCGGAAGGACCAGCGGCGGCCGCCGTCGGATCTCCCACCAGATCAGCAGGAAGACCACCTCAGTCAGGACCGCGACCGCGAACGCGACCCGTGCCGGCGTCGTCCAGTCCCAGGAGGCATCCTCACCGACGGCGCCGAACAGGACGACGACGAAGCCGATCAGCGACGAGCCGTAGATCAACAGCCCGAAGAGCACGATGCCCACCCAGGACGCACTGACCCGCAGTGCCATCGCCGGAGACAGTCGCCCGCCGTGCGAGCGAGGCTCTCGAGCGAGGATCCCCGCCTCGACCTCCCCCCAGGGCAACGGCTGCGCGAACTGGGCGCCCCGGGCCCACTCCTCCACCGATTGTCCCTGGACCACGCGACCTCCCGAGCTCATGAACGGCGTCGGGAACACGCTACGCCGTGACGGGTGCGCGCCACCGCAGGGTCGAGATGCAGGCATCGAACAAGAAGCGGGTCGCTTCGATCGACTCGGCGTCGGTGGGCACCTCGGGCGCCCTCGCGAACCCGGCCACGAGGGACAGCGCACGCCGACGCTTGGCGCCGGGAATCGGCGTGAGGTAGACCACCGAATGGTGCACGAGTGTCTCCGTTCCCAGACGGGATGTCCGCTCGCGTTCGCACCGCAACGTGCGCTTGTCGCCGAGGAGCGGTGTTGCCCCGTGTTGGCGGATCAGGGTCCGTGCCAAGTCGTCGAGGGACTGCCCCGGCTCTGCTCGTCGCACCGAGGCATTGATCGAGGCCGGGATCGCAAGCGTCCCGGGATCGGGATCGCTCGGGCAGAAATAGGCGAACACCCCACCGCGACGCATGTTGGCGAAAGCCTCCTCCATCTGCAGCCGCATCTCGGCGTACAGATCGGGCTTGTGGGCATCCATGCAGCGGCGTCGCACCGCCGCCAGGAGCCCCTGCAATGACTCCTCGTCGACACCGTGGCGCGCCCATCCGTCCGGCAAGTCGAGGTCGAACTCGGGATCCGGCCGCACACCCAACTCGTCACGCAATGTCATGGCACCCCATCAGTCCTGGTCGTCGGGCCAGTACTCGTCCTCGAGGAGCACGGCCGGAGTGGTCGAGGTGAACCTACTGCCGTCGTCGCGCGTCATCACGAGCGCATTCTTGAGCAATGAGAAACCCACCAGCGCCTGGGATATCAGCGCAGAGACAGATTCCTCGAGGTTGAGCATCAGGGCTGCCTCGCCGTCGTCGAAGACGAAATGGACGGAGTTCACCTCCACCGGACCCTCATCGCTCTCGACGGTTCGCCGGGTCGAGTACTGCAGGCCCGGTCCGATGTACCGCGCCTCTGCGGCATGGATCCGACCCTCCAACTGACTCCAGTCGGGCAGGTCCTCGCTCCTGACCGGGTTGACATGGCACAGGACCGTGGCCGGCGCAGTGACGGGCCACACCTGGTACAACACGTAGGACTCGGACTCGGCTCGCGCCGCGAGGCCTGACTCCAGCACGGACCGGGCCTCCGCGGTCGTCATCGGCACACCGTCGATCGACCGGGAGCCGACGAGGTCCGACAGTGCCGTCGACACCTCGGTCAGCCACAGTTCTCGGTCCTCCTCCTCGAGTCCGACAGGCAGGAAGACCCACCCCGGGAGGTCGACGTCCTCGGCGAAGTCGAGGGACCAACGGTCGGTCGACGTCACCACGGTTCACTCTCCTGCGAACGAGTGGCGCACAAACGCTTCACCACGCTAGATGAACACCCCCACCGGCTTCGGGAGACCGATGTCGACGCTGGTGGTGTTGTTGACCGCGGTCGCAACCCTTCCGTAGTGGCTGCTCATCGCGCCGAGGAGGCCAGCACCACGGTCGATCCCCGAGAGTGCGCGCACCAAGGGCAGACGGCTCTCCAGCAGTGCCCTGTTGCCGACGTAGAGACTGATGTTGGCGGTGCGGTATGCCGAGTAGCTCTTGCCCACCAAGTTGTCCATCACCTGGGTCCTGGGGAGCCACTGGAACGACTTCCCCGCGTTGCTGGCCAACTTCTCGATCGGTCCCTTGCTCAGCACCTTCCATGTCCGGCCCAAGGCGTTGCTGGTGCCGCCGGCGCCCCGCATCAGCTGGGGGAACTGGGCGAACTTGGTCAGGTTCGTCACCTTGCCGACGGGGATGATCGCAAGTGCGGCGAAGGCCAGGTCCCAGCCGCTGGCCTGCCCGTTGGCGAACTTCACCGCTGTCAGGGCGAAGGCAGCCAGCGCGAGGACCGCCGCGAGCGCGAGGATCCAGCCTCCCGCGAAGAGCGCGACGATACCCACGATCAGGGCCGCCCAACTGAGGATCTCGGTGAGGACGTTGATGACGTCCCCGAAATTGTCCCAGAAGCTGTCCTCGATGGCGCCGGAGAGCTCGTCGCTCACCCCCGTCACCGCCGTGTCGAAGGCGTCCTCCCAGGTGTCGTAGTGGGAGTCGAAGTCCTCGGTCCGCGCCTCCCACGCGTCGTACGCCGCCTTCTTGGCCGCGTCCTCCGCGGCCTGGTCGGCCGCCTCCGGGCTGCCCTCGTCGGGCTGGAACAGGCCGCCGGTCCCGCGCGGCTCGACCTGGCCGGGCAAGGACATGTAGGTGTCCCACAGGTCGTGGCTGTCGTCGACAGCGGCCTTGATCAACGGCTGCACCGAGTCCAGCGCTTGACCGTAGGTACTGATGACGGGCCCGACCGGCTGGTAGAGGTTGCCGGCTTCACGCAGGGTGGCGTAGGAGTCGCCGATCGATTCGCGCAGTTTCTCGATGGCCTGCCCCTTCTGGCCACCCGCGTCCATCGCGTTGTTCTTGATGCGCTCCAGGACATCTGCGCTGTCGAGCATCTGGTCACCCAGGACCGTGATGGCCTCGCCACGCTCGATGATGTCGCCGGCTGATCCTTCGACGTACTGGATGAAGCGTCCCTTGGGGGAGTACTGCATCGCCCTGCTGCTCCTTCGTTGCCGTGCCCGCTGCGCGGGGGCTCATCCCTCGGAGGTGAGGGCGATCGCCGTTTCGGAATCCCACTGCTCGACGCCCTCGATCACGCCCTGGACATGATCCCGGACCCCCGCCAGCCCCTCCTTGAGGTCGTTGCGCTTGTCATCCCAGCGCTCCTCGAAGTCGCGCGCCTTGTCCCGCAGGGAGCTCTCACCGAACGGGTTGCCGATGGCCGCCTCCAGCGCTTCCGAGTTCGCGGTGGCGTTCTCGAACTCGGTGATGATCGCATCCAACTGCGTCTTGACCTCGTTGAGCTGGTCGAGAGCGATGTAGACGTCGGTCATTTCTCACGGCTCCTGCGGTACGCGGTGGGCTGGGGTCGAGGCACCGCGAACGCGATGCCGTGGTCGTCGTGCCGGCCCCGGCGGTGGGCCGACGAGACCGTCGGGTCCACCGCCGAGACGCTCAGCCGGGTCAGCCGCCGGCGAGCTGGTCGTCCAGGTCGCGGATCGCCTGGGCCATGTCGCGCAGGGCCTGCGCCATCTCCGAGACGCCCTCGGACGCCTCCTTCAGGCCGCTGGTCATGTCCTCGAGGCCCTCCTGGAACTTGCCGGAGGCCTTCTCGGTCTTGAAGCCGTCCTGGACGAGCTCGTCCACGTAGCCCTGGCACTCGTCCAGCGCGCTGACGATGGACTCCTTGCCGTCGTCCAGCTTGGTGGCGGTGGTTTCCATCTCGTCATAAGTTGCGCCGAAGTCGCTCATCGATCCCAACCCTTTCGTTGTCGGTTCCTGTGTCCTGGTGGTCCAGTGCCACGAAGGCTAGGGGAGCCCCCGCGACCGCTCAATGGGGAGCACTCCCCATGCCCGAGGGCCTAGTAGGGGGCCATCGGCACCTGCATGGTCACCGCTCGTCCGGCCTGCACGAAGATCCCGCGCCCGTCGGGGTGGTCGGTGCGCTTCATGCGGCCGAAGGGCACCTTGAACAGCGTGTCCCCGTCGTGGGTGTCCGGCTTCAGTGCGATGCCCTGTCGCCCCGCCTTCCAGGCACCGAGTACGCCGGCACTGCTGCCGGCGCGGGTGATGTCCGCCTCGCCGACCAGCAGGTGCTCGCTGTTGTCGATCGCCTGCAGCAACGCGCGCATCGCGCGGTCGGCGGGGCCGTCGGCGAGGTGCGGTACGTCCTCGACGACCACCATGATCCGACCCGGCGTCGCCTCGTCGGCGATGATCTCGGCGAGCTCGGTGGCGAGCTCCTTCTCCTCCTCGGGCCTCGTCGCACTGCGCACCCAGTCGCGGAAGCCGGCGAGCTGCGAGCGGCGGCTGCCGAAGTGGAACAGCTTCACGTCGGGGTCGTGGCGCTCCACGGCGATCACCAGCGCACGCAGTGCGTTCGTCTTGCCCGACTGCGGTGGCCCGGTGACGACGAAGGAGCCGATCGGGTCGAACCCGCTCGGCGCCAGGGTGTCCTCGGCGATGCCGAACACGGGCAGGCCGCCGACGTCCCCGGGCAGCTCGGCGCAGTCGATCCGCGTCGGCAGGGACCCGATCTCGGCGACGTCGGGCACGCCGCTCTCCCGCAGCTCGGCGGCGAGGGCAGCCAGTGCCCGTGACTGCTCGGCGACGTTCGCGGTGCCCCCCAACACGGCCAGCTGCACCTCGTGCTTGTCGATCACCGCACGTCCCGGCGCCGACTGGTCGTCCAGGACGTCCTTGGGCGCGCCGAGCAGGGTGTACTGGTTCTGGTCGGCCAGCCGTAGCACCACGCGACGCGAGATGTTCGCCGCGACCGCCGTCGGCACCGCGCCGCCCCGGTCGGCAGTGATGACCGCATGCACGCCCAAGGGCCGTCCCTCGCCCAGGATCCGCATGAACGCCTGGTAGTACGGCGCCCGCGCGGAGTTGATCTCCCACTCGTTCTTGAACTCCGGGTAGTTGTCGATGAGCAGGATGATGCGGGGCAGCTTGGGATCCACCAGCTCGCGGTACTCGGTCAGGTTGGCGGCGCTCGCGCCGGCGAAGGCCTCCGCTCGCGCGTCCATCTCCCGACCGATGGTGCGGAAGAGCCGCTGCAGTCGCTCGGCGTCGTCACCGTCGATGATCGACCCGACGTGCGGGAGCCGCTCGACCGCGCCCAGCGCGCCGGAGGCGAAGTCGAGGCCGTAGACCTCCGCCGTACCGAGGTCGGGCCGCATGCCCGCGGCCGTCGCGATGGTCTTCAGCACCGTCGACTTGCCCGATCCGGACGTGCCGAACACCAACAGCGAACCGTCACGATCGGGCACGAAGTACGTCGCGTTCTGCTGCTGCCGCTCGGGGACGTCGGCCAGGCCGAGCAGGATGCGACCGTCGCCCTCCCCCGGCAGGTCCTGCAGGTCCACCACCGGGGAGAGGTCGTCGAGCCACGGCCGACGGGGCGTGGGCAGGCCGGCGGAGTCCGCTGCGCGGATGAGCGTGGTGACCACGCGCTTCTGGTCGTTGGGGCCGAGGTCCTCCTCGTGGGCGTCGGACTCCGGCGCCCGTTCGGGCTCCCACTCCACCGTGGACCCGAACCGGAGCTCGGCGACCTTCACCTCCGCGGTGACGACCTCGTCGTCGCGGGTCCACCCGCCGGCGTACGCCGACTGGAAGGGCGTCAGGCGTCCCGGGCCGGTCTTGGCGATGCCCCGGCCCGGCAACGTGGCCGGGAACGTCGCGGCCACCGGGTCGTCGACGACGTCGCGCGAGTCGGACTCGTCGGCCATGCGCAGCGCGACCCGCAGGTTGGTGTTGGCGCGCAGGTTGTCCTTGATGACACCGGCCGGTCGCTGCGTCGCCATGATCAGGTGGATCCCCAGCGAGCGACCACGCTGGGCGATGTCGACCACCCCGTCGACGAACTCGGGGACCTCACCGGCGAGCGCAGCGAACTCGTCGATCACCAGCACCAGGGCCGGCGGACACTCCGGGTCCTGCCGCTTCTCCAGCTCCAGCAGGTCCTTGGCCTTCTTGCGGTTGAACAGGTGCTCCCGGTAGTGGAGCTCGGCCCGCAGGCTGGTCAGCGCCCGACGTACCAGGTGCGGGCTGAGGTCGGTGACCAGGCCGACGCAGTGGGGCAGGTCGACGCAGTCGGCGAAGGCCGAGCCCCCCTTGTAGTCGACGAAGAGGAAGGTGACGCGGTCCGGGCTGTGCGCGGAGGCGATGCCCAGCACCCAGGCCTGGAGGAACTCGGACTTGCCGGCACCCGTCGTGCCGCCGACCAACGCGTGCGGGCCCTGTGCGCGGAGATCGAGGGTCATCGCGTCGCTCGCGCCCTGTCCGATGATCGCGCGGAGGTTGCCCGCCTTCTTCAGCTGCGGACGGTCCGCGGCACTGCGGTCGATGATGGTGTTGTTCTGCTGCCACCGCTCCACGACCGAGTCGGGCTCCTCGGCGACCTCCTGACCGACCAGCGACAGGAACATGACCGAGTTCGGGATGTCGGAGGCGTCGTGCACCACGGTGCTGGCGTCCACGACGGGCGCCATGCGCTTGGCGAAGGTGTGCATGTAGGCGTTGGAGACGCCCTCGACCGCGACGTGCGCGTGGAAGGAGCCGTTGCGGACCAACCCCACCGCAGTGTCGTCCAGGCCCGCGGTGACGTCCATGAAGCTGCGGCACGCCGCCGGCAGCGACTCGACCGTCGGCGACAGGAAGACCGCGTGGACCCCCACGTCGGCCCCCCGCTCGAGCACCTGGGTCAGCCGCGGTCGGTCGACCGGCGCGTCGTTGGTGACGAAGACGATGACCGAGACCTGCTCCCGGGTCGAGGTCTCCTCCCCCGCACGGTGCACGTCGGTGCCGTACTGCATGGGGTTCCAGCGTTCCGCGAACGGACCCCGCTGCTCGGGGGCGCGACCGGCGCGGAGGACGTACTCCTCCAGCGCACTGAGCAGCGCGTTGGCCGTGGGCGCGGAGTCGGCCAGCGGCAGGTCCTTGAAGGGGCTCGTCTCGCTGGTCGTGTGGGGCAGCCACTTGATCCACTCCAGCTCGCCCGCCCAGTCGCTGTCGGCGAAGGCGACGCTGACGACCTCGTTGGGTGCGTGGAGGCCGAAGAGTTGGACCGCGAGCCCGCGCATCGCATCCGAAGCCGGGCCCGTCGGTCCTGCCACGCCGACCGACCCGACCGCGCGCAGCGACTCCAGCAGCGGGACGCCGTCGACGTAGCGGTAGCGCGCCCGGAGGCGGTCGAGCCGCTCGATGTACTCGGGCAGGCCGTCCTGGGTGTCCTGCTCGGCGATGGAGTTGCGTGAGACGGCACGGGTCGTGCCGAGGCGCAACGCCAAGTAGTTCCAGTGCTCGGGGCGGCGCGTCCACAGCATCGGGCCCAGCCGCATCGCGTGCTCGTAGACCTCCGCGACGGGCGGGACCTCGTCGTTGCGCGCCTGCTCCTCCTCCGGCTTGGCCCGGAAGAGCGTCTCCTCGAGGTACTCGAACTGCCGCTCGAAGAGCTCGATCTCGTGGTTCTTCTTGTTGGCGGTCTGGGTGCGTTGGTTGATGAAGTTGCCCATCGCCATCATGGGCGTCATGAAGATCAGCAACAGCGCACGCTCGCGGCCGGTGATGGCGTAGATCGCGGCCGCCATGATGATCGGTGCGACGAGCATCGTCCACGGGAAGAGCTTGCCGATCGCCTCGGTCGGCATGCGCGGTGGCGGGTGGGCGATGCCCGGGTAGCGCACGTCGACCCGCGGGCTGCGGTTGAACAGCAGGCCGCCGCCACGTTCGAGGACCGGGTCGTCGACGCCGTCGAAGTCGCGGGCGAGGTAGAGCACCAGCGTCGTGCCGCCGATGACGAAGGACTTGCCGGGCGCGACGCGGACGCGCTGCACCGGAGCACCGTCGACGAGTACGCCGTTGGCGGAGTTGAGGTCGACCAGCTCGACCGAACTGCTCACCTCGATGCGGGCGTGGGTCTTGGACACCATCGGGTCGTCGAGCACGATGTCGTTGCCGGGCAGGCGGCCGATCGTCGCGTGGCCGGTGCTCAGCGGGAACTCCTGGCCGCGCAACGGACCGTCGGCCGCCAGCAGGACGCCGATCGTGTCCCGGTGGGCGCCCGCGCCCACCGGCGCCGAGGCCTCCGTCCGCGGCCCCAGGTTGACCACGGTGGCCGAGAAGCCCGAACCGATCGCGGCCTCGCCGATGTGCACCCCCGGCTCCAGCGGCTCGAGACGGTCATCGGTCGGCGGCGCCACGGCGAGGGTGAGCACGTCGTCGGCGGCCGCGAGGATCGTGCGGGCCGGGTCCGACTCGGCGATGTGGCGGGCGACGTCGGCCGCGGTCGCCGTCGAGTCGGCGGTCACGATCACGTCCGTGGGCTCGACCCCGTCACGGTGCAACGTCAGCTTGACCTTCATCCCTCACCTCACCTCGGACCGTGTCTGCGTCAGGCCGGGCCGGTCACGCCGGCCACTCATGTGCGCGCCACCGCAGCGCTCCGGTCGCCGAACCGGATCGTGTCGCCGGGGACCGCGACCCCCGCCTCGCCGACCGGCAACGACCGCTCCTTGCCGTCGTGGACGATCGACGTCCCGTTGGTCGATCCTTGGTCCACGACCTCCACGCCGTCCTCGGCCGGGCGCAGCACCAGGTGTGTCTTGGAGACCGACAGCGAGTCGTCGTCGATCGCCACCGTTCGTGCCCCCTCGCGGTCGGCCGGCATCCGCCCGACCAGCAGTGGCTCGGCGATCTCGATCCGGTCGCCAGTGTCCAGACGCACGAGGAACTCGGCCAACGGCGACGTCGCCGTGCCGTCGTCGCGCCGCGCCCCCGGTGCCGGTGGCGCGGGTGGCGGGGACGACGCCTGCCCAGCCTCCGGTGCCGGAGGCGCGGGCGACGCCGGGGGCTGCGGGGACGGGACCGACGACGGTGCCGTGGGAGGTGCGGCGTCGGTGGGCGCCGCCGGCCGGTCGGACTGGGAGGAGAGGTAGCCACCGATCACCGGGCGTCCCGGTGCGGCGCCGGAGGTGCCGGCGGGCGGGGTGTCGGACTGCTCCAGCCCCGTCAGGCCCACCCGGGTGCGTCCCTGGGCGCCGTGGGGGCGGGCGACACCGAGGACACCCGCGCTCGTCCGGCCGGCCGGGCGGTACTCCCCCTCGTGACCGGCCTCGGTGGCCGTCGCGAGCGACGGGAGTGCCTTGGCCTGCGGGGCCGGCGCAGCCGTCACCGTCTTGCGGGCGATGCGCATCCGCTTCTTGTCGTACGGGTGCAGGCCGTGCCGGACGTCGACCAGCCACAGCTGGCCGATCACGTCGTGCCAGCCGCGTCCGCGGCGCTGGGGATCGAAGAGCGGGGACAGCAGGAAGACCAGCGGCCCGACCACCGCGGCCGCCGATCCCCACAGCACCAGCCCGCGCAGTGCGACCCGCCAGAAGCCCGGCTTGGCGAGGGTCCTGACGTTGACCGCCCGCAGGCCGGTCACGGCCTTGCCGAGGGTGACACCCGACCGCCCCAGGAGGGCCAGCTGCACGATGACGAAGGCGAGGGTGAGCACGGTCGTGACCGAGGCCATGACCACCGCCAGGATGAAGTCGGGGTGGTTCACGAACCCGTACCAGCTGATGCGTCCGGCGAGCAGGCTGACCAGCAGCGGCAACGAGAACACCCAGTACGGGACCTGCAGCAGCAGGTAGAGGCCGATGTCCACCGCGGCGGCACCCGCGCGTCGCCCGAGCGGAGCCGGCAGCAGGCCCAACGCGGCGGCGTACGCCGGGTCGGGGTCGCCGTACTCGTCGAGGCCGTCGACCCGCTCGTCCTCGTCGGGCAACTCCCAGATCGGGGTGTGGGGCGAGCTCATCGGTCGACCTCCACGGTGACGGTGAAGGCACCGAACTCGACGACGTCACCCTCACGCAGCGTGGTCCGCGAGTGGGGCTCGAGTGCGGTGGCGGCGGTGTCCCGGTGCAGGGTGACGCCGTTGGTCGAATGCCAGTCCTCGACCCAGGCCGTGCCGTCCTCGACGCCGAGCAGTGCGTGGGTCTTGGACATCGTCAACTGGGGGTCGTCCAGTGCCCATGCCGCCGCTCCGGCGACCAGGTCGGGGTCGGGGTCGCGTCCCACGAGGAGGGGGCCGTCGAGGACGTGCGAGGGACCGGCCGCGGTGGTCAGCCGCCACGCCGGCGAGGGCTGTGCGGGAGACGGAGACGGCGTCGCCGCGACGTCAGGGGTGACCGTCTGCTCGACCGGCGTGCTCGACTCCGGCGGCGTGCTCGGCTCCGGCGGGGGCGGCACCACGCCGGGCGGCGGACCGACCACCATCCCGGTCGGCGGTGTCGCCTTTGCCGCGGGCGTCACCGTCTCCTCCTGTGGCCGACCGCCCGTGGTCGGTGGCGGGGGCGGGGCCGAGACCGGGGCCGCCGGCGGCGCGGACGGGTTGTACGCCGCCGCCCCGGTCGCCGGGTCGGCGGGCGCCACGGCCGGCGCGCGGTCACCGGTCGCGACGACCACGGAACGGACCGCCTTGTCGTGCCAGCCCTGCCGGCGGAGGTCCCGGGCCGTGATGACGACGTTCGCGAGTCCGGGGACCCAGCACGCGGCGAAGAGCAACCCGAACACGAAGTCCCGGCCGAGGGCGCGGCCGACCCCGACCGGCGCGCCGGTGTCCTGGTCCTGCACCCGCAACCCCAGCACCTGCTTGCCGATGCTCTGCCCACGACGACCCACCCGGACGACCTGGTTGTAGAACGAGAACGCGACCGCGAGGACGACCAGCGCGACTCCGAGGAGTGCCGGCAGTCCGTCGGCGAGGAGCAGGAGCGCGTAGCCGCCACCGAGCAGGGGCGCGACGACCACACCGTCCACCAGTCGCGCAGCGAGGCGCGTCCCGATGCCGACCTGTTGCTGTCCGGTCATGCCCGCACCTCCCTCAGTCCCGACCGCCACGACGGGCCAGCCCACCGAGGCGGCCCACGACGGCCGACGTCCACCGCCGCGGAGCCCGCCGGACGGCACGTCCGGCCTCGCGCCACGGCAACGACGCCGGTGAGAGTACCGCCCACCAGCGCCGCCAGCGCGGCACCTCGCGACGCATCCGCTTCAACGCCGTCCCGACGTCCTCCCAGTACGCCGCGACCTCCTCCTCGCTCAACGTGCCGGGACCGAAGGTGTGCCGGTCCGCGGTCACGGCGAGGTCGGTCGGCGCGCTCTCGCCGAAGCGCCCCACGAGCACCGCGCAGTTCTCACTGCGGGTGTGGCCGACCGGGATCGTCGTGCCCAGGTCCTTCGCGCGGTCGGTGATCTCGCGCCACCCGCCGCTGAGCCGCACCAGCGGGTCGGCCGCCTTGCGGCGGCGCCGACGGCGGATCCGCTTGATCAGCACGATCAGCCACAGCGGTGAGAGGAGGAGCAGCACCTGCAGCAGGATCCAGAGGTAGCCCAGCAGGTCGAACAGCCAGTCCCAGAGCTCGTCAGCGAGGTCCTTGCCGGCGCCTTCGGGCGGCACGCCCTGGACGTCCTCGGGCTCCTCGGGGATGACCGGCGGCTGGACCACGTAGGGCTGCGGCACCGGGTTGTTCTTCTCGTCCAGCGGCGGGGGCGTGCGGTCCTCGGGCGGCGTGGGGTCGAACGGCACCCAGCCGTGGTCGGCGAAGGCGATCTCGACCCAGGCCGCGATGTCGTCGCCGGTCACGGTGCCGGTGCCGCTGATCTCCTCGAACCCGAGCGCGACCCGGGCCGGGAGGCCGAGGCGTTGCGCGGCGTACGCCATCGCGGAGGCGTACTGCTCGTCGTTGCCGACCATCCGCTTCTCGTCCTGCACCAGGTCGGCCAACCGCTTGGTGCCGTGGCCGGAGGCGGAGAAGCCGAAGCGCTCGGGGTCCTCCCCGTCGTTGAAGTAGCCGTTGTCGCGGAAGCCCTGTTCGAGCGCCACGGCCCGTTGGAAGTCCGAGGACGCCCCGGACTGCCCCACCCACTGCTGCGCGAGCTGGTCCAGCTTCTCGATCGGTGGCGAGGAGGACTCCGGCACCAGGACGGAGCGGTCGGCGTCACGCGACAGCAGCGCGTTTGTGCGCTCGGGCCGGGGCGCCCAGTCGACGAGGAACTCGTCCCCGGGTCGCACCTCCCCCGACATCGCCACGCCGCCCGTGGCGGTGTTGAGCAGCAGCTCACGCGGCACGTCGGGCGCGGCGTCGCTGTCCAGCGTGGCGGCCGTCGCGGTGCCGACCGAAGGCACCCAGGTGCCGGTGTACTCCTCGGAGGTGACCCGCAGGGAGCCACCGCCCTGGGCGCTGGGAGCCGGCCGGTAGGCGCTGGTGCCGCTGGCGAGGTCGGAGGTGGTGACGTTCCAGACGAGGCCGTCGAAGCTGTCCATCGTGGCGAGCCGTACGTGCGGGTCACCCGCGGGGACGTTGTCGAACCGGAACAGGACGTCGGTCTTGTGGGCCTTGTAGTAATGGCGGTAGCGGGCGAGCGGGCTCTTGAGGTCGAGCTCGGCCAGGGGCGGCTCCACGTGGTCGCGCAGCACCTCCCGCTCAGGGCCCGCGGTGGCCGTGGCCAGCCCCCACCCGGCGAGGCCGGCGACCGTGACCACGGCGGCACCCATCGCGACGCGGCGTACCCACGAGGTGCGCAACGTCCGCAGCGACCGCCAACGGTTCCACAGCACCAGCACGACGACCAGCAGGAGGCCGCGCGCCAGCGGCAGCGCGGCCTCGCTGCTGCCGAACGCTGCTGCCGCCAGGAACGCGGCCGCGACCGTGAGGTGGGCGAGTCCCGGGAACCGCGTCCGCCACAGGAAGGTGGTCGCCAGGACGCCCGCGCCCAGCGCGATGACGAAGGGCACCACGAGTTCGCCGCGATCGACGCCCAGCGGCAGGGGCAGCGTGATCACGCTGCGCCAGGACTCGACGAGCCCGACGACCACCGTCCGCGCGGCATCGGGGGTCGGTACGACGCCGCCGACGGTCTGGCTCGGGGCGGCCGCAGCCGGCGCCACGACCAGGTAGCCGAGCGCCACCAGCAGACCGGTGAGCACCGGTCCCAACCGGTAGCGCTCGGCCACCAGTGTGGTGCCCACTGCCAGCAGCAGGCCGACCGCGACGGTGACCATCCACGTGCGGTCGGCCCAGACGTCGGTGAGCGGCGAGACCGCGATCGCGAGCGCGAGCGCCAGGCACGCGGTGTCGGCGACGCGCAGCCGGAGGTCGGCGCGGCTCATCCCGCCAGCCTCCGCATCAGCAGTGGCAGCTCGTCGAGTTCACCGAGCATGGTGGTGTCGAGGTCAGCCATGGTGCGCAGCAGCACCTCGGAGCCGAGGGTGGCCCGCACGACGATCGTGCGCACGTCCAGCGGCAGCTGCCGGCGGGCGCGGCGCAGATCGGCGTCGGGGACCAGCGAGCCGACGACGAAGATGGCGACGCTGGCGCCGGAGACCTCGCCGCCCAACCGGCGGACCGTGTCGACCAGGCGGGGCGCCTGACCCTCGTAGTCGACGCCGGAGAGCTGGTCGAGGAGGACCACGGGGTGCTCGGAACGCAGGTGGGCGGTGGAGGTCATCTCCGAGAGCGTGTGTCCGTCGCGGAGGGTCTGTGCCCCGAGCGAGCCGGCCACGGAGACGGCGAGCTCGAACTCCTCATCCGAGACGTAGTCGTCGAGCCGGGTGCTCAGCACGACCATCAGGTGCGCCCGTCGGGTCTCCTCGAACTGCCGCACCATGAGCGTGCCGGTGCGCGCGCTGGTCTTCCAGTGGATGAAGCGCCGGTCGTCGCCGGGGACGTACTCCCGCAGCGCGTGGAACGCGACGTCGTGGTCGGAGATCTTGCGGACCGTGGTGCCCTCGAGGTCGCGGATGAAGCCGGAGGAGGAGCTGCCGATCGGCACCGTGCGGGGATGCACGTGCAACACGTCGGGCTCGGTGAGGTCCTGGTCGCGGCGCAGCAGCCAGAGCGGATCGGCCCGCACGGCCCGCACCGGGCCGAGGTCGAGGACGGCGCGCCGCTGGGTGGGGATGGCGAAGAGTTCCTCGTGGCGTTCCTCCCCGTGCAGCGAGGGCAGGTCGAAGTCGGCCGTGGTGGGGCCGACCGGCAGCTGGATGGTCAGCGGCAGGATCCGGCGGCGGGAGGTGTTGGTGACCACGAGGCTGCCCGTGGCCCGCTCTCCCACGACCACGCGGTTGCGACTGAGGTCGAGCTCGGCGGCGACGTGGTGGCCGCCGAGGACGAAGGCGACGCCCACGAGCAGCACGACCCCCAGGAAGCAGGCAACGAGCCAGAGCTCGCTCCAGTGCAGCCGGAGTCCGGCCCAGAGGCATGCGACCGCGCAGCACGCCAGGACCCACGCTGCGGGCGAGACCACCGACGTGACCGGGGCGACCGCCGCCCGCGGCCGCTCGGTGCGGTCAGCGAGCCACGCACGGCCGTCGAGCATCCGCCCGACGGCGCGCCGCCGCAGGCCCGTGAGGCGTCGCCCCCACGAGCCGCGCTGCTCCGCGACCGTCGACGTCATGCAGGCTGCCGCTCCTGGGGTGCCGGCACGGTGTCGAGGATGCGCTGGATGACCTTCTCGTTGGTGAGGCCGCGGAACTCCTCCTCCGGGTCCAACACCATGCGGTGGGCCAACACGGGGATCGCGAGCACCTTGATGTCGTCGGGCAGCACGTAGTTGCGGCCACAGGCCGCGGCCCACACGCGAGCGGCACGCATCAGTGCGAGGCCGGCGCGGATGCTGCACCCGAGCACCACGTCGGTGGCGTTGCGCGTCTCCTCGCAGAGAGTGGCGACGTACTCCAGGACCGCGCCGTCGGCGTGGACCTCCTCGGCGAGCTCGACCATGCTCACCACGTGCTCGGGGCTGATGATGGCGTCGAGGCCGCCACCGTGGCGGCCGGCCTTGGGGTTGGCCAGGATCGACACCGAGCTGCCGTGGTCGGGGTAGCCGATGGAGGACTTCATCATGAAGCGGTCCAGTTGCGCCTCCGGCAGGCGGTAGGTGCCGGCCTGCTCGATCGGGTTCTGCGTGGCGATCACCATGAAGGGCCGCCCCACCTTGTGCGTCACGCCGTCGACGGTGACCTGGTGCTCCTCCATGACCTCCAGCAGTGCGGACTGCGTCTTGGGCGAGGCGCGGTTGATCTCGTCGGCGAGGACCACGTTGGCGAAGATCGGCCCGCGGCGGAACTCGAAGCGCTGGGTCGCCTGGTCGAAGATCGTCACGCCGGTCACGTCGCTGGGCAGCAGGTCCGGGGTGAACTGGATGCGATGGTGCTCGCCCTTGAGGGTGTCGGCCATCGCCCGGGCCAGCGAGGTCTTGCCGGTGCCGGGGAAGTCCTCGAGCAGCAGGTGGCCCTCGGCGACGAGCGCGGTGAAGGCGAGCTGCACGACCTCGTGCTTGCCCACGACGGCGCGCTCGACGTTCGCGACCAGTTGCGCGAAGGTCTGGGCGAACCACTGGGTCTGTTCGGCGGACAGGGTCACTGCTGCTCCTCGGTCATGGAAGGGGTCGTCACGGCACGTTCCTCGAGCCGGACCAGTTGGCGTGGCGGCCCTGGATGGTCACCGTCACCCGGGTGCCACTGCAGCTCCCGGAGATGAACCAGCTGGTGGTGGTGGCACCGCGGCCGTCGGAACCGATGCCCATGCTCTTGCGGGACCCGCCGAAGTTGCCGGGGCCACAGCTGCCCGGCCCCGAGCCGGTCTGTGCCGTCATGGTCCAGGAGCCCTGGAGGAAGCCGGCGGCGGAGACGCGCACGTTGTAGCAAGGACGCGCGCAGTCGCTCACCGGGGCGTTGGCACCGGACACGAAGCTGACGTCCACGGTGGGATCGTCGGCCCGGCGACAGCCGTGCTCGTTGACCGTGGAGGTGCCGCCCGCGGTGCGGATCGAGGACTTGAAGCACCGCGAGTCACCGCCCTCGATCGGGCTCTCGGTGTGGCGCTGCCCGCACCGGGCGCCGTTGACAGACTGCCCGGACTGGGCACCGGTGTAGACGGCGTTGAAGTCCTGCACGGGACGCCCGTTGCCGTCGCAGCTCCACGTCGCACCGACCATGCGGTAACCCTGGATCCAGGAGATGCTCGGCGGGAACGGCTTGGCGTAGGGGCTGAAGTTGCCGCCGCGGGCCGCAGCGCCGGCGATCTCCCCGCGGCCCGGTGGTCGGGTGACCGGGGTGATGGTCACGTCCTTGCCGGCACCGATGGAGGTGAAGTTCACCCGGCGCTGGACCGTGGTCTCACCCGCGCCGACGGTCCAGCGACCGGTGACGCCGTCGGTGGTCCGGAAGTCGTAGGCGACGACCGGGTAGCCACCGTTGTCGGCGGGCGCCTGGAAGCGCACGACGCCGCGGTAGGCCGACGTCGACGCGCCGCAGTTGTCACAGTCGTTGACCTTGGTGATGTTGCGGGGTGCCGATGCCTGGTCATAGGTGATCTGCGCGGCCGACTGGCCCGACCAGTCGCTCCAGCCCGCCCGGTTGGTCGCCCGCACGGTGGCGGTGTAGGAGGAGCCGTTGGGCACGGTGAAGTCGGTGCTCGTCGCGGTCGCCGGCTTGGTCCGGTACAACGCACCGTCGCGGAAGACCTGGACCTCGTACGACGTCACCGGGTCGTGGCCGTTGGCCGGCGGCTGGGGCTCGGCCCAGCGCACGGCGAGGTAGCCCTCACCGTTGCCGTCCTCGTTGCCGGCCGCCTCGAGCGTGGGCGGCGACATCTGCGACGGCCTGGTGAACGGTGTCTGGGTGTCCGACCACGGCGACCACACGCCCTCGCCCCGATCGTTGACCGCCCGGACGCGGAACCGGTACGACGTGCCGTTCTGCAGGCCCTGCCACGTCACCTGGGTCTGCCCGGCACCGACCGACTTGCGCGAGGTCGCCGGCTGCGACTCCAGCTCGTAGCTGGTGATGTCGGACCCCTCGTTCTGCGGCTTGGTCCAGGACAGTCGGAGCTTGCCGTTGCGGTCCTCGTAGTCGGACTCGCTCAGCACGGGCGCCACCATGGTCCCGGGCACGGTGTCGGGCGTGACCGGACCGGAGGCGGCACTCGGCTCGCCCTCGCCGATCGCGTTCACTGCCGCGACGGTGAAGCGGTACTCGGCGCCCGCATCGAGGCCCTCGATGGTGCACTGGGTCGCCACGCACCGGGTGGTGTCGCCGGAGCCGACGCGGCGGACGAGGTAGTGCTGGATCGGGCTGCCCTGGTCATCGGGCGCCCGCCAGGTCAGTTGCACCGAGTCCGGCCCACCCTCGACCGCCGTGGGCGGTAGCGGGGCAGCCGGCACGTCGGCGACGACCACGACCACGCGGCCCTGGACCTCGCGTGCGGCGTCGCCGGACCCGTCGTCGAGGCGATAGGTCACCACGATCTCGCCGGCACCGTCGGGAGTCAGGGTGATCGTCGATCCCGAGGCCGTGCCCGTCGAGGTGAACGTCACGGTCTTGGACTGGCCCGGGTAGGGGTCGAAGGCGACGGCCTCGGCGGTGTCGACGGTCACCGGCTCGCCCGCGACGCCGTCGGCGACGCGCAGCTCCACCAGCTGCATCGGGGGCGCCGACTCCTGCTCCTCCTCGTCCTCCTCCTCATCGGGGTCGACACCGATGACGGTGACGCCCACGGTGCCCACCTGCGGGTCGGCATCGCCGTCGGAGGCCCGCACCTCGAGGTCCAGCTCGCCGCTGGGCGCACCGTCCTCTGCGGAGACGACGAGGACGCCGTCCTCGATGCCGGCCTCGACGCCGTCGCGGGCTCCCTCGACCTCGAAGTCGAGGTCGTCCTCGTTGACGTCGGTCGCCAGGCGGTCGAGGTCGACCGTGCGGGGCTCACCGCCGGCGTACACGACGACCTCGGTGGAGCGCACCTCGGGCGCCACGTTGCTCGCCGGCAGCACGTTGATCGGGATCGTGACCTGCGCGGTCAGGCCGGTCGGGTCGTTGAGGTCCTCGCCGTCGATGACGTCCAGGGTCACCGAGGCCGGCCCGTGGTAGGCCGGCGGCGCACGGAAGAGCAACTCGGTGAGGCCCTCGGTGCGGGTGTCGCCGTTGGTGGTGGTGATGCGGTCGGTGCGCGCCACCTTGGGCGTGCGGCCGTCGCGGACGACCACCACGTCCTCGAGCGCGATCGTCTCCTCCTCGCCGGCGACGACCTCGACCGGCACCGCCGCGGTGTTGAGCTGCGGCGGGGTGTTCTCGGTGCCGGAGACGTAGACGAAGCCGAACGAGGACTGCCCGGTCGCATCGGTGATCTTGTAGGGCACCGTGCGTGCCTCCGGCCGGAGCTCCACCTGCAACTGACGACCCTCGATCGAGGAGCCGTCGGTCTCGACCGCCTCGAGCTCGAGGTCGTCGCGGGAGCCGTCCAGGTCACCGTCGTTGGCGAGCACGTCGACGTCGACGGTCTCCCCCGCCGTCTTGCCGGCCATCTGGTCGGTGGTGACGACGTCGTCGGCGGCGAGCGGCGCATGGTCCGGCGCGTCCTTGCGGGCAGTGACGGTCAGCAGCGCCGAGGACGACGTGCCGAGGCCGTCGGTGATCGAGTAGAGCGCGCCCTTGCTGACCTCGGACTGCTCCCCCAGCGCCGGGACCTTCATCTCGACGAAGTCGTCGACGATGCGGGCGTCCACGCCCTCGGGTGCACTGAACTCGTCCTCCTCCAGGATCAGCGGGTCGCCGTCGGGGTCGGAGTCGTTCTGCGTGACGGGGTACTGGATGGTGAGGCCGGGCTTGACCAGCAGCCGGTCGTCGAGCGCGGCCGGCGCCTGGTTGACCGCGCTGCGGGCCGCCACGCCGATGCGGACGTCGGCGGTGCCCGACGCACCGTAGGGGTCGCTGACGCGCACCTTGAACTGGTCGGTGCCGGTGTTCTTCTCTCCCTCGAAGGGCTCGTACTCGAACCAGCCGGCGCCGGCACGGACGATCCGGCCGAACCGTGGCGGCTCCTCCAGCCCCGTGTAGACCACGGGGTCGCCGTCGGGGTCGGCACCGAAGATGTCCACGGGCACCCGGATGCGCTGTCCCGAGACCGTGCGGTCCTCGATGGGCGGCGCCTCGGGCGCACGGTTGTTGTCCGGGTCGTCGGGCTTGATGTTGAGCACCAGCCGCGCGTCGGCGCGCGCCTGCTCGCGGTCGCGTACGCCGTACCCGACCTGCATCTGGGTGGTGCCGTCGTCGGGCACCTTGACCCGGATGCCGTCGCCGGTGGCGACGATCGGGACGGTGCCGTCGGCGACCCACTCGGTGTGGGTGTCGACGTCGAAGAGGTCTTGTTGGTAGACCGAGAGCGAGTCGCCGTCGGGGTCCTCGTCGTTGTCGAGCACCGGGACGGTGACGATCGTGCCGGCACGGACGGTGACGACGTCCTCCCGCGCAACCGGTCGACGGTTCTTCAGGTTGTCCGACAGCGCGACCGACACCTGACCGCTCACCTGGTCGCTCTCGCCGTCGGAGACGAGGTACTCGAACTCGGGACGCTCGTCCTGCAGGTCGCCGGTGACCTCCACGCGCACGAAGCGCTTGTTGATCAGCGAGGCGGTCACGGAGTCCTGCCACTCCGGGGGCACCCGCACGCCCTGCACCACCATGACGTCGCCGTCGGGGTCCACGTCGTTGGCCAGGACGTCGACCAGCACGGTGCCGTCGGACTGCACGGCGGCGACGTCGCGGGTGGCCACCGGGGGCCGGTTGTTGCCGCTGCGGGGCAGCACGTCGACCCGGATGACCTCGGTGTCCGACGGCTGCCCGTTGGAGCTGGAGGCCTCGTACTCGAGGTAGTAGGTGCCGTGCCGGTCGGACTCGAAGGTGGCCGTGCCGCGCTCGGTGTCCTTGGCGATCGACGCCGCGCCACCGGCCACGACCTGCACGCGCGGCAGGGTGAGCTGGCCCCCGAGGGGGTCGGTGTCGTTCTCCAGCGGCTCGAGCAGGATCGAGGAGCCGACCGGGCCGGAGAACCGGTCGGCGACCACCTCCGGCCGTGCCTTCTCCGGGTCGACCACGGTCAGCTCGACGCTGCCCTCGGCCGTCGCCTCACCGCCACGGACGACGAAGTCGATCGTCTTGCGTCCCCCGCCGGTGCCGTCGTCGAGGAAGTCCACGGTGCCGTCGGGCCGGAACCCGACCTCGCCTCCCTCGCTGCTCGCCTCGGCGAGGACCAGGGAGTCACCCTCGGGGTCGATCCAGCCCGGCAGCACGTTGGTCGTCGCCTCGTGGCCCGAGGCCACGGTGAGCTCGTTCTTCTGGCCCTCGATCAGCGCTGGCTTCTTGTCCACGTCCTCCCCGAACACCTGGATCGTGACCTTCGCCTCCGAGGGCGGGTTGGCCGGCCGACCGTCGGAGATCTCGTAGGTGAAGCTGACCGAGCCCTCCACGTTCGGTGCGAGTCGGGCCTGCACCTGGGTGCCGCCGCCGGTGATGCTGAAGCTCGCCTGCCGGGTCGATCCCGGCGCCTTGGTGAGGGTGAGGACGTCACCGTCGGGGTCGATGTCGTTGAGCGTGACCGGCAGCACCACGGTCGCGCCCGGCCGACCACCGAAGGTGTCGTCGACCGCCTGGGGAGGCTTGTTGCGCTTCGAGCTCGACTTCTCGTCGGAGGCCTCGGCCACCTGGGGGTCGCGGGCGTTGGGGTTGACCGAGGGCCAGTTGTCCACCAGCGTCAGGCCGTTCTGCTCCACCAGCCACGCACCGCCGGTGGCGACGTCGTTGATGACCACCACGTCGCGGTTGCTGCGGAAGACCAGCTCGCCGTCGCGGCTCAACGGCTCGATGCGGTCGGTGAACGGCTCGTCGTCGCCGCACTGCCGCTGGTAGTTGTCCTCGCCCGGCGCGAGCCAGGCCGCGTGGACGCACCCGGCGACGACGGCCGGCGCCGCGGCGGGGCCACCGGCGGGCACTGCCGTGCGCTCCTCGAGTCCGCCGCCGGACAGCTCGCCCTGCCACAGCGCCTCGTCGGTGGCGACCTGCACGGTGGAGGAGGCCGGACCGACCTGCTGCAGCACCGCGCCGTCGCCGGCCACGGGGACCGGCTCCTCGCCGGCACGCAGCAGGGTGCCCTCCTGCAGGGCGACCGGGACCTCGCCGACCGCGGTGAGCGCCACGTCGTCGGTGAACTCGGTGCCGAAGTCGTGGACGTCCTCCTCCAGCGGGACCCCCGAGACGTCGAGGCGGTACGCCGTCACGGTGCCGGCGGGTCGGTCCGCCACGAGCGCCGTGCCGCGCTCGGTGACCACGAGCTGGCCGCGGGGGGCCACCTCGAAGTCCGGCGGGGTGTTCTCGGTGAAGGAGTCGAGCTGGTCGGCGCGCCGGACCCACACGCTGCCGGTCTCCCGATCGGTGATCGCGACCGTGCCGCCGCCGGCCCGGGCGAGGAAGGACTCGGGGAGATCGACGGGCTCGGCGGTGCCGGTGACCGGGTCGGCGAGCCGCAGCGCGCGCTCGGCGTTGCCTCCACCGTCGTCGTAGACCTGCACGCTGGCGCCCTGCTGGAAGATGTCGTCGCTGGTCGACGAGGTCAGGATGCCCATGTCGAGCTCCTTGACCTGCGAGTTCAGCCGACCCATCATCTGCAGGTTCTGGTTGCTGACCCACACGCCGCCGTCGTTGAGGTCGACGTCGTTGATCGGCGAACCGTCGTGGTTGATCGCGAGGACGGTCAGCACACCGGCGACCAGCGTGATCGCGAGCGCCTGGGCCGTGCGGCGGCGCGGGTGGCGACGGGTGGCGCGGCCGGGCAGCCGCGGCCGCCACCTCACGGCGCCGTCTCCTCGTCCAGGAGCGGGAGGTGCTCGGGGCGGACGATGCGGGCGGTGACGGCGTACTCCACCAGCCGGGCGCGGCGCTGGGTGGCGTTGTTGCCGCGGCCACCGCGCAGCCCCTGCACGCCGGCACGGTCGAACTTGTCGCAGACGTTGTCGAGCTTGCGGTTGAACCGGGTGATCGGCCAGCCGAGCCGGTCGGCGGCCTGGGCGTTGGTCGGCAGGTCGGTCGGCCCGGTGCCGCTGCGCCGCAACGCGTTCTCGCACAGCGAGAGCACCATCAGGAACTGGCTGGAGGTGAGGTTGACGCTGCCCAGCGTCATGTCCGTGTTGTCGAGGCCGTCGGGACCGGCGGACTGCGGGACGGCGTTGAAGGTGGGCACGTCGCAGCTCACGTTGACCTCGTAGGTGGTCTGGCCCGCGGTGAAGAGCAACGCCACCGAGGGCAGCACGATCGGCACCCGGGCGCCCGGGGCGAGGACGGCGTGCAGCGTGCCGGCCTCCCCGCTGACCGTGAGCGAGAGCCGGGTCCCGACGTTGGCGACCCACCAGAAGCCGTCGGCGAAGGAGAGCTCGGCCAGCTGGCGGTGCAGGTAGGCGTTGTCGTCGACGACGAGGTCGGCGTCGCGGCCGATGGTGAAGTTGCGGTCGCCGCTGAGCGGAAACTCCTCGCCGCAGTACTCAACGGTGAGTTCGGCCGTCAAGGTCTGTCGCCTTTCCCGAGTGATGGTCGCGGGCATCGTACCCATGTTCAACGTCGTTGATCCCCCGAAGTGACGAACCGGTCAGGCGCCCTGTTGCGGCACGACGATGCACTCGGTCAGCGCCTCGGACACGGCACCGCTGCGGACCACGGTGATCGAGATGCAGGCCTGGTCTCCCGGACTGACCGGGACGCCCACGCGGTTGCGCTCTCCGCGGTACTGCTCCGACATGGTCGCGATCGTCTCGCCGGCCCGCACCTGGAAGGTGTCGCCGACCTCCGGGGAGGGGTTGCGCCAGGTGAAGACCGCACGGCCCTCGCGCACGCGGTGCTCCAGGTCGACCGGTGCGAGGGGGCCGCCGACCACCACGTCGACCGACGGCGGAGCGGCCACGTTCCCGGGGTCCTCGGGGTCCGGCCCGGTGCCCAGTGCGAGAGCCGCCCCCACGCCGACGACGACCGCGAGCAGGAGCCCGACGCCCAGCAGCAGCCGGGAGCGGCGCAGGTGGGGTCGGGTGTCCTCGGACGGTGCGGCCACGCCCGGCCCGACCTCCGGCGCCCCCACCGGGGTGGGCGGTCGCTGGTGGATCGTGTCCGGGGCGGGCTCACGGCGGGGCGGGAGAGCAGTCCGGTCATCGACCTGGGCGACCTCGCGCGGCCGCAGCAGCGTGCCCTGCCGGGCGATCTCCTCGGGGACGATGACCTGTACCGGCTTGACCAGCGTGCGCTCGTCGGCCACCGCGGTCCCTGCGTCGCCCTCCGGCGAGGCGTCCATGACCTCGAGCCGGGTGGGTGCGAGCTGGAGCTCGATCTGCACCTCCTGCAGCAGCCGCGCGAACGCCATCGCCGAGGAGGGCCGGTCCGCCATCCGGCGCGACAGGGCCCGGGCCAGCAGGTCGTTGAGAGCCTCCGGCACGTCGGGACGCAGGACCCGGCTCGGCACCTTGTTCTCGATCCGGTGGATCAGCGTCGCCGTGTCGTTGGCGGCGCCGGGAACCTCGAACGGCGAGCGTCCGGCGAGCAGCGAGTAGACCGTCGCCGCGAGCGCGTAGACGTCGCTGCGGACGTCGAGGGGGGCGTCCTCCCCCAGGACCTCGGGCGGGGACCAGGGCACCGACATGCCGCGGCTGGCCTCGGTGTCCTCGCTGGCCACGGCCGCGATGCCGAAGTCGGTCAGCAACGGCGCCCCGAACGGGCTGGTCAGGATGTTGTGCGGCTTGATGTCGCGGTGCAGGATCCCGACGCGGTGGGCGGTCTCGACGGCGCTGGCGATCTTGACGCCGATGTCGAGGACCTCGGGTACCGGGATGCGCTCGTGGCGGTAGCGCTGGGCGATGTGGGGCGGCGGGCAGTACTCCATCACCAGGAACGCCCGGCCGTCGGTGCTGACGTCGGCCTGGTGGATGGAGACGATCGAGGGGTGCCCCGACAACTGGGCCATCACGTTGGCCTCGGCGTGGAACTGCTCGCGGCCGACCTGGGTCGCCGACTCACGCAGCACCTTCACCGCGACACGGCGCGCCGGCAGCTCCTGCTGGTAGAGGTGGACGTCGGCGAACCCACCGGTGCCGATGGGTTCGACGAAGGAGAAGCCGGGGATCTGTGGAGGGGAGCCAGACGTCACGTATCCGCTCCCCGGACCGCGAGCGTCGCGGTGACGTCGTCGGAGAGCCCCAGGACGCAGCCGTCGCCGAGGACCGTCGGCTCGTCACGCGTCAGTCGCTGTGGCTCGCGTCCGGGCCGGGTCAGCGTGGTGCCGTTGGTCGAGCGATCGATGGCGACCACGGCGTCGTCCTCCACGGCGACCTCCAGGTGGGTGCCTGACACGTAGGGGTCGTCGACGACGACCAGTCGCGGCAGCTGGGTGCTGCTCATCCGGTCGGCCCGGGGAGAGCGGCCGATGACCACGGGCTGGGTCAGCTCCACCGCCTCGCCGTCGCTCATCATCAGGGTCGCGCTCGCGCGCGGACCCACGGCACCCGGACCGCTGGGCGCGCTCTGCTCACGGAGCTCCTGCAACTGCGCAGCGGTGATGGTCCGGCCGTCGTGGTCACCGGCGGGCTGCTCGGGCGCCGGCGGAGCAGGTGGCGGCTCGGGTGCTCGCTGTCCCTGGATGGTCGCGCCGACCACCTCGTCGAAGGAGTCCTCCTCGGACAGGGTGAACTCGGGGTCCGGCTCGGCGGGCGGGGCAGGCGCTGGCGCAGGGCCCGGTGCGGCCGCGGCGTCCGGCGCCGCGAGCGGTGGCACGGGTGCTGCCACTGCGTCGGCCGACGTCGCTGGTGCCCCGGCGTGCCAGGCGACGCGGGCGGCGAGCACGACGCCCCCGTCCAGCGGCAGCGTCGTGTCCTCCACGGCGGATTCCGCGGCCACGACGACGAAGTCGGTATCGCCGGCCGCGACCCGGTGCTCACGCCAGGTGGCCACGTCGCCGCCCGACCACGCCTCCTCGCCCCGCTCGATCCGGTACTGCCCGCGGACCATGACGACGTACTCCTCGCCGTCGACGACCACGGCGGCGAACTCGGGGAGCCGCGCCACGTCGCCACCGGACAGCGCCGACAGGACGCCCAGCGGCGTGGCGGCCCCCTCCGCGAGCGCCGCGAGGTCGGCCGCACGCTCGCCGGCAGCCATCACGACCGCCCGCGGCCCCACGGCGACGGCACGCTCCCCCGGCGCGTACCAGGCGTTCATCGGCTCCTCCGTCCGCTCGGGATGGTGTCCTCGGCCACGGCCACCGGGGACAGCGAGTCCAGGGTGTCCTCGACCACGGCCCGGTCCCCCACCGAGACCACGTCGACGATCACCACGGTGACGTTGTCGTGCCCGCCCGCCTCGACGGCGCGGCGCACCAGCAGGTCGACCGCGGCCGCCGACCCCGGCTCGTCGCCCAGGACCTGCGAGATCGAGTGCTCGCTGAGCTCCCCGGTCAGTCCGTCGCTGCACAGCAGCAGCCGGGCGCCGGCCTCGACCGGGACCAGGGAGAACTCGGGCCCGGTGCCGCCGGTGCCGCCCAGCGCACGAGTGATCACGTGGCGCTCGGGGTGGACCCGTGCCTCCTCCTCGGTGATCTCCCCGTCGTCGACCATCTCCTGCACGATCGAGTGGTCCGTGGTGATCCGCACCAGGGTGCCCCGGCGCCACTGGTAGGCGCGGGAGTCGCCCTCGTGGGCGATGGCCCAGTAGCCCCGTCCGGACTGCTCGACGTACGCCGCCGCGAGCACCGTGGAGCCCGGCGAGACCCGTTCGGTGGCGAGCGACCGGATCCGGACGCGGGCGTTCGCAATGCAGTTCTCGAGGTCCGTGGGCGCGACGTGGTCACGACCGACCAGCGCCTCGAACTCCTCCACGACGATGGCTGAGGCGATGTCGCCCCGCTCGTAGCCGCCCATGCCGTCGGCGACGACGAAGACCGGCGGACCAGCGAGGAAGGAGTCCTCGTTGACGGCGCGCACCTGGCCGACGTGGGTGTCGGCGGAGTACTGCAACTGCGTCGTCGTCCCCGTCGCGGGTGGGGACCATCGCACGTCGGACAGTTCGTCAGCCGTCACTGGGCAGCGTCCTTCCTGCGTCCCCCATGGGCGTACACCGGCCCACATACTAGGGCGCGAAGGACGCCTCACGCGATGGGGACGACTCCCCATCGGGCGATCCCGCCGCCGCTCACGCGCCGACGGGCGTGGACTCGGCACGGACGAACCGGTGCAACCGGGTCAGGTGGAGCAGGCGCCGGATCGGGGCCGAGGCTCCCCGGAGCCTGACCTGCCGTCCCGCGCGGCAGCTGGCCGCCGCGAGCATCCGCAGGGCGGTCGCGTCCACGGCGGTCACGTCCGCGACGTCCAGCACGGCCCGGTCGCCGTACCGGTCCAGGTGCCGGTGGACCTCCCCGCGGATCGCGGCGGTCGAGCGTCCCGTCAGGTCGCCCGACAACCGCAGCGTGGTGCCGTCAGCCATGATGTCCATGTGTCCCTCTCGGTGGGGGCACACCCCGAGAACTGGGTGCTTCCACCCCTCCAGACGCACGACGGCCCGGTTTGGTTGCATCCCGGCGGCAACGAGATCCTCGGGAGCACCCGCGGACCGGCACGAGACAGGAGCAACAGTGGTCAACCTGACCCGCATCTACACCCGCACCGGGGACGCCGGCGAGACGCGCCTGGGCGACATGAGCCTCGCCGCCAAGACCGACCTGCGGCTCGAGGCCTACGCCAACTCCGACGAGGCCAACGCCCACCTCGGCGTGGCCGTGGCCACCGGCGGGCTGGACGCGGACGTGGTGGCCGTGCTCCATCACGTCCAGAACGACCTCTTCGACGTCGGGGCGGACCTGTCCAACCCCGTCACCCCCGATCCCGAGTACCCGCCGCTGCGGGTCGAGCAGGACTACGTCGACCGGCTCGAGGAGTGGTGCGACCGCTACAACGAGGACCTGCCGAAGTTGCGCTCGTTCATCCTCAACGGCGGGACCCCCGCCGCGGCACACCTCCATGTCGCGCGCACCGTCACCCGCCGTGCCGAGCGGGCCGGCTGGGCGGCGTACGCCGAGCACGGCGAGACGATGAACAAGCTGGCCATCACCTACCTCAACCGGCTCTCCGACCTGCTGTTCATCCTGGCGCGGTACGCGAACCGGGCGGAGGGGGACGTGCTGTGGGTGCCCGGCGGTGAGCGGACGGAGCGAGGAACGAGCGGAGTCCGCGACACCGCGGACCAGCGCGGCGGTGAGCGGGGCCGATGACCCGGCGGCGCCGCACCGTCGCGGCCGTCCTCGCGGCGGCCACGTTGCTCGCTGCCTGCAGCAACGGACCGGACGGGGCGCCGGGCACCGCGGGGCCGGACGCACCGGCTCCGTCCGCGGTGGAGACCACTTCACCGCCCCGCTTCGACCCGCAGGAGCCGGCCGACGGTCCGGCAGACCTCGCCCGGCGGGTCACCGACGCCGAGGACGCCGTACGCCGCTCGGCAACGCCGGGCGAGCAGGTCCGGGCGGCGGCGTTCGAGCTCCAGGTGCTCTACCGCCAGCTGGGGCGGCGTGGCGGATGGCACGACCGGGTGGTCGCGGCGGTGCCGCCGCGCCACCGGGACACGGTGCGTGCCCACATCACCGCACGGACCGAGCTCCGGTCGATGCACAGCTCGCTGTCGGACACGCTGCCCGCGTGGCGGATCGTCGACCCGGCGCCGGCGGCGCAGCTGCGCCGCCACTACCGCGACGCCGAGGCGGAGTTCGGGGTGCCGTGGGAAGTGCTCGCGGCGGTCAACCTCGTCGAGACCGGCATGGGCCGTATCCGCGGGACCTCGGTGGCCGGCGCGCAGGGACCGATGCAGTTCATCCCCTCCACCTGGGACGCGTTCGGCCGGGGCGACATCAACGATCCGCGGGACGCCATCATGGCCGCGGCCCGCTACCTCGCCCACAACGGTGGGGGTTCGGGCCGCATCGACAACGCCCTGTTCCGCTACAACAACCACCCGGCGTACGTCGCCGCGGTGAAGGCGTGGGCATCGATCATGACCGAGGACGCGCGCGCATTCCGCGGTTTCTACCACTGGCGCATCATCTACCTGTCCGAGGTCGGCGACGTCTGGCTCCCGGTGGGCTACGACCGCGCCGATCCCGTCCCGGTGCGGCGCTACCTGCGCGAGAACCCCGGCCACCGGCTCAGCACCGCCACCAGCTGACCGGTCCCGGGCCGCACGCGCTCAGTGCGTCGAGCCACTGCCCTGCAGCACGAGGGTGGCGCCCAGGCCGATCATCATCGTGCCGCCGGTCGCGCCGAGGGCGTCGAGACGATGGGGGCGACGGGCGAACCAGGTGCGCGCCTTGCCGGCCGCCAGCGCCCAGATCGAGTCCGAGAGCACCGCGAGCACGCCGAACAGCACGCCCAGGACGACGACCTGCGGCGCCGCGGGTGCCCCGGCGGTGACGAACTGCGGCAGGAAGGCGGCGAAGAAGACGATCGTCTTCGGGTTCGTCGCGCCGACCACCAGGCCGGTGCGGACCGAACGCCACGCCGGCGCCCGCTCCATCGCCACGTCGAGCTCCAGCGCCGCCCGTGCGGCTCCACGGTGCCGGATCGCCTGGACGCCGAGGTAGACCACGTAGCCCGCGCCGAGGACCTTCAGCACGGTGAACGCGGTCGAGGAGGCCGCCACGAGTGCGCCGAGCCCGACCGCGACGCACACGACCTGGAGCACCAGGCCGAGGGCGTTGCCCACGACCGAGAGGAGGGCGTCGCGCCGCCCCACGGTCAGCGCGCGCCCGATGGTGAACAACAGGCTCGGGCCGGGCACCTGGATGAACAGCAGGGAGGCGACCGCGAAGGCGAGGAACTGGCTGGTCGTCGGCACGGCGCAAGTATCGCCGCTCCCCCGTCGTCGGCACCAGTCGCGCGCGACCAAATGAGTCCGTTCAGGGTGTGTTCAAGATCATTTAAGGCGTCTAGAGTCGGTCCACCGGTCGACTCGGCGGCACGGACCGCGGAGTCGTTTTCATCTCGGAACTGAAGGGAACACTTCGTGAGAATCTCGAGGAAGGCTGCCGGACTGATCAGTCTGGCTTTCGCCGCCACCGGGCTCAGCGTGACCTACGCTGACGGCCCGGCGACCGCCACACCCCCGGTGGTCGGCCAACCCGATCCGGACACGGCCACGCCGACCGACGCGCTGCCGAACCCGATCTCGGACAAGCAGGACCGCCTCCGGCAGGAGGCCGTGGCCCAGGTGCTCAAGGGTGAGACCAAGCCGCGCCGCATCAACGGCAACCGGGTGGTGCGTCTGGGTGACGAGCCGGCCGCGGCGACGTCCCAGCGGGGCCACACCCGGCGCTCGCAGGCCAAGACCGAGCGCCAGCCGCAGTACGTCGAGCTCGACAACGAGCGCACCGACCGCGTGTTCGTGTTCCTGGTCGAGTTCGGCGACGAGCGCCACCCCGACTTCCCCGACCAGGACACCGACCCCGACACCGAGGGTCCGGCGAGGTTCGACGGACCGCGCTTCAACGAGATCCCCGAGCCCGGTCCGAACGACAACACCACCCAGTGGGAGCCCGAGTACGACCGGGAGTACTACGAGGACCTCTACTTCGGTGAGGGCCAGGGCGTGGAGTCGCTCAAGACCTACTACGAGAAGCAGTCCTCGGGTCGCTACTCCGTCGAGGGCAACGTCACCGAGTTCACCAAGGTCCAGTACAACCAGGCGCGCTACGGCCGGAGCAACGGCGAGCCGTGCGCCGGGATCGTGTGCAACAACACCTGGGCGCTGATCGAGGACGGCATGGAGCAGTGGGTCGAGGACCAGCGTGCTGCCGGCAAGTCCGACGCAGCGATCCGCGAGGAACTGGCGACCTTCGACGTCCGTGACCGCTACGACTACGACGGCGACGGCAACTTCGACGAGCCCGACGGTTACCTCGACCGCTTCCAGATCGTCCACGCCGGCGGCGACCAGGCCGACGGTGACCCGATCTACGGCGAGGACGCCATCTGGAGCCACCGCTGGTACACCAACTACCAGGACTTCGGACAGACGGGTCCCTCGGAGAACCTCTCCGGCGGCACCGAGATCGGTGACACCGGCCTGTGGGTCGGTGACTACACCGTGCAGCCCGAGAACGGCGGGCTGTCGGTCATCGCCCACGAGTACGGCCACGACCTCGGCCTGCCCGACCACTACGACACCGCCGCGAGCGGCGACAACCCCGTCAGCTGGTGGACACTGATGGCCCAGAGCCGCGTGTCGGCGAAGGGCGACCAGGGCCTCGGCACCCGTGCCGCCGACCTGGGTGTGTGGGACAAGCTGCAGCTGGGCTGGCTCGACTACGAGACGGTCGTCGCGGGCCAGAACCGCAAGATCGACCTCGGCCCCCACGAGTACAACTCGCCGCGGGCGCAGGGCGTGGCCGTGGTGCTGCCCGACAAGGAGGTCACCACTGACCTGCCCGATCCCGCCGAGGGCGAGCAGCAGTGGTGGAGCGGCTCCGGCGACGACTACACGGCCACGATGTCGCGTGCCGACCTCGAGGTACCCGCTGCGGGTGCCCAGCTGGACCTGAAGCTGAACTACAACATCGAGGAGGACTACGACTACGGCTACCTCGAGGTCGAGGTCCCGGCCGGGAGCGGCAACTGGACCACGCTGCCGACCGACCAGTTCGACGACGACGGTGACGGCGCCGCGGTGGAGGACGGCATCGACGGCGTCAGCGGTGGCTACGTCGACGCCAGCTACGACCTGACGCCCTACGCCGGCCAGACGATCGGCTTCCGCGCCCAGTACCGCACCGACGGTGCCGTGCAGGGCCAGGACCCCGAGCTGGACTGGTCCGGGCTGTTCGTCGACGACATCGTCCTCACCTCCGGTGGCCAGACGCTGTTCGCCGACGGTGCGGAGAACCCGCCGAACGGGTGGAGCCTCAACGGGTTCCAGGCCGTGGGCGGGGAGCAGACCCAGGAGTTCGACCAGTTCTACCTGGCGAGCAACCGGGCGTACGTGTCCTACGACCGCTACCTCGAGACGGGCCCGTACAACTTCGGGTTCCCCGAGCAGCCTGACCGGGCGGAGCACTTCCCGTACCAGAACGGACTGCTGGTCAACTACTGGGACACCTCCTACACCGACAACAACACCAGCCAGCACCCCGGCCACGGCCTGGTGCTGCCGGTCGATGCCCACCCCGAGGTCGACTACAACCTCGAGGGTGAGGCGTGGCGTGGTCGTATCCAGACCTACGACGCGCCGTTCGGCAAGGAGCGCGTTGACTCCTTCCCCCTCCACGTGGACGGCAAGCGCAGCTACGTGCGCGGCGGCAAGGGCAACAACGTCTTCAAGGACAACGACCCCGACCGCTACTACGCGCCGTACGCCGAGGCGGGCATGGAGCGGATCGGCGTCAAGGTCGCCGGCGCCGGGGTGAAGATCAAGGTGCTCAAGCAGAAGGGACCGCGGATGACGATTCGCGTCAGGTGACCTCCCCCGGCGGGAGGTGACCGACCGGCGCCCCGCGGGTCCTGCGTGTCAGGAACCGCGGGGCGTCGTCATGTCACCGACCACCACGACGACCGGGTGACCGGAGTGCTCGCGGTCCGGACGCGACTGGCCCGTCACCCGGACGGACTGGTCGACGCGGAGCGCGGTCACGTCACCGCCGACGAGCGCCCAGCGCACCCCGTTGCCGTCCTCGAGCACGGCGTGGTCATCACCCACCGAGACGACCACGCCGACCAGGCGCACCTTGGTACCCGCATCGGAGGGCGTCGTCGGCGGGCGGGTGGGGGCGGCCGACGTGGGCAGCGGCGTCGCCGTTCCGGGGCTCGTGGCAGGCTCGCCGTCGTCCGACGCTCGCTGCGTCGCATCGCCACAGGCGGTGATGCCCAGGCAGAGGACCACGAGCGCCACGAGGCCCGGGGCACACCAGGACGGGACCTGGCGGGTGCGGGGAACGGTCATGACTCTGGGACGTACGACGTCCGCCGCCGGTTCCCGGCCGGCCCCGGTTCGGATCCGACCTCAGGCGAGCCGGTTCCAGTCGGTGCCGGGGGGTCGCGCCTCCAGCCAGGCCTGGAAGCCCATCAGCGAGGCGGCGCTCATGGCGAACTCGACCTCGCCGTCCGGCGACCCGCACCGGATCACGAGGTGGTCGGGGTACAACGAGGCCTGCTCGGCCCCCATCGGTTCGCGGCGGCCGTCGTAGCTGAGCTGGTCGCGCTCCCAGACAACCTTGGGCCCGGGCCACAGCGTGAAGATGCGGAACCACTCCAGGCGCTCCCCGGAGTAGCGTCCCAGCCCCAGCACCCAGCCCCGGCCCGACTGCTCGGGCCGGAGCCGGTGGCTGAGTTCGAACGTGCCACCGTGACGTGCCAGGAGCCGGCGTCGGAGCACCATGCCCAGCACGGCGGCCACGGCGAGGAGCAGCATCAAGCCGCAGAACTGCAGCAGCCACTCCCACCACGTCATGTCAGCGACGCATCATCGGCGTGAGGCGATCTTCTCCGCTGCCCGGATCCGGGCCTCGGCACGACGGATCCGGCGGATGGCGTCGTCGTCGACCCCGATGAGCTGGCCGGCCTCCTCCAACTCGACCTTGGCCTTGTCCACGACGATGTCCTCCGCGAGCACGATGTGCTCGGAGAGGATCGAGACCCGGTCGTCGGCCACCGAGATGAAGCCACCGTCGGCCGCAGCGATGACGACCTCCTCGGTGCCGTCGACCTGGATCTCCACCACCGCGTCGGTGAGCACCGACAGCATCGGGGCGTGGCCGCGCAGGATGCCGACGTCACCCTCGGTGGTGCGCGCGATCACCATCGCCGCGTCACCGGACCACACGGTCCGGTCGGCGGCAACGAGCTCGACGTGCAGCGGCGAGACCTCGGTCATCCCAGGTCCTTCTGGATCTCGTCCCAGTTGCGCTCGACGTCCTCGAGGCCACCGCACATGAAGAACGCCTGCTCCGCGACGTGGTCGTACTCGCCGTCACAGATCTTGTTGAACGCCTCGATGGTCTCCGAGACCGGGACCGTCGAGCCCTCCATGCCGGTGAACTGCTTGGCGACGTAGGTGTTCTGCGACAGGAAGCGCTGGATGCGGCGCGCCCGGGAGACGATGACCTTGTCCTCCTCGGACAGCTCGTCCACACCGAGGATCGCGATGATGTCCTGGAGCTCCTTGTTGCGCTGCAGGATCTGCTTGACGCGGATCGCGCAGTCGTAGTGCGCATTGCCGATGTACTGGGGGTCAAGGATCCGCGAGGTCGAGGTCAGCGGGTCCACCGCCGGGTAGATGCCCATCGACGCGATCTCGCGGTTCAACTCCGTGGTGGCGTCCAGGTGCGCGAACGTCGTGGCCGGCGCCGGGTCGGTGTAGTCGTCGGCCGGCACGTAGATCGCCTGCATCGAGGTGATCGAGTGGCCACGCGTGGAGGTGATGCGCTCCTGCAGGACACCCATCTCGTCGGCCAGTGTCGGCTGGTAGCCCACGGCCGAGGGCATGCGGCCCAGCAGGGTCGAGACCTCTTGGCCGGCCTGGGTGAACCGGAAGATGTTGTCGATGAACAGCAGCACGTCCTGCTCCTGCACGTCACGGAAGTACTCCGCCATCGTGAGCGCGGACAGCGCCACCCGCAGCCGAGTGCCCGGGGGCTCGTCCATCTGGCCGAAGACCAGGGCGGTCTGGCCGATGACGCCGGCCTCCTCCATCTCGACGATCAGGTCGTTGCCCTCGCGGGTGCGCTCGCCGACGCCGGCGAACACCGAGACGCCGCCGTGGTCCTTCGCGACGCGGGCGATCATCTCCTGGATGAGCACCGTCTTGCCGACGCCGGCGCCGCCGAACAGGCCGATCTTGCCGCCCTGGACGTAGGGCGTGAGGAGGTCGATGACCTTGATGCCCGTCTCGAACATCTGGGTCTTGGACTCCAGCTGGTCGAAGGCCGGGGCCTTGCGGTGGATGCCCCAGCGCTCGTCGACCTCGAGGGTCTCGCCCTCGGCGAGGTTGAGGCAGTCGCCGGTCGCGTTGAACACCTTGCCGAGGGTCGCCTCGCCGACCGGGACACTGATCGGCCCACCGGTGTCGACGACGGTGGCGCCCCGGACCAAACCGTCGGTGGGCTTCAGCGAGATGGCGCGGACCATGCCGTCACCGATGTGCTGCGCGACCTCGAGGGGCAGGGTGGCGGTCTCGCCACCGAGGGTGACCTCGGTGGTGAGCTTGTTATAGATGTCGGGCATCGCGTCGACGGGGAACTCCACGTCGACGACCGGCCCGATGACGCGCGCGATCCGACCCGTCGAGCCGGCCGCACCACTGGTGGTGGTCTCTTCAACCGTTGCAGTCATTGCTTCACTCCATGAATTTCGTGGCCGTTGCTTGGGTGGGCCGGATGGTCAGTCGTTGGCAGCCTGGGCGTCGGCCAACGCATTGACGCCACCGACGATCTCGCTGATCTCCTGGGTGATGCCGGCCTGGCGCGCCTGGTTGGCGATCCGGGTGAACTTCTTGATGAGCTCGTCGGCGTTGTCGGTCGCCGCCTTCATCGCCTTCTGGCGCGCGGCGAGCTCGGAGGCCGCCGCCTGCAGCAGGCAGAAGAAGATCCGGCTCTGCACGTACTGGGGCAGCAGCGAGTCCAGCACCGACTCCGGGGACGGCTCGAACTCGTACAGCGGCAGCAGGTCGGCGTCGTCGGGAGTCTCCTCGCCCTCGACCACCGACAGCGGCAGCAGGCGAATCGCGGTCGGCTCCTGCACCAGCATCGACTTGAACCGGGTGTAGACCACGTGGACCTCGTCGACCCCCTCGTCGTCGACGAAGGTGTCGATGAGCGTCTGGCCGATCTCGGCCGCGACGTCATAGGTCGGCTGGTCGGAGAACCCGGTCCAGGACTGCACGACCGGGCGCTGGCGGAACTTGAAGTACGCCTCACCCTTGCGGCCGGTGATGTAGTGCTGGACGTCCTTGCCCTCCTCACGGAGGAGAGTCGTGAGCCGGTCGGCCTCCTTGAGCACGCTCGAGGAGTACGCACCGGCCAGTCCACGGTCGCTGGTCACGATCAGCACGGCGGCACGCCGCGGCTCCTCCGGCTCGGTGGTCAGCGGGTGGTCCACGTTGGAGTACGTGGCCACCGCCGACACCGCGCGGGTGAGCTCGTGGGCATACGGCGCCGCCGCCTTGGCCCGCTGCTGGGCCTTGATGATCCGCGACGCAGCAATGAGCTCCATGGCGCGCGTGATCTTCTTCATCGACTCCGTCGACTTGATCCGCGCACGGTACTCACGCAGCGATACAGCCATCAGCGACCACCCTTGTCTTCGTTGCGCACGCCGTCAGCTCCGCTTCTGCTTGACGATCTGCTCCTGACCGACCTCGTCGTCCTCCATCGCGTCCGAGGACTCGGTGCCGGCGTGGATGCCGCCACCCTCGGTGGTCTCGAACTGCTTGAGGAACTCGTCGTACGCCGCCGCGGCAGCGTCCTCGTCCTCGAAGCGGTTGGTCTCACGGATGCCGTCCATGATCCCGGCGTGGGAGCGCTTGACGTAGTCGATGAACTCCTGCTCGAAGCGGAGGACGTCGTCGGTCGGCACCTTGTCCAGGCGGCCGGTGGTGCCCAGCCACAGTGACAGGGTCATGTCCTCCAGCGGGTACGGGGAGTACGCCGGCTGCTTGAGCAGCGCCATGAGCCGCTGGCCCCGCTCGAGCTGCTTCTTCGACGCGGCGTCGAGGTCGGAGGCGAACATCGCGAACGCCTCCATGGCGCGGTACTGCGCCAGGTCGACCTTCAGCGAACCGGTGACTCCCTTGAGCGCCTTGGTCATCGCCGACCCCCCCACCCGGGAGACCGACACACCGACGTCGATCGCAGGGCGCTGGTTGGACGCGAACAGGTCCGACTGCAGGAAGATCTGGCCGTCGGTGATCGAGATGACGTTGGTCGGGATGTAGGCCGACACGTCGTTGGCCTTGGTCTCGATGATCGGCAGGCCGGTCATCGAGCCCTTGCCCATCTCGTCGGAGAGCTTCGCGCAGCGCTCCAGCAGGCGGGAGTGCAGGTAGAACACGTCGCCCGGGTAGGCCTCACGGCCCGGCGGACGGCGCAGCAGCAGCGACACGGCGCGGTAGGCCTCGGCCTGCTTGGTGAGGTCGTCGAAGACCACCAGAACGTGCTTGCCCTCATACATCCAGTGCTGGCCGATCGCGGACCCCGTGTAGGGCGCGAGGTACTTGAAACCGGCACTGTCGGAGGCGGGCGCCGCAACGATGGTGGTGTACTCCAGCGCACCCGCCTCCTCGAGGGCACCGCGCACCGATGCGATGGTGGAGCCCTTCTGGCCGATGGCGACATAGACGCAGCGCACCTGCTTGTCCGGGTCGCCGGAGTCCCAGTTCTGCTTCTGGTTGATGATGGTGTCGATCGCGATCGTGGTCTTGCCCGTCGCGCGGTCGCCGATGATGAGCTGGCGCTGGCCACGGCCGATCGGCGTCATGGCGTCGATCGCCTTGATACCGGTCGCCATGGGCTCGTGGACCGACTTGCGCTGGGTCACCGACGGGGCCTGGAGCTCCAGCGCACGGCGGGCGGTCGACTCGATGTCGCCGAGACCGTCGATGGGCTTGCCCAGCGGGTCGACCACGCGGCCCATGAACTTGTCGCCGACCGGGACCGAGAGGATCTCGCCGGTGCGGCGGACCTCCTGGCCCTCCTCGATCTGGTCGAAGTCACCGAGGACGACGACACCGATCTCGCGCTCCTCGAGGTTCAGGGCGAGGCCGAGGGTGCCGTCCTCGAACTCGAGCAGCTCGTTGGCCATCGCCGAGGGGAGACCGCTGACGCGTGCGATGCCGTCCGCGGCGGCCGCGACGGTGCCGACCTCTTCCTTGCTGGCCGCGTCCGGCTGGTAGTCGGCGACGTGCTTGGCCAGCGCGTCGCGGATCTCATCGGGACGGATGGAGAGTTCCGTCATCGTCTCGTCCTTCTCTCTCGGATTCGTGGGTCGAATGTCAGGGTCGCTGGATCAACCAGCGAGGAGTCGTCGGGCGTCGGCCAAGCGGCTGGAGACGGTGCCGTCGATGACATCGTCCCCGATCTCGACCCGGATACCGCCGACGACCTCGGGGTCGACGACGACATTGAGGTGCACGGGGCGGCCGTACTGCCGGCTGAGCGACTCGGCGAGGCGCTGCGTGTCGGCCTCGGAGAGCTCCCGGGCAACGCGGACCGTGGCGACGTTCTCACCGTGCACGTCCGCGGCCACCTCCTGGTACTCCTCGAGGGCGACCGACACCGAGCGGTGGCCCCCGGTCAGTGACTGCCGGGCCAGCAGCACCGTGGCTGCCAGCGCCTTGCCGTCCAGCAGCGAGGACAGCAGCTCCTGCTTGGCCACCACGGGACGTGCCGGGTCCGAGAGCGCGGTGCGCAGCTCGGCGTGGTCGTCCACGAGCGAGCGCAGGGAGAACAGCTCCCCCACGAGCTTCTCGGTGTCGCTGCCGGTCGAGCGGACCGCGGCGATGACGCCGAGGTGCTCCAGGGCGTCGGCGAGGTCGCGCGCGCGACTCCACCGGTGCTGCACCGCCGAGCGGACCAGGTCCAGCGTGCCGCCGGTGACCTTCGCGGAGAACAGCTCCTCGACCAGGCCCGTGCGGGCCTCGGCCGGGACCGAGCTGTCGGTCGCGAAGCGCCGCAGCGCACCCTCACCCCGCAGGGTGCCGGCGACCGAGAACAGCTCCTCGGCCACCGCACCCAGCTCACCGCTCGCCGTGTCGGCGAGGGAGGCGAGCTGGTCGGTGAGCTCGGCCACGGCGTCGGACGAGCCGCCACGGAAGCCGTATCGAACCGTCATCAGTTCGCCGTCCCGCCTGCGCCGTCGGTCTCGAGGTCGGCGAGGAAGCGCTCCACGACGCGCGACTGGCGTGCGTCGTCCTCGAGCGACTCCCCGACGATGCGACCAGCCAGGCCGGTGGCCAGGCTGCCGACCTCGCTGCGCAGCGAGGCCACCGCCTGCTGCCGCTCGGCCTCGATCTGGGTGCGACCGTGCTCGAGGATGCGCTCGGACTCGCTGTTGGCCTGCTCGCGCATCTCCGCGACGATCGCGGCACCCTGCTCACGGGCCTCCTCGCGGATGCGAGCCGCCTCGTGACGGGCATCGGCGAGCTGCTGCTCGAGCTCGGCCAGCTTGGCGTCGGCCTCGGCCTGCTTGGTCTCCGCCGCGTTGAGCCCTCCCTCGATGGCGGCCGTGCGCTCGGCGTAGGCCTTCTCGAAGTTGGGTACGACGAACTTCCAGATGCCGTAGATGACGATCGCGAAGATGATCGCGCCGAGGATGATCTCGGACACGACGGGCACGAGCGGGTTGTGCTCTCCCTCGGCTGCTGCGAGCAGAACTTCAGTGGTCATCGTGGATCTCCCTGTCCCGGACTCTCCGATGTTGCGAGCGGGTCAGTCCTAGAGGACGAACGCGATGGCGAGCGTGATGATGAACAGGGCCTCAGCCAGCACGAAGCCGAGGATCGCGCGGCCGAACAGCACGTTCGCAGCCTCGGGCTGACGGGCGATCCCGCTGATCAGGGCAGCGAAGATCAGGCCGATCGCGACACCGGGGCCGATCGCCGAGAGGCCGAGACCGATCAGGTTGAGGTTGCCGTCCATGGGCTTTTCCTTTCGTCGGCGACGCGTCGGTCGCGCCGCTGTTGGCGAAAATCGTGGGTTTCAGTTGTGGAGGTGGTCGGTGTGGCCGGGTGGCCAGCACGACGCGGTGCGGCTCAGTGGTCCTCGGCGATGGCCTCGCCGATGTACATGGCCGACAACAGGGTGAAGACGTAGGCCTGGAGGAACATCACGATGATCTCCAGGAAGCCCACGAGCACGCCCATGACGAACGCGAGCACGCCGGTCGCGGCGTACAGCACGTTGCCACTGGTCAGCAGGTAGGCACCGCCGGTCGCGAACAGCGCCAGCAGCAGGTGCCCGGCGAACATGTTGCCGAACAGACGCAGCGTGAGCGTGAACGGCCGGACGACGATGTTGGAGAGGAACTCCAGCGGCACCAGCAGGACCAGGATCCAGGGCGGGACGCCGCTGGGGACGGTCGCGTGCTTGAAGTAGCCCAGCGCTCCGTGGCGCCACATGCCGGCACCGATGAACACCAGCCACGAGACCAGCGCCATCGGGATGATGTAGCCGATCCGCGAGAACGTGGGGAACTGCAACAGCGGGACGATGCCGTAGTAGTTGTTGATGATGATGAACATGAAGAGGCCGAAGAGGTACGGCACGAACTTCATGTAGTGGTCGGCACCGATGTTGTCGCGCGCGATCGAGTTGCGCACGAAGTCATAGGCCTGCTCGCCGGCGAACTGCAGGCGGCCCGGCACCACCGCGGCCTGGCGGGAGGCGAGGTGCATGACGCCGATGACGATGACGGCCGACAGCGTCAGCAGGACCATCGGCTTGGTGATCTCCCAGACGATGGGAGGGAGCTCGAAGAGCCCGGGGCCCGGCGCGATGAACTCCTCGGCGGCGGTCACGCTCACTTGGTCTCCTGCCCTACTTGTCGTGCTTGGTGGTCTCGTGCTTGTTCGGAAGGCCGCCGAAGCGGGCGAAGGTCATGTACGTGCCGAGACCCGCTCCGAAGAGGATCCCGATGACGACCAGGAACGACGTCCCCAGCCACCGGTCGAGTGCCCAGCCGATCAGACCATAGAACAGCACGCCCGCCACGAGGTAACCGAATGCGTGCCAGGGATCGCCCGGCGGGGAGTCGTCGTGCGGACCTGCAGCTTGATCGTCCTGCTGAGCCATCGCGCGACGGACGATAGCAGGCGGTCGTGATCATCGGACACCGCCCTCGGTCAGATCGAAGAGCAGCTCGCGACGGGTCGCGACGGTGCGCACCTGGACCCCCATCCACAGCAGCGTGCAGGCCACCATGACGCCGGCCAGCCAGCCCGCGTCGAGGGTGCCGTCGACGAGCACCTCACTGCCCTGGAGTCGCGCGAAGACGGCCACGGCGAGCACCACCTGGCCGGCGTAGGTCACCAGGGCGACCAGCAGCGCGGCCGCCGGAAGGAGCCGGGAGACGACGGCGACGACCAGTGCCCCGGTGAGGAAGATGCCCAGCGCCATCGCGGTCCCGACACCCGCGCCACGGGCAGCGGACGGTCCGACGAGGAGCCCGCCCAGCACAGCGGCACCGGCTCCGACGGCGGCGCATCCCAGCCCGACCCAGAGGACCGCCCGGACCTGCGGATCCGCGCCCAGCGAGCCAGGCAGGGGCCTGGTCAGCGGGCTGTCGGTCGTCATGATGGCGGCCGTTCTGCTCGGGGTCACGAGGCGTCGTGGCGACGCTCGTGAAAACTATCACAAGGGGTGCTCGGACTCCGAACCGGTCGACTCCCCCAGGTGGTGCACGTCCGGCAGCGTGGGCACGACCAGCGTGAGCGCCAGGGTCACCGCAAAGCCCACGCCGACCCCCACCCAGACCAGCCACCCGGTCAGCAGGCTGGCCAGCACGGTGCCGAAACCGATGAGCGCGGCCCAGAGCCACATGATCAGCACCGCGCGGCGGTGGGAGTGCCCGATCTCGAGCAGCCGGTGGTGCAGGTGCTGCTTGTCCGGGGCGAACGGCGAGCGTCCGGCCGCCGTACGCCGCACCACCGCGAGCACGAGGTCGGCCAACGGCACGATCAGGATCAGGATCGGTATCGCGATGGGCAGCAGCAGCGGCAGCAGGCTCGCCCGCGCCCCGTCGGCACCACTGGCGATGTCGACCGAGGAGAACCCCGTGGTCACCGAGATCGCCGCCCCCGAGAGCACCAGCCCGATCAGCATGGAGCCGCTGTCGCCCATGAACAGCCGCGCCGGATGGAAGTTGTGCACCAGGAAGCCGGCGCAGGCACCGGCCAGCGCGGCCGACAGCAGGGCCCCCGTGCTGGCCCGACCGACGTCGTTGACCACGGTGAGGAGGTAGCAGAACAGGAAGAACGCCGTGGCCCCGATGCCGATCACGCCCGCGGCCAGCCCGTCGAGCCCGTCGATGAAGTTGACCGCGTTGACGGTGGCCAGCACGACCAGCGCGGTGAGCAGGACCGCCTGGGCCTCGTCGAGCGAGAACTGCTCGCCGTTGGGCTGGATGAAGAAGCGGTACCGGACTCCGGAGTAGACCAGGATCCCGACCGCGAGCACCTGGCCGCCGAACTTGGTCAGCGCGTCGAGGTCGAAGATGTCGTCCAGGACGCCCACCGCGCAGATCAGCGCGCCGGCGACGAGCACCCCGGCCGCGTCCTCCCGGGCGAAGGGGCCGAGGTTGGACCCCAGGAACGGCAGCTCCCGCGCCACGACGTACGCCGACGCGAGGCCGCCGAGCATCGCCAGCCCGCCCAGGTACGGGATCGGCTCGGCGTGCACGTCGCGGTCGCGGACCTTGGCCACCGCACCGGTCCGCACGGCGATCTCGCGGGCGATCACGGTCAGCAGGAAGGTCACCGCCCCGGCGACCAGGAAGACGACGACGTACTCGCGCATCCGGGGGCTAGTCCCCCGACTCGGTCTCGACGGTCACGTCGAGGTCGGCCAACGTGGCGTCCAGGTCGGCGACGTCGATCGCGCCCCGGCGCAGCAGCCGCGGCCGCTCGGCCGTGGCGTCGATGATCGTCGACGGCGTCGCTCCGCCCGAGGCACCGCCGTCGACGACGAGGGCCACCCGGCCGTCCAGCATCTGCTCGGCGGCGTCGGCGTCGACCGCCGCCGGCTCGCCGGTGAGGTTGGCCGAGCTCACCGCGAGCGGGCCGGTCCGCTCCAGCAGGTCGCGGGCGAGGTCGTGGTCGGGCATCCGCACGGCGACGGTGCCGCGGGTGTCGCCCAGGTCCCATCGCAGCGACTGCTGCTGGTGGCAGACCAGGGTCAGCGCACCGGGCCAGTGGGCGGTGATCAGGCTGCGGGCGTAGTCGGGGACGCGCGTGGCGAGCGCGTCGACCGTGCCCGGTGAGGAGACCAGCACCGGCGGCGGCATGTCCCGGCCGCGCCCCTTCGCCTCGAGCAGGCGCTTGACCGCCGCCGGGTCGAAGGCGTCGGCGGCCAGGCCGTAGACGGTGTCGGTCGGGAAGACGACCAGCTCGCCGCGCTGGATGGCTCGGCTCGCCGCCTCCAGGGCGTCGTCGTACTCCTCCGCACTCGTGGTGGGCAACCGCTGCGTCACGGAGGTCATGTTGCCAGTCGTGCCGTGGTGAAGCGGGGACGGCCCGCCAGGTCGTGGTGGTCACGAACCGTGCTCCACCGTCCCGACCGGACGAAGACGGCGGGCACCGCGTCGCCCTGGGCGTCGGCGTGCTCGACCCCGAGCACTCCCCCGCGCCGCAGCAGGAGCGCCGCGCGGTGCTCCAGCACCCGGATCGCGTCGAGCCCGTCGCGTCCGGAGAAGAGTGCGAGGTGCGGGTCGTGGTCGCGGGCCTCGGGGGCCACCGACTCCCAGGCGTCGAGGGGGACGTAGGGCGGGTTGCACACCACGACGTCGACGCTGCCGACGAGGTCGTCGAAGGCGGCAGCGAAGTCGCCACGCCGCAGGTCGACCCCGGTGCCGGCGAGGTTGCGGGAGGCCCACCCGTGCGCCGCCTCGTCGAGCTCGACCGCGTGCACCCGGGCCTCGGGAACCTCGTCGGCGATCGCGCGCGCGATCGCGCCCGACCCGGTGCACAGGTCGACGACGACCGGGGGGCCGGTGAGGCCGGGCGCCGTCGCCGCCTCGATCGCCCAGCCGGCCAGCAGCTCGGTCTCGGGGCGGGGGACGAACACGCCCGGTCCGACCGCCAGCTCGACGTGGCGGAACGCCGCGACGCCGGTCAGGTGCTGCAGCGGCTCCCGCTCGGCGCGTCGCGCGACCAGCGCGTCGTACGTCGCGGCGTCAGCGCCGGCCACGTCGTCGACCAGGACGAGCTCGCCGCGGGAGCGGCCGAGTACGTGTGCCAACAAGGCCCCGGCGTCGTGCTCCGGGCTGGGTACGCCGGCCGCGGCCAGCCGCGTGGTGGCCTCGCGGACGAGGTCGCGGGGCGTCGACGGGCTCACCAGCGGTGGCGGCTCACCCACCGGAGCCCTCCTCGAGTGCGGCGAGGCGCTCGGCCATGTCGGCGTCGACACAGGAGGCGAGGACCGGACCGAGGTCGCCGTCGAGCACTTGGTCGAGGTTGTAGGCCTTGTAGCCAGTGCGGTGGTCGGAGATCCGGTTCTCGGGGAAGTTGTAGGTGCGGATCCGCTCGGAACGGTCCACGGTGCGGACCTGGCTGCGGCGGGCCTCGCCGGCGGCGGCGTCGGCCTCCTCCTGCGCGGCGGCCAGGAGTCGGGCACGGAGGATCCGCAGCGCCTGCTCCTTGTTCTGCAGCTGGCTCTTCTCGTTCTGGCAGCTCACCACGATGCCGGTCGGCTCGTGGGTGATCCGGACGGCCGAGTCGGTCGTGTTGACGCTCTGGCCGCCGGGCCCCGAGCTGCGGAAGACGTCGATGCGCAGGTCGTTGTCGTGGATCTCCACGTCGATGGCCTCGGCCTCGGGCAGCACCAGGACGCCGGCTGCGCTGGTGTGGATGCGGCCCTGGGACTCGGTCACGGGGACGCGCTGCACGCGGTGGACGCCACCCTCGAACTTCAACAGGGCGTACGGCGTCTCCTCGGCGCTGGCGCCCTTCACCGCGACCGTCACGGACTTGTAGCCCCCGAGGTCGGACTCGGTGGCGTCGATCAGCTCGGTCTGCCAGCCGGTGCGCTCGGCGAACCGGGAGTACATCCGCAGCAGGTCGGCGGCGAACAGCGCGCTCTCCTCGCCGCCCTCGCCGGACTTGACCTCCAGCAACGCGTCCTTGTCGTCCGCCGGGTCCCGCGGGACGAGGAGCCGGCGCAACCGCTCGGCCGACTCCTCCCGCGACGTGGCGAGGTCGTCGGCCTCCTCGGCGAAGGCGCCGTCGTCGACGGCGAGCTCACGCGCAGCGGACTCGTCCTCGCCGAGCTGCTGCCACTCCCGCCACCCGGCGATGATGCGGCCGAGCTCGGCGTAGCGCCGGTTCAGCCGCCGCGCGAGGCGGGCGTCGGCATGCGTCTCGGGCTCGGCGAGACGCTGCTCGATCTCGCCGTGCTCGACCAGGAGACCTTCAACGGCCTCGAACATGAGAGAAGTCCCTCCTCCGCAGGATGGATCGCAGCGTCGTTCGGTGCGTGCGATCGCAAGGCGGAGGAGGGAGTCGGCCTCCTAGCGAAGCGGGCCGGCGACCGACGACAACGCAGCGAGTGCGCGTGCCGAGCGGCGCTGGGGCTAGCGCTTGCCGTACTTCTTCTCGAACTTGGCGACGCGACCACCGGTGTCGAGGATCTTCTGCTTGCCGGTGTAGAACGGGTGGCACTTGGCACACACGTCCGCGTGCAGGCTGCCGCTCTCGGAGGTGCTACGGGTCGTGAAGGTGTTGCCGCAGGTGCAGGTCACCTCGGTCACGACGTAGTCGGGGTGGATGTCCTTCTTCATGGTGTCCTCTCATGACGCCGGGTCGCCGCACGGGGTGTGGGCGTGAACCGGAATCGACGTGCCATCCTACGGAGCCCCAACGCTGCGGGCGAATCGGTGATTCCCGCACCGGGCAGGGGGCCTGGTCCTCAGGAGTCCTCGGGCTTGGGGGTGGTCTTCTGGACCTCCATGAGGAACTCCACGTTGGTCCGGGACTTCTTCAGCTTGCCCATCAGCAGCTCGAGGGCCTGCTGACCGTCGAGTGCTGACAGCACCCGGCGCAGCTTCCACACGATCTGGAGCTCGTCGCTGCTCATCAGCAGCTCCTCGCGGCGGGTGCCCGAGGCGACGGCGTCGATGGCGGGGAAGAGCCGCTTCTCGGCGAAGTCGCGCCGCAGCCGCAGCTCCATGTTGCCGGTGCCCTTGAACTCCTCGAAGATCACTTCATCCATCTTCGAGCCGCTCTCGATCAGGGCGGTCGCCAGGATCGTCAGCGAGCCGCCGCCCTCGATGTTGCGGGCGGCGCCGAAGAACTTCTTGGGCGGGTAGAGCGCCGCGGAGTCCACGCCGCCGGAGAGGATCCGGCCGCTGGCGGGGGCGGCGAGGTTGTAGGCCCGGCCGAGGCGGGTGATGCCGTCCAGCAGCACGACGACGTCGTGGCCGGCCTCCACCAGCCGCTTGGCACGCTCGATGCTCAGCTCGGCGACCGTGGTGTGGTCGGTGGCGGGCCGGTCGAAGGTGGAGGAGATGACCTCGCCCTTGACCGAACGCTGGAAGTCGGTGACCTCCTCGGGCCGCTCGTCCACGAGGACCACCATCAGGTGGCACTCGGGGTTGTTGGCGGTGATGGAGTTCGCGACCGACTGCAGGATCATGGTCTTGCCGGCCTTGGCGGGCGAGACGATGAGGCCACGCTGGCCCTTGCCGATGGGCGCCGCGATGTCGATGACGCGTCCGATGAGGTTGTCCGGACCGGTCTCGAGGCGCAGCCGCTCGCTCGGGTAGAGCGGGGTCAGCTTGGAGAACTCCGGCCGCTCCTTGGCCTGCTCGGGGTCGATCCCGTTGACGCTGTCGATGCGCACCATCGGGTTGAACTTCTCCCGGCGCTCCCCCTCGCGGGGCTGGCGCACCTGGCCGACGATGGCGTCACCGCGCCGCAGGCCGTACTTCCGCACCAGCGACAGCGACAGGTAGACGTCGTCGGGACCGGGCAGGTAGCCGCTGGTCCGCACGAAGGCGTAGTTGTCGAGCACGTCGAGGATGCCGGCCGCCGGCACGAGGACGTCGTCCTCACGGATCTCGGTGTCGGGCTCGCGGTTGCCGCCCCGACCACGGCCGCGGCGGCGGTTGCGGTTGCGGTTGCGGCCGTCGTCACCCTGGCCGCCGCCCTGGTTGCCGCCCCCCTGCGGGTTCTGCTGCCCCGGGCGGTTGCCCTGGCCGGACTTCTCCTCGGAGTCGTCCTTGCCCCGGTCCTGGTCCTTGCCGCGGCCCTTGGCCTGGTCGGGCCTGCCCTGCTTGCGCTGGTCGGGCTGGTCCTGCTTGGTCGGCTTGCCCTGGTCGGACTTGCCCTGGTCGGACTTGCCCTGGTCGGACTTGCCCTGGCCGCGGTCCTCGCGGGCCGGCTTCGCACGCTGGTCCTCGCCGTTCGGCGCGTCGGCACGGTCGGGCCGGTTCGACCCGCCCGACTGGGCGGACTGGCCCGACTGGCCTGACTGCTTGGCGTCGGCCGCCTGCTGCGCGTCGGACGTGGCCTGCGACTGCTGGGCCTTGATCGCCTCGACGAGCTGCGCCTTCTTCATGTTGTTGGCGCCGGCGACACCCATGCCGTTCGCCATCGCCTTCAGGTCGGCGATGAGCATGGAGTTGAGCCCACCGCGCTTCTTCGGCGCCTTCTCGGGCGCCGGCGTGGTGGCGTCGGATGCTTCGGTCACGTGAGGTCCTTCCCACGTTGTGCGGCCGTCCTGCTCAACCCCGGGGCGGAGTAGCACGGCGAGCTGGTCAGATCTTCCCCGTCAGAGCACACGGACGCGAGGCCCGCAACGGGCGAGGAAGGAGGATGTGCTCCGGAGCGCGGCCCCGTGAGCATGCGCCGAAATGGCGGCGTGTCGCCAATGTAACACCCGCGGTCTCCACGTCCGCCATCACCACGGCAGCGGGCCGTGCGTGTCGACACCGAGCCGGTGGGCCGTCCACCCCACGGGGCACCGGTCGAGCACCCCGTCGGTGGTGTCGGTGAAGACCAGGACCGTCGGCCCCGCACCCGAGACGATGGCCGGATGACCGTCGCCGCGCAGTTGCTCGACCAGGTCCAGGCTCGCCGGCATCGCCGGTCGCCGGTACGGCTGGTGCAACAGGTCGCGCGTCGCGCGCAGCAGCTGGTCGGGCCGGCCCGCGAGCGCGGCCACGAGCAGCGCCGTACGGCCGGCGTTGGCGGCGGCGTCGGCGTGCGGGACCGCGTCGGGGAGCAGGCCCCGGGCGGCCTCGGTGGAGACCGGCTCGGGCGGGACGAACACGGCGGCGCCGATGCGTGGATCGACGTCGGAGGCGACGGCATAGCTGGCGCCGTCCTCGTCCTGGCCGGAGATGACGAAGCCGCCGAAGAGGGCCGGCGCGACGTTGTCGGGGTGTCCCTCGAGGCCGGTGGCCAGGTCCAGCAGCGCGTCGTCGTCGAGCAGCAGGCGCCCACCGGCCACCAGGTCACGCGCCAGCCACAGCCCGCCCACGATCGCTGCCGAGGACGACCCGAGGCCGCGGGCGTGCGGGATCACGTTGCGACAGTGCAGGCGCAGCCCCGGTGGCTCCACGGCGAGCCGGGCGAAGGCGGCCCGCATCGCGCGCACGACCAGGTGCTCCTCCCCCAGCGGCACCTCGCCCTGGCCGACACCCTCGACCGTCACGGCGAGGCCGTCGGGGACGACCTCGGCCTCCAACCGGTCCCGCAGGCCCAGGGCGAGGCCGAGGGAGTCGAACCCGGGACCGAGGTTGGCCGACGTCGCGGCCACGCTCGTGCGGACCGGCCCCTGGACGAACGACGTCACGTCAGGCCCGCCGCAGCCGCCGCCGCGGCGACCTCGGCGTCGATGACCTCGTCCACCACGGTGTCGCCCACCTCGTCGTGGAAGGACAGCGCGGTGTCGGTGTCCTTGAGCCCGTGGCCGGTGACGGTGACGACGACGGTGCGGCCCGCGAAGGACTCGCCACGTTGCACGGCGGCCAGCAGGCCGGCCACGCCCGCCGCGCTGGCCGGCTCCACGAAGACGCCGGTGCGGGCCAGCTCGCGCTGGGCGCTGAGGATCGCGTGGTCGCTCAGCGCGGCGAAGCCACCGCCGGACTCGGCCGCCGCCGCCTCGGCCAGCTTCCACGAGGCGGGGTTGCCGACCCGGATCGCCGTCGCCACGGTCTCCGGCTCCGGGAAGGGCTCACCGGTGACCAGCGGGCTGGCGCCCTCGGCCTGGAAGCCCCGCATCGCCGGGCTCCTGCTCGCGCGTCCCAGCGCGGCGTACTCGGTGTAGCCCATCCAGTACGCCGAGATGTTGCCGGCGTTGCCGACCGGCAGGAAGTGGAGGTCGGGTGCGTCGCCGAGGAAGTCCACGACCTCGAACGCGGCCGTCTTCTGGCCCTGGAGCCGGACCGGGTTCACCGAGTTCACCAGGGCCACCGGGTGCTGGTCGGCCAGGCCGCGTGCGAGGCCCAGGCAGTCGTCGAAGTTGCCGCGCACCATGATCACGCGGCCGCCGTGCATGATCGCCTGCGCCATCTTGCCGGCGGCGATCTTGCCCTCGGGCACCAGCACGATGGGCTTCAGCCCGGCCTTGGCGGCGTACGCCGACATCGACGCCGAGGTGTTGCCGGTGGAGGCACACACGACCGCCTCCGCGCCCTGGTGCCGGGCCACCGAGATCGCGCACGTCATGCCGCGGTCCTTGAAGGAGCCGGTCGGGTTGTCCCCCTCGACCTTGAGCCAGACCTCCGCACCGGTCTCGTCGGAGAGCCACTCGGAGTGGACCAACGGCGTGCCACCCTCGCGCAGCGTGACGGCGGGCGTGTCCGCGGGGATCTCGAGCAGGTCGCGGTACTCCTCGATGACGCCGCGCCACTGGTGGGTCGTCGGGCTCATTCCATCTCCCCTTCCACCCGCATCACCGAGGTGACGTCGCGCACGATGTCCATGCCCTTGAGCTCCCGCACCGTGGCGGAGAGCTGGGCATCGGTGGCCTCGTGGGAGACGACCACCAGCTCGGCCTCCTCACCGCGGCCCTGCTGCCGGACGGTCTGGATGGAGACGTCGTGGGTGGCGAAGGCGTTGGCCACCGCGGCCAGCACGCCCGCACGGTCGTCGACGCCGATGTTGACGTGGTAGCGGGTGCGGGCCTCCCCGATCGGGAGCACGCGGCGGGCGGCGTAGGTCGACTCCCCCATGCCCTTGGTGTCGAGCTGGCGGTTGCGCGCCACGGTGACCAGGTCGCCGAGCACGGCACTCGCCGTCGGCGACCCGCCCGCGCCCGGGCCGTAGAACATCAGCTGGCCCGCGGCGTCGGACTCCACGAAGACGGCGTTGAAGGCCTCGCGGACGCTCGCCAGCGGGTGCGACCGCGGGATCATCGCGGGGTGCACGCGCACCGAGACCGCGTCATCGTGCAGCTCGGCGATGGCCAGCAGCTTGACCACGCAGCCCATCGCCTGCGCGGAGCGGGCGTCGGCCGCGGTGATCTCACTGATGCCCTCGCGGTAGACGTCCGCCGCCGTGACCCGGGTGTGGAAGGCGAGGCTGGCCAGGATCGCCGCCTTCGCCGCCGCGTCGAATCCCTCGACGTCGGCCGTCGGGTCCGCCTCGGCGTAGCCCAGCTCCTGGGCCTCGGTGAGGGTCTCCTCGTAGCCGGCGCCCACCGAGTCCATCTTGTCCAGCACGTAGTTGGTGGTGCCGTTGACGATCCCCAGCACCCGCGTGACGCGGTCGCCGGCCAACGACTCCCGCAACGGCCGCACGATCGGGATGGCGCCCGCGGCGGCGGCCTCGTAGTAGAGGTCGCGGCCGGCGTCCTCGGCGGCCTGGAACAGCTCGGGTCCGTGCTCGGCGATCAGTGCCTTGTTGGCGCTGACGACGCTCGCGCCGTGGCGCAGGGCCGACAGGATCAGGGTGCGCGCCGGTTCGAACCCGCCGATGAGCTCGACGACCACGTCGACGTCCTCGCGGGACACCAGTCCCTCGGCATCGGTGGTGAGCAGGTCGGCGGGCACGTCGATCTCGCGGTCGCCCTCGAGGCGGCGTACGGCGACCCCGGCCAGCTCGACAGGGGCGCCGATGCGGGCGGCGAGGTCGTCGGCCTGCTCCCCGAGCAGGCGCACCACCTGGGAGCCGACCGAGCCACAGCCCAGCACGGCCACCTTCAGCGGCTTGTCACTCACGCGTGCGCTCCCATGTCCGTCGCCAACAGGTCGTCCACAGTCTCCCGCCGGAGGACGACGCGCGCTGCGCCGTCCCGCACCGCGATCACCGGTGGGCGGAGGGCGTGGTTGTAGTTGGAGGCCATCGAGCGGCAGTAGGCGCCGGTGCCCGGCACCGCCACGAGGTCTCCGGGGGCGACGTCGGCGGGCACGAACTCGTCGCGCACCACGATGTCGCCGGCCTCGCAGTGCTTGCCCACGACACGGCCCAGGACGGGCGGCGCCTCGGAGGTGCGGCCGGCCAGGGTGCAGGAGTAGTCGGCGTCGTAGAGCGCCGTGCGGACGTTGTCGCTCATGCCGCCGTCGACGCTGACGTAGGTGCGCACCGCCCCGGCGTCGAGCGTGACCGGCTTGACCGTGCCCACGGTGTAGACGGTGCACATCGACGGGCCCACCACGGCCCGTCCGGGCTCGATGGACAGGCGCGGCCGTTCGATGCCCAGCGCAGCGCACTCGCCGGTGACGATCTGCTGCATCCCCGCCGCGAGGTCGGCCGGGTCGGCCGGGTCGTCCTGCGTGGTGTAGGCGATGCCGAAGCCGCCACCGAGGTCCAGCTCGGGTGCGGTGACCCCGAGCTCCTCGGCCACCTGGGCGTGGAGGCGCAGGACGCGTCGGGCCGCGACCTCGAAGCCGGAGGTGTCGAAGATCTGGCTGCCGATGTGGGAGTGCAGGCCGAGGAACTCCACGCGCGGGGCCGCGACGAGGCGGCGTACGGCCTCGAGCGCATCGCCGGAGGTGATGGAGAAGCCGAACTTCTGGTCCTCGTGCGCCGTGGCGATGTACTCGTGGGTGTGGGCCTCGACGCCGGCGGTGACCCGCACCATGACGCGGGCAGTGGTCCCGGTCTCCTCGGTGATCGCGACCAGCCGCTCGACCTCGTCGAAGGAGTCGACGACGATCCGGCCCACGCCCTCGGCCACTGCCCGCCGCAACTCGACGTGGGCCTTGTTGTTGCCGTGGTAGCCGATGCGCTCGGCCGGGAACCCGGCACGCAGGGCGACGGTCAGCTCGCCGTCGGAGCAGACGTCGAGGCAGAGGCCCTCCTCGGCCACCCACTGGGCGACCGTGGTGCACAGGAAGGCCTTGCCCGCGTAGTAGACGTCCCAGCCCGCCTCGTCGAACGCGTCCCGGAAGGCGCGCGCACGGTGGCGGAAGTCCTCCTCGTCCAGTACGTACGCCGGGGTGTTGTGCTCGGCGACCAGGTCCGCGACCGCCACGCCACCGATGACCAGGTCGCCGTCGACCTTGCGGGCGGTGCGGGACCACAGCTGGGGCACCAGCGCGTTGACGTCGGTGGGGCGATCCAGCCACGACGGGCCGCGCAGTGCGCCGGGCGCGTGGGCCCAGCCTGCTTCGTGGGTCATGTGCTCACATCCGTTCCGGGGCGGTGACGCCCAGCAGGTCCAGGCCGCCGGCGAGCACCGTCTGGATCGCCGCGACCAGCAGCAGGCGCGCCTCGTTGGTGGGCGTCACCGGCTCGTCGCCCTGGGGCAGCATGCGGCACTCCTTGGTGTCGTACCACTTGTTGAACACCGAGGCGGTGTCCTCCAGGTAGCGGGCGATGCGGTGCGGCTCGCGCAGCTCCGCCGCACTGGCGACCACGCGCGGGAACTCGGCCAGCGCCCGCAGCAGCTGCCCGTCGCGCTCGTGACTGAGCAGGGAGGGGTCGAAGGCGTCGCCCTCGGGGAGCGTCATGCCGAGGTCGCTCGCGTTCTCCCGCATCCGGCAGGTGCGCGCGTGGGCGTACTGCACGTAGTAGACCGGGTTGTCGTTGGAGGCCTTGGTGATCTCGGCGACGTCGAGGGTCAGCGGGCTGTCCGCGGGATAGCGCGCCAGGGAGTAGCGCAGGGCGTCCACCCCGATCTCCTCGGCGAGCTCGTGGAGCGTCACGATCGTGCCGGCGCGCTTGGAGAGCTTCAGCTCCGCGCCGTCCCGCAGGATCTTGACCAGCTGGCCGATCATCACGTTGAGCGTCTGGTCCGGGTCGTCGCCCACGCAGGCGGCCATCGCCCGCAGCCTGCCGACGTAGCCGTGGTGGTCGGCGCCGAGCAGGTAGATGCAGTGGTCGAACCCGCGGCGCCGCTTGTCCAGGTAGTAGGCGGTGTCGGAGGCGAAGTAGGTCAGTTCGCCGTCGGACTTGATCAGCACCCGGTCCTTGTCGTCGCCGAAGTCGGTGGTGCGCATCCACAGCGCGCCGTCCTCGTCGTAGACGTGGCCGAGCTCCTTGAGGTGGGCCAGGGTGTCGGGCACCGAGCCGGACTCGTGCAGCGACAGTTCGGAGAACCACACGTCGAAGTGGGTGTGGAAGCCCGCGAGCTGGTCCTGCTGCTCGCGCAGCTGCAGGGCGTAGGCCTGCTCGCGCACCGCGACCCGGCGCTCGTCCTCGGGCAGGTCGAAGATGCCCGGTGACGCCTCGGCCACCGCCGCGGCGAGGTCCTCGATGTAGCCGCCCGCGTAGCCGTTCTCCGGGGTGGGCTGCCCCGTCGCGGCCGCGATCACGGAGTCGGCGAAGTGGTTCATCTGCACGCCGCGGTCGTTGATGTAGAACTCGCGCGTCACCTCGGCGCCGGCGGCGGCGAGCACCCGGCCGATCGCGTCCCCGAGCACGGCCCACCGGGTGTGCCCCAGGTGGAGGGGGCCGGTGGGGTTGGCGGAGATGAACTCCACGTTGATGTGCTGGCCGGCCAGCGTCTCGGTGCGGCCGTACGCCGCACCGGCCGCCACGATGTCGGCCGCGACCTTGCCCTGGGCGTCGGCCTCGACGGTGATGTTGACGAAGCCGGGTCCAGCCACCTCGACGTCGCTGATGCCCGCCGCCTGCTGGAGCTCGGCGGCGAGCAGCTCACCGATGGCACGGGGGTTGGCGCCGGCGGACTTGGCCAGCTGCATCGCGATGTTGGTGGCGTAGTCGCCGTGGCCCTGCTGCCGCGGTCGCTCCACCCTGACCTCGCCCGGAACGCCGTCGGACAGGGCCAATTCACCACGGTCGACGAGCGCGGTGAGGCAGTCGACGATGGTGGCGGAGAGTTGCTGCGGAGTCACCGGTCAAGCCTATCGACCGGTGCTGGTTTCCCCGCAGCCGATGTCGACCGGTAGTGTTCGCGACTGCGCCGGTCGCCGGCGCATGCCTCCGTAGCTCAGGGGATAGAGCACTGGTTTCCGGTACCAGGAGTCGCAGGTTCGAATCCTGCCGGAGGCGCCCACCCCCTCTTTCCGTCGTCGACTGCGACGGGTCCCGACACGGTTCGACCGACAGGGGCACCCGACCCTGGACGCTCCGGGGGTCTCGACACGGCTCGCTGGCGCTCGCCGGCTCGACCACCAAGGCCACTCACTCGGGGGCCGACACGGCTCGACCACCGACCTCACTCGACGGTCCCGACCACGCTTCGCCGGCTCGACCACCAAGGCCACTCACTCGGGGGCCGACACGGCTCGACCACCAAGGCCACTCACTCGGGGGCCGACACGGCTCGACCACCGAGCTCACTCGAGGGTCCGACCACGCTCCGCCGGCTCGACCAGCAGAGCCGCTCGATCCTCGGGCGGCAATGACTTGGTGGTCGAGCCGGTGTCGCGAGGGACGAGCGGCACCGTGTCGAGACCTCCGCAGCCGCTCAGCCCGAGCGGCCCAGCCGCCTCGCGAGCGCGTCGGCGAAGGGACCGGCGTTCTCCGGCATGACGTCGAGGTAGAGGCCGGGCTCGGTGAGCTCGACCTCGCTCACGACCCAGGCGTCGCGCCACCACAACAGGTCGACGCGCGCATAGACCAGGTCGACCCCGAGCAGCCGGGAGACGGTCGCGCACGCGTCGAGTGCGGGGGTGGTCGCCGCCTCGGTGAGGGCCACGGGGGTCGAGGTGCCGCCGTAGGTCTCGTGAACCCGGATCTCCCCCGACGCGGGCCGTTTGGCGACCTGCGCGACCGGTGCGCCATCGATGACGAAGACCGACGCCTCGCCCGCCTCGGCGACGCTCGGCACGAAGGGCTGCACGACCCACGGTCCCGCACCGCCGACACGGTCCACGCCACGCGGGTCGTCGACCAGGACCACTCCCCGACCACCGGCGCCGACGGCCGGCTTCACCACCCAGGAGCCCTCGCGAGCCACCAGGTCCCGCACCTCCGCGGTGGTGGTCGCGACCTCGGTGGGCACGATCGGCACCCCGGCGGCGCCGAGCTCGGCGAGGTAGCCCTTGTGGGTGTTCCAGCCGAAGACCGTCGGGCCGTGCACCACCTGCGACCCGACGCGGGCCGACCACGCCAGGAACTCCTCGACCCGCTCGGCGTAGTCCCAGGTGGACCGGACCGCGACCAGGTCGGCCGCGGTCCAGTCCACCGCAGGATCGTCCCAGCGCACCCACCGGGACGCGATGCCCCGGTCGGCCAACGCTGCCTCGAGCGCCGCGGCCCCCGGCTCGCCGTCGGGCAGCCGCTCGCAGGTGGCGAGCAGCACGGTCGGCGACGGGTCACGGAGCGCGCTCACGGCGCCATCTCACACCATCAGACGTTGACCGAGATCTCCGCGTCCTTGCGGAGGTCCTTCAGCAGCGTCTGGGCGACGCCGTTGAGCTTCTCGCTCTTGACCTGCTCCTCCAGCTGCGAACGGGACTTCTGGAAGGACGGCGCCTTCTGGCCGGTCTGCTTGCTCTGCGACTTGAGCTGGTCGTAGGCCTTGCGGAGCTCGGCGTCGGTGATCTTCACCCCGCCCGACTCCTTCTCCAGCAGCTGGTCGAGCTTGACCTGCACCGCGACCTGGGACAGGACCTCGTCCTCGGACATGCCCTGCTCCTTCAGCGCGGAGATGAACTCGTCCGCCGAGCCCATCTGGTTGCTCTTGGCCAGGTCGGCGAGGGTCCGGTCGACCTGCTTCTCACTGGCCTCGATGCCACGCTCGGCGGCCGCCTGCTCCAGCAGCTCGGTGTTGACCAGCTGGTCGGCGACCTGCTTCTTGAGCTCGTCCTGGTCCGGCTGCTGCCCGGTCATCTGCGACTGGGCGGCCATCTGCTGGAACTGCTGCTCGTACGCCGGCACGAACTCGTCCTTGCTGATCTCCTCGCCGTTGACCTCGGCCACGACGTCGGGAACGCCGTCGAGGTCCGGCTCTGCGGCGGCCTCGCCGCCGGCGCCCTCCTCCGCGGAGGAGGACGACTCCTGCGAGGTCGCCTCGGAACCTGCCCCGTCGTCGGACGAGCAGGCCGCCAGGAACACCGTGGGCGCGACCAGGGCGGCCGCGAGCACCTTCTTCACACGCACTGCGAGAACTCCCTCTCCGTTGGTGGCGTCCGGACGAACCTACGGACCCGGGGCAAGGGAACCGTCGTCCCGGCGAGGGGCGCCGCGACGTGCCGTGGCGGCACCCAGGGCGGTGGTGAGCGGCACGGCGGCGACCAGGCCGATGGTCGCCACCGCGCTGCGGACGATCTCCTGGGCGATGATCTGGTCGGTCACCACGTCACCGAAGGACTGGTTGCCGGCGATGATGAGGATCATCAGCGGCAGCGACGAGCCGGCGTAGGCGAGGATGATGGTGTTGATCACCGACGCGATGTGGGAGCGCCCCACCCGGGCGCCGGCGCGGTAGAGGTCGCCGAAGCGGTAGGTGGGGTTCGCACGAGCCAGCTCGGTGACGGTCGCCGACTGGGTGACGGTCACGTCGTCGAGGACGCCCAGGGACCCGATGACGATGCCGGCGAGCAGGAGGCCCTGCAGGTTCACGCTGTGGATCTCGCCGACGAAGGTGGAGGCGTCGTCGGCGAAGCCGGTCAGGTGCATCGCCTCGACGGCGACCAGCGCCAACACGCCGGTCAGGGCGAGGCTGCCCAACGTGCCGAGCACCGCGACGGTCGTCGACCACGCGAGGCCGTGGGTCAGGTAGAGCACCGTGAGCATGATCGCCGCCGACCCGATGATGGCCACCAGCAGTGGCGGCGAGCCGTCGAGGATGGCCGGCACCACGAAGTAGAGCAGCACGAAGAAGGTCACCGCGAGGCCGGCAAGCGCGCTGACACCCCGCCAGCGACCGAAGGCGACCACCGCGAGCACGAACGCGATGCCCAGCAGCCACAGCTGGCTGTCGCGCTGGTGGTCGACGATGGCGTACGTCGCCCCGTCGGGCGTCTCGGACTCCAGCAGCACCACCTGGTCGCCCTCGACGATCTCGGCCGCGCCGGGGCCGTTGGGCAGTGGGACGTCGTACTCGGTGCCCTCGCGCTGCCCCTCGGTCACGCGCACCGTGGCGGTCCCGCACCCGTTGACCTGGTCGGCCGGCGACTGCGCCTCGGGAACCTCGGGCTCCTCCGGGCAGGGCTCCTGCTCGATGGCGGTCACCTCGGCGTCGTACTGCGCCCCGGCCCCCTCGGGCGTGGGGGCCTCCTCGACCGGCGGCGGCCAGAGCCACACCAGCCCCGCCAGCGTGACCAACGCCAACGGCGCGATCACCGCGATCGCGATGCGCCGCATCGGGTGGTCGTCGGTCTCGGCGTGCCGAGCGTGGTGGCTGCCCATGGCAGCAGATTGTCCCCTGTCGCCCTCACCTCAGGGGCGAGCGGGCCTCAGTGCAGCTCCAGGGTGCAGCACTTCACGCTGCCGCCGGCCTTGAGCAGCTCGGAGAGCTCGATGCCGACGGGCTCGAAGCCACGCACCCGGAGGGCGTCGTGGAGGCCGGTCGCGGCGGCGCTGAGGAACACGTGGTGGCCATCAGAGACCGCGTTCAGGCCGAGCACCGCGGCGTCCTCGTCGGTGGCGATGATCGCGTCGGGGAAGAGACGGCGCAGCAGCGTGCGGCTGGCCGGCGTGAAGGCCGGTGGGTAGTACGCGACGGTCTCCGCGTCGAGGACGGCCAGCGCGGTGTCGAGGTGGTAGAAGCGCGGGTCGACGAGCTCGAGGGTGACCACCGGGACCCCGAAGAAGCGCTCCACCTCACGGTGTGCGGCCACCGAGGTGCGGAAGCCGGTGCCGGCGAGCATGATCTCGCCGACCTGGAGGAAGTCGCCCTGGCCCTCGTTGTCGTCGGTGGAGCGCGTGACGTCGCGGTGCGCCTGCTCGAACCAGGCCTGGTAGGCGTCGCCCTCGGGCTGGCGCTCGGGGTGCACGAACCGCGCAGCCATGGCGCGCTCCCCGATGGCGATGCCGCCGTTGGCCGCGAACACCATGTCGGGCAGCCCCGGCTCCGGGGCGAGGGTCTCGACCGTGTGGCCGTGGGCGACGTACGCCGCCCGGAGGGCCTCCCACTGGCCGATCGCCCGGGCGCGGTCCACCGGGGTGCTGGTGTCCATCCACGGGTTGATGGCGTAGCTGACCTCGAAGTGGTCGGGCCGGCACATCAGGTACCGACGCGGCGTCGCCCGGCCCTCCGGCTCGGGAACAGCAGTCAGTGGCGCGGTGGTCGCGGTCATGGGCACCTCCCGGGTCGGAGCACGGTCAGGGCGACACTACGTTGCGCAGAACGTCGCAACGAGGGACTTTCGTTGCAGATTCGGCATACTTGGTGTCGATTCGTTGATCGGTGACGCAAGGATCGGAGGCACCATGGACGAGGTCGACCGCGACATCCTCGGCCACCTGCTGCGCGACGGGCGCGCCAGCTTCGCCGAGATCGGCAGCGGCGTGGGCCTCTCGGCCCCGGCCGTCAAGCGCCGTGTCGACCGCATGCGGGCCAGCGGCGAGATCGCGGGCTTCACCGCCGTCGTCGACCCCGCCGCCCTGGGGTGGTCCACCGAGGCCTACGTGGAGGTGTACTACCGCGGCAACGTCTCGCCCGCCGAGCTGCGCCGGAGCCTGGAGACCATCCCGCAGGTGGTCGGCGTGTGGACCGTCTCCGGCGACGCGGACGCGCTGGTGCACGTCATGGCGCGCAACATGGCCGACGTCGAGGCCTGCGTGGAGCAGGTCCGGCAGAACATGCGGGTCGACCGCACCCGGAGCTCGATCGTGATGACCCGGCTCTTCGAGCGCCCCCGCGGCACCGCCGGGTAGTCAGAACCAGAGACCGGTCACCCAGAAGACGCCCATGCCCGCTGCGACGACGGCCAGCAGGTTTCGGAACCGCCACGCCACCGCCGCGCCCACGGCGAGGGCGGCTGCCTCCGGTACGCCGACGGCCAGGCTCCCCGACCCGTCCAGGAGCAACGTGGCGACCAGCGCCGCCAACGTGGCGGGCCCGACGTACTCCAGGGCCTGCTCGACGCGCGGCGGCAGGGTCCGGTCGGCGAAGGCGACGATGAAGACGGCGCGACTGGCATAGGTGCCGAGTCCGGTGAGCACGATGGCGAGGGCGACGGTCATCGGCGCGACCTCCGTTCGGCGAGGTACCCGGCACCGAACCCGGCCGCGACACCCGCGACGGCGCCGACGAGCAGGCCCGACTGGCTCGGCAGGCCGGCACTGAGCCAGGTGACGAGCACCGCCACCGTCGCCGCGACCAGCTTCGGCGCACGGTCGATCGCCATCACCACGATGCCGGTGAACATCACCGGGATCGCGAACTTCAGCTGCCACTCCTCGGGCACGACCGGCCCGATGAGCAGGCCCAGCGCCACGGCGGTGAACCAGAACACCGCGAACGCGGCGCCCATCGCCAGGTAGTAGGTCCGGAAGGTGCGCGGGTCGTCGCCCCGGCGCAGGGTCGCCAGCGCGAACACCTGGTCGATGAGCAGGTAGGGCGCGAACCAGCGGAACCAGCGCGGCTGGCCGCGGAAGTACCGCGCGAGGGCGGCGGAGTACATCAGGTGGCGGGCGTTGACCACCAGGGCCGCGCCGACTGCCGCCACCCAGAACGCGCCGCCGCCGAGGAGCGTGATCAGCGTCAGCTGGGCAGCGCCCGCGAACACGACGGGGGCGGTGGTCCACCCGAGGAGATTGCCGAGCCCGGACTCGGTGATGGCGAGCCCGACCACCAGGGCGAACGGCACCGCGGGGATGATCAGGGGAACGGCGTCGAGCAGGGCGCGACGAACGATCGGGGCCCGGTCGCCCGACACCACCGACTCGGGCTCACTCACGGCGCTCAGCCTAGGACCGGGCGCCGACAGCGCCCCAATCGTTGACACCCCCGATCTGCGGCGACAGGAACATCGGCGGCCGCCCGCCCGTTGGGCTCGTCGTGACGCGCGCGACCGAGGGCTCCGTGGCGCCCGGCGGGATCGCCGGGCGCGACTTCCGGCTGCTGCTCGCCGCGACGCTGGCGACCTTCGCCAACTACGCCCCGCTGCTCTCGGTCGGCGCTCTCTGGGCCGACGCCGGTGGCGCCGGCTCGGCGGGCGCCGGCTCGCTCACCGCGGTCATGATGGCCGGCACGGTCGCCGCCCAGCTCAGCATGGGCGTGCTGCTGCGGCTGCTGTCGCTCCGCTCGATGTTCGTCCTGGGTGCCCTGCTGCTGGGCGTCCCGACGCTGGCCTACCTGCCCTCCCAGGAGCTGTGGTGGCTGCTCGCGGTCTCCGCGGTGCGCGGCGTCGGCTTCGGCATGGTCGTGGTCGCCGGCAGCGCACTGGTGGCGGTGCTCGTCCCGCCGGCCGAACGCGGCCGGGCCGCGGGACAGTACGGCGTGGCCGTCGGGCTCCCCGCCGTCCTGCTGCTCCCGCTCGGCGTGTGGTTGGTGGAGCAGGTCGGGTTCGCGCCGATCTTCTGGACCGCTGCGCTGCTCGCGGTCGCGGCGGTCCCCCTGCTCCGCGGCATGACCGACGACCGACTGCTGGTCGCCTCCCCCACCACGCCGACCGATGCCCTCGCCTCCGGCCGTCGCTGGACGCCCCTGCTGGCCCCGTGGGTGCTGCTGCTGGCCGTCGCGTGCGCCTACGGCGGCGTGGTGACCTTCGTGCCGCTGACCCTGCCGTCCTCGGACGTGGCGTCGGTCGTGCTCTTCGTCGCGTCGGCGGCGATGATCACCGGACGCTGGGCGGCCGGCGTCCTCAGCGACCGCACGGGAGCGACCACCCTGCTGCTGATGACGGGCATCGCGACCGCGGCGCTCGGCATGGCCGGCCTCGGCGTCGCCCTGGACCTGGACAGCGGCGCGGCGCTCCTCGCCGTCCCGGCCGCTGCGGCGTACGGCGTCGGGTTCGGGGCGATCCAGAACGAGACGCTGGTGCTGATGTTCCAGCGGGCCGGCCCCGGGGCGCACGGACGCGCCAGCACGGTGTGGAACCTCGCCTACGACGCGGGCAGCGGGTTCGGTGCCTACGCGATCGGCGTGCTCGCCCTGCCGCTGGACATGGGCGGCGCCTTCCTCGTGGCCGCCCTGGCCATCGTGCTGGTGCTGCCCGCCGTACGCCGCTGAGCGCCGTCCGCGGGAGCGCGCCCGGTCAGCAGTTCTTGATGACGCCCGTGGTGCGGGCCTGGTCGCCCCAACTGCGGGCCTTGCTGGTCGAGGGGAACACGACCGAGGCGCCGCCGACGTTGCCGATGCTGCCGGGCAGGACGCAGTTGGTGATCTTGCCGGCGTCGACCTGGGTGCCGGCCTGCGCGAGCTTGAACAGCTCGACGGGACCGAGGTCGGTGTGCAGGTGCTGCATCACCGAGGTCACGCCCCGCTCGACGAAGCCCGGCTGGGCGGCGCGCTCGAGGACCCGCTCGTGGATGCCCCGCAGCACGCGCTGCTGGTTGGCGGACCGGTCGAAGTCACCGCCCGGCAGCGACTTGCGGATGCGGCCGAACGCGGTGGCGCCGTGGCCGTTGACCCGGACCGAGCCCTGCTTGAAGCCCTGGGGCCACAGGTCGGAGTCGGAGAAGTAGCGCGGGTTCTGGACGCGGATGCCGCCGATGGAGTTGACCATCTCGCGCAGCCCCTGGAAACGGGTCACGAAGACGTAGTCCGGCTGCACCCCGATCAGGTTGCCCACGGTCTCGCCGAGCAGCTGCGGGCCCCCGAAGAAGAGCGCCGCGTTGACCCGGCTCGAGCCGCGACCGGGGATCGGGACCCAACTGTCACGCGGGATGCCGATCGCGGTGGCCGCGCCGGTGCGGGTGTTGATGCCGATCATCTGCAGGGCGTCCCCGCGGGTGCGCAGCATGTCCTGGCCCTGACGGGCGTCGGACCCCACCGCGAGCACCCAGACCACGTTCGGGTGCACGTCGACCCCGTCGGTCTGCTGGAACTTCACCAGGGCCGCCTGGGTCGGGGCCACCGAACTGTTGGGCACCACGACCGCCGCCAGGGCCAGGACCAGGCCGAGCACCACGGTCCGCACCGGGTTGCGCCAGCGCGTCATCACTTGCCCTTCCCCTTCACGTTGCGCGTCATGTCGAACCCGAAGACCTTCCACTGCTTCCCCTTCGGCGTCAGCATCAGGCGACCGCTGATGCGGTCCTTGCGCTCCACGTCGCCGTCGAGCTGGACCACCAGGACCACACGCGCCGTGGCGCCGGCGGGCTTGCCGCCCGGCGCGAGGACGTCGACGGTGACCTTGCGCTTCTTCACCGTGACCTGCTCGACGCGGTCACCGACGGCCGCGTTGCTCATCACCTTGGGCTGCTTGCGCGCCAGCGCCGCCGCACCCTGCGTGAAGCCGGGGAATGCCTTGCCGAAGTCCGAGCGCGGGTAGTCGCCGGCGACGTACGCCGCGTCGAGCCACTCGTCGACCGTGGCCGTGGCGTCCTGGAGGAACTGGCGACGCTGCTTCTTGCCGAGCCTGCCCGCCACGGTGCCCACCGATGCCGAGGTCTCGACCGGCGCCTGGGTCGTCGACGAGCCGGCGCCGCCGCCACCCGACTCCGGGGTCTCCTCGTCGCCGGTGCACCCCACGAGCACCGTCGAGGCGAGCAACAGGCCCGCTGCTCCGGCCATGATCCTGCGCACCGATCGTCCTCCCTGTTCCTGCCCGGACGGCCCCCGGGAACGGCCCCCAGAGTGTCACGCTGCGCACACTGTGCCCCAAAGGATGGGTGGCAGGCGGCATTTCATCCGTGGTGGGTCTAGCCTTGTCCCCGGACGCCCGTGGACGCGGGCGAGGTCGAACCCGGAGCCAGCGGAAGAGGCGAAGCGAGTCGTGGCGCAGTCGTCAGACAAGCAGTCCAACAACACAGTCGACTTCGGAGCCAACGAGTGGCTCGTCGAGGAGATGAAGGAACGGTTCGACGCCGATCCCGACAGCGTGGATCCGGCGTGGGCCGAGTACTTCCGCGGCGAGGGCGCCAGTCCGGCCGAGGCACGCCACAGCAACGGCCGCGGCGGCGAGGCCCGCTCGCCGCAGCCGGCCGGAGCGACCGCCTCGTCCGGCTCGCAGGGCTCGGCATCGGCGTCGACGGCGAAGTCCGCGAAGGCGTCCGGCAAGGACGGGTCCACCACGAAGTCCGCGAAGGCCACCACCTCGGAGAAGCCGGCCACGTCCGAGAAGTCCGGCACGTCGAGCAAGTCGGACACGTCGAGCAAGTCCGACGAGGCCAAGAAGGGCGACAAGGGTCGGAAGGGCGAGAAGGGCGGCAAGCCGACCCCGAAGGAGTCGCCCCGCCCCGAGCCGACCGAGGCCACCGACGAGCCGACCTACACCACGCTGCGCGGCATCGCCGCGGCGACCGCGAAGAACATGGACGTCTCGCTGACGGTGCCGACCGCGACGTCCGTGCGCGACATCCCGGTGAAGCTGCTGTGGGACAACCGCATCGTCATCAACAGCCACCTCAAGCGCGCCCGCGGCGGCAAGGTCTCCTTCACCCACATCATCGGCTACGCGCTCGTGCGCGCCCTGACCTCGATGCCGGAGATGAACAACTCCTTCGGCGAGGTCGACGGCAAGCCCACGATGGTGAGCCCGGCCCACATCAACCTCGGCCTGGCGATCGACCAGCAGAAGCCCGACGGCACCCGCCAGCTCGTGGCGCCCTCGATCAAGGGCTGCGAGACCATGGACTTCGCGGCCTTCTGGACGGCGTACGAGGACATGATCCGCAAGGCCAAGGACAACAAGCTGACGATGGAGGACTACGGCGGCACGACCGTCAGCCTCACCAACGTCGGCGGCCTGGGGACGGTCCACTCCGTCCCGCGGCTGATGAAGGGCCAGGCGGCCATCATCGGCGTCGGTGCGATGAACTACCCCGCCGCCTGGCAGGGGGCGTCGGAGGACGCGATCGCCCGCAACGGCATCAGCAAGGTCATGACGATGACCTCCACCTACGACCACCGCGTCATCCAGGGTGCGCAGTCCGGTGAGTTCCTCAAGCGGGTCCACGAGCTGCTGCTGGGCGAGAACGGCTTCTACGACGACATCTTCCGCGCCCTGCGGATCCCGTACGAGCCGATCCGCTGGTCCGCCGACATCGCGACCTCCCACGACGACGAGATCAGCAAGCAGGCCCGCATCCTGGAGCTGATCCACGCCTACCGCGTGCGCGGCCACATGATGGCCGACACCGACCCGCTGGAGTACCAGCAGCGCAGCCACCCCGACCTGCGGATCGAGTCGCACGGGCTGACGCTGTGGGACCTGGACCGCGAGTTCGCGACCGGCTCGTTCGGCGGCGAGGGTCGCCGCTTCATGAAGCTGCGCCACATCCTGGGGATCCTGCGCGACTCCTACTGCCGCACCACCGGCATCGAGTACATGCACATCATGGATCCCGAGCAGCGCCGCTGGATCCAGGAGCGCGTCGAGCAGCCGCACACCAAGCCGCCCCGCGAGGAGCAGCTGCGGATCCTGCTCAAGCTCAACCAGGCCGAGGCGTTCGAGACCTTCCTGCAGACCAAGTTCGTCGGCCAGAAGCGCTTCAGCCTCGAGGGCGGCGAGACCACCGTCCCGGTCATCGACGAGATCTGCGAGGCCTCCGCGGAGTCCGGCCTCGACGAGGTCACCATCGGCATGGCCCACCGGGGCCGCCTCAACGTGCTCGCGAACATCGTGGGGAAGAACTACTCCCAGATCTTCCGCGAGTTCGAGGGCAACATCGACCCCCGCACCGTGCAGGGCTCGGGCGACGTGAAGTACCACCTCGGCGCCGAGGGCGAGTTCGTCGCGGACCGCGGCGACAAGGTCAAGGTCTCGGTGGCCGCCAACCCGTCCCACCTCGAGGCCGTCGACCCGGTCCTGGAGGGCATCTCCCGCGCCAAGCAGGACGTGCTCGACCGGGGCGAGGAGTTCCCGGTGCTGCCGCTGCTGGTGCACGGTGACGCCGCGTTCGCCGGGCAGGGAGTCGTGGCAGAGACGCTCAACCTCTCGCAGCTGCGGGGCTACCGCACCGGCGGCACGATCCACCTCGTGGTCAACAACCAGGTCGGCTTCACCACCGCGCCGGCCGCGTCGCGGTCCTCGCTGTACTGCACCGACGTGGCCCGGATGGTGCAGGCGCCGATCTTCCACGTCAACGGCGACGACCCCGAGGCCTGCATCCGCGTGGCTCGGCTGGCCTTCGAGTACCGCCAGGCGTTCAACAAGGACGTCGTGATCGACCTGGTCTGCTACCGGCGCCGCGGCCACAACGAGGGCGACGACCCGTCGTACACGCAGCCGCTGATGTATGACCTGATCGAGCAGAAGCGCTCGGTGCGCAAGCTCTACACCGAGTCGCTCATCGGTCGCGGTGACATCACCGTGGAGGAGGCCGAGCAGGTCGTCAAGGACTACCAGGAGAAGCTCGAGCGGGTCTTCACCGAGGTCCGCGAGGCGACCAGCCAGCCCGACGAGTGGACGACCGTCCCCGACTACCCCGACAAGCCGGCGGCGGAGACCAACACCGCGGTCTCGTTCGAGACGCTGAAGCAGATCGCCGACGCCTACGTGACGCCGCCGGAGGGCTTCACCGTCCACCCGAAGGTGATGCCGCAGCTGCAGCGCCGCGCCTCGGCCATCACCGAGGGTCCGGTCGACTGGGGCACCGGCGAGATCCTCGCCTTCGGCGCGCTGCTGCTCGACGGTCGTCCGGTGCGGCTGTCCGGCCAGGACTCGCGTCGTGGCACGTTCGTCCAGCGGTTCGCGACGATCATCGACCGCAACAACGCCGACGAGTGGACGCCGCTGAGCGGTCTCAGTGAGGAGCAGGCGAAGTTCCACATCTACGACAGCCTGCTCTCGGAGTTCGCCGCCCTCGGTTTCGAGTACGGCTACTCCGTCGCTCGTCCGGACGCGCTCGTGGCGTGGGAGGCCCAGTTCGGCGACTTCGTCAACGGCGCCCAGACCATCATCGACGAGTTCATCACCGCCGGTGAGAGCAAGTGGCAGCAGCAGTCCGGCGTGGTCCTGCTCCTCCCCCACGGCTACGAGGGCCAGGGCGCGGACCACTCCTCGGCGCGCATCGAGCGGTTCCTCACCATGGCCGCCGACGAGGCCTTCGTGGTGGCCCAGCCGTCGAGCCCGGCGTCCCACTTCCACCTGCTGCGCAAGCACTCGCTGGGCGGCGAGCACAAGCCGCTCATCGTCTTCACGCCGAAGTCGATGCTGCGCCGCAAGGAGGCGGCCTCCCCCGTCAGCGCGTTCACCGAGGGCACCTTCCAGCCCTTCCTCGGCGACGCCGAGGCCGACCCCGACAAGGTCGAGACGCTGCTGCTGTGCTCGGGCCGCGTCACCTGGGACCTGATGGCCGAGCGCGGCAACCGCGACAACGCCGAGAGCTACGCGATCGGCCGGATCGAGCAGCTCTACCCGACCCCGGCCGACCAGATCGCCAGCGAGATCGCGAAGTACCCGAACCTCAAGCACGTGCGCTGGGTGCAGGACGAGCCGCTCAACATGGGGCCGGCGCCCCACCTGCGGCTCAACCTGTGGCCGGCGATCGACGCCGAGGTCGAGCAGATCACGCGCGTCGCATCCTCCTCCCCCGCCGTCGGCACCGCCAAGCGGCACCTGGAGGAGCAGAAGGACCTGGTCGCGCGCGCGTTCGACTGAGCGAGGGGCAGGTCAGCGATGTACTTCACCGATCGCGGCATCGAGGAGCTCCAGCAACGCCGGGGAGACGAGGAGGTCTCCCTGGCGTGGCTGGGCGACCAGCTGCAGGCATTCGTCGACGTCCACCCCGAGTTCGAGACGCCGATCGAGCGGTTCGCGACCTGGCTCGCACGCCTGGACGACCCCGACGACTGAGGGTCGCCGCCCTCCTCAGGGCTCGACGGTGACCTTGATGGCCTCGCCGTTCTTGACCACGTCGAAGGCGTCGAGCACCTTCTCCAGCGGGACGTGGCGGGTGATGAGGTCCTTGACCGGCACCTGCCCCGTCCCGATGTACTCCAGTGCGCGCTTGTTGTGCGCGGGGGCCGACCCGTTGGCACCGTGGATGTGCAGCTGCCGGTAGTGCACGACGTTGGAGTCGCAGGTGATCGTCGGGTCGGTCTTGGGCAGCCCGCCGAAGAAGGAGATCCGGCCGTTGCGGGCCGCCATCGCGATCGCCTGCTCCTGGGTGAGGTTGGCCGAGGTGGCGGTGATGACCACGTCGGCGCCGCGCCCGTCGGTCAGCTCCATGACCCGCTCGACCACGTCGACCTCGGCGGCGTTGATCGTCTCGTCCGGCGACACCGCGTCGGCCGACATGGCCAACCGCTCGGCGTTGACGTCGACCAGGTAGACCGGGCCCACGTCGTACACGCCGCGAGCGATGCGGATGTGCAGGCACCCGATGGGGCCGGCACCGAAGACCACGACGCTGTCGCCGGGCTCGATCCCGAGCAGCTCCTGGGCGTTGATGGCACAGGCCAACGGCTCGGCCGCCGAGGCCTCGTCGAACCCGACGTTGTCGGGGATCTGGTTGAGGCCGTCGACCTTGAGGACCTCGCGCGGCACGACCATGTACTCCGCGAACCCGCCGTCGTACTGGTAGCCGACCGAGGTCTGGTTCTGGCACACCGCCATCCAGCCCTTGCGGCACTCGTGGCACTCCCCGCACGGGACGGCGGCGATGACCTGGGCCCGGTCACCGACCTGCCAGTCGGTGCCGTGGGTGGCGTTGACGTCGGCCCCGACCTCGACGACCTCGCCGGCGATCTCGTGGCCGGTGATCCGCGGCGGGGTGAGGTTCTGGTGGCCGTTGTGCTGGATCTTCACGTCCGTGCCGCACGTGGAGCAGTTGCGCACCCGGAGCTTGACCTCGCCCGGACCGCACTGGGGCTCCGGCACGTCCTCGAGCCGGAGGTCGCCGGGGGCGTAGAAGCGGAGTGCCTTCATCTCAGGGGTCCTTTCAGCGGGACGGATCACGAGGTCGGTGTGACGTCGCCCACTGACCGTAGCAGCGAATCGGGCACAAAACCACACAAAGACGTGCCCATTTTTGCCCACTCTCTTGGCAATGTGCCCGTTCGTGGGGTTTACTGGACATCGATGTGATCGACATCACTTGATCGCCTGGAGGAGCCACGATGTCCACCACCACCCCTGCACACCGCACCGGCGTCCGGGTCCGCGTGCAGCAATTCGGCACGTTCCTGTCCAACATGGTCATGCCCAACATCGGCGCGTTCATCGCCTGGGGCCTGATCACCGCGCTGTTCATCGAGACCGGCTGGCTGACCAGCATGGCGATCGGTGAGGACCCGGGCAGCTGGGTCGCCAAGATCGGCGGCTGGGGCGACTTCGCCGGCGGCGGCATCGTCGGTCCGATGATCGTCTACCTCCTGCCCGTGCTCATCGGCGCCACCGGCGGTCGCATCGTCTACGACACCCGTGGCGGCGTCGTCGGCGCGATCGCGACCATGGGCGTCATCGCCGGCTCGGAGGTGCCGATGTTCCTCGGTGCCATGATCATGGGACCGCTCGGCGGCTGGTCGATGAAGCGCATCGACGCGCTCTGGGACGGCAAGATCCGGCCCGGTTTCGAGATGCTGGTCAACAACTTCTCCGCCGGGATCTGGGGCGGCATCCTCGCCAGCGTCGGCTTCTTCGCCGTCGGCCCGGCGGTCACCCGCTTCAGCGAGCTCGCCGAGACGGTCGTCGACACCCTCGTCGACGCCGGGCTCCTCCCCCTCACCTCGATCCTGATCGAGCCGGCGAAGGTCCTCTTCCTCAACAACGCGATCAACCACGGCGTGCTGACCCCGCTGGGCACCAACCAGGCGTTGGAGGACGGCAAGTCGGTGCTGTTCCTGCTCGAGGCCAACCCCGGCCCCGGACTCGGCCTGCTCCTGGCCTTCATGGTCTTCGGCAAGGGCCTCGCCCGTGCCTCCGCACCCGGCGCGGCGATCATCCACTTCCTCGGCGGCATCCACGAGATCTACTTCCCCTACGTGCTGATGAAGCCCAAGCTGATCCTGGCCATGATCGGCGGCGGCATGACCGGTGTGTTCATCAACGTCGCCTTCGACTCCGGCCTGCGCGCCCCGGCCGCACCGGGCTCGATCTTCGCCGTCTACGCCCAGACCGCCAGCGACAGCTACCTCGGCGTGACGCTGTCGGTGCTCGGCGCCGCCACCGTCACCTTCCTGATCGCCGCCGTGCTGCTCAAGACCGACCGCAGCGACGACGAAGCCGACCTGGCCACCGCCACGAGCGCCATGGAGTCGATGAAGGGCAAGCGCTCGGTGGCCTCCAGCGCCCTGGTCGGCAGCTCGGGCGACGCCCCGGCGATCACGAGCATCGTGTTCGCCTGCGACGCCGGCATGGGCTCCTCGGCCATGGGCGCCTCGGTGCTCCGCCGCAAGATCGACGCAGCGGGGCTGACCGACGTCACCGTGGTCAACCAGGCGATCGCGAACCTGACCGACACCTACGGTCTCGTCGTCACCCACCGTGACCTCACCGCCCGTGCCGAGCAGCGGACCCCGTCGGCGGTCCACGTCTCGGTGGACGACTTCATGGGCAGCCCGCGCTATGACGAGATCGTGGAGATGCTCCAGGAGTCCGACCGCGGTGCACCTGCGTCCGGCGCGGCTCCGGCATCGGACACCGCCGGGGCCGGCGGCGCTGCCGGGACCAAGGTGTCGGCCCTCGAGCTCGGAGCCGTCGCCCTGGACGGGACGGCCACGACGCGCGACGGCGCGATCACCGAGGCCGGCGAACTGCTGGTGACGACCGGCGCGGTGGAGGCCTCCTACGTCGAGGCGATGCACGAGCGCGAGCGTTCGGTCTCGACCCACATGGGCAACCTGCTCGCCATCCCCCACGGCACCAACGAGGCCAAGAGTGCGATCCGGCGTACGGCGCTCTCCTTCGTCCGCTACCCCGAGGGCATCGACTGGAACGGCAAGCGGGCCGAGTTCGTGATCGGCATCGCGGGCGCGGGCCAGGACCACCTCGACCTGCTCCGCCGGATCGCAGCCGTCTTCGTCGACGAGGGTCGCGTCGAGCGGCTCCGCGCGGCCCGCACCGCCGAGGAGGTGCGGGACCTGCTGGAGGCCGAGCACGGCTGAGCGCCATGCACCACAATGCCTGCATGGATTCGGACACGCGGCAGTCGCAGATCCTCGAGTTCGCCCGGACCCGCGGGCGGGTGGAGGTCATCCCCCTCGCCGGTGAGTTCGACGTGGCGACGGAGACCATCCGTCGCGACCTGCGGGCCCTCGCCGACCGTCGCCTGGTGAAGCGGGTGCACGGCGGGGCGATCCCGCTGGAGAGCGTGGGCTTCGAGTCCGGGGTCGAGTACCGCAGCCGGGTCGACCTGGCGCAGAAGCGCCGGATCGCCTCGGCTGCGGCCGACCTGCTGCACGGGGCGGAGACCGTCTACCTCGACGAGGGCTACAGCCCGCGGCTGGTGGCCGAGAAGCTCGCCGACCGCGAGCTGACGGTGGTGACCTCCTCGCTGCTGGCCGCCGAGGCGCTCGCGGGCAGTGACAGCGTCACCGTCCTGCTGCTGGGCGGCCGGATGCGCGGCCGGACGCTCGCCACGGTGGACCACTGGGCGCTGCGCATGCTCGACGAGCTCGTCATCGACCTCGCCTACCTCGGCACCAACGCGATCACTCCCGACGACGGCCTGACGACCCCGGACCCGGCCGTGGCCGCCGTGAAGCACGCGGCGCTCAAGCGGTCCCGGCGTCGCGTGCTGCTGGCCGCCCACAGCAAGTTCGGCATCAGCAACTTCACGCGCTTCGCCGACGTCGCCGACTTCGAGGCCATCGTCACCGGCACCGAGCTCCCGCTCGAGGACGCCCGGAGGTACGAGGCGCTCGGTCCGCACGTCATCCGGGTCTGACGCCGGACACGCCCCGTCGCCCCGACCTGCGCGGTCTAGGGTGTCCGCGTGACCCGCGAGGAACGGATCGAGTACGCCGCCTGGGGCGAGCTCTTCTTCGCGGAGGCCGTCACGACCGAGCGGGTGCTGACCGGCGTCAACGTCCTCGCCGGGCAGCCGATCGACGTGGGCCCCCTCGGTGTCGGCCCGGGGCGCCTGGCCCGGGTCCGTGCCCGGGGCCGGATCGGCACCGCGACGGGGCGTCGCGTCGCGCGGGCCCCGCTGTGCTTCGCCGTCGACCTGCCGGTCGACCTCGAGTTCGTCATCGACCTGGGCCTGCACAAGCAACGCTTCGACGCCGCCATCGTGGTGCCCCTGTCGATCTCCGTCCACGCCCGCGCCGACCTCGCCATCGAGCTCGACGTGGTCGCTCCGGAGCCGCACGAGGTCGAGGTGAAGCTCGTGGCGCAGGGCCTGCCCGCCTCCATCACCCGGTACGCCGCCGGCGTCGAGCGCGAGCTGTGCCGGTTCGTCGCGCGCTATGTCGCGCGTGAGGTGGAGAAGCCGCACGTCCGCCGGGCCCGCACGATCGACGTCTCCGGAGCCGTGGGGCGTGCCGTCGCCTCCCTCGGCCCCGGACCGGACCGCGCCGAGGAGCTGACCGAGGACCTCCCCGGGGCCTTGGAGACCGAGATCGTCGAGACAGCCGACCGCTACCTCGACCCCGAGACCGACCCACGAGAGGTGGATCCCTCATGACGTCCTATCCCCCCGCGCCGTGGCCGATGCACGGCTCCATGTGGCTCACGGTCTTCCGGGTCCGCGAGGACGTCGACGAGACGCGCCCCGCCGGCATCTACGGCGCGGCGCTGGTGGACTACCGGGCGCCGAGCCCGCTCACCTACGGCGAGCTGCTCGTCGCACGCAGCGTGGCGACGGGGACCACCGGCCCCCAGACTGTCAGCATCACCGACATCTGGGTCGACTCACCGGCCTCACGTGCCGGCGGCCGGGAGCTGTGGGCGATCCCGAAGGACCTGTGCGACTTCGAGCACGAGTCGGCGACCACCGGACCACTCACCCGGACCAGCTGGACGGCCACCCTGGGCCGCTCCCCCATCGCCGAGGCGCGGTTCACCGACGTCTCGCGGGTGGCGCCACGCCTCCCCTTCACCGGACGGGTGGTGCAGCCGGGGATCCCCGACCACCCCGCGACCGCGCACGTGGTGATGAAGGGGACCGCTCGTGCCCTGCCCGCGCGGGCGCAGTGGCACTTCGCCGCCGACGGACCGCTGGGGTTCCTCCGCGGCGCACGCCAGCTGGGGACGTTCCGGATGCGCGACTTCCGGCTCCAGTTCGGGTAGCCCTACTCGGCGTCGAGGTCCTGCTCGACCAGGGCGGCGATCTTGACGACGTCGGCCTCGACCTCGCCCGACACCTCGACGGTGGCGCCGTTCTCGGCTCCGAGCGTCATGATCATCAGCGAGGACGCCGCGTCCACCGGCTCCTCACCGGGGAGCCCGATGAGCACCTCGGAGGCGAGGTCCTCGGCGGCCTCGGAGATGAGTGCGGCCGGGCGGGCGTGGAGGCCGACGGCGGAGCCGACGACGACGGACTTGGTGACCATGGTGGGACCTTCCTGTGGGTGTCGGGTGCTGCTGCGGTCGGGTCAGGCCCGGACCGGGGCGGGAGGGACCTCGGCGTCGGCACGGTCGGTGCTGCCGGAACGACCGATCGACTTGAGGGCGATGACGGCAGCGGCGGCCACCAGGACGCCGGCAGCCAGGCTGATCAGGAACCCGACGACGTTGCCGACGGCGAACAGCACGAACACGCCGCCGTGCGGTGCGCGCAGCGACACGTCCAAGGCCTGCGCCAGGCCGCCGGTGACGGCGCTCCCGAGCATGATCGAGGGGATGACGCGGACCGGGTCGGCCGCGGCGAACGGGATCGCGCCCTCGGTGATGAACGAGGCGCCCATCAGCCAGGCCGCCTTGCCGTTCTCCCGCTCCGCGGAGTCGAAGAGTCGCGGCCGTACGACGGTGGCGAGTGCCAAGGCGATCGGCGGCACCATGCCGGCCAGCATGACCGCCGCCATGATGGTCAGCTGCGGGGCATCCGATGCCGCCCCGGCTGCCGAGAGGCCGGCGGTCGCGAAGCCGTAGGCGACCTTGTTGAGGGGGCCGCCCATGTCGAAGGCCATCATCAGGCCCAGGACGGCACCGAGGACGACCGCGGAGCCACCGCTCATCGAGTCCAGGCCGTTGTTGAGCGCGGTCATCAGGGAGCCGAGCGGCTCGGCGAGCACCAGCAGCATCAGCAGTCCGCTGACCAGGGTCGCCCCCAGCGGGATCACGAGCACCGGCATGAGGCCCCGCAGCGCGGCCGGGACCTGCCACCCGGCGATCCAGTGCGCCACCAGGCCCGCGAGGACGCCACCGACGATGCCGCCGAGGAAGCCGGTGTTGATGGCGCCGGCCACGGCCCCCATCACGAAGCCCGGGGCGATGCCGGGCCGGTCCGCGATCGCGTAGGCGATGTACCCCGCCAGCGCGGGGACCAGGAAGCCGAACGCGAGCGCCCCCAGCTTGAACAGCAGCGCGCCGAGGTAGGCGAGCAGCGCACTGTCGAGCAGCGCGTGCTCCAGGCCGGACTCCTGGAGGTCGGGCAGGTTGAACAGCGTGTTGTTCGCGACGATGTCGTCGGCGGGGCCGGTGATCTCGTAGCCGCCGAGGAGGAACCCGAGCGCGATCAGCAGGCCGCCGGCCGCGACGAACGGGATCATGTAGGAGACGCCGGTCATCAGCACGCGGCGTACCCGTCCGCCCCAGGACTCCTGGCCGCCCGCCTGCGTCTGGCTGCCGCCGTCGCCACCACCGGCGGCGACGCGCGGCGGGTTCGGGGACGCGGCGTGAGCCAAGGCCTCGGCGATGATGGCGTCGCCGTCGTCGATGGGTCCCTTCACACCGGTCGTGACCACCGGCTTGCCGGCGAAGCGACCGCGGTCACGTACGCCGACGTCGGCGGCGAAGATGACGGCGTCCGCGGCATCGATGTCGGCCTGCGCCACGGTGGAGCCGCCCGCCGATCCCTGCGTCTCCACGGTGATCTCCACGCCCGCGCGCCGCGCGGCGTTCTCCAGTGCCTCCGCGGCCATGTAGGTGTGGGCGATGCCCGTCGGGCACGAGGTCACGGCCACGAGGCGGCGGACGCTGCTCCCGGCGGCGTCCGGCGGGGTCGGCTCGGCGCCGGTGGACGACGGCTGTGCCGCCGCACCGGCCGGGGCGGCGACCTGCTCACCCACGATGGCGACGACCTCCTCCGGGGTGCCGGCGGCACGGAGCGCATCGGTGAACTCGGGCTTGACCAATGCTCGGGCGAGCTTGGTGAGGATCTGCATGTGGGTGTTGCCCCCGCCCTCCGGGGCGGCGATGAGGAAGACCAGCTCGGCCGGCCCGTCCTTGGCACCGAAGTCGACGCTCGGGCTGACCCGGGCGAAGGCCAGGGTGGGCTCGGTGACGGCCGCGGAGCGGCAGTGCGGGATCGCGATGCCGCCCTTCATGCCGGTGGCGGCCTTGGCCTCGCGGGCGAGCACGTCGCGCTCCAGCGCAGCGCCGTCGGTGGCGCGGCCGGCATCGGTGACCACCCGGGCGAGCGCGCCGATCACCTCCTCGCGGTCGCCGCCGAGGTCGGCGTCGAGGACGACGAGGTCGCGGGTCATCAGGTCAGTCATGGCGGTTTCCTTCAGTGGGCGGTGGACAGGTCGAGCGCGGCAACACCGACCAGGTCGGTCCGGACGTCGGCAGGGGTCGGGGCCGTGGTGCCCGGCAGGCCGGCCGCGGCGCTGCCGTGGGCCACGGCGGACGCGAGGCGACCGGGGCCGTCGGCGCCCCGGAGGTCGGCCACCAGGTGGCCGAAGAGACTGGCGTCTCCCGCACCGACGGTGCTGACCACGGTCGTCGGCGGGGGGACGGCGTGCCACGCGCCGGTCGCATCGACGAGGACGGCGCCAGCGCCCCCGAGGGTGGCGAGGACCGCGCCGGCGCCGCGGTCGAGCAGCGTCCGGGCCGCGGCGGCGGCCGTGCCGGCGTCCTCGTGGACGTCGGACACAGCGGCGCCGGTGGCGCCGGCGAGCTCCTCGGCGTTGGGCTTGAGCAGGTCGGGCCCCTCGCCGGGCGCGAGCGCCGCGATCACCGCGTCGAGGGCGTCACCACTGGTGTCCACCGCGACCCGCATCCCTGCGGCACGCAGCCGAGCGGTGGCGCCGACGTACCACTGGGGGTCGGCGCCGGGCGGCAGCGAGCCGGCGAGCACCACCCAGGCGCCCCGCGGCCCGGAGAGCGCGGCGTCGACCAACGCGTCGAGGTCGTGTGGACCGACGGCGGCGCCCGCGGCGTTGAGCTTGGTCGTGACGCCGTCGGGCTCGGTGATGGTGAGGTTGACCCGCATCGGCCCTGCCGGCGCGACGGGCTGGCACACGACACCGGTCGCCGACAGCTCGGCGACCATCGGGTCGTCCGCGGCAGCGGGCAGCACGGCCACGGTGTCGACACCGGCGGCGACGCAGGCGCGGGAGATGTTGACTCCCTTGCCACCCGGCTGGGAGAGCACCGAGTCCACGCGCTGCACGGCGCCGCGCTCGAGCGGGCCGGGAAGTGCGATGGTCCGGTCGATGCTGGGGTTGGGCGTGACGGTGATGATCATCCGACCACGACCTCGAGTCCGGCCTCGGTGAGCGCCCGGCGCTGCGCCGGGTCGACCGAGGAGTCGGTGACCAGGGTGTCGACGTCGTCGAGGCCCGCGAAGCGCACCATCGCGTCGACGCCGATCTTGGAGGCGTCGGCGAGGGCCACCACGCGTCGGGCGGAGGACACCAGCGCCCGCTTCGTCGCGGCCTCCTCGGGGTCGGGGGTGGACAGCCCGTGGGCGAGGCTCACCCCGTTGGCACCAACGAAGGCCACGTCGACCCGCAGGTCGGCCAGGGCGGCCACCGTGTCCGGGCCGACCGCGGCGCGCGTCGTCTGCCGCACGCGTCCGGGCAGGACGTGCACCGCGAGCGCCGGGTTCGACACCAGGCGGGTGAGCAGCGGGACCGCGTGCGTGTAGACGGTGAGCGCGTGGCCCTCGGGAAGCACGGCCGCGAGGCGGGCCGTCGTGCTCCCGGCATCGAGCAGGACCGAGGCCCCGGCCGGGGGCAGCAGGTCGAGCGCGGCCCGGGCGATGGCCCGCTTCTCCTCGGTCTGCGCACGTCCGCGCTCACCGAGGGTGACCTCGAGGGAGGTGAGCCCCGACGCCGGGACGGCACCGCCGTGCACCCGCCGCACCAAACCCAACCGTTCCAACACCGAGAGGTCGCGCCGCACGGTCTCGGTGGTCACGCCGTAGTCCTGTGCCAGGTCCGCGACGGAGCGTCGGCCCTGGGCGCTGACCTGCGTCGCCATCGCCTGCTGCCGTTCCTCTGCGTACATGGTTGTGGCCTCCGTCACGATCTTCGTATGTATTGTTTTATGCCCGTTTCTGTTGCATGTCAAGGGTGAGTCGTGCTTCAGTTGTGACCATGGTCACCTTGTTGCACGGCACCCCGGTCGTCCCGGGCATCGCCTACGGCCCCACGCTGGTCGCCTCCGACGCGGTCCCCGCCGAGGCCGTCGCGGCGTACGGGGACGGCGGTCACGCCGACGTCGACGCCGCCCTCGCCGCCTACGACGCGGCAACGCGGGCAGTCGCCGACGGCCTCCAGCGCCGTGCGGCCAGCGCTGCCGGCGCCACCGCCCAGGTGCTCACGGCCAGCGCCGGCCTCACCACCGACCGGGGCCTGCGGTCGGCGGTGAGCAAGCACCTCAGGGCCGGTGAGGACCTGGTCCCCGCGCTCGGGGCCGCCATCGAGCAGTTCGTCACGGTGTTCACCACCCAGGGCGGCCTGATGGCCGAGCGCGCCACCGACCTGCGCGACATCCACGGCCGCGTGCTCGCCCACCTCGTCGGCGCCCCCGAGCCCGGCGTCCCCACCCCCGAGGAGCCGTCGATCCTGGTCGCCGAGGACCTCGCGCCCGCCGACACCGCGGAGCTGGACCCCTCGGTCGTGCTCGCGATCGTGACCGAGCGCGGCGGGCCGACCAGCCACACCGCGATCATCGCGCGACAGCTCGGCATCCCCTGTGTCGTCGGCACGGCGGGCGCGCTGGACCTGGCGGCCGGCGTACGGGTCCTGGTCGACGGGACCGCCGGCACCGCCGAGGTCGAGCCGGACGAGGCCACCGCGACCGAGCGGGTCGCCGAGCACCGTCGCCAGCGAGCCGCGCTCGAGGGCTGGTCCGGCCCCGGGAGCACCGCCGACGGCCACCCGGTCAAGCTGCTCGCCAACGTCGCCGACGGCGAGTCGGCGCGCACCGCCGGCCTGGAGCCCGTGGCCGGCGTGGGACTGTTCCGCACCGAGTTGTGCTTCCTCAACCGCGACACCGAGCCGTCGGTGGACGAGCAGGCCGCGATCTACGCCGAGGTATTCACGCCGTACGCCGACGAGCGGGAGGTCGTGGCCCGCACGCTCGACGCCGGGTCGGACAAGCCCATCGCGTTCGCCTCGCACACCGACGAGGACAACCCGGCGCTGGGCGTGCGGGGCTACCGACTGTGCGCGGGCAACCCCGGGCTGCTCGAGCGCCAGCTCGACGCCATCGCCGAGGCCGCCCGGCGCAGTGGCGTGGCCACGTCGGTCATGGCCCCGATGATCGCCACGCCGAGCGAGGCACGCGCCTTCGCCACCCTGGCGCGGGCCCGCGGCCTGCGGGCGGGGGTGATGATCGAGGTGCCCAGCGCCGCGATCCAGGCACGCCAGATCCTCGACGAGGTCGACTTCTGCTCACTGGGCACCAACGACCTCACCCAGTACACGATGGCGGCCGACCGGATGGCGACCGACCTGGCCCACCTGACCGACCCGTGGCAGCCCGCCGTCCTCCACCTGGTCTCCCTGGCAGCGGCGGCGGGTCGCGCGGCCGACAAGCCCGTCGGCGTGTGCGGCGAGGCCGCGGCCGACCCCCAGCTCGCCGCGGTGCTGGTCGGCCTCGGCGTCACGTCGCTGTCCATGGCGGCGGCGGCCGTGCGATCGGTGGGCGCCCGGCTCGGCGATCTCACCCTCGCCCAGTGCGAGGCCGCGGCGGCGGCCGCACTGGCGGCGCCGGACCCCGCCTCGGCTCGGACGGCCGCGACCACAGCGCTGGCCTGACCGACCCGGCACTCCCCCGCCACGGGGCGGTCCCACCACCCGGCGGCGTCAGTCCTCGGCGTGCTCCTCCGCGGCGCGGCGGCTCGCCTCGCGGATCTCGAACACCTCGGTCGCGAACCCGCCGACGGCGGTGGCCACGTCTCGGACGGCGCCGACGATGATCGAGGACACCTCGCCGACGGTCGTGGCGGCGGCCTCCGCGGTCGACTGGATCGCGTCCTTGCCGATCTCGGCCCTGCTGAGGCGGTCCTTGTCGTGCTCCATGGAAACAGTGTGCCCCGTCGGCCTCAGGCCGCCAACGCGTCCTGCGTCACGCGACCGGCCCGGTCGCCGTCCCGCCCGGACGGCGTACGGTCCGGGAGCGCGAGGCGGCAGATCTTCGCGAAGACGCTTCCCAGCTGCTTGCGCAGCGGACCGGTGTTGTACTGCAGGCCGTAGCGCTCACAGATCTCACGGACCTCGCCGGCCACCTCGGGGTACCGGCGCGCCGGCAGGTCGGGGAACAGGTGGTGCTCGATCTGGTGGGACAGGTTGCCGCTCATGATGTGGAACAGCGGGCCACCGGTGATGTTGGCCGAGCCCAGCAGCTGGCGCAGGTACCACTTGCCGCGGGCCTCGTCGCCGTTCTCGTCGACGATCTCGTCCTCGGTGAAGGACTCCACGCCGGCCGGGAAGTGGCCGCAGAAGATGATGTTGAAGGCCCACACGTTGCGGATGAGGTTGGCCGTGGCGTTGCCCAGGAAGGTCAGCGGGAAGAACGGCCCGGTGAGCAGCGGGAACAGCACGTAGTCCTTCAGCGCCTGCTTGCGGACCTTGCGCATGATCCCGGCGTGGAGCGCCTTGTTGTCCTCCAGCTTCCGGGTCCCGTTGACGATGTTCTCGACCTCGAGGTCGTGCAACGCAACGCCCCACTCGAAGAAGACCATCAGCAGGAAGGCGTAGAGCGGGTTGCCCAGGTAGTACGGGTGCCACGCCTGGTCCTCGTCCATGCGCAGGATGCCGTAGCCGATGTCGCGGTCCTTGCCCAGCACGTTGGTGAAGGTGTGGTGGATGTAGTTGTGCGAGTACTTCCACTGGTCGCTGGGGCAGACGTTGTCCCACTCGAACATGCGGGAGTTGAGGGCGGGATCGCCCATCCAGTCGTACTGCCCGTGCATCACGTTGTGGCCGATCTCCATGTTGTCCAGGATCTTGGCCACGCTCAGCGCGCCGACGGCGATCGGCCAGGCCGGCGGCAGGTAGAACAGCGCCCGGCCGGTGATCTCCAGCCCGCGCTGCCACTTCAGCACGCGCATCAGGTAGTCGCGGTCGGCGTCGCCGAGGTCGGCGAGCACGCGCTGGCGGATGGCGTCCATCTCCGCACCGAAGGAGTCCAGCTGCTCCTCGGTGAGGCCGTGATACGTCGCCGCGGTGGGGGTCTGGTCGGTCGTGGTCTGACTCATGGTCACTCCTGGTGGATTCGGTGGTCGTGTGCCCGCGGGTACGAACGGGCGCGTCGAGACCCTCAGAGGTCGATGTGGCACTCGCCGACGGGCTGGCTGACGCAGATGCGGATGTCCTCGTCGGGCAGCGAGGACTCCTCGCCGGTGAGGACGTCGCGGGTCGTGCCGGCGGTCTTGCGGGCCGTGCAGGAGAAGCAGATGCCCATCCGGCAGCCGGACTCGGGGTTCAGCCCGAGCTCCTCGGCCTGCTCGAGCAGGCTGGTGCCGCCGTTGGTGCCGGTGCGGCCGGAGCGGGTGAAGCTGACCTCGCCACCGGCGGGCTCGCCGTCGCTGGCGGCGCGGGCCACGGCGGGCTTGAAGAACTCCATGCGCAGCCGGCGGCGCGCCCCCTCGGAGTCGCCGTACGCCGCCCGGACCAGCTCGACCAGCCCCGGGGGCCCGCACAGCCAGGTGTCGGTGTCGCGGAAGTGCGGCACGAGGCGGCGCAGCTCGAACTCGCTGAAGGTCTGGTCGCCGTGGCGCAGGTGGACCTCGACGCCGTTGTCGGCCGCGGCGATCGCGGCGAGCTCCTCGGCGAAGATCTGGTCCTCGGGACTGCGGGCGTAGTGCAGGAAGGTCACCTTGCGGCCGGCGTGGCCGTCGTAGCCGTCCCGCAGCAGCGTGCGCAGCATCGACATGGCCGGCGTGATACCCGAGCCGCCGGTGATGAAGAGCAGGTGGTTGTTGGTGGGGGTGGCCGGGCTCTCGTTGAGGGTGAACTCGCCCTGGGCCTGGGAGAGGTGCAGGAGCTGCCCGGGGCGCGCCTCGCGGACCAGGAACTTCGACACCTGGCCCTCCTCGTGCGCCCGCACGGTGAGGGTGAAGCACTCGCCCGGCTGGGACCCGGCCGAAGAGATGGTGAAGGCGCGGGTGTGGCGCTTGGCCGATCCCGGCAGGTCGACGCCCACGAGTACGTGCTGCCCGGCCCGGTGACCGCGCCAGGTGCGGGTGGGCTGCAGGGTGAGGGTCGCCACCGGCGCGCTCCCGGTGCCCGTCGTCTCCCGCGTGACGTCCACGACGCGCGCTCGCACGTCGTGGGCGGCCAGCATCGGGTCGAGCAGCTGGAGGTAGGTGTCCACGCCGTGCGGCGAGGCAAGTGCGCCGGCCAGCCGCGACCGCAGCAACCGTCCGGTCGTGTCGGCGACGATGCTCATGCGGTGAACTCCTCGTTCAGTGAACGTGCGTACACCGAAATGGTGCCGTGCCGCCGAACGGAGGGTCAAGGAACCGGCGTGGTGATGGTGCACACATGTTCACTTCGTAGGATCGTCCCGTGACCGAGACCCGAGTCGAGCGCAAGGAGCGCACGCGCCGCGCGATCCTCGACGCCGCCCTGGACCTCAGCCAGGAGCGCGCACTCGTCGCCCTCTCGTTGCGACAGGTGGCCAAGGAGGTGGGCATCGTGCCCACCGCGTTCTACCGCCACTTCGACTCCATCGACGCGCTCGGCCTGGCCCTGGTGGAGGAGTCCTTCGCGACACTGCGCGAGATGCTGCGCGACGTACGCCGCCAGGGCACCGCAGAGGCCGGCGACATGATCGACTCCTCGGTCGCCGTGCTGGTCGACCACGTCCGTCGGCGCGACCGCCACTTCGCCTTCATCGCCCGCGAACGCTTCGCCGGCCCGCCGGCGGTGCGCGCGGAGATCGACCGCAACATCGAGATCTTCGAGCGCGAACTGGCGACCGACCTGGCCCACCAGCCGGTGGTCGGCGAGTGGAGCGACGCCGACCTGCGGACGCTGGCCAACCTCATCGTCTCGGTCCTCGTGGTGACCACCGAGTCACTGGTCAAGACCGGATCCGCCTCGAGCGAGGAACGCGCACTGGTCGACCAGGCGCGCACCCAGCTGCGGATGCTCCTGATCGGCGCCCTCGGCTGGAAGTCGCGCCCCTAGGCGAACCGAGGCACGGCTCGGCTCAGGCGCCCGCGGGCTCGTCGAGACGCTCGACGGCGTTGACGGGGTCGACGGGGTCACGGGGCTCCACCGGAGCCTCGACCTCCTCGACGCGGCGCGGCAGCATCACCGCAGCCACGACCGTCAGCAGCGCGATGGCGGCGGCCACACCGAACGCCCACCGCATGCCACTGACCGTGGCGGCCCGCTGGCCCACCTCGGCAACCACGGCGTCGGCACGGACCGTCATCACCGTCACGGCCAGTGCCGTGCCGAAGGCGGCCGCCACCTGCTGGAGCGTGCCCAGGATGGAGCTGCCGTGGGAGTACAGGTGCGCCGGGAGGACGCCCAGGCTCAGCGTGAAGACCGGGGTGAAGGTGAACGCCAGCGACAGCATCAGCAGCACGTGCAGCGCGAGCACCACGGCGTAGGGCATGGTGAGCGAGAGCTGGGTGAGCCCGACCAGTGCGGCGACGATGCCGACGGTGCCCGGGATCACCAGTGGTCGACTGCCGTGGGCGTCGAAGAGCCGCCCGACGGTGGGGCCGAGCAGTCCCATCGCGAGGCCGCCGGGCATCACCAGCAGGCCGGTCTGCAGCGGCGAGAGCCCCCGCAGGTTCTGCAGGTACAGCGGCAGCAGCATCATCGCGCCGAGCATGGTCATGAACGCGATCGTCATCAGCAGCAGGCCGCGGGCGAAGGTGGAGTGGCGCAGCGCGCGCAGGTCCAGCAGCGGCGATCCACGGCGGATCAGCTGGACCTGGCGCAGCACGAACACCACGACCAGGGCGAGACCGGCGCCGGCGATCGCGATCGGCAGCCCGACCTCGCCCTCGGCGAAGCGGGTCAGGCCGTAGACCAGGCCACCGAAGCCGGCAGCGGCGATGACGACGCTGGCCCAGTCGACGTGGTCGGTGCCGGACTCCCCCACGTTCTCGAGGCGACGCAGCCCCGACCACGTGATGAACGCGGCGATCGGGAGGACCACGGCGAACAGCAGCCGCCAGGACCCGGTCTGCAGCACGACGCCGGAGATCGTCGGGCCCAGGGCGGGTGCGACCGAGATGGCGAGCGTGACGTTGCCCATCACCCGGCCGCGGTCGTGGGGCGGCACCACGGTCATCAGCGTGGTCATCAGCAGCGGCACCATCACCGCGGTGCCGGCGGCCTGCACGATGCGCCCCAGCAGCAGGACCTCGAACGTCGGCGCGAGGCCGGCGATGGCGGTGCCGACCAGGAAGGTGCCCATGGCGGTCGCGTAGGCGCGTCGGGTGCTGAAGCGCTGCAGGAACCAACCGGTCACCGGGATGACCGCCGCCATGGTGAGCATGAACGCGGTCGAGACCCACTGGGCCGACGCCTCGGTGACCCCGAAGCTGCTCATCAGCCGCGGGATCGCGTTGACCATGATCGTCTCGTTCAGGATGACCACGAACGCCGCGAGCACCAGCAGCCGGACGACCGGCGGCGTACGCCGGGGCGCGTCCGCACGGCCCTCGGCAGCGGTGGCAGTCCGGTCGGGCGCAGTCATGGGCGATCCTCAGCAGGTCGTGCGAGCGGGGCGGCGCCGTCCCCGCTCGGGGACCGCCGGTGGGCGCCGAGCCGTGGCCGCAGCGCGGCACCCATCATCGCGGTCAACGTTGCTGATCGCGAAATCATTTCCGTGGGCACCGAATCCGCCGAAATCACCCCTCCGGTATCAGCAGGGGTGGCGCGGACACCTGTGGACCGTGAACACTCCTGTCATGGCGACCACGGGCGGCACCGAGCAGCTCTGGAACGACGCGACGCGCCACTTCGTCCACTGGCGGGACGGCGACACCGCCGCCATGGACGAACTCGTGCGGCTGCTCACGCCCGTCCTGTGGCAGGTCGCCCGTGCCCAGCACCTCGACGAGGAGACGGCCGGGGACGTCGTCCAGTCCGCATGGCTCGCCTTGGTGCGCAACCCCGACAGCGTGCGTGACCCCGTCGCGGTCGGGCGCTGGCTCACCACCGCCACGCGACGCGAGGCGTGGCGGGTGGCCCGCCAACGCGGCCGCACCGATCCCGTGGTGGACGAGGACCTCCCGCTGCCCGCGTCCCGGTCGGCGGAGGAGGAGGCGACGACCAACCTGCGTGACCGGAGCCTGTGGCACGCGGTGGCGCAACTGTCGGATCGGTGCCAGCGGCTGCTCCGCGTCGCGGCGTTCCTCGACCGACCCGACTACGCGCGGCTCGCCGCGGACCTCGACATGCCGGTGGGAAGCATCGGACCGACCCGCGGACGCTGCCTCGCCAAGCTCCGCACGCTGCTCGCCGCGAACGGCGCCGGCCCGACCCGGGGAGCGAACCATGACTGAGCCCGACGAGGTCCTGCTGAACGAGCTGCAGGCGATGTGGCAGCGCCGCGACCCGATGCCGGTCGACCTTCCCGACCGGATCGTCGCCGCGATCGCCGCCGAGGACCTGGAGTTCGAGTTGCTCTCGCTGTCGGCGATCACCGAGACAGCCGTGCGGGGCGACGAGGCGCAGGTCCTGGAGTGCGCGACCGACGAGCTGACGCTCCTGGTGCGGATCTCCGACGAACCCGACGGGAGCCGGCGGGTGGACGGGTGGTCCGAGGGCGTGCGGCAGGTCGAGCTGCTGACGCCCGTGGGGCGCCGGGTGGCGGACGTGGGCGACGGTGGCCGCTTCGAGTTCGACGACGTCCCACGGGGCCCGGTCCGTCTCCGGCTCCGTGGTGAGCGCAAGGCATTCCAGACCCCCGAGATCGAGGTGTGAGCGGTGGCTTCGTGGCAGGACGCGTACCGGACGTTGTCGTGGCGGGTCAGCCCCGCCGAGCCGGACGCCGGGCGGTACCCGACGGCGTACGTGCCCGACGCGCTGCTGGTCCCCCAGGTGCCCGGCGCCGAGGACGAGCTCGCGGCGCTGCGCTCCCTGGCGGAGGCACGCGGCTGGGTGCTCGAGGCCGACGGCGTGGTCGAGTTCACGCCACCTCCCCGGGGGGCGCCGAGCATGCAGGACCTCACCCGTGCCGGGCTCCCCCGCGGGGCCGGTCCGTCGGGGGTGACGCGGCTGCGCGTGGCCCGCGCTCCCGGCACGCCCGCGGACACGCCCGATGCCCACGTGCTCCTCCGTGCACTGCGAGAGCAGCGCGGCAAGGGCGTGGTCGGTCTCGACCACGTGCTGGCCATCGGTCCGGTGACCTCGACCAACCCGGTGACCTCGACCAACCCGGTGACCTCGACCAACCCGGTCACGTCCACGAACCCCGTCACCTCGACCAACCCCGTCACCTCCACCAACCCGGTGACGAGCTACCTGGTGCCCGGCGCGGGCGGCAAGCAGCCGGTCGCCGTGCTGGCCCCGCCGCCGCCCCGTCCCTCCGGTCGCGGCCGCCCGGTCACGGTCGCCGTGCTCGACACCGGTTGCGCACCGCACCCGTGGCTGGACGGGGTCGTCACCCGTCCCGACCTCGACGGCTCCCCCATCGGCCTGCTCGGCGGCATCGACGCCGAGCGCGAGCCCGACGACGGCACCCCGTTGGACGGGCTCGCCGAACCGGCTGCCGGGCACGGGACCTTCATCGCCGGGCTGGTGCGCCAGCTCGCTCCCGGCGCCGACGTCCTCGCGATCCGCGTGTGCCAGGGCGACGGACTGGTCGACGAGTTCACGCTCGTCGGGACCCTCGCCGACCTCGTCGCCCACCAGCACCGCGGCCACCCGGTCGACGTGGTGAACCTGTCGCTGAGCTACACCCACGAGAGCGACGACGACCAGGTCTACAGCGAGGGGCTCTACGCCGTCCTCCAACTGCTGCGGGCGCAGGGCACCACGGTGGTCGCCTCCGCGGGCAACGCCGGCACCAGCCGTCCGCACTACCCGGCGGCGTTCGCGACCCGCACCGCCAAGCACGTGGCACCCCTGGTCTCGGTCGGCGCCCGCAACCCCAACGGCACCGTGGCGGCGTTCAGCAACGACGGACCGTGGGTGACCGCGCACGTCGTCGGTGCCTCGCTGGTGAGCACCCACCCGCGAGTCAACACGGCGTACGAGCCGCTCGTGCGCTCCGGTGGTCGCGAGACCATCGATCCCGACGACTACGGCAGCGGCTTCGCCTGCTGGAGCGGTACGTCGTTCGCTGCACCGATCGTCGCGGCCCGGGTGGCCGCGCACCTCAAGCCGACGCGGACGCGGGCCGAGCGCATCAAGGGTGCCGCTGCGGCGCTCCGGGCGGCTCGCCGCCAGTTCTGACACGATGACGCGGTGGGCGCCCACGCCACGGCCGTCGATCTGCACCGACGCGCCACCGAACTCGCCAACGCCGGGGACCTCGGAGGGGCCGAGGCGCTGCTGCGGCGGGCCCTCCCGCTCGCCGTGGACGTCGACGAGCTCGCCCTGGTCGACGGCACGCTGGCGTTCGTGGAGGCCGAGCAGGGGGCGGTCGACGCGGCCGGGCAGCGCTGCGACCGGGCACTGTCACGTGCCGGGATGTCCGCGGCCGGCCGGGCGACCCTGGTGGGACAGGTCGGGTACGTGCGCTGGCTCGGGGGCCGCGCCCGGGACGCGGTCGTGCTGTTCAGCGAGGCGCTCGAGCACCTGACGGGACCGGCACGCGACCGCGTGCTGAACAACCGCGGCGTGGTGCAACTGGGGCTGGGCGAGCTCGACGGCGCCGCCGCCGACTTCGCCACCGGACTCGGCGGCAGTGACGCACTCGAGGTCGCCAAGTGCGCCCACAACCTGGGCTACGTGCATCTGCTGCGCGGGGAGCTGGTGGATGCGCTGCAGCTGATGGACGGCGCGCGACCCACCCTGGACTCGCTCGGTCCGTTCGTCACCGCGCCGATCGACATCGACCGGTGCGAGGCGCTGGAGGCCGCCGGACTCCGCCAGGAGGCGGTCGGGCTGCTGCGCGAGGTCCGCGACCGGCTCGCCGACAGCGGGCTCTGGCGGGCGCAGTCCGACGTCGACATCCGGTTGGCGCGCCTCACGGCCGGCCCCGCCGCCGTCTCACTGGCGCAGGAGGCCGCGGCGCGGTGCGCCGCCCAGGGCAACGCCGTGGAGGCGGACCGGGCGGCCGCGACGGAGCTGGAGCTGCGCCTGCGGACCGCCGACCCACCCTCGGTCGGGGAGCTGACCGATCTGGCGACCCGGCTCGAGGCGGCCGAAGCACGGACGGCTGCACGTGCCCTCCGCATCCACGCCGCCGGGCTGCGGGGCGAGGCACCGGGCACCGTCGGCTCCGAGGAGCCCCTGGCGAACCGACTCCTCGCCGGTGAGGTCGGCGCGGCGGTGGCGCTGGCGGCAGGTGACACCGAGCAGGCGCTGCGCCGGGCGGCCGCCGCCATCGACGAGCTCGAGGAGTGGCAACGCCACATCGGCAGCCTCGAGCTCCAGGGGTCGACCCTCACCCGGGGCGAGCACGTGGTGCTCCTGGGGCAGCGCGCCGCGCTCGCGAGTGGCGACCCCGCCGCGTTGCTCGAGTGGTCCGAGCGTGCCCGTGAGGTGGCGGCCCGCGGCATCCCCCCACGCCCGCCCGACGAGCTGGGCGACCTGCTGGCCCGCCTGCGCCACCTCGGCCCGGAGGGTGACCAGCAGGAGCGGGCACGACTGATCGACCAGATCCGGCGCGGTCGCTGGCGGGCCAGCGGGGCGGTGCAGTCGATCGCGCCGCTCTCCCTGGACGGACTCCGCACCGCACTGGTGGACGCCCGCTTCGTCAGCATCCTGCGGGTCGCGGACGAGGTCGTCGCGCTCGTCGTCGCGCCCGACGAGGTCGAAGTGCTCCGACTGGGGCCGTGGCCCCGCCTCGCCTCCCTCCTGACGGGCCTGCCCGCCGACCTGGCCCTGACCGCCCAGTCGACGGCGGCCGTCGTACGCCGCAGCCTCGGGTCACGCCTCGCGGCGATCGATGCCATCGTGGCGCCGGCGTTCGCGCACGCGGGGCAGGTCGTGCTCACGGTGCCCGACGAGCTGGCGAGGATCCCCTGGGGCCAGCTGGCGAGTCTCCGGGGCACCGCGGTCGCCCTCCCCCTCTCGGCGACGGCGTGGGCGAGCGCTCCCCACCGGCCGATCACCCCCGGGTCGGTCGGCGTGGTCCTCGGGCCGGGCACCCGCACGGGCGCGGCGGAGTCCACGGCCGTGGCGGCGGCCTGGCAGGGCGTGGCCGAGGCCGGCGTGCGTCCCGCGGCGACCTGCGCGGAGCTGCGGGCCCTGGCGGACGCGGTCGACGTGCTCCACGTGTGTGCCCACGGCCGCGACCGTGAGGGCCATCGGCTGTTCGCCGCGACCGAGCTCCACGACGGCCCCTGGTTCGGCCACGACGTCGAGCCGCTGCGCAGGGTGCCCGAGGTCGTCGTGCTCTCCGCCTGTGGGGTCGGCGGCGGCTCGCTCGGGATGGCGCGCGCGTGGCTGCACGCCGGGGCGCGCCACGTCATCGCCGCCCCGTCGGACATCTCCGAGTCAGCGGCCGCCGAGCGGTTCCCGCGGCTCCATGAGCTGCTCGCCCACGGCGTGGCGCCCGCCGACGCGGTCGCCCAGGCGTTCGGGGCGGACGCACTGGACTGCGCGGTCCAGTGCTACGGCCCGTCGCCGACCGCGGGGTGACCCCGCGGCGCCCACCTCAGCGAGTGAAGACGATCTTGCCGAAGACGTCGCCGTCGGCCATGGCGGCGAACCCGTCGCGGGCCTGCTCCATCGGCATGGTGCGGTCGATCAGCGGCGCGGAGCCGGAGGCGTCCAGCAGCTGCACCAGCGACCCGAGCTCGTCGCGCGTGCCCATGGTGGAGCCGATCACCTGCAGCTGCAGGAAGAAGATCCGCATCAGGCCGGCGTCGTCCACGTCAGGCCCGGAGGTGGTGCCGGAGATGACGATCTTGCCGCCGGGGCGCAGCGACCGGACGGAGTGCGACCAGGTGGCGCGGCCCACGGTCTCCATCACGGCGTCGACCTTGAACGGCAGCCGCTCGCCGGACTCGAAGACCTCGTGGGCGCCCAACTCGAGCGCCTTGGCCCGCTTGGCCTCGTCGCGACTGGTGGCGAAGACCTTCAGGCCACCGGCGCGGGCCAAGGTGATCAGCGCGGTGGCGACACCGCCACCGGCTCCCTGGACGAGCACGGAGTCACCGGGCTTGAGGCCACCCTGGGTGAACAGCATGCGGTACGCCGTCAGCCATGCGGTCGGCAGGCAGGCGGCCTGCTCGAAGGAGAGCGAGGCCGGCTTCGGCACGACGTTGCCGCGCGGTACGACGACCTTGTCCGCGAAGCTGCCCTGGTGGTGCTCGGAGAGCAGGGAGCGGCCCGGGTCGAAGGTCTCGTCACCGCGCCAGTTGGGGTCGGAGACCACGGCGTGCACGACGACCTCGTTGCCGTCCTCGTCGATCCCGGCCGCGTCGCAGCCCAGGATCATCGGCAGCTTGTCCTCCTTCAGGCCCACGCCGCGCAGCGACCACAGGTCGTGGTGGTTGAGCGATGCGGCCTTGACCGTCACGGTGGTCCACCCGTCGGGTGCGACCGGGTCGGGCCGCTCACCGACCACGAGGCCGGACAGCGGGTCGTCGGTGGAGAAGGACTCGGCGTAGACGGCGAACATGTCCGCGACCCTACCGACCCCGGATGACGCCGCAACGGCCCGTCGGAAGGTTTCTTCCGCGGCGGCGTATCAGGCCGCCGTCGGTCGACTCCTCGTCGGCAGTGGTGCACCGCGCGCCGCCGTCCCGAGCAGGGCGGGCCAGCGGCGGGGTCGGCGTTCTGGGGGGATGCCGAGCCCGCCGCTTCAGCGCGGGGCCCGTGCGACGCCGTCGGCGTGGGCGGCCCCGGACACCGCCTGGGCCACCGCGGGGCCGACCCGTGCGTCGAACGGCGAGGGGATCACCAGGTCGGGACGCAGCTCGTCCCCGACGAGGTCGGCGAGCGCGGTCGCCGCCGCGACCTTCATCCCCTCCGTGATGGCGGTGGCCTGGGCGTCGAAGGCGCCACGGAAGATCCCGGGGAACGCCAGCACGTTGTTGATCTGGTTGGGGAAGTCGGAGCGTCCGGTGGCGACCACTGCGGCGTACCGGTGGGCGACCTCGGGGTGCACCTCGGGGTCGGGGTTGGCCATCGCGAAGATGATCGCGTCCTCGGCCATGGTCGCGACGACGTCCTCGGGGACGGTGCCCCCGGAGACGCCGATGTAGACGTCGGCGCCGTCGAAGGCGTCGGCGAGGGTGCCGCTGCGTCCGTTGGGGTCGGCGGTGAGGGCGGCGAGCTCCTTCTTGACCGGCGTCAGGTCCGAGCGGTCCGAGCTGACCACGCCCTTGCGGTCGGTGACGACGATGTCGTGCATACCGGCGTTGAGGAGGATCTTGGCGATCGCCACGCCGGCGGCACCGGCACCGGAGATGACGATGCGGGTCTCCCCCGGCTCACGACCGGTCAGTCGCAGCGCGTTGACGAGCGCGGCGAGGGTGACCACGGCGGTGCCGTGCTGGTCGTCGTGGAAGACCGGGATGTCGAGGCGCTCCTTGAGCCGATCCTCGATCTCGAAGCAGCGCGGCGCCGAGATGTCCTCGAGGTTGATGCCACCGAAGCTGGGCGCCATGCGGACGACGGTCTCGATGATCTCCTCGGTGTCGGTGGTGTCCAGGCACACCGGGATGCCGTCGACGCCGCCGAACTGCTTGAAGAGGACGGCCTTGCCCTCCATGACCGGCATCGCCGCAGCGGGACCGATGTCGCCGAGACCGAGGACCGCGGTGCCGTCGGTGACCACGGCGACGGTGTTCGGCACCCAGGTGTAGGAGCGGGTCAGCGTGGGGTCCTCGGCGATCGCCGAGCACACGCGCGCGACACCCGGCGTGTAGGCCAGCGAGAGCTCCGCAGCACTGTCGAGGGCCACCGAGGAGCGGACCTCCATCTTCCCACCGAGGTGCAGGTCGAAGACCGGGTCACCTGCCCGGGGATGGGTGGAAGGGACGTCAGCGGCCACGGGCGGCGATTCTTCCACAGCGCCCCCGCGCAGCCGACACGGTCTCAGAGCAGGCGTGGCGCCGGCCACACCCGCGCGAGGGCGACGGCGAGGACGTCGCCGTCCGCGACGGGGCCGCGATGGCGCGAGTCCACGCCCGCGTCGGGGTTGTCACTGAGCAGCCACCAGCCGGCGGCACCGCTCGCGGTGGTGCGCTCCTCCACGGCCCGCTTGACCGCGACCGTGCCGTCGGGGAGTCGGGCGACGACGACCCTCCCCGGGCGCGCGTTGCCGCCGTGGCGGACCAGGAGCCGGTCGCCGCCACGCAGCGTCGGGAGCATCGAGGCGCCGCTGACCACGGCCAGCCCCAGCCGCCGACGACCCCCCGTTGCCTCACCGCTCACGGCGAGTAGTGTCGCAGGCAGCCACATCCACCGAAAGCTAGAGCACAGAGAGGACACGCATGTTCCAGCGACTGTTCGCTCCCACCATCGAGGTCTCGGCCCACTGCGACCTGCCGTGCGGCGTCTACGACCCCGCCCAGGCCCGCATCGAGGCCGAGTCGGTCAAGATGGTCATCCAGAAGGCGCTCGACAGCGACGACCCGGACTTCCGTGCCCGGGCCATCGTGATCAAGGAGGAGCGCTCCGAGTTGGTCAAGCACCACCTGTGGGTGCTGTGGACCGACTACTTCAAGCCCCCGCACTTCGAGAAGTACCCGCAGCTGCACGTCCTCGTCAACGAGGCCACCAAGCTCGCGGGCGCGGCCGGCACGAAGGGCACCTTCGACATCGAGAAGGCCGACGAGCTGCTCGCCAAGATCGACGAGATCGCCGAGATCTTCTGGGAGACCAAGAAGGGCTGATCCCCAGCAGGCAGTCGCCAGTGGCCGTGTCCAGTTCGGGCACGGCCACTGGTGCGTCCGGCCGCGGTCGGGTCCGGCACCGCACCCCGCCGCCACGCGCGCCGTGACATTGCACGATCAGTGCATTATCGTGCACTCATGGACGACCACGCCACTCCCCTCGCCCGGGCGATCGGGACACGCCTGCGGGAGCAACGCGGAGCCCGTGGCTGGACCCTGGACCGCCTGGCGGAATCGGCAGGAGTGAGCCGACGCATGGTCGTCAACGTCGAGCAGGGCGCCACCAACCCCAGCGTCGGGACCCTGCTGCGGCTCGCCGAGGCGCTCGGGATCGGGCTTCCCGAGCTCGTCGAGCCGCCCACCACGCGTCCCTTGGTCATCACCCGCCGGGACGAGGGCGCCACCCTCTGGCACGGGGATCGTGGTGGCCACGGCGTCCTCGTCGCCCATGCCCCGGGCCCGGAGGTGGTCGAGCTGTGGTCGTGGACCCTCGCCCCGGGGGACGAACACCGCAGTGAGGCCCATCCCCCCGGCACCCGTGAACTCCTCCACGTCCACACCGGGGAGCTGATGCTGACCGTCGACCGGGAACCGGTGACGCTCGCGACCGGGGACGCCGCGTCCTTCCATGGCGACCGTCCCCATGCCTACGGCAACACGAGTGACGCCGTCGCGACCTTCTCACTGACCGTGTGGGAACCGGCCGAGCGCGCGACGAGGAGGGCCTGACGTGGAGATCCTGCCCTGGGACCGGGCAACGAGCGACCGGGAGTGGCGGGCGTGGCTCGCCACCACCGAGCGCTTCGGGCTGCTCACTGCCAACAACTGCGACCCGGCTGCCGCACCGATCGTCGTACCCACGCACTTCACCCTCGCCGGGGACGACATCTGGCTCCATCTCTCGCGGTCGAACCCCGCGTGGCCGCACCTCGAGGCAGCTGCGGAGGTGCGACTGGCCCTGACCGGCGACCACGCCTACGTCCCCTCCTACTGGCGGGCTGCACCCGACACGCCCGTGACCGACGGTGTCCCGACCAGCTACTACACCTCCGTGCAGTTCGTGTGCCACCCAGCGGTGGTCGACGACCCCGACGCCAAGGCCGGGATCCTCCGCGCGCAACTGGCCGATCTCCAACCCGAGGGCGGGCACGCTGAGGTGACCGCCGACGGGCCTCCCCACGCCCGCATGCTGCCGGGCATCCGCGGACTGGTCCTGACCGTCCTGCGGGTCGAGGCGAAGTTCAAGTACGACGACGAGAAGCCCGTGGGCCACCGGAGCCGCGTGAGTGAGCGACTCGACGAGCGCAACCAACGGCTCGACCGGGGCGCCGCGCGGCAACAGCGGCGCCGCCGGGACCTCCTGGGCGACTGGCGGGAACGTCCCGAAGGCACCACGTGAGGGTCCGACCGGCGACCGGCTCGCTCCCCGTGCCCCCGTGGACGCTGGCCGTCACCGCGATGCTCTCGGTCCAGCTCGGGTCCGCACTGTCGGTGGGCCTGATCGCCGAGGTGGGACCGGCAGGCACCGCATGGCTGCGACTGACCCTGGGCGCACTGGTCTTCCTGGCACTGGCACGACCTCCCCTGCGCACCGTGACGCGGCGCGACGTCGCGCCGCTGGTCGGGCTGGGGGTCACGACCGGTCTCGTCACGATCACGTTCCTGGCGGCGATCGAGCGGATCCCGCTCGGCACCGCCGTTGCCATCGAGTTCCTCGGCCCCCTGACCGTCGCCGCCGTCCGGAGCCACGACCGACGGCAGCTGCGGTGGCCAGCACTGGCGCTCCTGGGCGTCGTACTGCTCACCCAACCCTGGCAGGGGGAGGTCAACGTCGCCGGCGTCACCTTCGCGGCCCTCGGCGCACTCGGATGGGGCACCTACATCGTGCTCACGCAACACGTCGGCGATCGCTTCAGCGGCATCTCGGGCCTCTCCCTCACCATCCCGATCGCCGCGGCGACCGCGGCGCTGTTCGGGGTGCCGCAGGCGTCCGGCGCGATCACGCCGGCGGTGGTGGCCGCCGCGGCCGGGCTGGCGCTGCTGCTCCCCGCGCTGCCCTTCGCACTCGAGATGCTCGCGCTGCGCCACCTCACCCACACCGCGTTCGGCACCCTGATGGCACTCGAGCCGGCCTTCGGCCTGCTGCTCGGAGCGGTGGTGCTGCACCAGCGCCCCGACCCCGAGCAACTGCTCGGCATCATCCTCGTGGTGCTCGCGGGGGCGGCAGCGCAGCGCCAGGGGCGTCGAGCCCCGACCTCAGTCGCGGTCGTCGACGTCGCGCTCGAGCGCCGCCACGCTGTCGCTGTGGATCGTGCCGGCGATGGCCAGCAGCGCGGTCGCCGCGAGCCCGATCGCCAACAAGGGGATGTCGCGCAGGTTCCAGGCCAGGCCGAGCTGGATCAGCTGGGTCAGCAGGACAGGGCCCCGTGACCAGGCGCGCAGCTGCCACAGCGCCCACGCCGACGCCGCCAGCAGGGCGGCGTAGATGGCGAAGAAGATCGCGGTCGACACCCCCAACGCACGACGCTCCGGAGCGAGGTCGGCCACCTCGACCACGGCGAAGCCGAGCAGCACCACCGCCTGCAGCGCCACCAGCGAGGCCGCCACTGTCAACGGTGGTGGCGTCTCGCGGGCGTCCCCTGGTTCCGACACCCGCGCAGCGTAGACCACGCCGACACGCCACGCTGACCACGGGTTTTGTGATCCAGTCGACCTCACTTACCCCTTGATTCACGACGCGTTCCTTGGAACGCTGGGGCTCGGCTGGTGAACGGCTTCACTTGTGTGTCCCGGTGCTGCCTGCAGACCGGACGAGCCGCCCCGCCTCCTGTTCATCCATCCCCCACGCAATCACTCCCTGCGCACGCAGGAAGGAAAGAGGACCCCCACCGTGGACTGGCGTCACCGCTCCGCATGCCTCGACGAGGACCCGGAGCTGTTCTTCCCGATCGGCAACACCGGTCCGGCCATCCTGCAGATCCAGGAGGCCAAGGCCGTGTGCCAGCGCTGCGACGTGCGCGAACAGTGCCTGCAGTGGGCACTGGAGGCGGGACAGGACCACGGCGTGTGGGGCGGCCTCAGCGAGGACGAGCGCCGGGCGCTCAAGCGTCGCAACGCGCGGGCACGCGTCCGCACCCGCGCCTGAGCGCTCCCCCGACCGCTGCCCCGGGTCAGGGCCGGTCGAGCGGGATCGAGAGATCGACGCGGGTGCCTCCGGTCGCCGAGGCCCCCAGGACCAGCTGACCCCCGAGCTCGGACTCCACCAGCGTCCGGACGATCGAGAGGCCCAGGCTCGCCCGCGTCTCCAGGTCGAAACCGGCAGGCAGCCCGCGGCCGTCGTCGTCGATGACGACGCCCAGCGTGGCGCTCCGGCGATCCACGGCGAGCACGATCTCGCCGTCCCCGGTGCTCACCTCCCCGTCGTAGCCGTGCTCGACGGCGTTCTGCAGCAGCTCGGTCAGCACCATCGCCAGCGGGGTGGCGCGCTCGGCGTCGAGCATGCCGAACGAGCCCTCGCGCCGGACGCGGATCGCCGCCGAGAGCGACCCCACGTCGGTGACCAGCTTGGCCAACCGGTCCGCGACACCGTCGAAGTCCAGCGTCTCCTCCACCGCATGGCTCAGCGTCTCGTGCACGATCGCGATCGACCCCACCCGGCGCACCGCCTCCTCCAGCGCCGTGGTCGCCTCGGGCGCGTCGATGCGACGGGCCTGGAGCCGGAGCAGCGCCGCCACCGTCTGCAGGTTGTTCTTCACCCGGTGGTGGATCTCGCGGATCGTGGCGTCCTTGGTGATCAGCTCCCGGTCGCGGTCACGCAGCGCGGTCACGTCGCGGGTGAGGATCAGGCCCCCCTCGCGCTCACCGCGAGGACGCAACGGGATCGAGCGCGCGATGAGCGCCACGTCCCCGGCATCGACCTCCATGTCACGGTGGGCACGGCCGCCCAGCACTGCGCTCAGCGTCTCCTCGTCCGGCCGACTGCGCAACGGCACGAGCTCGCGGGTGACGTCGGTCAGCAGCTCCCCGGTGAGGTCGCCGGCGACGCCCAACCGGCGGTAGAGCGACAGCGCGTTGGGGCTGGCGTACTGCACGCGGCCGGTCGCGTCGACGCGCACGAACCCGTCACCGACCCGCGGCGAGTCCGCGTGGTCGCTGCGCTGGCCCGGCGCCGGGAAGAGCCCGCGGGCGATCATCTGGATCAGCTCGCCGGCCGTCTGGACGTAGGAGATCTCCAGCCGGCTCGGCGGACGCACCCCGAGCAGGTTGGTGTTGCGCCCGATCACCGCGATGACACGGTCCTCGCGGCGCACCGGTGCCGCCTCGGTGCGCACCGGGACGTCGTTGCGCCACTCCGGGTCACCCTCGCGGGTCACCCGCCGCTGCTCGTAGGCGGTGTCCACCAGCGGCCGCCGCCCTGCCGGCAGGTGCTCGCCGATCATGTCGTCGTCGTACGCCGTCGGCCCGGTGGTCGGCCGGATCTGGCCGCCGGCCCAGAAGCCGTCACCGTCCCTGTCGGGCAGCCAGAGCACCAGGTCGGCGAAGGAGAGGTCGGCGATGATCTGCCAGTCCGCCTGCAGCAGCTGGAGCCAGGCGATGTCCGCCGCCCCCAGTCGGGTGTGGCGGTGGGCGATCTCGGACAGCGACGGCACGGGACCAGCCTAGGCTCGGTCCCGGTGGGGGGTGCCGACGGCTGCCGGGCCGCTGGCAGGATGGAGGCGTGCGGAGGGATGCCTGGGAGGAACTGTCGCGGTCGGACTTCCCGGTGCCCGACGAGCCGTCGCTGTCGGAGCTGACCGCCGAGCTCACCGAGATGCTCGGGCACGCCGACGACCGGGTGCGCGAGGACACCGCAGTGGCGGCCTTGCGGACGTGGCTGCGGCGCGGGGTCTACGACGACCTGCTCCCCGGTCTGGGTGACGGCATGGTCGCCGGACTCGGCTCCGGCGTGCGGGAGCGGCGCACCAGCTCCGCGGTGGTGCTGGGGCAGTGCATCGCCCGCGACGAGGCCACCCGGCGGGTGCCCGCCGAGCAGGTGCTCACCTGGGGCGACCGCCTCGTCACGTGGTGGCTGGAGGAGCCCGAGGAGTCGGCCACGGCGCGCGGCGCCGACGCCGTCGCCGCGCTCGCCCACCACCCCGCCTGCGCCGGTGCCGAACTGGCGGTCGTGCTCGACGTGATCGGCGAACGCGCCGTCGGCCTCGAGCGGCTCGACTCCGTCGACCGGCTGGCCGAGGCCACCATGGCGGTGCTGCGCCGGGGCCTGGTGCCCACCGACGTGGTCGAGGCATGGCTCGAGCGGCTCACCGACGCTGCGGCGTACCTCCGCGCGCTCTACCTGCTCCTCAGCCTCGCGCCGGACCCGCCGCCGGACCGGGCCGACCTGGTCCTCTCGGTGATCGACCGGCTCCGCGCCGTCCACCCCGGCCTGCGTACCAGTGAGTAGGTTGCTCCCATGAGCGGAAACGAGATCAGCGGCCACGCCGGCGAACTGGCGGTGCACGTCGCCCGCGCCCACGGCGTGGAGACCATGTTCACCCTCTCCGGTGCCCACGTGTTCCCGATGTACGACGGCGCCGTGAAGGCCGCCGAGGCCGGGGACACGATGCGCCTGCTCGACGTGCGCCACGAGCAGACCGCGGCCTTCGCCGCCGAGGCGACCGGCAAGCTCACCCGGGTGCCCGGCCTCGCCGTGCTCACCGCGGGTCCCGGTGTCACCAACGGCGTCAGCACCCTGGCGCAGGCCACGTTCAACGGCTCCCCGATGGTCGTCGTCGGCGGACGCGCCCCCAACAACCAGTGGGGCAAGGGCGCGCTGCAGGAGATCGACCACGTGCCGATCGTCGAGAGCGTCACGAAGTACGCCCGCACCATCCCCACCGCCGACGACGTCGCCGAGGGGATGCACGAGGCCTTCACCGCGGCCCGCAGCTCCCACCGCGGTCCGGCGTACGTCGACGTCGGCATGGACGAGTTCTTCAACGCCGGGACCGGCACGGTGCCCGCCCTGGCCCCGGAGCGCACCGCCCCCGACGCCGGCGCGGTGGACCACGTCGCGTCGCTGATCGCGCAGGCCGAGCGCCCGGTGCTCATCCTCGGCACCGACGTGTGGGCCGACGGCGCCGAGGACGCCGCCCTCCGGCTCGTCGAGGGCGTCAAGATCCCGACCATCACCAACGGCATGGGACGCGGCATCGTGCCCGGCGGCCACCCGATGCTGATGACCAAGGCCCGCGGGGCCGCGCTCAAGGGCGCCGACCTGGTCGTGGTCGTCGGCACGCCCCTGGACTTCCGCCTGGGCTACGGCGTCTTCGGCGGCGACGAGGACGGCAACGGCACCGCACGCGTCGTCCACGTCGCCGACTCACCCGACCAGGTCTCCGGGCACGCCGACCTCGCCGCGTCCGTCTCCGGCGACCTGTCGGCCGTGCTGGACGGGCTGCTGGCCGGGATCGACCGCGCCGGCCCGCGGGACTGGTCCGGCTGGACCGGGGACCTGCAGCAGACCGTGCAGGCCGCCGTCGAGCGCGACAACGCGCTGCTGCACGCCGAGGCCGACCCGATCCACCCGGCCCGCATCTACGGCGAACTGGTGCCCCGGCTCGCCGAGGACGCCGTGGTCATCGGCGACGGCGGCGACTTCGTCTCCTTCGCCGGCAAGTTCGTCGAGCCCCAGCGCCCCGGCTGCTGGCTCGACCCCGGCCCGTACGGCTGCCTCGGCGCCGGGCTCGGCGCGGCGATCGCCGCCCGCATCGCCCGCCCGTCCTCGCAGGTCGTGCTGCTCCTCGGCGACGGCGCCGCCGGCTTCTCGCTGATGGACGTCGACACGCTGGTGCGCCACAACCTGCCCGTCGTCATGGTCATGGGCAACAACTCCGCGTGGGGCCTGGAGAAGGGCCCGATGCAGATGCTCTACGGCTACGACGTCGCCGCCGACCTGGCCGAGCGCACGCAGTACCACGAGGTCGTCAAGGCCCTCGGCGGCGCCGGTGAGGTCGTCACCGACCCGGGGCGGATCGGCGAGGCGTTGGACCGCGGCTTCGCGGCCAACGCTCCCTACCTGATCAACGTCATCACCGACGTCAACGCCCCCTACCCCCGCAACACCTTCGGCATCTGAGGAGGCCACCGTGGCGGACGCCGCCGAGCAGACCCACACCGTGACCGAGGACGACACCGCCGCTGCCGTGGGGTCCGGCGACCTGCCGGTGCTCGGGACCCCACGACTGCTCGCCTGGTGCGAGGCCGCGACCTGCGCGGCCGTCGCCGAGGAGTTGCGCGAGGGCGAGACCAGCGTCGGCACACGCATCGACCTGGAGCACCTCGCCGCCAGCCCCGTCGGGCAGGAGGTGCACGTGACCGCCCGGCTCGCGCACAGCGACGGCCGGCTGCGCCGGTTCTCGGTCTCGGCCCGTCACTCGACCGACGGCACGCCGGGCAAGCTCGTCGGGTCCGGAGAGGTCACCCGCATCATCGTCGACAGCGAGAAGTTCCTGTCGCGGATTACGGGTTGAGCCGCCCCGACTGACAAACTGGCACGTCTCGACCTTCGAGGAGGAACCATGAGCAAGCGTGGACGCAAGCGCAAGGCGCGTCGCAAGAACAATGCCAACCACGGCAAGCGCCCCCTCGGCGGCTGACCGTCGAGAAGCAACGAACCCCCGGACCATCGGTCCGGGGGTTTCGTCGTGCTGGGGCTGCTGCTCAGCCGTTCTCGTCGCGGATCTGCACCTGGACCGCCCGGATGCTGACCCGCACCCGCTCGCGCAGCTCGGCCGGAGCCGTCTCGGAGCAGGACCGGGCCACGAGCATCTTCACGGTGCGCTGCAGGTCGTAGCTCTCCAGGCAGGGGTTGCACGAGTCCAGGTGCTCGCGCACGACCGCACAGTCACCCTCCTCGAGCTCGTTGTCGATCATGCGCATGATGCGGTCGAGGAAGGAGGAGCAGTCCTCGGTGCCGGCGTGCTCGTGAGCCATCTCAGACCGCCCCCTCGCCGGGAACCCCGTTGCGGGTGGCGGCGTACTCCGACAGCATGTCGCGCAGCTGGCGACGACCACGGTGCAGGCGCGACATGACCGTCCCGATCGGCGTGTCCATGATCTCGGCGATCTCCTTGTAGGCGAACCCCTCGACATCGGCGAGGTAGACCGCGAGGCGGAACTCCTCGGGGAGCTCCTGGAGCGCCTGCTTCACCTCGGTGTCGGGCAGGTGCTCCAGCGCCTCGGTCTCGGCCGACTTCAGCCCACCGGAGGTGTGGGCCTCCGCCCGCGCCAGCTGCCAGTCCTCGATCTCACCGTCCTCGCCGGTGAGTGACTGCTGCGGCTGGCGCTGCTTCTTGCGGTAGGAGTTGATGAAGGTGTTGGTCAGGATGCGGTAGAGCCAGGCCTTGAGGTTGGTGCCCGGCTTGAATTGGTGGAACTTGGTGAAGGCCTTCGCGAAGGTCTCCTGCACCAGGTCCTCGGCGTCCGCGGGGTTGCGGGTCATGCGCATCGCCGCGGCGTACAACTGGTCGAGGTGGGGCAACGCGTCGCGCTCGAAGCGCGCCGAACGCTCGGCCTCGGTCTCGGCCGCCACGTCGATCTGGGTCTCGGTCATCAGGCCCCAGCCTACGTCGCGCGCGTCGACGGGGCGATCCAGCACTGCCGTCATGCACAGCAGAACGCCCGATCAGCGCCGCTCATTCCCGAGGACCTCGCGGACCAGCCACTCCAGCGTGGACTCGACCACGATCTCCATCGCGTCGTCCTCGGTCAGGTCGGCCCGCTTGGGCACCCCCAGGCCGTGGTCGGCCGCCGGCACCACGCTGAGGTCGACCTGGCCGGGCAGCGGGCTCGGGAACTCCTCGGGACGGCCCATCGGGTCGCGCTCCCCCTGCACCACCAGGGTGGGGACGCCGACGTCGGCGAGCTCGTCGAGGCGCGACTTCTCCGGCCTGCCCGGCGGGTAGAGCGGGAAGGACAGCGCCAGGCAGCCGACGGCCGCCAGGTCCCGCGCGCACCGGGCCGCCGACCGCGCGCCGGCCGAGCGACCGCCCACCACGAGCGGGGTGCGGACCCGGATCGAGTCGGCCGCCGCCCGGAACGCCTCGTCCAGCGTCGCCGGCGGGGTGGCGACCTTGCGTCCGGCGCGCCGCCAGGGTTGCTCGAAGCGCATCACGGTGATGCCCTGGCCCGGCAGTCGTCGTTCGAGCGCGAGGAGGTCGCGCGCGTCGATGCCGCCGCCGGCGCCGTGGCTGAGCAGCAGCGTGCCGATCGGGTGGCGGGCGCGCTTGGTGACCAGGCGCCCCTCCCCCTGTGGCGTGGGGATGATGCGTTCCTCGCTCATGCGGTCCACCGCGTGTTCACAGCAGGCTCTCCTGGATCGTCGGCAGGTCCTCGGGGGGAAGCGGCTCGACCAGCTCGGGACCGTTGTTGGCCACGTTGCCGACCGCCGTGGAGACCGGATGGGCCTCCAGCCCGTGCTGCTGGGCGGGCACGAGCAGGTCCAGGACGTCCTCGGACCCCGAGGCCGGGTCCAGCCACGCGTCGCGGCGCTCGGGGGTGACCAGCAGGGGCATCCGGTCGTGGATGTGGCCCAGGTCGTCGGGGGCGCTGGTGGTCAGCACCGTGCACGTCCAGCGCCACCGCTCCGGGTCGTCGTCGGCACGGGTGGGGTCGCGCCAGAGCTCGTAGAGGCCGGCCATCGCCAGCGAGGAGCCGTCGACGGGATGGATGTAGAAGGGCTGCTTGCGCTGCTTGCCCTTCGCGGTGCGCTGCTCGGTGGGGTACCACTCGTAGTAGCCGTCGGCCGGCACGAGACAGCGGCGCTTGGCGAACGCCCGCCGGAACGCCGGCTTGGCGGCCACCGTCTCCATCCGTGCGTTGATCATCCGGCTGCCGATCGACGGGTCCTTCGCCCACGAGGGCACCAGCCCCCAGCGCACCACCCGCAACTGGCGCACCACCTCGGTCTCACCCTTGGGTGGGCGGTCAAGGACGGCGTACACCTCGTCGGTGGGGGCCACGTTGTAGTCCGGCGGCAGCGCGCGCTCGAGCCGCGGGTCGAGGATCTCGAACTCCTCGGCGAGGTCCTCCGGCGAGCGGCTGGAGGCGTAGCGACCGCACATGCCGCCAGCGTATCGGTGATCGACCCCTAGAATCGTCGCATCATGCCGCCCGCCCCGCCCGTCGCCGACCCCTGGCCCGCTCCCGTGGCGACGGCACCGGTGGACGCCACCGTCCGCCTGCCCGGCAGCAAGTCGCTCACCAACCGGGCACTCGTGCTGGCCGCGCTGGCCGACGGTCCGTCCGTCGTACGCCGCGCCCTGCGCTCGCGCGACACCGAGCTGATGGCGCGCGCACTCACCTCGCTCGGCGCCACGGTCGACACCGAGGGCGAGGACTGGGCAGTCACGCCGGGCACCGCGACCGACGACACCACGATCGACTGCGGTCTCGCCGGCACCGTGGTGCGCTTCGTGCCGCCCGTGGCCGCGCTCGGCCGCGGCGACGCGACGTTGGACGGCGACGCCCACCTGCGCAACCGTCCGGTCGGCGAAGTGCTCGCCGCGCTGCGTGACCTCGGCGTGACCGTCACCGGCGACGGCGTGCCATTCACGGTGCACGGCGAGGGCGGCGTCCCGGGCGGCAGGGTGACCATCGACGCCTCCACGTCCTCGCAGTTCGTGTCCGCGCTGCTGCTCGCCGGCGCGCGCTTCGAGCAGGGCGTCGACGTACGTCACGACGGCAAGCCGATCCCCTCCCTGCCGCACGTGGCCATGACCGTCGCGATGCTGCGCGAACGCGGTGTCGCCGTCGACGACGCCGACGCGAACCGCTGGGTCGTCTCCCCCGGCGCCATCGCCGCCCTGGACACCGAGATCGAGCCCGACCTGTCCAACGCCGGCCCCTTCCTCGCGCTCGCCGCGGTCACCGGCGGCACCGTCACCGTGCGCGACTGGCCGAGCGCCACCACCCAGGCCGGGGACGCCTGGCGGGACCTGCTGGCACGCATGGGGTGCACCGTCACCCACCTCGAGCACGGCCTGCAGGTCACCGGACCGGCACCGGGCACCCTGCAGGGCATCGACGCCGACCTGCACGACGTCGGCGAGCTCACGCCCGTCGTCGCCGCCCTCTGCGCGGTTGCCGCGACGCCGTCCCACCTCACCGGCGTCGGCCACATCCGCGGCCACGAGACCGACCGCCTCGCCGCCCTCGCCGCCGAGCTCGGCGGGCTCGGCGCCGCGGTCACCGAGCTCCCCGACGGCCTGCGGTTCACTCCCGCCCCGCTGCACGGCGGCCGCTTCCGCACCTACGCCGACCACCGCATGGCCCACGCCGGCGTCGTGGTCGGCGCGGCGGCGCCCGACGTCCTGGTCGAGGACGTCGCCACCACCTCGAAGACCTTCCCCGACTTCGCGGGCTTCTGGGCCTCGCTGTTCTGAGCCGTCGATGGGTCGCCGCTACACCGAGCACGACGTGGAGCACTACGAGCGTCCGCGGCGACGCACCCGGCCCCGGACGAAGGACCGTCCCGCCCACGCCGACGCCCGCGAGGGCCTGGTGGTCGCCGTCGACCGCGGTCGCTACACGACGCTGGTCGACGACGTGGTCGTCACCGCCATGAAGGCGCGCCCGCTGGGGCGCAAGGCCGTCGTCGTGGGCGACCACGTGCGGGTGGTCGGCGACGTCTCCGGCGCCGACGGCACCCTGGCGCGGATCGTCGAGGTGCAGCAGCGCCAGACCGTGCTGCGTCGCACCGCCGACGACGACGACCCGCACGAACGCGTCGTGGTCGCCAACGCCGACCAGCTCATGATCGTCACCGCGCTGGCCGACCCCGAGCCGCGGCACGGGCTCATCGACCGCGCCCTCGTGGCGGCGTACGACGCCGGCATCGAGCCGCTGCTGTGCCTGACCAAGTCCGACCTCGCCGACCCCGAGGAGCTGTTGGCGACCTACCGCGCGCTCGGGGTGCCGTCGGTGGTCACCCGGAGGGCCAGCGCCACCGATCGGACCATCCTCGGGGTCGAGGCGGTGCGCGAACGGTTGGTGGGGCGCACCAGCGTGCTGCTGGGCCACAGCGGGGTCGGCAAGTCCACGCTCTTCAACGCCCTGGTCCCCGAGGCGGACCGCGAGACCGGCGGCGTCAACGACGTGACCGGCCGGGGCCGCCACACCTCGACCTCGGCGGTGATGCTCGCACTGCCCGACGCGGCGGACTCGTGGCTGGTCGACACCCCCGGCATCCGCTCCTTCGGCCTCGCGCACGTCGAGCCCGGCGACCTCATCGGCGCGTTCCCCGACCTGGCCGAGCTCACCGTCGACTGCCCCCGCGGCTGCACCCACGGCGACGCCGAGCCCGAGTGCGGCCTCGACCTCGGCGGCGCCGACCCCGAACGGATCGCGTCCTACCGACGCCTGCTCGCCGCCCGCACCGCCGCCGACCGCTGACCGGCACGATCGGGGAGGATCGCGCGCAGTGGGTTCACGCAACCCTCCCCGGTGATGACTCCTGGCAGTCGGCACACGGACGCAGCGCACCCTCCCAGCCGCGACGCCGCAGCAGCGCGGCGATCTTCGCCGCGGTGGCGCACGGCCGCGCGACGACCTGTGCGTATCCCAGGCGCACCGTGTCGGCACCGTCGAGCGCGGCGTCGAGGTCCCGCTCGAGGTCACGGTCGCGTGACTCGGCGGAGGAGTGGAACAACCGCCCGTCGAGCTCGACCACCTGCGTCCAGGCCGGTGAACGGCCCGCGTAGACCACGTCGCGCATCATGCGTCGGCCACCCGCGATCGCCGGGACCTGCCGTTGACCGCGCGGGAGGCCGTGGTCACGCTCCACCCGCCGCAGGTAGGCATGCTCGAGCACCGAGCACGTGCCCTCGGCGACGTCGTCGAGCACCGCCAGGAGCCACGCTCGCCGGCGCAGTCGCGGCGTCGCGGAGGCCTGGCGCCGCAGGCGTGCGGCCGTCGTACGCCGCGCCCCGCAGGCGTCGGCGAGGACGGCGACGGCAGCCATGTCGGTCGCTGCACCTGCTGCGAGCGCGAGCACGGCGGCGTCGTACCGCATCCGCGGCGGCGACCGGTTCCACTGGACCCGGTCGTCGAGGTGGCGATCACGCCGAACCACCACTCCCTCGGGCGTGCGGATGCGTCGTCGATGGGCGACGACGACCTCCACCGGCCCCTCGGCGCCACCACGCGGGCCCGGCCCCTCATGGGCGCGGATCGCGGACCAGCCGGCCAGTGCCGCGGGCCAGCACGCCAGGACGGCGGCCCACGAACGCTGCTGCCAGGTGAGTGGACCGGTGTGGTCGACGTACACCCCGGGATGCACGACCACCCACTCACGGCGCCGCAGGCGGCGCGCGACGTCGCCGCCGTCCTCCCCGGCGGCCAGCACCTGACGGCGCGCGACGACCCCGTCCTGGCTCGCGAGCAGCTCGGCGACGTCCATGGCTCCGTCCTACCGCTCGCGGTGGACTCCACCAAGGCACTCGGGGCGCTCCTGTGGAGAAGTCGGCGCCCGTCAGGACACACGATCGGGGAGGATCGCGCGCAGTGGGTGCACGCAGCCCTCCCCGGTCGACGGATCAGCCGGCGAAGCCGTCCCAGACGGCGCGGGCGCCGGAGTCGCCGGTGAGGACGACGAGGACGAGCACCGCGACCGCGTCGACGGCGAGGAGCGCTGCCAGCAGCCACCGGACCCAGCCGTCGCGTCGGTGCAACGCGGTGGTGATCACCGCGATGGCGGCGAAGGCCAGGCTCCACCACATCAGCAGCGCGCCGCGGTCCTCGTGGGTGTCGATCTTCTCGGTGACCGGCGCGCCGGGGTCGTTGAAGAAGTCGTTGGCCTCCCGGAAGCTGTCGCCTGAGAAGTAGGCGACCAGCACCGCGGCCGCCGCGACGAGCGCCAGCACCAGCGTGGGCCACCGCAGCCGGTCCCGGAGCGCGGGGACGAGGTAGGCCAGGGCCACCAGCGACGCGATCGGTGCGAGCACCACCGCACCGTGGACGGCGAGCGGGTGCAGCGGCAGTCCGTTGATCTCCATGCCCCCAGCGTGCCCGATGTCGGCCGCGAAAGGCAGCAGGCAATACCCTGACCGCGTGGCCACCGACTACACCGACGACCTCCGGCTGGCACACCTGCTGGCCGATGATGCCGACTCGCTCACCCAGGCTCGCTTCAAGGCGCTGGACCTGCACGTGATGAGCAAGCCGGACCTGACGCCGGTGACCGACGCCGACCAGGCGGTCGAGGAGTCGATCCGGCGCACGCTGTCCCGCGTCCGCACCCGCGACGCCGTCACCGGCGAGGAGCAGGGCAGCGCGGGCCACTCCCAGCGGCGCTGGATCATCGACCCGATCGACGGCACCAAGAACTTCGTCCGCGGCGTCCCCGTGTGGGCCACGCTCATCGCGCTCGCCGTGGAGGACGAGGTCGTCCTCAGCGTCGTATCCGCTCCCCTGCTGCAGCGCCGCTGGTGGGCCTCGGTCGGCGGCGGCGCATGGACGGGCAAGTCGCTGCTGAAGGCGACCGAGTGCCGCACCAGCGACGTACGCCGCCTCGAGGACGCCTCGCTGTCCTTCTCCTCGCTCAGCGGCTGGGAGGAACGCGGCCGCGGCGAGGACTTCCTCGCCCTGATGCGCAGCTGCTGGCGCACGCGCGCCTACGGCGACTTCTGGTCCTACATGCTGCTCGCGGAGGGGGCGGTCGACGTCGCCGCCGAGCCCGAGCTCGAGGTCTACGACATGGCGGCGCTGGACATCATCGTCCGCGAGGCCGGCGGCCAGTTCACCTCGCTGGAGGGGACGCCGGGCCCGTGGGGCGGCAACGCGCTGGCCACCAACGGCCACCTGCACGACGCCGCGCTGTCCTTCCTCGGCTCGCTGCCCGACGACAACCACGACGCCGACTGGCAGCCCTCCCGCGGCGGCACCGTCTCGGAGTTGAGACAGCGCCGCGAACCGGTGGCCGAGGACCCGCCCCCTGAGTAATCTGGGTCACATGCGCATCGGTGAGATCCTGCAGGCCAAGCAGACCCAGGGCGTCGTGACCATCACCCCCGAGGCCGGGGTCCGCGAGCTGATCGCCATGCTCGCCGAGCACAACATCGGCGCCCTGATCGTCAGCCGCGACGGGGAGCACCTCGACGGCATCGTCAGTGAACGCGACGTGGTCCGGCACCTCCACCACGACGGCACCGTCATCAACAACACCGTCGGCGCGATCATGACCGACGTCGTCGAGACCTGCACCACCGACGACACCCTCGACGACGTCATGGGCTCGATGACACGGCGCCGCTTCCGCCACGTGCCGGTCGTCGAGGACGGCCTGGCCGTGGGCATCGTCAGCATCGGCGACCTGGTCAAGCACAAGATCGAGCAGCTCGAGTTCGAGCGCGACCAGCTCGACCACTACGTGCACCAGAGCTGATCTGCACAGAACCTCCACACGTCGTACGCCGATCCTGCCGAGGTTCGCTCCTAACCTGCTGCCATGAGCAGCGCAGCACGACGGGTCCTCGTGGTCGAGGACGACCCCGTCATCAACCAGGCGGTCGCCGACCGCCTCGCCGCCGAGGGGTACGACGTCCACCGCGCCGTGGACGGTCCCGGCGCGGTCGCCGCGTGCCGTGAGCACCACCCGGACCTCGTCGTCCTCGACGTGATGCTGCCCGGGTTCGACGGGCACGAGGTCTGCCGTCGCATCCAGGCCGAACGTCCCGTGCCGGTGCTGATGCTCACCGCCCGCACCGACGAGGCCGACGTGCTGGTCGGCCTGGGGGTCGGTGCCGACGACTACCTCACCAAGCCCTTCCGGATGCGGGAGCTCGTGGCCCGCGTCGCGGCACTGCTGCGACGGGTCGAGCGCGCGGGCGTGCTCCAGCAGCAACGTTCACTGGTGCTGGGCGACGTGCACCTGGACGTGGCGGCGCGCCGTGTGTGGCGCGACGGCGTCGAGGTGCGGCTGACGCCGACCGAGTTCGACCTGCTGCAGTGCCTGGCGGCGTCCCCGGGCGCCGTGGTGTCGCGGGAGCGGTTGATGGCCGAGGTCTGGGGCTGGCAGGACGCGACCACGACCCGCACCGTCGACAGCCACGTCAAGGGGCTGCGGTCGAAGGTGGGCCACGACCGGATCCGCACCTCGCACGGCGTGGGCTACGCCCTGGAGACCGGGGACGCCACGTGACGTCGACGCCCCTCGCCCCGCTGCGCTCGATCAAGCTCAAGCTGGGCCTCCTGGTGGCGGCGAGCGTCACCGTGGCGGCGCTGGTGGGCGTGCTGGGGCGCGCCAGCGGCGTACCGCTGTGGTTGGGCATCCCGGTCGCCATCGCCCTCGCGCTGGCGGTCACCCAGCTGCTCGCAGTGGGGATGGTGGCGCCGCTGCGGGAGATGACCGCCGCCGCGCGCCGCATGGCCACCGGCGACTACACGGTGCGGGTGACGGCCACCTCGCGGGACGAGGTCGGCGAACTGGCCCACACCTTCAACGCGATGGCCGCCGACCTCGCCGACGTCGACCGGCAACGCCGTGCCCTCGTGGCCAACGTGAGCCACGAGCTGCGGACGCCGCTGGCCGGCCTGCGTGCCCTGCTGGAGAACGTCGTGGACGGCGTCGACGACGGCGTCGACTCGGTGCCGGCCGCCCTGGCGCGCGCCGAGCGGATGTCGGACCTGGTCGAGGACCTGCTCGACCTGGCCCGGGAGGACGCGGGTCGCGCCGCCTTCTCGCCGCAACCGGTCCGGCTCGACGCCCTGGTCACGGACGCGGTCGAGGAGGTCTCCGCCCTCGGTCGCGACGTGGCCTTCGCCGTCGACGTCTCGCCGGACCTGGTCGTCCACGCCGACCCGGACCGACTGCGGCAGCTGGTGACCAACCTGCTCGACAACGCCTCCCGCCACAGTCCGAGCGACGGCACGGTCCACGTCGACGTCGAGACCTCCGACGAGCACTACCGACTCTCCGTGCACGACGAGGGTCCCGGCCTCCCCGCCGCGGACCGCGAGCGGGTCTTCGAGCCCTTCGGTACGGCGCGCACCGCCGGCACCACCGACGCCACCGGCGGGACCGGTCTCGGGCTGGCGATCGCACGGTGGGTCAGCGACCTGCACGGCGGCAGCATCGCGTTCCACGACCCCGCGACCGGCACGGGCGCCCTCGTCCGCGTCGACCTCCCCCTCCGTCCCACCGGCCGCCCCGGCCCCGTCCCCGACCACGAGGAGTCCCCCGTGCCCACCACTGCGTCCCCGCCACCACCGGCAGCACCGGAGCAGGCCGTCACGCCGGTCGCCTCGCCCGGCCTGCTGGAGGACTTCTTCGGCTCGCTGTGGCCGGACCGGACCGCCGCCCGCCTCCCCGTCCTGCTGGCGGCCCTCGGCGTGGGTGTCCTGGCGGCGATCGTGCTGCCCTTCCGCGACGCCGGCGTGGGCACCACGCTGGTGCTGCTGGCCGCCGGCACTGCGATCCTGACGGCGAGCCGACGCCGGCGCGAGCCCTTCACCCTGCTCTGCGCCGCCCTGTGCGTCCTCCTCGCGGTGGCCACCTCGGTCCGGGACGCGGACTGGGTCCTGGTGCTGTGCGTCCTGCTCGGTGGCCTGCTGACCGCGGTCGGCGTCGCCGGCGGACGCACCGTGTCCGGGTTCGCCGCAGCCGCGGTCGCGGTGCCGCTGGCCGGCGTACGTGGGCTCCCGTGGCTGGGCCGCACGCTGCGGGTGCTGACCGGCGGCGGCCACGGTGCGGCACTGCTGCGCACGACCGTCTGGTCGCTGCTGGCGCTGCTGGTCTTCGGCGCCCTCTTCGCCACCGCCGACGCGCTGCTCGCCGAGTGGGTGACCGCGCTGCTCCCCGACCTCTCCGCGCAGACGGTCGTCCTGCGTGCGTTCCTCACCGTCGCCGTGGGCGGCGTGGTGCTGGCGGCGTCGTACCTCGCCCTGAACCCGCCGGACGTCGACCGCATGCCGACCGACGTGCCGCCGGTGTCGCGGCGCTACGAGTGGCTGGTGCCGGTGATGGTCGTCAACGCCGTGTTCGCCGCCTTCCTGCTGGCCCAGGCGACCGTGGTGTTCGGCGGCCACGGCCACCTGCAGCGCACCACCGGCCTGACCTACGCCGAGTACGTGCACCAGGGGTTCGGCCAGCTCACCGTGGCGACGGCCCTGACGCTGCTGGTGACCTGGGCGGCGGCCCGCAAGGCTCCGCGGGGTACGGCGCCCGACCGCGGGTGGCTGCGCGGCGCGCTCGGCCTGCTGGGCGTGCAGACACTGGTCGTGGTCGCCTCGGCGCTGCACCGCATGGACCTCTACCAGGAGGCGTACGGCTTCACCGAGCTCCGCCTGCTGGTGACGGCCTTCGAGGGCTGGGTGGGGGTCCTGGTCGTCGCGATGCTGGTCGCCGGGGTCGGGCTGCGCGCGCGGTGGCTCCCCCGTTTCGCCCTCGTCACCGGCACGGTCGCCCTGCTGGGGATCGTCGCCCTCAACCCCGACGCCTGGATCGCCGAACGCAACCTCGACCGCTATGCCGAGACCGGCAGGGTCGACTGGCCCTACCTGCAGGGGCTCTCCCAGGACGCCGTCCCGACGCTGGTCGAGGAACTGCCCGACGACCTCGAGGACTGTGCCCTGGCCGGGCGGGTCCGTGATCGCGACGACTGGCTGGAGTGGAACCTCGGACGCAGCCGCGCCGCGGCGTACCTCCCCGCGACACGGCAGGTCGTGCCGGGCCGCGACAGCGACTGCCCCGACGGCACCGGGCTGCCGTAGGGTCGCGAGCATGAGCAACCCGCAGAAGCCCGAGATCGAGTTCCCCGGTCTGGAGCCGCCGACCGACCTGGCGGTCACCGAGGTGACCGAGGGCGACGGCGCCGAGGCGCAGGCCGGCCACACCGTCAGCGTGCACTACGTCGGCGTGGCGCACTCGACCGGCGAGGAGTTCGACGCCTCCTACAACCGCGGCCAGCCGTTGCAGTTCCAGCTCGGCGCCGGCCAGGTCATCGCCGGGTGGGACACCGGCGTGCAGGGCATGAAGGTCGGCGGCCGGCGGCAGCTGGTGATCCCGCCGCACCTGGGGTACGGCGACCGCGGCGCTCCCCCGGTCATCGCCGGCGGCGAGACGCTGATCTTCGTCGTGGACCTGGTCGACGTCCGCTAGGTCTCGACAGGCTCGACCAACGGGCTCGGCCCGACCAATGGGCTCGGCCCGACCAACGGGCTCGGCGCGGCCGCCGGGGACGACGCGGTCGCTACTCCCCGGCGACGCGTGCGGCCTCGGTGGCGACCTTCACCACGTCGCCCACCTGGAGCTGGCGGCTGCGGCGCGTCTCGACCTCGTCGTTGACGCGCACCATGCCACCGGCCAGCAACGGCTTGGCCTCCGATCCGGACTCGACCAGGTTGGCGAGCTTGAGGAACTGGCCGAGCTTGATGCTGCCGTCGGAGATCGGGACGTCCACGGGTTCGAGCATGCCCCCATCCTAGGTCCGGGCCTCCGGTCGCGACTCAGTGGACGGCCAGGGACAGCGCATGGATGACCACGCCGACCAGGCCACCCACGATCGTGCCGTTGATGCGGATGAATTGCAGGTCACGCCCGACGTGGAGCTCGATCTTCTTCGCCGCCTCACGACCGTCCCACTTGCCGATGGTGTGGCTGATCACCGCGGTGATCTCGGTGCCGTAGCGGTCGACCGCGAACACGGCCAGGTCTGCCGCCATCCGGTCCAGGCGCGCGCGCAGCGCCGCGTCCTGCTGCAGCCGGTCGGCGCCGGCGCGGACCTCGACCAGCACCCGCTCACGCACCGCCCCCTGCGGGTCGTCGAGCGAGGCGATGAGGGCGCGGCGCAGTGCCTGCCAGATCGCCGTGGCCGTGTTGAGCACCGCCGGATGGTCCAGCACCCGTTCCTTGAGCCGCTCGGTGCGGGCCTGGGTGTCGGGGTCCTCCAGCAGGTCCGCCGCCAGCTGGTGCAGCATCGAGTCGAGCGCGCGACGTGCGCGATGGGTCGGCGCGCTCCGGATCTCGGCGACCCAGCGCACCATCTCGGTGTGCAGCCGCGAGGTCACCATGTCGTTGAGTCCCTGCGGTGCCCACCACGGCGCCCGCTCCTCCAGCACGTCCTGGACCGTGTCCGGATTGGCGACCAACCAGCCGTGCAGCTCCTCGAGCACGAGGTCCACCAGCCCGTGGTGCAGGTCGTCGGCGAGCACCTCCGAGAGCAGGCCGCCCGCCAGCGGGGCCAGCGGCTCCTCGCGGAGCCGCGGCACCAGCGCCTCGGTCACCAGCGCCTCGATGTGGTCGTCGCGCACCTTGGCCAACCCGATCCGCAACAGCTCGCTGCCCTCGTCCACGACGCGCTCGGCGTTGGCCGGCACCGCCAGCCACGCCCCGACACGCCCGGAGATGCCGATCGCGTCGATCCGCTCGCGGATCACCTCCTCCTGCAGGAAGTTCTCCCCCACGAACTGCTCCAGCCCCTGGGCCAGGTCGTCCTTGCGTCGCGGCACCAGCGCGGTGTGCGGGATCGGCAGTCCCAGCGGGTGCTTGAACAGGGCGGTGACGGCGAACCAGTCGGCGATCGCACCGATCATCGAGGCCTCCGCACCGGCGTTGACGAAGCCGAGCCACCCGTCGCGGTCCAGGGTGGCGGCGTACACCACGGCGGCGAGGACCAGCAGTGCGAACGCGACCGTCCGCATCCGGCGCAGGCCGGCGCGACGGGCCTCGTCCGCGGTGGGGTCGGCAGACAGCATCGGAACGCTCACCGGCCCATCGTGCCGCACGGCAGGCTTAGGATGACGGGGTGACCGAGCCCTTTGACCAGACGCGACTCCGTCCGGCCGGCCGCGCCACTCGGGAGGCGATCGCCACCGCCGCACGGGAAATGTTCGACGAGCACGGGTACGACGGCGCCTCGGTCCGCGCCATCGCCTCGCGTGCCGACATCGACCCGGCGCTGGTGATCCGGCACTTCGGGTCCAAGGAGGAGCTCTTCCTCGAGGTGATGCAGACCGGGGACGGGATCCAGGAGGTGCTCCGCGGCCCGCTGGAGGCGATCGGCCGCCGGATGGTCGCCTACTTCCTCAGCGACGAGGGCGAGCAGTTCCGCAACGCGTTCCTCCCCCTGACCCGGGCCGCCCACCACCCCAAGATCGGCACCGAGCTCGGCCGACGCTCCAAGGAGCTCTTCGTCGACCCCCTGGTCGACCGTCTCGACGGCGAGGACCGCGAGCTGCGGGTGCTGCTGGCCGGGGCCCAGATGAACGGGCTGCTCAACGCGCTCTTCGTGCAGCGGCGCGAGGAGCTGCTCGGCGCCAGCGCCGACCGCATCATCGAGATCTACGGCGACGCGATGCAGGCGGTCCTCACGCCCTGACCGGCCCGCGGGTCAGGGCGTGTCCTCCTCGCTCCAGACGACGTCCTTGCGGATGACGCGGGCGGGGACGCCGGCCACCGCGGTCGCGGGCGGCACGTCCTGGTTGCGCACCAGGCTGCGCAGGCCCACCACGGCGCCCTCGCCGACCTCGACGTGGCCGGTGAGGATCACGTCCCGCCCCAGCCACACGTGCTCCCCCAGCCGGATGTGGGCGCCGTACGGGTTGAGCCGTTCGCCGGTCACGGCGTCGCCCAACCGGTGCATGTCGTCGGTGGCGAGGTAGACGTCCGCGGCCCACAGCTGGTCGGGCTGGGCGACGATGGACCCACCGTTGCGCGCGTCCAGGACGGCGCACCGCGTGGCGGTGGTGCCAGCGTTGAGCACGATGCTGGAGTCCGCGCCGCAGTAGAGGTCGGTGGCGGTGTAGCTGCTGTCGGGCCCGAGGAAGACCGTCGCCCCGCCCCCGCCCAGGTGCAGCTTGGCCATGTTCTCGACCGTGCTGGCGATGACCAGCAGGGCGTCCTCGAAGGGGATCAGCGCCATGGCACCGATCAGCTCCTCCGGCACGGTGACGCCGGGGCGGACGTAGAGCACGTTGCGCTGCTCGTGCCACCACGGCGGCAGCGGTCCGCGGACCTCGCGGAGCTCGAGGGAGTCGAGCACGTCGGGGCGGACCCCGACGCCGACCAGCCGGTCGCGATGGGCACCGACGAGCCGGTCCCCCAGTTGCCACGTCATGGCAGCGAAGTCTGCCCCATGCCGGCGACCCCGTCGCCCAGTGCGCGCATCTCGCGCGCCACGAACGCCCGCATCGCGGGTGCGTCCGGTGCGGTGCCCTCGGCGCCGTGGTACATCCCGGGGACCGCGTCGAACACCGTCGGCACCCCGTCGGCGACCAGCCGCGCGGCGTAACGGCGGGCCTCGTCGTGGAAGAGGTCGGCCTCCCCGATGCCGATCCAGGCCGGCGGCAGGCCGGCCAGGTCGCGCGCCAGCGCGGGCACGGCGTACGCCGGCGGGTCGGCACCGGCGTCGACCTCGGCGCCGAGGTAGCAGCGCCACGCGAAGCGGTTCGACGCCGGGCTCCAAGCGTAGCGCCGCCACGTCCGGCCACGGCGCGTGCGGTGGTCGAGCATCGGGTAGCGCAGCACCTGCAGGCAGGCACCGGGCTCCCCGAGGTCGCGCACCAGCTGGCACACCGCCGCCGCCAGGCCACCGCCAGCGCTCGCACCCCCGATCGCGATCCGCGCCGGATCCACGCCGGCATCGGCGGCGCCGTCGAGCACCCACCGCAGGGTCGCCCTCGCATCCTCCAACGCGGCCGGGAACGGGTCCTCGGGAGCGAGCCGGTAGTCGACCGCGACCACCGGGATGCCCAGCTCCGCGGCCACCCGGCTGCAGTGGCTGGTGTCGGCCGCCGCGCTGCCGGCGACGAGCCCGCCGCCGTGGAGCCACACGTAGGCCCCGGGTCCCGTCCGACGCCGTGGCTCGAACCACAGCACGGGGACCCGGTGGTCCCCGTGGACGGCCGTGCGCCGGGTGACCTCCACCCCGGGACGCCCGCCGGTGGGGAGGCCCAGCATCTCGCGCAGGTCGGCCAGGTCCCGTTCGTCGCTGACCGAGGACGCCGAGAGCAGCTCGGGTCGCCACAACTGGGGGCGGACGGCCCCGAACGTCCGCGCAGCATGGACGCCCGCGGCAGCCACGAGGCCGCCGGCCGCCCACCACGCCGGAGAGGTTCGCACCATGATGCTGCCCCAGTCTGCCCGACACCCACGGCTGCGCCACGATGGGTGGGTGACCACCACGAACACCCGAGTCCTGCTGCACTCCCGCCCCGAGGGCGAGCCGACCCCGGAGAACTTCGAGATCGACGAGGGCGCCGTGCCCGAGCCGCGCGAGGGCCAGGTGCTGCTCCGCACTCGCTACCTCTCGCTCGACCCCTACATGCGCGGCCGCATGAGCACCGCCAAGTCCTACGCCGACCCCGTCGAGCTCGGCCAGGTGATGGTCGGCGGCACGGTGAGCGAGGTCGTCGAGTCCCGCGACCCGGCGCTGGCGGTCGGCGACGTCGTGGTCGCCCACGCGGGCTGGCAGGAGTACGCCGTCGCGCGGCCCGAGCACGTGCGCAGGCTCGACCCGGAGGCAGCCCCGATCTCGACGGCGCTGGGCGTGCTCGGCATGCCGGGCTTCACGGCGTACGCCGGCCTGACGCTGATCGGGAGGCCCCAGCCGGGCGAGACCGTCGTCGTGGCCGCGGCCTCCGGGCCGGTGGGCGCCACCGTGGGCCAGATCGCGAAGATCCTCGGGGCGCGTGCGGTCGGCATCGCCGGTGGTCCGGAGAAGGTGGCGCACGTCGAGGAGCTCGGCTTCGACGCCGCCATCGACCACCGCGCGCCGGACTTCGCCGACCAGCTGGCCGCCGCGACACCGGACGGCATCGACGTCTACTTCGAGAACGTCGGCGGCCACGTGTGGGACGCGGTCCTCCGGCGACTGAACACCTACGCCCGCGTCCCGGTGTGCGGCCTCGTCGCGCACTACAACCAGACCGAGCTGCCGCCCGGCCCCGACCGGATGTCGATGCTGATGCAGCAGGTGCTGATCCGCAGCCTCACCGTGCGCGGCTTCATCCAGACCGAGTTCGTCGCCGAGCACGAGGCCCGGTTCCTGGAGGAGGCGAGCGCCTGGGTCCGTGACGGCCGGCTGCAGTACCGCGAGGACGTCGTCGACGGCCTGGCCAACGCTCCCGAGGCCTTCATCGGGATGTTGCGCGGCCAGAACTTCGGCAAGCTCGTCGTCCGCGTCAGCTGACGCCGATCTCTTCGATCGTGGCATCGGGCCGGAACCCGATCCAGGCGAACCAGAAAGTGTCGAGGTAGGGGTACTCGACCAGCCGCTCGCCGACGAGCGGCCCGTCGACGGCATGGCCGCGGATGTTCCACCTGGAACCGGTACGCGCATCGACGAACCCGCCCGCCTCGCGGCTGAACGTCAACGGCCGGCCGTCGAGGCGGGCCTCGAAGACCGCGACGGTTCCCACGTCGCGCCCGTCCACGATCTCCGGCGCATCGAGTGCGGAGGCCTGCCCGGGCTGGTGCCACACGGTGAGCACCGTGCCGCCGACCTCCACGTTCACTGCCCCGGCGGTCGCGACGGCGCTGCGCCGGAGGGTCACGACATCACCCTCGCCCTCGAGGCCGACGACACGTTCCTTGACCGGCAGCCGGTCGTCGGTCCCACCGGGGACGGGTGCGAGCAACCGACCGTCAGGGTCGTCGTACCCGATGTAGGGGTTACGACCGTAGTCCCGGTCGTGACCGGTGTCGCGGTTCAGCACGAGCGAGTCGGGGTGGGCGGCTCGGAACTGGTCCCAACCGGTGAGGCCGAGCGGGGTCCGCTCGAGCTGCTCGCCGGTGAGGTGCCCGACGGAGGCGAGCCCGGTGAGCTGGGGCCACAACGACTCGCTCTGTCGGTCATACATCACCAAGTTGTCGACGTAGAGCAGCCCGGAGGTCCCGAAGTCCAACACCCGGCCGTCGATCTCCCGGTGGAAAGCGACTCCGGAGTTGCACAGCGGGCAGTAGGTCACGGCCACCGGTGTGCCGCCCACGACGTCGTTGACGATCTCGTGCCAGACCATGACCTCGAGCGGATAGGCACGCGTCTCCGCACCGATCGTCAGCGCGAGCACCGGGTCATCGGCGGCCAGCCAATCGACCTCGCCGACGGACGTGAACCGCGGGCGGTCGATGGGCGGGATGCCGTCGGGTGGGGGCCCTCCGGCGACCAGGTCAACCACGTCGATCAGCGGGTCGGGAAAGGACGGATGTGTCCGCTCCACCAGCGCCGACGGGACATCGAGTCGGGGCCCGCCGCTCGCGTGCCCCACTCCGCGTTCGGTCGTCGCGCCACCGCACGCGGAGAGGAACAACGCGGCGAGGGCGAGGAGGCCCCGTGCGTCACCGACTCCCATGGGACCACTCTCCTCCCCACGCCCCGTCACCGTTCCGTAAGCGTGATCACACACCGAGGTCCCGATTCGGGGCCACAATGAAGCAATGCGCGTCATCGCCCTACTGGTCCTCGCCGGCGTCCTCGCGGCCTGCGGCTCGACTCCGACCACCGCCCCCGAGACTGATGCCGCCAGCACATCGGGCAGCAGCGTGGCCGACCTGGCCTTCGAGGCGACAGCCCTCGGCGGCGACACCTTCGAGGGCGAGAGCCTCGAGGGGCAGCCGACGGTGTTGTGGTTCTGGGCGCCCTGGTGCCCGACGTGCCGGGCGCAGATTCCGAACCTCACCGATCTCGCGGCGCGCCACGGCGAGGACGTGTCCTTCGTCGGCGTCGGCGGGCTCTCCGACGAGGCGGCGATCGCCGAGACCGCCGGCGACATCGACGGGCTCACCCACCTCATCGACCCCGAGGGCACCGTGTGGAGCCACTTCGGCGTGACGGCACAGAGCTCCTACACCGTGCTCGACGCCGACGGGCAGGTGGTCGCCGAGGGCCAGCTCGCCGACCAGGAGCTCACCGACGTCGTCACCGAACTCGCCCGGGGCTGAGCAGCATGACCTGGCCGGACTCCTCCACCCTCGCCCTCGCCGTCGGCGCCGGACTCGTCGCCGCGGTCAACCCCTGCGGCTTCGCCCTGCTGCCGGCGTACCTCTCGGTCTTCGTGCTCGACGACTCCGCGCCCGGACGCCGTGCGGCACTCGGCCGCGCGGCGCGAGCCACGACGGCGCTGACGCTGGGGTTCGGCGGGGTCTTCCTGCTCTTCGGGCTGGCGATCGCCCCGGTGGCCTCCTCGGTGCAGGCCTACCTGCCGATCTTCACCGTGGTGCTCGGGGTGGTGCTCGCGCTCGCCGGCGGCTGGGTGCTCGCCGGACGCTCCCTGCCCAGCTTCACGCGTCGCGGGAGCACGGCGCGGCGCGGACGTGCGCTCTCGACGAGCTGGCCCGCGATGGCCGGCTTCGGGGCGTCGTACGCCGTCGCCTCGCTGGGCTGCACGATCGCCCCGTTCCTGGCGGTGGTGGTCAGCAGCTTCCGCTCCGGCTCGACCACGGCCGGCATCGTGCTCTTCGGCGCCTACGCCCTCGCGATGGGTGCGGTCGTCGGCGCCGCGGCCGTCGCCGTCGCCCTCGCCCGCGGCGACCTCATCACCCGGCTGCGTCGCAGCGGCGGCGTGATGACCCGCGTCGGTGGTGGGATCCTCCTCCTCGCCGGCGCGTACGTCGCCTGGTACGGCGCGTGGGAGCTCCGCGTGCTCCACGGCGACGCGGGTGCCGACCCGGTGGTCGGCGCTGCCGAGGGCATCCAACAGTGGCTCGCGGGCCGCGCCGCGGAGGTCGGGCTGGTCGGCTTCGCCATCGTGCTGGCAGCCCTGGCCGCTGTCGCACTCCTGCCCCGTCGGCGCCGCGACGCCGACGAGCCCGACCACGTGGAGGCGTCATGAACCAACAGCGACACACCGAGGTCATCGTCGTCGGCCTGGGCGTCGGGGGTGAGTCCGTCGCGGGCTCCCTCGCGGCCGCCGGGGTCGACGTCGTCGGCATCGAGGCCGAGCTCGTCGGGGGCGAGTGCCCCTACTGGGCGTGCATCCCGACCAAGATGATGGTTCGCGCCGCCGACCTGCTCGCCGAGACGCGCCGCGTGCCCGGCACCGCCGGCACCGTCGACGGCGTGCACCCGGACTGGGCACCGGTCGCGCGGCGCATCCGGGAGAAGGCGACCACCGGCTGGGACGACACGATCGCCGTGGACCGCCTCACCGACGCCGGCGTGCACTTCGTACGCGGTCGCGCCCGCATCCTCGCCCCGGACCGGGTCGAGGTCGACGGCGTCGAGTTCACCGCCTCCCGCGGCCTCGTCGTGGCCACCGGCACGACCGCGTCGGCACCACCGATCCCCGGACTGGCGGGGACGCCGTACTGGACCAACCGGGAGGCGATCTCGACCGAGCAGCTGCCCCGCAGCCTGGCCGTGATCGGTGCCGGCGTGGTGGGCTGCGAGATCGGGCAGGTCCACGCCCGGTTCGGGGTCGCCGTCACCGTCCTCGAGAGCGCCCCACGGCCCCTGCCGGCCGAGGACGCCGACGCCGGCGAGCTGCTGGCCGAGCGCCTGCGGGAGGACGGCGTCGACCTGCGACTGGGGGTATCGGTAACCGGCGTGGAGCACCGGGACGGCTTCACCGTCCACCTCGACGGCGCCGAGCCGGTGCACGCCGAGCAGCTCCTCGTCGCGACCGGGCGCCGGCCCGCGATCGACGCGGACACCTGGGTGGCGCTGGGCCTCGAGGGCGATCCCGGGTCGCTGCCGACCGACGACCACCTGCGGGTGCGGGACGGCGTCTGGGCCGTCGGTGACGTGACCGGGCGGGGTGCCTTCACCCACGTCGCGACCTACCAGGCCGACCTGGTGGTCGCCGACCTGCTGGGCCGCGGTGCCGGCGACGCGGAGTACCACGCGCTGCCCCGCGTGGCGTTCACCGATCCCGAGGTCGGTGGCGTGGGACTGACCGAGCAGCAGGCCCGCGACGCCGGCATCGACGTCGCCGTCGGTCGGGCCGATGTCGCCGCGACCACGCGCGGCTGGTTGCACGGCGAGGGCAACGCGGGCCTGATCAAGCTGGTTGCCGACCGCGAGAACGACCGGCTCGTCGGTGCCGTCTCGGTGGGACCGACCGGCGGGGAGGTGCTCGGCGCCCTCGCGGTCGCCGTCCACGCGCGCGTCCCGCTGGCCACCCTGGCGGGCATGATCTGGGCCTACCCGACCTTCCACCGCGGCATCCAGGACGCCCTGCGCGACCTGCGCGCGGACGCAGGCTGATCCCACACCGCCGACCTCGCGACGGCCGCGGCACCGACACCCGTCACTTTTTCGTCATCACGATCCCCCACCGCTGTCGGTGGCGCGTGGCACAGTGGTGAGGGTGAACGCCGCAGCGAGCACTCCCCTGTCCGGGTTCGACACCGAGGTCGCACTCCGTCGCTTCGACGAGGTCCGTGCCTACACCGAGCAGTTGGCCGCCCCCCTGTCCCCGGAGGATCAGACGGTGCAGTCGATGCCGGACGTGTCGCCGACGAAGTGGCACCGCGCCCACGTCACCTGGTTCTTCGAGACCTTCGTGCTCTCCGAGCACGAGCAGGGCTTCGCGCCCTTCCAGGACCAGTACTGGTTCCTGTTCAACTCCTACTACGAAGCGATCGGCCCGCGGTACTCCCGCCCGATGCGCGGCGTCGTCAGCCGCCCGGGCGCCCACGACGTGGGCGACTACCGCACCAACGTCGACGAGCGCATGCGCGACCTCCTCGACGGCCTCGACGACGGCACCTTCGCCAAGCTCGCGCCGACCGTGGAGCTCGGCTTCCACCACGAGCAGCAGCACCAGGAGCTGCTGCTGATGGACATCAAGCACGTCCTCTCGCTCAACCCGCTCCAGCCGACGTACGCCGGGTCCCCGGCCACCGGTCACGCCGGGCCGCTGGGCTGGGTGGAGTTCGACGGCGGCCTGGTCGAGATCGGGCACGACAGCGCCGCGTTCAGCTTCGACAACGAGCTGCCACCCCACCAGCAGTACCTCCAGCCGTTCCGGCTGGCCGACCGGCTGGTCACCAACGGCGAGTGGCAGCAGTTCATGGCCGACGGGGGCTACGAGCGCCCCGAGTTCTGGCTCTCCGACGGCTGGGGCAAGGTCCAGGCCGAGGGATGGCGCGCGCCGTTCTACTGGACCGAGGCCGACGGCCTGTGGTTCGAGCACACGCTGCACGGCACCCACCCGGTCGACCCGGCGCTGCCGGTGTGCCACGTCAGCCACTACGAGGCCGACGCCTACGCCGCCTGGGCCGGCAAACGGCTGCCCACCGAGGCCGAGTGGGAGCACGCCGCGCGCGAGTACGACGCCGGGGACCCCGCCGAGACCGCCAACCTCACCTCGTTCCATCCCCGCCCGGCCGGAGCGCCCACCGGCGAGCTTCGCCAGCTCTTCGGCGACTGCTGGGAGTGGACGGGGTCGGCCTACCTGCCCTACCCCGGGTTCCAGGCCGCCGAGGGCGCGGTCGGCGAGTACAACGGCAAGTTCATGTCCGGCCAGATGGTGTTGCGCGGCGGCTGCGCCCTGACACCTCCGGGACATGCCCGGGCCTCCTACCGCAACTTCTTCCCGCCCAGCGCCCGGTGGCCCGTGACGGGTGTGCGCCTGGCCGACAACGGGGGCCGGTGACGACGTGCCCGACACCCAGATCGAGGTGCTCCTCGAGCCGGGCGACCTGCGCGAGGCCCTCGAGCACGACGCGCGCACCGGGCTGACCGCGGCACAGAAGTGGCTGCCGCCGAAGTACTTCTACGACGCCCGGGGCAGCGAGATCTTCGAGGAGATCACCCGGCTGCCGGAGTACTACCCCACCCGCACCGAGGCAGCGCTACTGCGCGCCCACGCCACCGACATCGGCCACGCGGCCGGGGCCGACACACTGCTCGAACTCGGGTCGGGGTCGAGCGAGAAGACCCGTCTGCTGCTCGACGCACTGGCCGGTGACGGGGCGCTCACGGCCTACGTGCCGGTCGACGTCAGCGCCAGCGCGCTGGAGGAGGCCGTGGCCGCCCTGGGCGCGGACTACCCCGGCCTCCGGGTGCACGGCGCGGTCGCGGACTTCGACCGTCACCTCGCCGACCTGCCGGAGCCGGGCCACCGCCTCGTCGCGCTGCTCGGGGGCACGATCGGCAACCACGACCGTGCCGGGCGGCACCAGTTCCTGACCGACCTCGCGTCGGGCATGAAACCGGGCGAGGCGCTCCTGCTGGGCCTGGACCTGGTCAAGGATCCCGCCCGCCTCGTGGCGGCGTACGACGACGCCGCGGGTGTCACCGCGGACTTCAACCGCAACGCGCTGCGGGTGCTCAACCGCGAGCTCGCCGCCGACTTCGACGTGGCCGCCTTCACCCACGTCGCGGTGTGGAACGAGGTCGACGAGCGCATCGAGATGCGCCTGCGTGCCCAGCGCGAGATGACGGTGCACCTGTCGGCGCTGGACCTGACCGTCGGCTTCGAGCGCGGCGAGGAACTCCTCACCGAGTACTCCTGCAAGTTCCGCCGCGACGGGGTCCACGAGGAGCTCGCCGAGGCCGGCTTCGTGCTGGAGCAGTGGTGGACCGACCCCGACGAGGACTTCGCGCTGGTCCTGGCCCGGCGCTGACCATGACGAGGTCCGCACTCCTCGCCGTGACCGCGATGCTGCTGGTCGCCACCGGGTGCGGATCCGATCCCGAGTCGTCGCCAGGCGGGAGCGGTGACGACCAGCGCCACCCCGACATCGTCGAGGTCCAGATCGAGGAGCAGGACGGCAGCTACTCCCTCGAGGTCACGGTCAGCTCGCCCTACGACTCCCCGGAGCGGTACGCCGACGGCTGGCGGGTGCTGGGACCCGACGACACCGTCCACGGCGAGCACCGGCTCCTGCACGACCACGCGGGCGAGCAACCCTTCACCCGCACGCAGACGGGCGTGGAGATCCCCGACGACGTCGACGAGGTCACCGTCCAGGGACGGGACCAGGAGCATGGCTACGGCGGCGCCACGGTCACCGTGGCGGTGCCACGGTGACCGTCGCACTCACTTCTTGAGGCGTCGGCTCCCGCCGTGCCAGTCCTCCTCGGCACCGGTGTCGCCCGGCTCCACGCCGAGTCCGGGCAGCTGGGGCAGCTCCCGCAGGCTCCGCTTGAGCTCTGCGAAGCCCGGGAAGCCGGCGAGGCCCACGACGTGGTCCCACAGTTCGGCGGCCTCCTCCTCGCGCGGGAGGCGGCTGATGACCGGACCGAAGAAGGCCACGCCCTCGGGCGGCTGGAAGTGGATGATCGGCGTACCGACATCCTTGCCGGTCAGGCCGAGCGCCTCGTCGGTCTCGGCCTGGATGACCGGGTCGAGGTCCTCGTCGTCCAGCGACTTGGCCAGCTCGGTCGGCAGGCCGACCTCGGTCAGCACGGACTCGGTGAACTCCACCGTGCCGCGGTGGTCGAGTCCGTCGGGGCCGACCGCGTCGGTGAGCGGCGCGGACTCGAAGATGCGGCCGCCCAATGCCTCGTACAGCCGGGCCACGGCGTCGTTGCCGTGGTCGTGCCGGGTGTGGGCGGCGACGCGCAGCAGCCGCAGTCCGGCGGTGTGGCCGGCCTCGTAGCCCTCGGGGAAGTGGCTGTCGTAGTCGATGTGCGCGTTGACCTGCCGCAGCGAGATGAAGCGCCACTCGGCCTCGTAGTCACGCTGCGCGGCGACCATGCGGACCCACTTGCTCGTCATCCAGGCGAACGGGCACACGGGGTCGAAGTAGAAGTTGATGTCGGCGCTCATCGCGTCCCTTCCGGATCGGTTGTCCCCACGCTACTGGCGTGGATGGCGGCGGCCAGGGCGCAGGCCCGCCGCAACGAGCAGCCCGGTGACCACTCCGAACAACACGTGTTCGGCCAAGAACGTTCCCCAACCGGCCATCTCCGGCATGTCGGCGATCGGGTTCATCCCGGCCATGCCGCCCTCAGCGAGGTCAGACACGCCGAAGACCGCCGCCGCCAGGGGCAGTCCCACCCACGAACTGATCACGAACACGAGGCCGCCCCACACCGCACCCAGACCGGCGAGGACCGCGGCTCCTGCCGACCTCAGCCGCGAGGCGATGGCACCGAAGGCCGCGCCGTAACCGGCGCCGGTCATCACGTGGACGGCCAGGCCGAGGAGCGCCGTCCCGGGAGCCACCTCCCACGCGCCGTCGCCCGTCATCCCGCTCATCATCGAGCTCATCAGGTCGTCCGGCGCCACGATCACGGTCGCGATGTGATGCAGCGGTGTGAAGAAGCCGGTGTCCTTCACCAGTGACGCGACCATCGCATACAGGCCCATCGCCACCGAGGCGACCACGCCTGCTCCGGCACCGAGCGCGGCGCCCCGTCCGAGCCGCGACGGCGTGGCGTGCTTGACGTTGGTGTCCATCGGGTTCCACCCCTTCCAAGGATCGGTTGGACACCACGCTTGCCCTCCCGTCGCCACCGGTCGGTGATGACGCTCACAGAAGGCCGGTCCCCCGAGCCCTAGCGTCTGCGACCATGGAGGACATCGATGACGCCTGTCCCACTCCGGAGCGGGTGGGCAGCATGCTGGACGTCGCCCGGCCGTGGGCGCCGGGTCGGCGTGAGGAGGGGGCCGACGTGGGTCACGCAGCGAACGACCCCGATCGCACCTGGTGTCTGACCGAGGTCGACATCTTCGCCGATCTCGATGACTCGGAGATGGACCGGATGGCCCGGTCGGCACCGATGCGGACCTACCTCCGCGGCGACCTCATCTACTCCCCACACGATCCGCTCGAGGCGCTGTTCATCCTCAAGGAGGGACGAGTGCGGATCTTCCGGGTCTCCGAGGACGGCCGGGCGCTCACCACGGCGATCCTGGCGCCCGGCACGATCTTCGGGGAGATGGTGGTCGTCGGGCAGCACATGCACGACAGCTTCGCCGAGGCCCTCGACGACGTGACCGTGTGCCTGATGGGCCAGGCCGACGTACGTCGTTTCCTCCTCGCGGACGCACGCATCGCGGCCCGGATCTCCGAGACGCTGGGACGCAGGCTGGGCGAGTTGGAGCAGCGCCTCTCCGACACGGTGTTCAAGTCGGTCCCCGAGCGTGTGGCAAGCACCTTGGCAGCCCTCGCAGCAGCTCAAGCACCCGGCCGGCTGGGACGTCCACGCCAGGTCCGGCTGACCCATGAGCAGCTCGCGGCACTTGCCGGCACCTCGCGGGAGACCACGACGAAGGTGCTCGGCGAACTCGCCGATGCCGGTGCCGTCACGCTCGGTCGTGGTCGCATCAGCATCGTCGACCTCGACCGGCTGCGCGGCCTCGGCGGGCACTGACACGTGCCCGACCACCCCCTGTGGGAGGGTTCGCTCCATGCGACCGTGGACCGCAGTCCCTCCCCAGCCGGGCCGGCGCTTCGTCGTCACCGGCGCCAACAGCGGGGTGGGACTCGAGGTCGCACGAATCCTCGGCTCCCGGGGCGCAGAGGTCGTGATGGCGTGCCGCAGCGCCGAGCGCGGCGAGGCGGCCGCAGCCACCGTGCCCGGACACGCCGCGGGTCGCGTCACCGTCCGGCAGGTCGACGTCGCCTCCCTGGCCTCGGTGCGCGACTTCGCGGCGCGGTTCCGCGCCGAGCACGACGGACTCGACGTGTTGGTCAACAACGCCGGGGTGCTCGGGGCTCCGTTCGGGCTGGGCGAGGACGGCGTGGAGACGCACTTTGCCACCAACCACCTGGGGCACTTCGCGCTCACCAACCTGCTGCTGCCCGCGATCCGCGACCGGGTGGTGGTCATCGGCTCACGCCAGCACCGCGGCGCCGACCTCGACCTCGACGACCTGGCCTGGCGTCGCCGTCGCTACCGCGCCTTCGGCGCCTACGGCCAGTCCAAGCTGGCCAACCTGCTCTTCCTCGCCGAGCTCGACCGTCGGCTGTCCCGAGCAGGATCCACCGTCCGCGCCGTCGGCGCCCACCCCGGCGCCACCGCGAGCCACATCACCGGCGGCTCCGGCAACCCGGTGCTCACCTGGATCGGCCACCACGGCCACCGGCTGGTCAGCATGCCCACGTGGCGCGGCGCGCTGTGCACGGTGTACGCCGCCACCATGGACCTGCCGGGCAACAGCTACATCGGTCCCCACGGCAGGCTCGAGCTGCACGGGTGGCCGGCTCCGGCACGCCGCTCCCCCGCGGCCCGAGACGATGCCCTGGCCCGACGGCTCTGGGAGGTCTCGGAGGAGCTGAGCGGCGTCAGCTGCCCGCTGTGACCGCGACGGGCTCCACCGCGGACGGCGTACGCCGCGGCACCAGCAGGGTGACCGCGACGCCGACCAGCGCCGCGACGGCGCCGAGGCCGAAGCACCAGGCGAAGGCCGTCTCGCTCGGCACGGACGTCCCACCGAAGGGCACCGTCGAGCTGGTGAGGACGGTGGCCATCACCGCGGCCGACAGTGTGGTGCCCATCGCACGCATCAGGGCGTTGAGGCCGACGGCCGCGCCCGCCTCCCGCGGCGGGACGGCGTCCATGATCAGCGTCGGCATCGCGGCGTAGGCGATCCCGACGCCCGCCGCGATGACGCAGGCGGCGAGTGCCAGCTGCCAGGCGTCCTGCATCAGGGCCAGGCCGAGCAGGTAGCCAGCGGCGACCACGCTGCCGCCGATCAGCAGCGCGGCGCGGGCGCCGAGCCGGTCGATGATCCGGCCCGACACCGGCGAGAAGAGCATCATCATCAACCCGGCCGGGGCGAGCCACAGCCCGGTCTCCAGCAGCGAGGCGCCCACGCCGAAGCCGGTCGCCGGGTCCAGCTGCAGCAGCTGCGGGATCACCACCAGGTTCGACATCAGGCCGAACCCGATCGCGACCGCGGCGAGGTTGGTCATCAGCACGGGGCGGCGTACCGACGTGCGCAGGTCCACCAGCGGGTCACGCACCCGCAGCTCGAAGGCCGCCCAGGCACCGAGGACCACCAGTCCCAGCGCCACGAACCCCAGCGTGCGGAGGTCGATCCAGCCCCAAGTGCTGGACTTGGAGATCCCGACCAGCAGCGCCACCAGGCCCAGCGCCATCCCGATGACGCCGACGGTGTCGATCCGCCCGCCGTGGGCGTCGGCCACATGGGGCACGAAGAGCACCGCCAGCAGCAGGGCACCCAGCCCGACGGCGCCGGAGACCCAGAAGATCGCGTGCCAGTCGCCGTACTGGGTGATGGCGGCCGACATCGGCAGTCCGATGGCACCGCCGACACCCATCGTGCCGCTCATCGCGGCGATGGCCGTCGAGGCCAGGTGCGGCGGCGTGACCTCGCGCATCAGCGAGATACCGACCGGGACCAACCCCATCGCCAGGCCCTGCAGGCCGCGTCCGACGAGCATCGGCCACAGCGAGGAGGCGAGGGCACACACGATCGAGCCGACCACCAGCACCGCCACGTTGGTGACGAAGACCCGCTGCTTGCCGAACATGTCGGCCAACCGGCCGGAGACGGGCATGCCGACCGCACCGGCCAGCAGGGTGATCGTGACGACCCAGCCGGCGCTCGAGGCCGAGGTGCCCAGCAGGTCGGGCAGGTCGGACTGGATCGGCATGACCACGGTCTGCATCATCGACGCGGCGAGACCACCGGTGCAGAGCACGGCGACCGCGACGAGCGGTCGCTGCGCCGGTGAGTCGGGTCGGGTCACGGTGGGGTCTCCTCGGGTCGGATGTCGATCATAGGTTTGGTTGTCAGCGTCAACCAAACCCGCGCCCGGCCCGGCCGGCTCAGAGGGCCGCAGCGACCTCGGTGCCCTGCTTGATGGCGCGCTTGGCGTCGAGCTCGGCCGCGACGTCGGCGCCGCCGATGAGGTGGATCGCGGCGCGACCGCCTTCGCCGACCAGCTCCTCGTGCAGGCCCCGCACGGACTCCTGGCCGGCGCAGACCACGACGTGGTCGATGTCGAGGACCTGCGGGACGCCGTCGACGCGGATGTGCAGGCCGGCGTCGTCGACCCGGTCATAGGTGACGCCGGAGAGCTGGTGGACACCACTGTCCTTGATGACCGCGCGGTGGACCCACCCGGTCGTCTTGCCCAGCCCCTTGCCCTGGCGGGACTCCTTGCGCTGCAGCAGCCAGACCTCGCGTCGGGGGTCCCGGGGCTGCTTCTCGGCGAGGCCACCGGGGACGTCCGGGTCCTCACTGACGCCCCAGTGCACCTTCCACTCCGCGAGGCTCTCCTCGCGGTGGACGAGCAGCTCGGTCACGTCGAAGCCGATGCCACCGGCGCCGATCACCGCGACCCGGTCGCCGATCGGCACCGCCCCGGTGATGGCGTCGGGATAGGACACGACCTTGGGGTGGTCCATCCCGACGATGCCGGGGTCGCGGGGCGCGACACCGGTGGCGACCACGACGTCGTCGTACCCGGCGAGCAGGTCCGGGGTGGCCGGGGTCGCGAGCTTCACGTCGACGCCGAGGACCTCCATCCGGCGGGCGTAGTAGCGCAGCGTCTCGGCGAACTCCTCCTTGCCGGGGATCTGCATCGCCAGCCGGAACTGGCCGCCGATCTCCTCGGCCGCCTCGAACAGCGTGACGGCGTGCCCGCGCTCCGCGGCGGTCACGGCCGCCGAGAGACCCGCGGGTCCGGCGCCGACGACGGCGACGCGCTTGGCCGAGCGCGTCGGGCCGATGACCAGCTCGGTCTCGTGGCAGGCGCGCGGGTTGACCAGGCACGAGGCGCGTTGGGCCTTGAAGGTGTGGTCCAGGCAGGCCTGATTGCAGCCGATGCAGGTGTTGATCTCGTCCGCGCGGCCCTCGCGGGCCTTGGCGACCAGGTCGGGGTCGGCCAGGAACGGCCGCGCCATGGAGACCAGATCGATGCCGCGGGCGAGCAGGTCCTCGGCGACCTCGGGGGTGTTGATGCGGTTGCTCGCGCAGACCGGGATGTCCACGACGTCCTTGAGGCGCAGCGTGGTGTCGGCCCAGGCCGCGCGCGGGACGCTGGTGACGATCGTGGGCACGCGCGCCTCGTGCCAGCCGATACCGGTGTTGATCACGTCGGCACCGGCGGCCTCGATACGCTGCGCGAGCTCGGCGATCTCCGACCAGGTCTGCCCCTCGGGCACCAGGTCGAGCAGCGACTGGCGGTACATCACGAAGAAGTCCTCGCCCAGCTCCTCGCGGATCCGGCGCACGATCTCGACGGGGAACCGCATCCGCTTCTCCGCCGATCCGCCCCAGCGGTCGGTGCGCTGGTTGGTGGTCCCCCGCAGGAACTGGTTGATCAGGTAGCCCTCCGAGCCCATGATCTCCACGCCGTCGTAGCCGGCCTTGCGTGCCAGCTTGGCGCTGTCCACGAAGTCGTTGACGGTGCGTTCGACCGCCCGCGTCGACAGCGCGGACGCCTTGAAGGGCGTGATCGGCGACTGCGACGCACTCGCCGACACGCTGAACGGCGTGTAGCCGTAGCGCCCCGCGTGCAGCAGCTGGAGCGCGATGCGGCCCCCCTCGGCGTGCACCGCCTCGGTGACGCGACGGTGGCGCATGGCGTTGAGCCGCGTGGTCATCTGCGAGCCGAACGGCAGCAGCCACCCACGCACGTTGGGCGAGTAGCCGCCGGTGACCATGAGGCCGACCCCGCCGCGGGCGCGCTCGGCGAAGTACGCCGCGAGCTCGTCGACGTGCCAGGGCCGGTCCTCCAGGCCGGTGTGCATCGAGCCCATGACCGCGCGGGACTGGAGGTCGAGGCCGCCGACGCGCGCGGGTGAGGTCAGCAGCGGGAATGCGGTGGCGGTGGTGCTCGTCATCGGTGGGAGTCCTTCGTGGTGTCGTGGGCGTCGAGGTACTCGGTGAGCCACTGGATCCAGAACTGCTCGACCAACAGGCCGCCGCGCAGCACCAGGTAGATGTCCAGGTCGGCTCCGGTCAGGGCGCCGGGATCCGGGAAGTCCCGGCCGGCGAGGTACTCATAGAGGGAGTGCCGCTTGGTGTGCTCCTCGCGGAGGCGGCGTACGTCGTCCAGCACCGCGGCGCGATCGCCCAGCGAGGCGCCGCGCAGCTTCACGCCGATGTCGCTGCGCACCGGGTCCGAGGTGGTGGGCTCGGCGATCCAGCGCCGCAGCTCCTCCCGGCCGGCCGGGGTGACGGCGTACTCCTTCTTGGCCGGGCGGTCGACCTGCGGGACGACCTGGACGCTCACCCAGCCCGACCGCTCCATCTTGGCCAGCACGCGGTAGATCTGCTGGTGCGTGGCCGTCCAGAAGTAGCCGATCGAGGCGTCGAAGCGACGCGTCAGCTCCGATCCCGCGGCGGCCCGCTCGCTGAGCGAGACCAGGATCGCGTGCTCGAGGGCCATGGCGTCATGGTGGCTGATTCCGCGCCACTATGCAACTCGTTGCATAGCGGCCTGACGCACGACCGCCCCGCACCGGACATCCGGGCGGGGCGGTCGTGGGAGACGGGAACGCCTCAGGCGTCGCGCTCCTTGCGCATCGCAGCCTGGTCCTTCTTGCTGGCTGCGACGTACTTCTTCAGGCCAGCGCCGGCCTTGAACGCGGGGGCGTTGGTCTTCTTGATCTTGATCGGCTCTCCGGTCTGCGGGTTGCGCGCCGTGCGGGCCGGGCGCTCACGCTTCTCGAAGGTGCCGAACCCCGGGAGCGTCACGCGGTCGCCGTCGGCGACCGCGTCGCTGATGACGTTCAGGGTCTGCCCGAACGCGCGGTTGGCGTCGGCCTTGGACAGTCCGGTCCGCTTCGCCAGCTCCTCGACGAGCTCTGCCTTGTTCATCTGGTGCACCTTCCAAACTCGAGTGGCCCTTCCCGCCGGTGCAGGCAGGAAGGTATCGGCGTCGCCATGATGGCGAACATCACCACATCGGGGGCGACGGCACGCCGAGAAGCCCGATTCTGCGGGCTTTCCGGGCGTTGCCGGCGACGCGGGGAGCCGAGACGGACTTGACACTCCCGATTTAGTTCAGTGAGCATTGAGTCAATGAACACTGAGGTAGATTCGGAGCTCGTGCGACGGGCAGCCGTCCACGCCGCGCTCGGCGAGCCGGCGCGGTTGCGCATCGTCGACACGCTCCGCACCGGTGACGCCTCCCCCTCGGAGCTGGCGGGGATGCTCGCGATGCCCTCGAACCTGCTGGCCCACCACCTCAAGACCCTGGAGGCTGCCGGCGTCGTGACGCGGCACCGCTCCGAGGGCGACGGCCGCCGCACGTACCTGACGCTGGCCGCGAGCCCCGACGACCCGGCGGCGACCGTGGTCGGCTCGCCCCCCGGGCGCGTGGTGTTCGTGTGCACCGCCAACTCGGCCCGTTCCCACCTCGCGGCGGCGCTGTGGCGCCGCGCCAGCGCCGTGCCGACCGCGTCGGCGGGCACGCACCCGGCCGATCGCATCGCCCCCGGCGCACTCGCGGCGGCGGCGCGGCACGACCTGGACCTGCCCGAGGTCGCGCCGCGCCACCTCGACGAGGTCAGCGCCGCGGGCGACCTCGTGGTCACCGTGTGCGACCGCGCCCACGAGGAGCTCGGCACCAGCGGCGACGTGCACTGGTCGGTGCCCGACCCGGTGCGCCCCGGCACCGCGCGCGCCTTCGACGCGGCGTACGACGACCTGGCCCGGCGGGTGGGCGAGCTCACCCGGCGCGTCTCCCCCACCGCCTGACTCCCCATCGACCACCCCATCAGCCCGCACCAACGGACATCCGAGAGGCCGCGCCATGAGCATCCACGAGCACCCCGACATCACCCTCGACCAGCGTCTCGCACTCAAGAGCGCCGCGACCCGGCTGGCCGACCACTTCGCCGGCAGCTTCAACAGCGAGACGATCGAGCGGTTCCTCACGACCTCCTACGACCAGTTCGCCAGCCACGCCACGATGCCGAACTTCCTGCCCCTGCTGGCCGAGCGGTTCGCCAAGCAGCGCCTGCAGGCCGCTGCCCGGGTCGAGGGCCACGGCACCGACGGCACGCCGATCGCGCTGTTCCTGTGCGTGCACAACGCCGGTCGCTCCCAGATGGCACTGGGTTTCTTCAACCACTACGCCGGCGGTCGGGCGATCGCCTGGTCCGGCGGCTCCGAGCCGGGCGAGTCGGTGAATCCGGCGGCCGTTGCCGCGATGGCCGAGCGCGACATCGACATCGCGACGGAGTACCCCAAGCCGTGGACCGACGAGATCGTGCGCGCGGCCGACGTCGTGGTGACGATGGGCTGCGGCGACGAGTGCCCCTACTTCCCCGGCAAGCGCTACCAGGACTGGCAGCTCGACGACCCCGCCGGCATGGACGTCGCGGGCGTGCGCCCGGTCCGCGACGAGATCGAGCGCCGCGTGCTGGCCCTGCTCGAGGAGCTCGGGGTGCCGGCCGCGCGTTGAGCGACACACCTCGGACGGACCATTGACCCGATCGAGGCAACACGTGTTCACTGACCCCCGTGGCGCAGCGCACAGTGACATGGGAACGGGTCCGTCGGGCCAGCGACAAGCTCACGACTCCCCTCCTCCCCGATGACTACCTGACGCTGCTCAACCCGCTGTGGAGCTCCCGCGAGCTGCGCGGCCGCGTGGAGAAGGTCGTCCGGGAGACCGAGGACGCGGCGACGCTCGTCATCCGGCCGGGCTGGGGCTGGAACTACCACCACCGGCCCGGGCAGTACGTCGGCATCGGCGTGCAGGTCGGCGGCAAGTTCCACTGGCGCTCCTACTCGGTGAGCTCGGAGCCCAAGAAGGACGGGCGCCACCTGGCGATCACCGTGCGGGCGATGCCCGAGGGCTTCCTCTCCTCCCACCTGGTCAACGGACTGGAGCCGGGCACCATCGTGCGCCTCGCACTGCCCAGCGGCGACTTCGTGCTGCCCGACCCGCCGCCGGCCAAGAGCCTCTTCCTCGTCGGCGGCAGCGGCATCACGCCGGTGATGGCCATGCTGCGCACGCTGGACCGCCGCGACACGATGGGCGACGTCGCCGTCCACTACGCCTCCACCACCCCGGAGCGGATGATCTTCCGCGACGAGCTCCAGCGCCTGCACCACACCCATCCCAGCCTCGTCGTGCACGAGTGGTTCTCCGACGAGCAGGGCATTTTCGAGCTCGCCGGCCTCGACGACCTCGTCCCCGACTGGCGCGAGCGGGAGACCTGGGCCTGCGGTCCGGGCCCGATGCTCGACGCGGTCGAGCAGTGGTGGGAGGACGCCGGCCTGACCGACCAGTTGCACCTGGAGCGCTTCGCCCTCGCGGCCCGGGAGAGCGACGGCGAGGGCGGCTCGATCGCCTTCCAGAACTCCGGCAAGCAGGCCGAGGCCGACGGTGCGACCACGGTCCTCGAGGCCGGCGAGTCCGCCGGCGTCGGCATGCCCTACGGCTGCCGGGTCGGCATCTGCCACACCTGCACGTTGACCAAGATCTCCGGCGCCGTGCAGGACGTGCGCAACGGCGAGAAGTTCGAGCAGCCCAACGAGCAGATCCAGACCTGCGTCACCGTCCCACTGGGCGAGTGCGTCATCGACATCTGACTCCTTCGACCCCACGACCGAGAGGACCCACCCCATGGCCATCGCCGACGTCGCCGAGTACGCCCACCTCACCGAGGAGGAGGTCGAGCAGATCGGCGCCGAGCTGGACGCGCTGCGTCGCGAGATCGAGGAGTCGCGCGGCGCGGCGGACGCGGCGTACATCAACAAGGTGATCAAGGTGCAGCGCTGGCTCGCGGCCGGTGCGCGGATCGGGATGATCGCCAGTACGCCGCTGTCGGGGCGGGCACGCAAGGCCGCCCTCGGCGTGAGCGCGGCGGCCCTGGGGGTGGCCAAGATCCTGGAGAACATGGAGATCGGCCACAACGTCATGCACGGCCAGTGGGACTGGATGAACGACCCCGAGATCCACTCCTCGACCTGGGAGTGGGACACCGGCCAGCCGGCCGAGCAGTGGAAGCACTCGCACAACTACATCCACCACCAGTTCACCAACGTGCTCGGCCACGACAACGACATCGGCTACGGCGTGCTGCGCATGGCACGGGAGCAGAAGTGGCACCCGGCCAACCTCGGCCAGCCGGTCTACAACGCGCTGCTCGCCAGCCTCTTCCAGTGGGGCGTGGCGCTGCACGACCTGGACATCGAGGCGATCCGCAAGCTGGAGAAGGACCCCGAGGAGATGAAGCGGCAGCTCAAGCAGATCGCTGCCAAGGGACGCAACCAGATCCTGAAGGACTACGTCCTCTACCCGGCACTGAGTGGTCCCAAGTGGAAGCAGGTCGTGGTCGCCAACGCCAGCGCCAACCTGATGCGCAACGTCTGGTCCTACCTGATCATCTTCTGCGGCCACTTCCCCGACGAGGCGCTCCACTTCACCGAGGAGGAGCTGGAGGACGAGACGCGCGCGGAGTGGTACCTGCGCCAGATCTACGGCACCGCCAACTTCGAGGGCGGCGAGCTGCTGCACATCATGAGCGGCAACCTCGGCTACCAGATCGAGCACCACCTCTACCCCGACCTGCCGAGCAACCGCTACGCCCAGATCGCCGTCCGCGTGCGGGCACTGTGCGACAAGTACGACCTGCCCTACACGACCGGACCGCTGCACCGGCAGTACGGCCAGGTGCTGCGCACGATCATGAAGCTCTCGCTGCCCAACTCGATGACGACCGACGACAAGCCCGCGACCCCGGTGTCGGCCGAGGTGCGACACGGTCGGCCGCACGAGCAGGACCGGCCGACCCGGCGCACCGAGCTCGGCGGCTGGTCGCGGCTGGGCGCATGAGCGCCGCCGCCACCACGGGTACGCCGTTCGCCTGGGCGGACTTCCCTCACGCGCTGGAGCGGGCGCGGGTCGTGCAGTGCGCCCTGAGCCGCGTCTGCGGCGCCTGCTCGCGCCCGCTGGGCCGCCCGATCGCCTTCCTGGCCGACCGCGGCGAGCAGGACCGCAACGAGCTGCACGTGCCGCCGCTGCACCGCGACTGCGCCGAGGAGCTGCTCGCGCGCGGCGATGCCGACGCGCAGTGGGAGGTCGTGCTGACGGCCGGGTTCGAGTTCATCCGCCCCGCCAAGCACGACGAGGACCGCCGCCCCCGCTTCGCGCCGAACTCGCTGCTGTAGCCGGACGCAGGCGACGTCGGTACCGTCGCCACGTCCACGACGACCGCGGAAGGCTGCCGTGACCATCACCGAGGACGACCTGCGCCACCTCGACCGGTGCGTCGAGCTGGCCGAACGCGCCGTCGAGGCCGGCGACGAGCCGTTCGGGTCCGTCCTGGTCGCCCCGGACGGATCGGTGCTGCTGGAGGACCACAACCACGTCAGCGGCGGCAACGGCACCCGCCACCCGGAGCTCGCGATCGCCCTCTGGGCCGGCGACCACCTCGCCCCCGAGGAGCGCGCGGCCCACACCGTCTACACCTCCGGCGAGCACTGCCCGATGTGCGCGGCCGCGCACGCCTGGGTGGGCCTGGGGCGCATCGTCTACGCCACCTCGACCCCGCAGCTGCTCGACTGGCTGGCCGACCTCGGCCTGCCGTCCGCCCCCGTGCGCCACTGCGCATCACCGACGTCGCCCCGGGCCTGCCGGTCGACGGTCCCGTGGCGGCGTACGCCGATCGCGTCGCAGCGCTGCACGCTCGACACCATCGCGACTGAGCGCGGAAGGAGCACCGGCCCCGACAGCGAGAACCCCCTGATTCGAGCGAATCAGGGGGTTCTCGTGAGTGGTAGCGGGGGCAGGATTTGAACCTGCGACCTCCGGGTTATGAGCCCGGCGAGCTACCGAACTGCTCCACCCCGCGTCGGTGAATAGAACACTACGCGACGGCGTCGGACCGGGACAAATCGGGGGTGGGTGAGACACGTCTCCCCCACCCCCGACCGGGCCTACTGGCCGGAGTCGCCCTGGTTGCCGCCGTTGCCGCCACCGCCGTTGCCGTCGCGCTGCTCGATGAGCGCGATGGCGCGGCTGAACTCGCGCTCGGCGACCGCCAACTGGCGTTCGCGCTCGACGAGGTCACCGTCGACCCGGGCCTGCTCAGCGGCCCGGAACGCCTGGTCGGCCGCGGCCAGGGCCGCGTCGATCTGCTGCTCGACGGAGCCACCGCCGCCGGTGTCGGGCTGCTCCGGTTGCTCGGGCTGTTCGCCCCCGGTGTCCGGCTCTTCGGGCTCGGGCTGTTGGCTGCCGGCCCCGTCGCCGTCCAGGGCGTCCCGCAGGGCCCCGGCGAGGTTGCGGCCGATGCCCACGTCGCTGCCGTAGCGCACGATGACGTACTGCAGGATCGGGAAGCTGGACTCGCTCGCCGCCCGCACGGCGTACACCGGCTGGATGTAGGCCAGGCCGTCACTGACCGGCAGCGTCAGCACGTTGCCGAAGATCGGCGGCGTCGCCCCCGAGACCAGGAAGTCACGCAGCTGATCACGCACGCCCTGGTCCTGCTGCATCTCGTTGGCCGCGATGCCGGGACCCGGCACGTTGTTGTCGCTCATCTCCAGCACCTGCATCTCGCCGAAGGTCGGCGAGGTGGCGTCGGAGTCCACCTGCACGTAGGCCGCGAGGATGTTGCGGTCATCGGGCACGAACGACGAGGTCAGCGTCCAGTTGGTGCCGCTGTCGTCCTCCTCGGTCACGTCCCGGGTGAAGAGGCGGTACGGCGGCTGCAGGCTCTGGCTGGCCTCCGGGTCGCTGGGCACCTCCCACAGGTCCGTGCCGCCGTACCAGGCGGCCGGGTTGGTGACGTGGTACTTCGCGAGCTGGTAGCGCTGCGCCTTGAACAGGTCCTCCGGGTAGCGGAGGTGCTCCAGGAGGCCGTCGGAGATCTCGTCCTTGGGCTGGACCGAGTCGGGGAAGACGTTCATCCAGGTCTGCAGGATCGGGTCCTCCTCGTCCCACTCGTACAGCGTCACGCTGCCGTCGTAGGCGTCCACCGTCACCTTCACCGCCGAGCGCATGTAGTTGATCTCGTCGGTGGGCACGGTCGCGAAGCCGGTCTCCTCCTGCAGCGAGTCATCGGTCATCGCCTCCAGTGACTCCCGCTGCGCGTTGGGGAACCGGTCGGTCGTGGTGTAGCCGTCCAGGATCCACTGCACCCGACCGTCGATGACCGCCGGATAGGGGTCGCGGTCCACGGTCAGCCACGGCGCCACGGCCTCGACCCGCTCGATCGGCGAGCGCTGGTAGAGCACCTTGGAGTTCTCGTGCACACGGCCGGAGAGCAGGAAGTTCGGCTCGCCGAACTTGATGCCGTAGAGCAGCTGCTTGAAGGTGTTGCCGATGTCGACACCGCCCGCGCCGTCGTACGTCGTCTCGCGGTCGGTCTCGGCGGCCTCCTCGGCGTCCTGGCTCTCGTCCAGGCCCAGGCCGAGCTCGACGTCCTCACCCTCGTCGGGCTTGCCGACGACGGAGTAGAGCGGGCTCATCTCGCCGTAGTAGATCCGCGGCTCGAAGTCGGGGTCGGAGGTGAAGACGTTCTCCGCGTCCTCGATGCCCTCGGCCCACACCATGCGACCGTTGCCCTCGTCAGCCGACACCTGGTTGGCGTACGCCGCGATGACGCCCTCGCCGTGGGTGTAGACGGTGTGCATGTTGGTCCAGTTCGGCTCCGGCACCTCGTCCGGGTCGACCTCGCGCACGCCCAGCACGAGCGGCACGTCCTCGCCGTCGATCTGGTAGCGGTCGACGTCGAGCACCGGCGGCACCGAGTAGTACACGCGTGGCTGCTGGCGCTGCTCGAAGGTCTGGAACACCTGCTGCGGGTCCACCACCGGCACCTTGCTCAGCTGCTCGTTGAGGTTGCTGACGCCCTCGGTGTCGGGGATGCCGCGGTAGTCCTGCATCTCGACGTCGTCGATGTCGTAGGCCGAGCGCGTGGCGGCGATGTTGGCCGCGATGTAGTCGCTCTCCTTGTCCGCCTCGGTCGGGTTGACCTGGAACTGCTGCACCAGCGCGGGCCAGATCATGCCGAGCAGGACCGCGGAGAGGGCGAACAGCGCCAGCCCCACCGACGGCAGCTGCCAGGTGCGGCGCCACACGTTGAGGAAGAACAGCACCGCACAGATCGCGGCGACACCGATGAGGATGTTGCGCGCCGGCAGCAGGGCGTTCTCGCCGGTGAAGTTCATGCCGGTGAACAGCGAGTTCTCCGTCAGGACCAGGTCGTAGCGGTCCAGCCAGTAGTCGACGGCCTTGAACAGCACGAACAGGCCGAGCAGGACGCTGAGCTGGACCTGGGCGGCCCCGGAGAGCCGGTCGTGGCGCACCTGGAGCCGGATCCCGCCGTAGAGGTAGTGCACGACCGCGGTCGCCAGCAGCGCCACGATCGTGGCGGTCATCGCGAAGTCGACCAGGAAGTGCCACCACGGCAGGTCGAAGACGTAGAAGCCGACGTCCTTGCCGAAGTAGGCGTCGTCCTCGCCGAAGGAGCTGCCGTTGCGCCACATGAGGTACGCGCGCCACTGGCCCACCGCCGAGGAGCCGGCAAAGATGCCGATCACGCCGGCGACGCCGAGCAGCAGCCAGGTCCGGATCGGCGTGATCGCGTCGCGATAGCGCATCACGCTCGCGTCACCGCCGCCGAGGCCGAACAGCGGCCGGAAGCGGTAGGCGAAGTAGAGGTTGACCCCGACCGCGGCGGCCATCAGCACGCCGAAGACCAGGAAGAGGCCGATGCGGGTCCACAGCATGGTGCTGAAGACCTCGCCGAAGCCGACCGCCTGGAACCACAGCCGGTCGGTGTAGAGCGTGGCGAAGGTGGAGACCAGGAACAGCGTCGTCACCACCACGACGCCGGTGATCACCAGCGCGCGACCCCGACTGTTGCTGCGCTGCGGCGGCCCGGGGTCCTTCGGCTCCTCGTCGAACAACTCGCTCACTGGTCTTCCTCCACCTCATCATCGAGCGTGCCGCGCAGCAGTTCCAGCAACGCGGGCACCAGGTCGGTCCCACCCATGACCGACATGTCGTCATCGTGCTCCCGACTGCGCACCGCGCAGTAGGACGCACCGTGGCGGGTCACGCCCGCCACGATCCTCACCTCGGCACGGTCGGGGTGCCCGGCGGCGTACTCCGCCGCCTCCTCGGGGTCCTCCGGGATCGTCCCGTCGGCACCGGGCGGCAGCACCACGCGCTCCACCACCGCCGCGCAGCCGCGCACCGCCTCGGGCCACTGGATGCCGGGCAGCAGCTCCTCCAGGGACTGCTGTGCATCGAGCTCGTCCTGCTCGATCGGGGTCAGCGACCCGGCCTCGGTCGGACCGTCCAGCCCCAGGCTCGCCGCGAGCTGCGGCTCCTGGGAGACAAGGTCGGCGGTGCCGACCAGGGCGTAGAGGCGCGCGGGCTGGTCCCACCCGGCCGCGGCCTGGTGGGACTCGATCTCCAGCACCGCGGCCGCCAGGGCCGGGTCGACGTCCAGCTCGTAGTCCATCGCAGCTCCGTCAGCAGCTCGGCAGGTCGGCGTCACGGTCGGCGGCCCAGTCCTCGAGGGCCAGTCGGGCGTCGTGCATCGTCTCCGCCTTGACCAGGCGCAGGTCCGGGTCCAGGGCGGTGACGTCGCGGCAGTTGTCCGGCGGCACGAAGAAGAGCTCCGCCCCCGCGTCCTCGGCACCGGCGATCTTCTGCTCGATGCCACCGATCGGGCCGACCGTGCCGTCGGGGGCCAGCTCGCCGGTGCCCGCGACGACCTCGCCGTCGCTGAGCGACCCGGGGGTCAGTGTGTCGTAGATGGCCAGCGCGAACATCAGGCCCGCACTCGGTCCGCCGATGGCCTCGTTGACCCGCAGCTTGATCTCGAAGGGGAAGTCGAACCCCTGCGCGACGGAGATGCCGACGCGGGCCTCCCCGTCCACGTCCTCGGGCGCGACGGCGACGTCGAGCTGCTCGCCGTCGCGACGGACCCGGAAGTCCACCGGGTCGTCGGACCCATTGGCCTCGACCGCGTCGACCACGTCCTGCGGGGTGCTGACCTGCTGTCCGTTGGCACTGAGGAAGACGTCACCGGCGAGGAGCTTGCCGTTGGCGGCACCGTCCTCGGCCACCGCCTGCACCTGGATCGCCGTGTCGAGGTCGTAGCCGGCCTCACCCAGCGCCACGGCCTTCGCGACGTCCTGGGACGTCGTCATCTGCACCTGGCCGCGCTCCTCCTCCTCGTCGGCGGTGAGGCTCGGCGGGTGCGCCACGTCGTGCGGCACCACGGCCCGGTCGGCGTCGGCCCAGGCCCCCAGCAGCTCGAACAGGCCGGGCTCGTAGCTGCGGGCCGTCGCGCGGACGGTGGTGAAGCGGATCTCGCCGTCGTCGTTGTAGACCTCGGTCTCGTCACCGTCGATCTGGATGAGCTCGGCGTCGTCGGCGTCCTGGGCCAGCACGTCGAAGGTCGGACCCGGGCTGTAGATCGCGAACGGCAGCGGGGCGACCGCGGCCACCAGCAACAACGCGACCAGCAGGGGCACCGCGACGAAAGCGGCGATCCAGCGCTGGCTCATGGCGCTACCTTCTCACTTCGCTCCAACCCGGGCGTGTCCGACCTCGCAGGGATCAGGACGCCTGCTGCCGGGAGGAGTCGTCCGGCTGCGTCTCGTGGCGGCGGACCTTCACGCCCGTGGCGGGATCCGGCGTACGCCGCGGGGCGGCGTAGCCGTGCCGGCGGCCCTCCTGTCGCGCCAGCGCCTCGCCGATGCGGCGAGCGACCGTCTCGCGGTCGAGCTCGCGGTGGCCGCGGCCCTGCCAGCCCACCCAGGCCATGGCGGCGAGGGTGACCAGCGCGGCGGGCGCGAGCCAGAGCAGGATCTCCACGGGACCGAGGCTAGGCGAGCAGCCGGCCGATCCCGGGGAGGCGGCGCCGGGCGGGGCCGATCGGATGGGCCGGAGCCGTCAGGGCGACCCGACCCACTCGTCGCTGCCGTCGGCGAAGCGCTGGTGCTTCCAGATCGGGACCTCCGCCTTGAGGGTGTCGATCAACGCCCGCGAGGCGTCGAAGGCGCTCCCGCGGTGACCGGCAGCAGTGGCCACCACCACCGCGAGGTCCCCGACCGCGAGCTCGCCGACCCGGTGGACGGCGGCGACCGCGCGGGCGTCGTACTCCTCCGCGACCTGGTCACACACCCGCTGCAGCGCCTGCAGCGCGCTCGGGTGGGCGGAGTACTCCAGTCCCGTCACGCCCTGGTCGCGGTCGTGGTCACGGACCCGTCCGATGAAGGTCACCACGCCGCCCGAGGCCTCGTCGTCGAGGTGGCCCAGCACCTCCTCGACCGAGAGCGGCGTGTCCGAGATCGCGACGTGGCGGACTGCGGGATGGGACATGTCACGCACTGTAGCCCCCGCTCACCCTGTGATCGGTTGCGGTCGCGGCGTAGTTTTGGACCATGAGCAGTGGCAGCAACCAGTCCGGCGACGAGGGCGACTCCGGCGAGAACAACCCCTTCAAGGGCACGCCGTTCGAGCAGATCTTCGGCGCCTTCGGTGGCGGCGGCGGTGCCGGCGGCTTCGACCTGAGCCAGATCTTCGGCCAGCTCCAGGCGATGATGCAGCCCCACGACGGCCCGATGAACTGGAAGGTCGCCGACGACATCGCTCGCTCGACGGTGGCCAAGGAGGCCGACCCCTCCCCCGGCCAGCGCGACGCCGACCGCATCGCCGACGCCGTGCGCCTGGCCGACCACTGGCTCGACACCGCCACCGACTTCCCCTCCGGCGTGCAGTCGACCGCGGCCTGGAGCCGCGCGGAGTGGGTCGTGGAGACCCGCCCGGTGTGGGAGCAGCTCGTCGAGCCGGTCGCCGAGCGCTCGGTCAACGGCGTCAGCCGGGCGATGCCCGAGGAGATGAAGTCCACCGCCGGCCCCCTGCTGGGCATGATCGGCCAGGCCGTCGGCGGCATGTTCGCCAGCCAGGTCGGGCAGGGCCTGGGCACGCTCGCCGGTGAGGTCCTGACGGCCTCGGACATCGGGCTGCCGCTGGGTGCGCCGGGCAAGGCCGCTGTGGTCGTCAGCAACGTCCGCGAGTTCGCCGAGGGCCTCGACGTGAGCGAGGACGACGTCCTGCTCTACCTCGCGCTGCGGGAGGCCGCCCACCAGCGGCTCTTCGGCCACGTCCCGTGGCTGCGCGAGCACCTGCTGGGTGCGGTGACGGCCTTCGCCCACGGCATCGAGCTCAACGTCGAGGAGATGCAGCAGCGCATCGAGGAGCAGCTGCGCGGCGTCGACCCGAGCAACCCCGACTCGCTGCAGTCGCTGATGGAGGGCGGGCTCTTCGAGCCGCCGAAGTCACCGCAGCAGGAGGCCGCCCTGTCGCGCCTGGAGATCGCCCTGGCGCTCGTCGAGGGCTGGGTCGACGAGGTCGTGGGCCAGGCGACCGAGGAGCGGATGCCGGCCGCCGCCAAGCTCCGCGAGGCCGTACGCCGTCGCCGCGCCGCGGGTGGACCGGCCGAGCAGACCTTCGCTGCCCTCGTCGGACTGGAGCTGCGGCCGCGCCGGCTGCGCGACGCCGCCACGCTGTGGGGCGGCCTGCGCTCCCGCGCCGGTGCCGAGGCACGCGACGGCGTGTGGCACCACCCCGACCTGCTGCCGACCGCGGCGGACCTGGACGACCCGCTGTCGTTCCGTGCCGAGGCCACGGCACCGGAGGACCTCGCCGAGGTCGACTTCGACGCCGAGCTGCGCAAGCTGCTCGACGGCGAGGAGTCCGACGGCGACGACCGCGACACCGAGTGAGCGGCGCGCTCCACGCGGACGCCCTCGCCACGCTGCAGGCGTGGACACCGCCCGGCCCCCGCCAGGCGGCGCTGCAGGAGCGCTACGTGGCCCACCTGGTGGCCCACCCGGACGGCCTGTGGCGCTCCTGCGTGCCCGACCACGTCACGGCCGGGACCCTGGTCATCGCCGAGGATGCGGCCCACGTGCTGCTCAACCTGCACCGCAAGGCGCAGCGCTGGTTCCACTTCGGCGGCCACTGCGAGCCCGGTGACACCAGCCTCGCCGGCGTGGCCGCCCGGGAGGCGCGCGAGGAGTCGGGCATCGCCGACCTGGACCTGCTGCCCGGACCGGCGCAGCTGGACGAACACGTCGTCTCCTTCTGCGGCGACCACGACGAGGTCCACCACCTCGACGTGCGCTACCTCGCGGTGGCCCCGGCCGCGGCCCGGGAGGCGGCCAGCGAGGAGTCACTGGCCGTGCAGTGGTGGCCGGTCGACGCGCTGCCCGACCTCGAGCCGGAGATGCTGGACCTCATCGCCGCGGCGCGCCACCACGTCGCGCTCCGCGGCTGAGCGCGGCGCCAACGTCGTGCGATGGGGACCGTTCCCCATTGCCGGTGGTCCGCCCCGTCCCTAGGGTTGCCGTCGTGACCGACGTCGCCATCGACCTGGACCGTCTCGCCGCGACGGCCGGTGACGCGCGGACGCTGCGCGACGACTTCGCCGGTGCCGAGCGGTTCGCCGAGGACATCGGCGGACTCACCGGCCACGACGGCCTCGCCGCCAAGGTCGAGGAGTTCGGCCACGAGTGGGACGTCGCCCGGGAGGACCTGGGCGAGGCGCTGGGCCGGGTCGCGGACTTCATGCAGGCCATCCACGACACCTTCTGCGACCTCGACGACACGATGGCCCACGGGATCTCCGGCCCATGAGCGTGCTCGAGGGCAACCCCGGCGCGCTCACCGACCGCGCCGCGGACCTGCAGCGGACCTCGGGGCGGATCCAGGACGTGATCGACTCGCTGCGCGGCATCGTCGATGACGACCGTGCCCGCTCCGTCGAGGCGCTCCACGGCCTGGCCGAGGACGTCCGTGGCCAGCTCGAACGCATCCACGAGCGGTACGACGGCACCGCGGGCGCCGTCAGTGACTACGCGGTGGAGCTGACCACCGCGCACGCCGAGGCGGAGGCCGCGCAGGACGACCTCGACGCCGCGCGGTCCGCCGTCGCCACCGCCGGGGAGGACGTCGACACCTGGCAGCGGGCGGTGACCGATGCCCCCGCCGACGCCGACACGACCGCCGCGTCGGACCGCCTCGCCGGCGCACGCCACGAACTCGCCGTGGCGCAGTCGGCCGTGCGGGACGCCGAGGACCGCATCGAGCAGGCCCGGCAGGAACGCGACGCGGCCGCCGAGGACGCGATCGCCCGCATCCAGCACGCCATCGCCGACACCAACGAGGGGTTCTGGGACTCCGTCGGCGAGTTCTTCGACGACCTCGGCGACTTCGTCGACGGGCTCGCGGAGTGGGTGGCCGGGTTCTTCGCCGCCGTGGTCGACTTCCTCGACGAGGTCGGCGCCACCATCCAGGCGGTCCTGGAGACCCTCGCGGTCCTCGCCCTGCTGGTGAGCGTGCTGGCCACCTTCGGACCGGTCGGCCTGGTCGCCGGCGTGCTGCTGGCCAGTGCCCTCGCGGCGTTCATCGCGTGGAGCATCGCCTCCGACACCACCGCCCCGACGCCCACGGTCACGCCGTACGCCCCCGCCCAGCGCTCGGACCTCGAGCCGACCCTGGAGCGCCTGCTGCAGGGCACGACCGAGGTCGACCAGCTCGGTCGGTCCGAGGAGTCGGTCGTGAAGGTGACGCGGGTCCTCGGTCCCGACGGGTGGTACTGGACCGTGACGCTGCCCAGTACCCAGGAGTGGCTGTCCCGCTTCGGCGACGAGGGAGCGGTCAACGACCTGGACAGCAACCTGGCACTGATGATGACCCCCGCACTCGACACCCAGTACGAGCGCGCCGTCGTCGAGGCGATCGAGCAGGCCGGCATCACCAGCGAGGACCACCTGCTGCTGACCGGCTTCAGCCAGGGCGGGATCATGGCCGGCCACCTCGCGGCGTACAACTCCGAGCTGGGGGTCGACGCGGTGGTCGTGGCGGGCGCCCCGATCGACCACATGCCCATCCCCGACACCGTCGACGTCGTCTCGGTCCAGCACGACTTCGATCCCGTGCCCCGCCTGGACTCCGCGGTGGGCGACGGCGCTCCCCACCACGGCAGCAACTGGACCACCATCCAGACCCCGTCGGACTCGGCGACCTCCCCCGTCGACGTCGGCAACATCCACAACTCGCGCGCGTACGCCGACACCTGGGCCGACCACCTCGACACCATCCGCTCCGAGCACCCCGACCTGGACCGGTGGTTCGCCCGGGGCGAGCTGCCGGGTGTCTCGACCTACTACCACTGGAGCGAGTGAGGTGATGCAGGCGCTGGCACGCAGGGGCGCCCTGCTCGCGCTCGTGTCGCTCGTCCTGGCGGCATGCAGCCTGCCGACCGGCGGAACGGAGGACGCCATGGACCTCACCGGGCTCGACGACGCAGTGGTGCGGGGCAGTGACCGGGTGACCGCGGTCGAGGAGAGCGAGCAGGTCACCGACGGCCTCGGCAGCACCATCTCCATGACGCTGGTCCTCGACGACGAGGGACCGCCGACACCGGACCAGCTGGACGCGGTCGTGCGCACCGTCTGGGAGAACGTGCCCTTCGAACCCAACGGCATCGTGCTCGTGGCCGTCGATCCCGCCGCGGGGAAGGTCGACCTCCGCGCAGCGGCCGAGGCGATCCCGCTGGAGTTCCAGCCCTTCGGCCAGGGCGGGATCTCGATCCTGGGGGGCCGGCCGGTGGTGGAGCGCTACGGCGCGTGGGAAGACCCGGAGTGAGGCAGCAGCTGCACTTCCGCCTCCCCGGCACCTGGCACCGCATCGACCTGCGCGGTGGCGACCGGAGCGAGGCATCGATCGCGTCCGTGGTGCGGGACACGATCGGCGGCAGCGACGACCGGGCGCGTCAGCGGGCCGAGCTGCGGCGGGACCTCCGGGGCGCCCTGGAGGCGGCGCGACGTGCCGAGGCGACCAGCATGATGTTCGCGACCGAGATCGCCCACCGCACACCGATGCCGCTCACGCTGGTGGTGCACGCACCGACCCGACTGCGGATGAGTCCGAGCATCGGCACCGCACCCGAGCAGGTCCTGGCTGTCCTCGCGGAGAGCCTGGGTCGTCACGCCCCGGAGCGTGCGGCGTCCCTCGTCCGCCGCACCGGCGCCGGCGCTCCCGCCCTGCGGACGCACCGGAGCGAGCGGATCGAGCCGGTGGCGGAGACCGGGGACGCACGACGCCTGGCGGCCGACTACTGGCTCCCGGTGCCCGGCACCAAGCAGGTGGTGCTGGTGCGCCTCACGACGCCGCTCGGCGAGATCGCCGACCTCGTGCTGTCCCTGTGCGACGTGCTGGTGGAGGCGGCGTACTTCGCGCCGACCGCGGCACCGGGCCTCGCCGAGGAGCTGCGCCGTTGAGTCCGGTCCGGGGTGCGGATCAGGACAGGTGGGAGGCGATGGCGCCGGCCATCATCGCCATCGTGCTGCGCGCCCGCCCGAGGTCCTCGGTCAGGAAGTAGTGGTCCGCGGCGGGCGTGACGTCCTCGACCACCGCGATGCCCGCCTCCCGCAGCCGCCGTGCATAGGCCTCCCCGTCGCGGCGGAGCGCGTCGCGCTCGGCGGTGCAGACCACCGCCGGCGGCAGGCCGGTCAGGTCGGGCGCCAGCACCGGCGAGGCGTAGGGCTCGCCGCGGGTCCTCGGGTCGGGGAAGTAGACGCGCCGGACGAGGCCACGCAGCTGCGGCGAGATCATCCCCGGAGCACCGGCCGGCAGGTCGCTGGCCAGGTCCAGCGCCGGCACGCCGAGCACCTGGAGCCGGGGGCGGACCGTGCCGTGGTCACGCCCCTGGAGGCACACCGAGGCGGCCAGGCCGCCACCGGAGCTGAAGCCCCCGACGGAGATCCGCCCGCCGTCGACCCCGACCCGCTCGCCGTGCTCGGCGAGCCAGGCCACGACGTCGTGGCACTCCTCCTGTGCGACCGGGTAGGTCACGTAGGGGCCGGCGTGGAAGTCGACGTTGACGACCACGACGCCCGCCTCCGCCACCAGGTAGCGGCACCAGAAGTCGTCCATCTGCGGGTAGCGCATCAACCAGGCGCCGCCGTGGAAGTGCACGTGCACCGGGCGCGGGCCCGCGGGCCATCGCGGATCGTGGTGGACGTGGATCCTCACCGTGCCGTGCCGGGTCGGGACCCGCACCCGGCGCGGACGCGGCAGGTCGCGGCCGGCGAAGTGGAGGTCGCGGCCGTAGTCGACCGTCCACCGGGCCGTCGCGTGCATCAGGGTCGCGGTCACCCGGTCGCTCGGTCTCACGACGGTGTTTCGGAGCCGCCGCCGTGACGGATGGTCGCTGCCGGCTCGTGGTGGCTCAGTCGACCTCGCCCTCCTCCGACGGCGGACGGTCGACACCGTGGCCGTCGGACCAGCCCATCAGGTAGCCCTTGGCGCGCTCGGTGTGGGGATAGTTGGCCACCCACGCCCAGAACGCGGCGTCGTGGTGCGGCTCGATCAGGTGGACCAGCTCGTGCACCAGGACGTAGTCCACGACCCAGCCCGGCATGGTCTGGAGTCGCTCGGAGAGCCGGATGGTGCCCGCGTCGGGGGTGCAGGACCCCCACCGGGAACGCTGGTTGCCGACCCACCGGACCGACGTCGGCCGCGCGATGCCACCGAGGTAGCGATCGCTCAGGTCGGCCGCCCGCTGCATCAGGTCCGCGTCACTGCGCCGCGACCCGCGACGCTCGCGCCGCTCGACCTTGGCCACCATCTCCGCGACCACGGCCCGCTCCTCGGCGCGCGAGAGGTTGTCGGGCACCATCACCACGATCGTGTCGCCGTCGCGGCGCGCCTGGACCGTACGCCGTCGCCGCCGCGACCGTCGTACCTCCACCTGCAGGCCCATGGGGTGACCCTACGCAGGTGCTCGGCCGGTTCGCCGTCAGCGGCGCGCCCAGGCCAGCAGCCGGTCCAGCGGCCAGGTGTTGACGATGCGGTCGGCCTCGATGCCCGCCGCCTCGGCGCGCTCGCACCCCAGCACCGGGAAGTCCAGCTGGCCGGGCGCGTGGGCGTCGGAGTCGATGGCGAACAGGCAGCCGGCGTCGCGCGCCGCCTCCAGCAGCCGCGTGGGCGGATCCCGGCGCTCGGGGCGGGAGTTGATCTCGACCGCGACCCCCTCCTCCGCGCAGGCGTCGAAGACCGCGCGGGCGTCGAACCGCGACTCACCCCGGGTGCCGCGGTTGCCGGTCACCAGGCGCCCGGTGCAGTGGCCGAGCACGTTGGTGTGCCGGTTGCGGACCGCGGCGACCATCCGACGGGTCATCGGCTCGGGGTCCATCGCCAGCTTGGAGTGCACGCTCGCCACCCGCAGGTCGAGGCGGTCCAGCATCTCCTCGGTCTGGTCCAGCGAGCCGTCGTCGAGGATGTCGACCTCGATGCCACGGAGCAACGAGAACCCGCTGCCCTCGAGGTGGTCGTTGACCGCCTCGACCACGCCGAGCTGCCGTCCGAGGCGCTGGGCACTGAGCCCGTTGGCCACGCGGAGCCGGGGCGAGTGGTCGGTGAGCACCAGGTAGTCGTGGCCGAGCTCGATCGCGGTCATCGCCATCTCCTCGATCGGTGACCCGCCGTCGGACCAGTCCGAGTGCGAGTGGAGGTCGCCACGCAGCCGGGCCCGCAGGTCCTCCCCCGCGCCGTCGCGGGTGAGCGGGCCGCCGTACTCCTCCTCGGCAGCGGCGAGGCGCTCGGGCACCCGTCCCGCGACCGCGTCGGCGATCACCTTCGCGCTGCTGGCTCCGACGCCTGCGATGTCGGTCAGCGTGCCGTCCTCGGCCGCGGCCGCCACCTCGCCCGGGTCCCGGGGCAGGATCGCCGCGGCTGCGCCGCGGAACGCCTTGACGCGGTAGGTGTCCGCGCGCCCGCGCTCGAGCAGGAAGGCCAGGCGTCGCAGCGCCGCGACGGGGCCGGCGTCGTACCCGGCGTCACGCTCGGTCACGTTTCCTCCTCCGACACGCCGCAGAATCTCTCCTCCACACCCGGTGGACGGGCCCCCGCGTGGCATCCGTGCTGGTCAGCGCGGTCGGACAGGTCGAGGGGCGTCGCCATCATCGCACCGTTCTCCACAGGTAATCGGCTCCATCCCCCGCTGCCTCCACGGGATTCGGGCACTTTCCACAGGGTTGTCCCCAGGTCGGTCCACAGCGCGCCGGGGGCCGGCGTTGACCAACCGCCCGTCGTTGCCTAACGTTCAGTCCCAGATGAGGCCCCCGGGGTCGGACCCGTCACTCGCAAGGGGAAGGCGCGTGACGGACCATCCGGTCCGGGGGCCTCGTCTCATGTCCGGCCCCGGACGGGCTCACCGGCCCTCGAACCGCGGCGTACGCCGCTCCTGGACCGCGCGGATGCCCTCCTGCAGGTCCGCGGTCGCCATCGTGACCGGCTGGGCCAGCGCCTCCCAGTCCAGGCAGGCCTCGAGGTCGGCGTGCCCCCGGGCGAGCGCGACCTTGGTGAGCCGGCTGGCGACGGGAGCGGTGCCGGCGACGTCGATCGCGGCCTGCAACGCCGCCGAGGCGAGCTCCTCGCCCTCGAGCACGCGGGAGACCAGGCCCAGCGCCAGCGCCTCGTGACCGTCGACCAGGCGGCCCGTCAGGAGCAGGTCCTTCGCAGCGGCCGGCCCCACCACCTCGGGCAGCAGGTGCGTCGTTGCCATTCCGGGGTGCAGGCCGAGCTTGACGAACGGCACCCCCATGCGGGCGTCCGCCGCGGCGTAGCGGATGTCGCAGGCGAGCGCGAGGCTGAGGCCCGCCCCGATGGCGGGGCCGTTGATCGCTGCGATCGTGGGCACCTCCAGCCGTCGGATCGCGAGCCACGCGCGGTAGAAGGGCTGCATCTTGGCCCGCAGCTGCGCCACCGAGGCCTCGGGCTCCTCGGCGAGCCAGGCGGTGTTGCCGCCCGCACAGAAGGCGCTGCCCTCCCCCGTGACCACGACGGCTCGCACGGTCGGGTCGGCGGCGAGGTGGTCGATCGCGACCACCCACGAGGCCGTCATCTCCTCGCTCATCGCGTTGCGCCGGTCCGGCAGGTCGAGCACGAGCCGGGCCACGCCGTCGCCCGGGCGCTCCAGGCGCAGGTGGGTCAGGGGCGGATCGCCCGCCGTGGGCTCCTCGGGGGTCTGTGCAGACATGCGGGGCACGCTACCGACCCCTGCGGGCGCCGTGTCGTACTGTCAGCAGTGTTCCCAGCCCTGCGCTGGAGCCCCGACGGGCTTCCCCCACCGGTGTCCCCGTCGCGACGACCGATTGATCAATCGAATAGCAAGGAGGCCGTCATGGCGGAGACCTGGAGCGGCGAGTTCTACTGCGTCAAGTGCAAGGCCAAGCGTCAGGCCGATGGCGAAGTCAAGGTCAACGACAAGGGCACGCGGATGGCCAAGGCCGTCTGCCCCGAGTGCGGCACGAACCTCAACCGCATCCTCGGCAAGGCCTGACCTCCGAAACACCACCGACGGGCGGCACCATCGACACGATGGTGCCGCCCGTGGTGCGTCCGGGCCGGGAGGCGGCCTGTGGACGAGCACAGCGGCGCGGCGGCGACTCCTGCGAGGCTGCCGGACATGCCCCAGCCCGCGACCGCCGATCAGTCCGGTGAGGTGCTGCGCCCGGGATGCTCGGTCCTGCTGCGTGACGAGGACTCGGTGCAGGTCGGGCTGCGCCCACCGCTCGCGGTCCGGCTGCCGCGCACGCACGAGGTGATCGCCCTGCTGCGATCCCTGGAGTGTGGTGGCGCACCACCCACCCCGACCGCAGCGACCACGTCCGCGCTCCGCGCGCTGCGATCCGCCGGACTGCTGGTCCCGGCCGAGACCACCACCTCCCCGGCGGCCCGGGCCCAGTTCGGGTCCACGGCCGCGCCCCGGCACCATCGACGTCGCCGCCACCACGTGGCCGTGCGGGGCAGCGGGGCACCGGAGGACCTCCTCACCCCGCTGCTCGACGACGCGGGGCTCACCCGCGACGACCGCGCCCCCACCGTCGTCCTGGTCGTCGCCACCGGCACGCTGCGGCGCTCGGAGCTCGACCCGCTGCTGCGCGACGGCCTCCCCCACCTGGTGGTCGCCCACGGCCCCGAGGGCCACCGACTCGGCCCGTTCGTCGACCCCGGGCGCACCGCCTGCCTGCGCTGCGTCGACGCCGCGGAGTCGGCCGACGACCCCCGCCTGCCGCTGCTGCTGGAGCAGGCCGCGGGGGCGGACGGCGTACCTCCTCCCGATCCGCTGCTGGAGCGCATCGCCCTCGGCTGGGCGGTGCGCGACCTGGCGCGATGGGCCGAGGGTGACCAGCCCAGCACCTGGTCGACCACCGTCGACATCGGACCCACCGCACCGCCCGTGCTCACGCCCCGGCTGCGTCACCCGCACTGCGGTTGCGCCTGGGACACGCTGCTGGCGTGATCACCACCAGTCGCTGTCGAGCTTCCCCTCGATGGCGCGCAGGTTGGCGCGCGCACAGGTCTCGCAGAAGCGGCGGAACCGCCCGTTCTCCACCGAGCTCACCCAGGTCAGCGGCACCTCGCCGTCCGGTGCCGCACGGCCGCAGAAGTCGCACGCGATCAACTCACCCACGCCTCGAGGATAGGGCCCGAACGCAGCCGGGCCGGGTACGACGCGATGGTCGTACCCGGCCCGGGTCCTTGCCGGCATCGGTGATCAGAGCGATCGGGCAAGTGCGAGGCGGGCTCGCCCGGCGGCGCGCTCGGCCTTGCGGCTGAGTCGCCTGGCCCGGGCGGCCCGTCGTGCCTCGGCGCCGACCAGGGCGCCCTCGGCACGATGGGCCTGGTCGGCCCGCACCAGCTCTTGGGTCCACTGGTTCATCGCAGGTCTCCTTCGAGGTGTGTCGTGGTGGTTGTCTGGGGTGCGCCTCAGGCGCTTTCCCGGTTCTTCGGCGGTCGGCCGCGGGGCCTCTTGCGCGGAATCACCACTCCCTGGAGGAACAGCTCACCGCCCCAGACACCCCAGGGCTCGCGCCGGTCGAGAGCGCCGGAGAAGCACATCTGCTGCACCGGGCAGTCGGTGCACAGGGCCTTGGCCTCCTCGACGTCGGACGGCGCCTCGGCGAACCACAGCTCCGGGTCGTTGACCCGGCAGGGCAGCCGGTCGTAGTCGTCGGCGAGGGCAGCCTCGTCGTGCAGGTTGCTCAGCGTCGGCTCGAGAACACTGGTGGTCATGTTTCACCTCCTCCTTCGGGACCTGGTCGATGTGGTCCCGGGGGCGGCGAACCGATTCCTGGTTGAGGAAACAAGTCGGCCGCGGATCCCGGGTCCGGGTTCCGCGGCCTGTGTGTCGGTGCCGAGCTGATCGAGATCTAGGTCGGCGGACTCCAGGACAGGGAACCCGTGCAGTGGGCAAATCCGATGCGCGTGCCGATCGGACGCACCCGACGGGCGTCGGTGTGGCCATCGGCGGCGCTCCGTGCGGCGCCACGCGCGGCAAGGCCGCGAGCATCCGTCGCGGGCAGTGCGGTGACACACGGGAGCGCTGCGAAGTCGCGGGACGCGAGCATCGGCGCGGAGAACTGGTACTTCTTCATCGGTGTCACCTCCTGGTTCCTGCCTCGGGCGCCGGCCTTGCCAGGGCCGTCGTGCGCGGTGCGGTTGCTGTCGGCTGACACATTACGGAGGCGCCGACCCGGCGCGCAATTGATTTAACGGCTGATTCGCAGCGATTTGCTGCCGCGTCCTCACCCGGCCTCGGCGACCAGGGCCAGCACGTCCTCGGCGTACCGCTCGATCTTGCTCGGCCCGACCCCGTTGATCGCGCCCAGTGCGCGCTCGTCACCGGGCTTGTGCTCGGCGATCAGCTCCAGTGTGGCGTCGGTGAACACGACGTACGCCGGCACCTCGTCGGCCTGCGAGCGTTCGCGTCGCCAGTCCTTGAGGCGGTCGAAGAGCACCTCGTCGTAGTGGACCGGGTGGTGCGCGCAACGACCCCGCTTCTTCTCCGCCGCCGTGCCCAGCGGCTGGCTGCACTCACGGCACCGCGCGACCTTGCCGCGGGCCTTGGGACGGGACTGCTGGCGCGCGGAGTCGGGCAGCAGCGGGTCGAGGAACCGGGAGGGCTTGCGGCGGGCGGCCTGCCCGGGGTTGCGGGCCGCAGACCAGGAGACCTGCAGGTGGCGACGGGCGCGGGTCAGGCCGACGTAGAGCAGACGTCGCTCCTCCTCCACCGCGGCGGGGTCGTCGGCGGCCGCGGCATGGCTGATCGGGACCGTCCCGTCCTGCACGCCGCAGCAGAAGACCGCGTCCCACTCCAGCCCCTTGGCGGCGTGGAAGGTCGCCAGTGTCACGCCGTCGGCGGCAGGGGCGTGCTGGTCGGCCGCGCGACGGTCGAGCTCGGCCACGAACGGCCCGAGGCCGGCGCCGGCGCCGTGTTCGGCGGCGAAGTCGTCGGCCTGTGCGATCAATGCCTGCCACGACTCCCAGCGGTCGCGCACCTGGCCACGGGAGGTCGGCGCCTCCGCGGACCACCCCATGCCCCCCAGCACGGCCCGCACGACCTCGGGCCACGGCTGGTCGCCGTGCTCGCCGCTGCGGGCCGCCCCGCGCAGCCGGACCACCGCCTCGCGCACCTCGGGGCGGTCGAAGAACCGGGCGGCGCCCCGGATGACGTAGGGGATGCCGCGGTCGGCCAGGGCCTCCTCGAAGTTCTCCGACTGCGCGTTGATGCGGAACAGCACCGCCATCTCGGAGTACGCCGTGCCGGCCCCGTGCAGGTCGGTGATGCGGCGTGCGACCTGCTCGGCCTCGGCGATCTCGTCGGGCTCGCCCGAGAACCGCACCTTCACGCCGGCCGACTGCTGGGAGCGGAGCTCGACCCCCGCACTGGAGGTGCCGGCCAGGAGCCGGTTGGCCGCGGTGACGACCTCCGGGGTCGAGCGGTAGTTGCGCACCAGGCTGATCGAGGTGGTCGCGTCGTACTTGCTCGGGAAGTCCAGCAGGTAGGAGGCATCGGCGCCGGCGAAGGAGTAGATCGTCTGGGCGGGGTCACCGACGACGCACAGCTCGTCGCGACCGCCCAGCCACAGGTCGAGCAGGGCCGACTGCAGCGGGGAGACGTCCTGGAACTCGTCGACGACGAACCACTTGTACTGCGAGCGGACCTGGGCGGCCACCCGCTCGTCACCGGCCAGCACGCCGGCGGTGTAGAGCAGCACGTCCTCCATGTCCATGCGGCCCTGGTCGCGCTTGACCTCCTCGTAGGCGGTCATCACCTTCGCCACCGCGTCGGGGGTGTGGTCGGCGATCGAGCGGCCGTGGTCCTCGGCCAGCTTGGGATAGGTCTCGGCGGAGACGTTGCTGACCTTGGCCCACTCCACCTCCGAGGCGAGGTCGCGCAGCGTCGCCTGGTCGGTGCGCAGGCCGAGGCGGCGGCACGCGCCGCCGAGCAGGCCGAGCTTGGACTCGGTCAGCGTGGGCAGGTCCGCGCCGTCGTGCAGCAACGGCCAGAAGTAGCGCAGCTGGCGCAGCGCAGCGCTGTGGAAGGTGCGGGCCTGGACCCCGGGCGCCCCGAGCTGGCGCAGTCGCTGGCGCAGCTCGCCCGCGGCACGCGTGGTGAAGGTGACCGCGAGGACCTCGGTGGGCGCGTAGACGCCGGTGAGGACGCCGTGGGCGATGCGGTGGGTGATCGCGCGGGTCTTGCCCGTGCCGGCCCCCGCCAACACGCGCACCGGGCCCCGCAGCGTCTCCGCGACCTCCCGCTGTTCGGGGTCGAGCGCTCCGAGCAGGTGCTCGACACGGGCGGCATCGCTCATCGGCGGGAACAACTCCTCGTCGGGATCGGTTGGAACGTCGCGACCGACACTAGACGCCGGAGGGGACAGTCCCGCATGAGCACCTTCACGATGTACACGACGCCCTGGTGTGGCTTCTGCCACCGCCTGCGCAGCCAGCTGGACCGCGAGGGCATCGGCTACGACGTCGTCGACATCGAGCAGCAGCCCGATGCGGCGCAGATCGTCGAGGAGGCCAACGGTGGCAACCAGACCGTGCCGACCGTCGTCTACGCCGACGGCTCGAGCATGACCAACCCGTCGCTGGCCCAGGTCAAGGAGAAGCTGGCCGCACTCGGCTGAGGCGGGCTGGCCTCGGCCGACGGCTCCCGGCTACCAGCTCCCCGGCAGCGGGCCGCCGTACCAGCTCTCGATCAGCGAGCGGCTGATCGAGACCCCGCCGGGCAGCTTCAGGGTGCCGGCCTCGGCCTCGGCGCGCATCGCCTCGCGGGTGAACCAGCGCGCGTCGGCGAGCTCGTCGTCGACCAAGTCGATCCCCTCGGAGACGGCGCGGCCGTGGAAGCCGAGCATCAGGCTGCTGGGCAGCGGCCACGGCTGGTTGCCGAAGTAACTCACCTCGCCGACGGCGACCGCGGTCTCCTCGGCCACCTCGCGGCGTACGGCGTCCTCGAGGGACTCGCCGGGCTCGCAGAAGCCCGCCAGCGTCGAGAAGCGTCCCTCCGGCCATGCCGGGTGGCGTCCCAGCAGGCACCGCTCGTCCGCGCTGCCGGGCTCGCCCGCGCTGATGAGCATGATGACCGCCGGGTCGAGTCGCGGGAACTGGACCTTGCCGCACCCCTCGCACACCAGTTCGTGGCCCGCGGAGCGGGACGCCAGCGCGCCCGCGCAGCGCGGGCAGTACCGCGTCGCCCAGTGCCACTCGGCCATCCCGAGCGCGTGGAAGACCAACGGTGCAGCCGCGTCGTCCTCGCCCAGGAAGGGAAGCAGGCCGCGGAGCGGGAACCACTGCTCCGGCTCCGCCCCGGCGACCTCGGGGTCGACGATGACCGCCCACCAGGTCGCACCGGCCCGCTCGCCGAGGAGCAGCCGCAGGCCCGCGGGCGCCTCGTCGGTCGGCACCCACGGCAGCGCGCCGTCGACCGGCCGGACCCGGGTGCCCGACACCACCAGCACGCGGCTGTCGGGTGCCTGCCACCGGGCGTCCAGCCACTCCCGGTCGCGACGGCGTACGCCGCGGCGGTCGTGGGCGTCGGCGATCAGCGTCTCGTGGGGATACCTCACGCCCCGAGACTAGGCGGGCGTCCGCGACGCCCACCGACCGCGTCGCGTTGACTTCCGCGCGACTTCCAGTTGAGAATGATTCTCATGTTCAAACTGAAGACGGTCCCCCTCCTCACCGGAGCGCTCCTGCTCACCGCCTGCGGCTCGTCCGCGACCGACCGGGCCACCGAGACCACCACGTCCTCGGCGACGGACTCCGCCCCCTCCTCGGCCACCACCGGGGCCACCGAGGTCAGCGGCGCCGAGCCCCGGCTGGCCCTCACCTACGACGGCGGGATCCTCGTCCTGGATGCCGAGAGCGGTGAGGTCCTGGACGACGCGCCGCTCGAGGGGTTCACCCGTCTCAGTCCCGCCGGCGACGACCGCCACCTGTTCGTCTCGGCGACCGGCGGCTTCACCGCCCTGGACCTGGGCACCTGGACCGAGGCCCACGGCGACCACGGGCACTCCTGGACCGCCGAGCCGACCCTCACCGACCTCACCATCGCCGCCGAGGCTCCCGGACACGTCGTCCCCCACGACGGCACCACCGCCCTGTTCGACGACGCCACCGGCACCATCACGCTGCTGGACCCGGCCGAGCTCGCCGAGGGCACACCGGAGACCGAGACCACCACCACCGAGGAGGCCCACCACGGCGTGGCCTTCCGGGACGAGCGCGGCAACCTCGTGACGACCGTGGGCAACGAGGACTCCCGCGACGGGATCGCCGTGCTCACCGCCGCCGGCAACGAGCTCGCCCGCACCGACGACTGCCCCGGCGTCCACGGCGAGGCCTTCGGCGGCGAGCGTGCCGTCTTCGGCTGCGAGGACGGTGTCCTCGTCCTCGACGGCACCGAGATCACCAAGGTGGACGCGCCCGACGACTACGGGCGGATCGGCAACCAGGCCGGTCACGCAGCGTCGCCCTTCGTGCTCGGCGACTACAAGGTCGACGCCGACGCCGAGCTCGAGCGTCCGACGCGGGTCTCGGTCATCGACACCCGCGACGCCTCGTTGCGCCTGGTCGACCTCCCTGCCAGCTACAGCTTCCGCTCGCTCGGCCGGACCCCCGACGGCGACGGCCTGGTGCTCGGCACCGACGGCCGACTCCGCGTGATCGACGTGGCCGACGCCTCCGTACGCGACGCCGTGGCCGTCACCGAGGAGTGGCGAGAGCCCATGGACTGGCAGGAGCCGCGGCCGACCCTGCTGGTGCTCGGTGACACCGCCTACGTGACCGAGCCGGCCACCGACCAGCTCCACGTGGTGGACCTCGCCGACCTGTCGGTGACCGACACGCACGACCTGCCGCACACCCCCAACGAGCTCAACGGGGTCACCGGCTGACCGAGCACCCTCGACGGACCGTCAGGCCCCCAGCAACGCCACCAGGGCCTGGCGGTCCGGTAGGTCGTGGTGGACGACCAGGTCGCCGGTCCGCACGTAGTGGAACGCCGCCCGGACCTGCCCGGGGTCCACGCCGGCGAGCTCGGCCCACGCCTGGCGGTAGATCGCCAGTTGCAGCGGGTCGGCCGTCGCGGCGCGGTTGGTCTTCCAGTCCACGACGAGGAACCGCGGCCCGTCCTCGTCGGGCGCGGCCTCCTCGAGGTAGACCGCGTCGATGCGTCCCCGGACCACCTGTCCGGCCAGCACCAGGGCGAACGGCGCCTCCACGGCGTACGGCGTCCGGTCACCGAAGGGGCCCGCCTCGAAGCTGGCCACGAGCTCCTTGAGGTCCTGCTCGTCGCTGATGCCGGCGTCGGCGCGGCCGGCGAGCTCGTCGGGGTCGAAGAGGCCCTGCTGGCCGAACCGTGCCTCGACCCAGGCGTGGAAGCGGGTGCCGAACCGGGCCGAGGGCGACGGCGGACGGGGCATCGGGCGGGCGAGGTCGCGCGCGAAGCCGGTCGGGTCGTCCTGGAGCCGACCCAGGGCGGTCGCCGACAGCGAGCTCGGCAGCGGCACCACGACCTCGTCGGCGCGGTCGCGGCGCGCCTCGGCGAGCAGCCGGTCGATGTCGGCGTCCCACTGCGCGACCCGGGAGGCGTCGACGACGTCGAGCTCGGGGTCCGGCGCGTCGAGTTCGGCGGCCCGCACACGGGCCGCGGCATCGCGGCGGCGGCGGGCCTCCTCCCCCTCGTGCGGGACCGGCCAGGGCACCGCGGGGTCGTCGCCGGCGAGCGGGTGCGGGGCGCCCTTGTCGGGCTTGTCCAGCCACTGGTGGGGCACCTCCCCCCACTGGTCCAGCTGCTCGCGGACGGTGGCCTGGTAGGGCGAGGGACCGAACGGTCGCGTGGTCGGCCCCCACAGGTAGGAACTGACCCACAGCTGGTGGGCGGCCCGCGTCAGGGCGACGTAGCCCAGCCGCAGCTCCTCCTCCTGGTCGTGGTCCTTGGCGCGCTGCTTGTAGTCCTCGATCGCCGGCTTGTCGTGGCCGGTCAACTGCGGCAGGTCGGCGGCATCGCCGCGCAGCGGCGTGGGCAGCACCGACGGCGAGGTCACCCACCGCGTCCGGCCGCGGGTGGCCGGGAACCGGGTCTCCCCCACGCCGACACAGAACACCGTGTCCCACTCCAGGCCCTTGGCACGGTGGACGGTGAGCAGCTTGACCGAGTCGGCCTCGGTGGGGGTCGCGACGTCCATGCCGTTGCCCTGCTCGTCCTCGGCGGTGAGGTAGGCCAGCAGCGAGACCAGGCTGACCTCGCCGTCGACGGCCTGGAAGTCGGCGACGGCCTTGACGAACAGGTCCAGGTTGTCCCGGCGCGCCTCGGCCGCGGCGGCGCCGGAGGAGGCGAGCTCGACGTCGACACCGGTGGTGTCGATGATCCGGCGCACCAGGTCCAGCAGTGGCTCGCCGACGTGGGAGCGCAGCAGGCGCAGCTCGTCGCGCAGCAACGCGAACCGCTCGAGCGCCTCGGCGGAGTACGCCGCCCGGTGCTCCTCGGTGGGCGCCGGGTCGGCGAGCGCGTCGTCCAGGCACGGGATCTCGGCGGGGTCGATGCCGTCGGCGAGCTCGACCACCTGGGTGGCGAGGTCCGGTGCCTCGGAGTCGACGCGTCCGTCCCGGCCGGCGATCTCGCGGGCGCGCCGCCCCAGCAGCCGCAGGTCGCGTGGCCCGACGGCCCAGCGGGGTCCCGAGAGCAGGGTCAGCAGCGCGGCGTTGTCGGTGACGTCGTGCAGCAGCGACAGCACCGCCACGACGTGGGCGACCTCGGCGAGCCGGAGCAGCCCGGAGAGGCCGACGATCTCCACCGGGATGCCCGCCGAGGTGAGTGCGTCGAAGACGCCCTCGGCGTGGGCGTTGTCGCGGGTCAGCACGCCGATGTCGGACCAAGCGCCGGTGTGGGCGGCACGCACGGCCTCGGCGAGCCAGGCGAGCTCCTCGCGGTCGGTCTCGAAGACGGCGACGTCGACGCGGCCCTCGGCCTTGCCGGGAGCGGGGCGCAGCGGCGCCACCTGGTCGCCGTACCGGGCGTAGAGCGGGGCGGCCAGGGCGTTGGCGACCTCGAGGATGCGACGGTCCGACCGCTGGGAGATGCTGAGGTGGTCGCGCCGCTCACGACCGTCCGCGGCGGGGAACGTGGTGGCGAAGTCGAGGATGTTGGACACCGACGCGCCACGCCAGCCGTAGATCGCCTGGTTGGGGTCACCCACGGCGGTCACCGCGTGTCCGCGACCGGTGTCGGCGGCGTCGCCGGAGAACAGGCGCGAGAGCATGATCGCCTGGGCGACCGAGGTGTCCTGGTACTCGTCGAGCAGGACGACCCGGAACTTGCCTCGCTCCGCCGCACCGACCTCGGGCTGCTCCTGCGCCAGCCGGGCCGCGAGCGCGATCTGGTCGGAGAAGTCCATGACGCCGTAGGTCGCCTTCAGCCGGCGGTACGCCGCCACGAGGCCGAGCAGCTCGGCGCGACGGTCGATGGCGTGGATGGCCGCGGCGACGGCGTCCCTGTAGGTCTTGCGGTTCTTCCCGGCCGTCTCCTCGACCAGGGCGGCCTCGAAGTGGCGGCGCTGCTCGGCGTCGAAGTCGCGCACCTGCTGCTCACTGACCAGGTGCTCGCTGATCGCGCTCTCCAGCGCCAGCAGGTTCTGGATCGCGGTGTCGGCGTGGTCGGTGAGGAACTCGATCGGCTCGGTGTGACGATCGATGGTGCGGGCACCGAGCTGGTAGCGCACGGCGTCGGTGATGACACGGGTGTCGGGCTCGTGACCGATGCGCAGGCCGTGGTCGGTGAGCAGGCCGGCGGCGTAGGCGTTGTAGGTGGCCACGGTCGGCTCGAGGACGTCGGCGCCGCCGTCCTCGGCGACCTCTCGCGGCGCGAGCAGGTCCAGCGCCCCGGCGGTGGTCAGTGCCTCGAGGATCTTGTGGCGCAGCTCGGAGGCCGCCTTGGTGGTGAAGGTCAGCCCCAGGACCTCATCGGGCCGCACCTGGCCGGTGAGGACCAGGTGGACGACCCGCGCCGCCATCACCGTGGTCTTGCCCGACCCGGCGCCGGCGATCACGACCGCGGGCTCCAGCGGCGCGGAGATCGCGGCCCACTGCTCGTCGCTGAACACGTAGTCCAGCCCCATCCGGCGGCACAACGCCTCGGGGGTGTCGATGCGAGTCACTGGGAGACCACCGATCCGGTCGACTGGGCCGGACACAGCGGCTGGAAGTCGCACCAGCGACAGTGCGGCCCCGGCATGGCCGGGAAGTCCTCCTCGCGGATGCGCTGCACCGCGCCGGCGAGGGTGGCGCGGAAGTCCTCCCGGGCAGAGCCGGAGTCGCGCTGGGTGGCCTGGGCCTGCACCACGTAGTCCTCGGCGCCGACGAGGCCGACCTGCAGCAGCTCGGCGCCGCCGGAGGCCACCGGACGGCCGACGCGCTCGTCGAGAGCCCCCTCGTCCACGGCGTGCTGGTAGAGCGCGAGCTGCAGGTTCTCCTCGATCTTGGGCGCCTTGCTGCGCCCGGTCTTGAGGTCCACCACCACGACGTCGCCGTCGGCGTCGATCTCGATGCGGTCGGCGAAGCCGTGCAGCCGCACCCGGTGACCGTCCTCGAGGGTGATCTCGGTGCGGAACTCCACCTCGGTCGCGTGCAGCGCGCGGTCGTTGCGCGCGTGCCAGGCGAGGAACCGCTCGAGCGCTGCACGGGCACGCGCGAACTCGCGGTCGCGCGCCCAGGGCGTGCGGAACTCCATGCGGTCCCAGACGCGCTCGACGTGACCCATCAACTCGTCGACGTCGGCCGGTGCCTTGTCGTTGGCCACCTGCTCGGCGAGCTTGTGCAGGATCGTGCCGAGGTTGGCGGCCTGGTGGCCCGGGCCGGCGCCACCGGCCTCCCGCTCCAGGAACCAACGGGCCGGACAGCCCTGGATGCCCTCCAGCTTGCTGGCCGACATCGCCACCGGCTGCTCCGGGTCGCTCACCGCGACCTCGGACCGGCTCAGCGCCCGCGTGCCCCACCAGGTGGCCGGGTCGGCGGCCGCGGCGACGCGCCGGCCGCCCGCGCTCTCACCGGCGAGGCGGGCGAGTCGCTGGGCCGCGGCCTCCCGCAGTCCCTCGTCGGCCGCGGGGTCGGCGACCGTGCGTCGCAGCTCGGCCACCAGGCCGGCCAGGGACAGCGGTCGCCGGGGCCGTCCCACGGTGTGGGTGACCTGCTGCGGGTCGGCCACCAGCTCGGCCAGGAAGCGGGAGGGCTGGTCGCCGTCGTCCTCGGGCGAGCGCACCGCGGTCACCAGCAGCCGCTCGCGAGCGCGGGTGGCAGCGACGTAGAACAGCCGCCGCTCCTCCATCAGCAGCTCCCGGCTGGTGACCGGCGGCACGAGCTCGCCGGCGCCGAGCCGGTCGGCCTGCAGCAGCGTCGTGCGCCGGCGCAGGTCGGGCCACCCCTCGGCCTGGACGTGGGCGATCGCCACCAGGCGCCACTCCAACCCCTTGGAGCGGTGGGCGGTGAGCAGCCGCACCGCCGATCCGCGCACGCCCTGGTCGGCGAGGGTGTCGGCGGGGATCTGCTGCTGCACCAGCGTCTCCAGGAACGCGGTCACGCCGAGGTGTTCGCGGCGTTCCTCTGCCCGGGCCGCGAGGTCGAAGAGCGCACACAGCGCATCGAGGTCGCGGTGGGCGCGACGGGCGGCCCCGGCGCCGTACTCGACGTTGCGGCGCAGTCGCCGCGGCCAGTCGGTGCCGGCCCACAGCTCCCAGAGGACCTCCTCGGCCGACGCGCCGGTGTCGAAGCGGGCCCGCGCCCGCCACAGCAGGCCCACGAGCGCGTCGGCCCGATCGACCTCGACTCCCTCCAGCCCGACCAGCGCCCCCTCCTCGGTGAGGACGCCGCGGAGCAGGTCGCGGGAGTGGCGCGGCGAACGACCGTCGGTCTGGCTCGCAGCCTTGTCGCGGTGGCGCAGTTGGCGGGCCAGGCGGCGTACGTCGCCGGCGTCCAGGCCACCCAGCGGCCCGGTGAGCAGGCCCTCCACCCGACCGGCGTCGAGGTGGTCGGGGTCGGCGGGGTCGGTGGTGTCGAGGTGCACCACCGCGCGCAGCGCGTCCAGCAGTGGCTGGACGGCGGGGTCGCGCACCAGTGGGACCTCGTCGCTGGCGACCTCGACGGGGACCCCGGCGGCGCCGAGCGCGCGACGCAGCGGGCCGATGCTGGCCCGGCCCGAACGCACCAGCACCGCCATGTCGTCCCAGGCGATGCCGTCCTCGAGGTGCGCGCGCCGCAGCAGGTCGGCGAGGTGCTCGGCCTCGGCGCGCTCGGTGTCGAAGGTGTGGACGGTGACCTTGCCCGTCGGCATGCCCTCGGCGGTGCGCGGCTGGAGGAAGGCCGTCCTGGCCTGCTCGGGGATCGTGCCGGGCAGGCCGAGCCGGCCGGCGACCCGCTGGGAGGCGAGCAGCAGGTTGGTGCCGAACCGCCGCGTCGTGCGGAGCGCGACCACGTCGGCCGGGGCGCCGTCGGTGCGACGGAACTGGGTCGGGAACTCCAGGATCCCGCGCACCTCGGCACCGCGGAAGCCGTAGATGGACTGGTGCGGATCGCCGACCGCGACCAGGTCGCGACCGTCGCCGGCGAGCGCCCGCAGCAACGCCACCTGGCCCGGGTCGGTGTCCTGGTACTCGTCGACGAAGACGTGGCGGTACTGCGCGCGCAGCTCGGGCTGGTGGGCCTCGGCCTCGATGCGGGCGCGGCGGATGAGGTCGGCGTAGTCCACGGCGCCCTGGGAGTCCAGCGAGTCGAGGTACTGCTCGAGGAAGAGCCCGGCCGCGACGTACTCCGGCAGGTCGTGCGCCTCGCCGAGGGCCCGCAGGTCGTGGCCGTCCATGCCCTTCTCGCGGGCACGGCCGAGCACCGACTGCACCTCGTGCGCGAAGCCGCGGGTGCCGAGCGCGCGACGGAACCGGTCGGGCCAGGCGACGGACTCGGGGTGGTCGGTGAGCAGCTCGCGGAGCACGACGTCCTGCTCGGGCGCGGAGAGCAGCCGCAGCGGGCCCTCGTAGAGCTCGGCCGGGGCGTGGCGACGCACCAAGGCGTAGGCGAAGGAGTGGAAGGTGGAGCTGAGCTGGGTGGCCATGGTGCGCCCGAGCCGGGCCGTGACCCGGTCCCGCAGGTGCTCGGCGGCCTTGCGGGAGAAGGTCAGTGCCAGGACCTGGTCCGGCGAGGCACCCCGCTGCTCGATGCGCTCCACGATGGCCTCGACCATCGTGGTGGTCTTGCCGGTGCCGGGACCGGCCAGCACGAGCAGCGGTCCACCCGGGTGGTCGACGACGCGCTGCTGCCACTCGTCGAGCGTGGGTGCCGGAGCCGCGACCTGCGGCGCTGCGAGGGTGTAGGTGGTCTCCGTGGCTGGCACGCGCCCCACTCAACCACGCACCCCCGACACCGTCGGCGGGGTCCGGGTCAGGCGTCGGGCGGCCCGTCGTTGTAGGCGCCCGCGGTCTCCTGGCCGCTGAGGGCCTCGATGGCGGTCATGACCCGGTCGGTGAGGTCTCGTCGGGCACGGCCGCGCGGGACGCCGGCGTACTCCTCCCCCACCGAGATCGGGGCACCGAAGCTCACCGTGACCTCGGCCAGTCGTGGCAGTCGGGCACCGATGGGCTGCAGGTGCTGGGTGCCGGTGAGCCCCACCGGGACGACCGGGGCGCCCGAGGTCAGCGCGAGGTGGGCGACCCCGGTCCGGCCGCGGTAGAGCCGGCCGTCGCGGGAGCGAGTGCCCTCGGGGTAGATGCCGAAGGCCTCGCCGCGCTCGAGCACCTCCAGCGCGGTCTGCAGCGACTCCATCGCCGCGGCGGAGTCGTCGCGGTCGACCGGCAGCATGCCCAGTCCCCCGAACCACGCCCGGGACGCGGCGCCGCTCAGGCCGGTGCCGGTGAAGTAGTCGGACTTGGCGAGGAAGACGACCTTGCGGGGCACCACGATCGGGATGACGACCGAGTCGGCGAAGCTGAGGTGGTTGCTCGCCAGGATGACCGGCCCGGTGTCGGGCACGTGGTGCAGTCCGGTGATGTGGGGGCGCCAGACCGCCTTGGCCACGGGAGGGACCACGGTGTGCAAGACCCGGTACATCACGGGCAGGACGCTAGTGGTTACCCGCGGGTCGTCCTACTCCGCAGGAATCCGGCGGACGAGGGAAGGGCCCTCGGCAGTATGAGTGCCAAGGGCCCTTCGGTGACCGGGCGGTCATGGTGTCCCGGTCGGTCCGGTCCTCGCGCCGGATCCCACCGCCCGCACCACGCGGGCCGTGCGGCGCGCCATCCCGTGAGGGAGTGGTCTGCCGTGCGGATCCTCGCTCCGACCGATCCGCCCTCCCGGAGGAGGACACCCATGTTCTACGCCGTCGACCGGGCGGCCACAAGGGGTTGGTCACCGGTTTCTCGATCCGATGCGGCACCTCGGCGTGTCCTCCCCAACACGCCGCCGGCTGTCCACAGCACGCCCCCGCCCGATCCACAGACTGTGGGTATGCCTGTGGACAACCGGCGGGCGAGGGCCGGGCATCCTGGGTACGCGTACTCACCCCGGATGAGTGCGCGCCTGATGGGCACCGCCGCCGCGGGGTGGCTTGATGGTGCCCATGACCTACGCCGACCCCACGCGTTGCCCGGGCTGCCGCGACCACCTCCCCGCCGGCGTCGACCGCTGCCCGCACTGCGACCTCCTGGTCCGGCACGCGCTGGCCCAGCAGCTGTTCGCCACGCTCACCCGCGCCGACCGGCTCGTGGCGCAGTTGCGCACCGAGCACGCCGCGGTGCCCGTGCCGGCCGCCGCGGCCGCAGCACCGCCTCCCCCACCCGTCGTGCCGGGCATGGCGCCCGCAGCCGTGGCGCCCGCCCCCGGCCGCCCCGGCCTGATGTCGGTGCCGAGGGTGCTGCTCGGCCTGGGGGCGCTGTGCCTGTTGGTCGCCGCCGTCATCTTCCTCGCCGTCACCTGGTCCTGGCTGGGCGTCGGCGGACGGACCGTGGTGCTGGTGGGACTGACCGCGGGCGCGGCCGGCCTCGCGACCGTGCTGCTGCGCCACGGCCTGCGGATCGCCGCGGAGTCCCTGGCCACGGTCAGCCTGGGGCTGCTGGCCCTGGACGTGGCGGGTGCGGAGTCGGCCGGGTGGCTCGGCGACCTGCCTGCCGGCGGCCCGGCGGTCGCGACCGGGCTGGTGGTCGCCGCGGCAGGCGTCGCCATCGCGATCGCGACCCGGCCGCCGCTGGTGGCCCCGCAGGTCGCGGCCGCCCTCGGCGCCCTCGTCGCGTACGCCGGCGCCGCGGACCTCTCCGACCACCCGCTCCTCGTGGGCCACGCGACGCTGGTGGTGCTCGCGACCGCCTGGCTCGCGGCACGACGGCTCGAGCTCGCCGTGCTCGCCGGGAGCGTCGCGCTCGCCGGCGTCGTGGTCTGGTCGATCACCACGGTCGTGGCACTGGGGACCGGGCTGGCGGACCCGACCCTGCGGGGGTTCTGGGTGGTCGAGGGTGCTGGGTGGTCCCTGCTGGTCTCCGGGGTCGCCCTCCTGGCACCGGGCCTGCTGCTGCACCGCGTGCCGTGGCTGGTCGCCGGCGGCGCCGGTGCAGTCCTGCTGGCCACCATCGCGGCGACCGCGCCGGCGATCGACGCCTCCGCGCGCACCCTCGCCGTCGTCGCCGTGGCCACCACGGCCGCGTGGGTCGCCGCAACAGCGGTGGTCCCGGCACGTGCCCGGGCCATCGGAGTCCTGCCGGCCGCCGTCGGCGCGCTGCTGCTGGCCGGCCTGCTCGTCGTGACGACGACCGTCGCGGCGTGGCGGTGGGCAAGCCTGGGCGGGCCGTTCGGGGTCGGCGCCGAGGCCCGGATCGGCGGCCCCGACCCCGTCACCGAACCGCTGGTCGCCGCACCCGCGGCCGCCCTCATCCTCGGCATCCTCGTGGCCGGTCGGATCGTCCGCGGTCCGGTGAGTGGCTGGCTGCCCGCCGCGGGGCTCGTGAGCGGTGTCGCCGGACTGGCCACCCTCGCGTCCTACCCGGTGCCGCTGGCGGTGCTGGTCGCCGGCGCCGGGGTCCTCACCGCCGCATCACTCGTGCTCGGCGTCCGCGCCACGACGGACCGTGGCCGCACCGGCCACGGGCTCGCCGCGTTCCTCCTGGCGGCGACGACCTGCGGCCTCGCCCTCCCCAGTGCCGCGCTGACGGCCGCCGCCGCGCTGGCGACCCTGTGCCTCGCGGTGGCGCTGCACCTCCTCGGTCCCACCCCGACGGTGCGGGTCGCGGGCGGCATCGCGGGCGTCCCGGCAGCCGGACTGGCCGTCGTGGCGATCGCGGGCTGGGGCGCGATCGACCCGTCACGGGTCGGCGTACCCCTGCTGCTCGTGCTCGGCCTGCTCGCGCTCGCCCGGCCCCGTCCCGAGGTCGAGGTGCCGGCGGCGTTCCTCGCCCTGCCCGCGACGGCGTACGCCGTCCCCGCGGCCGGCGACGTCGGCGGCTCGCTCGCGCTGCACCTGGCCGTCGCCGGTGCACTGATGACGGCCACCGGGCTGCTGCATCGGGAGCGTCGCCCGGCCGTCGCGGTGGGCGGGGTGCTGCTGGTGCTGGCGAGCTGGGTGCGCCTCGGGGACCTCGGGGTGAGCGCGCCCGAGCCCTACACGCTCCCCCTGGCGCTCGCCCTCACCGGCGCCGGCCTGTGGCGCCTGCACCGCGACCCGGCCTGCGGCACGCCGACCGCGCTGGTGCCGGGCCTGTCACTCGCCACGGTGCCCACGCTGCTGTGGGTGCTGGACGACCCGGTGTCCCTGCGGGCGCTGTTGCTCGGCGCGGCCTGCGTCGGCCTCGCGGTCGGGGGCGCCGCACTCCGGTGGAGCGCACCGCTCGGGGTGGGGGCCATCGTCGGGACGGTGCTCGTGGTCCGTGAGCTCGCGCCGTACGCCGGCTCGGCACCGCAGTGGCTGTGGATCGGCCTCGCCGGCACCCTGCTCACCGTGGTCGGCGTGACCTGGGAGCGCCGACTGCAGGAGGTGCGGGCAGCTGCGGGCCGCCTGGGGCAGCTGCGGTGACGGTGCCCACGTCCGGCGTACGCCGCGTGGTCGCGCCGCCGGGAGGCTTCGCTCGCTCTGGTAGGAAAGTGCCCATGGCATCCATCACTCTTGGCGGCAACCCGATCAGCACCACCGGCGACCTCCCGGCCGTCGGGGCCGACGCCCCGGCCGTGGACCTGGTCGGCGCCGACTTCTCCCCCGTCGGCCTGGCCGAGGGCCAGCGCACCGTGCTCAACATCTTCCCCAGCGTCGACACCGGCGTCTGCGCGGCGAGCGTGCGCAAGTTCAACGAGCTGGCCTCGGACCTGGCCAACACGACCGTGGTCTGCGTGTCCAACGACCTGCCGATGGCCCAGGCCCGGTTCTGCGGCTCCGAGGGCATCGAGAACGTCACCACCGGCTCCGGCTTCCGGTCCAGCTTCGGCGAGGACTACGGCGTCACGATGGCCGACGGCAAGTTCGAGGGCCTGCTCGCCCGCTCGATCGTCGTGGTCGACGAGCACGGCAAGGTCATCCACAGCCAGCTCGTGCCCGAGATCGCGCAGGAGCCCGACTACGACGCGGCGGTGGCCGCGCTCGGCTGAGCGCGCCGCTGACGTGACCGGTTCGTGGGTGTCAGCGAGGTCCGTGGGCCGCGCTGACACCCACGACCACGACCCGATCCGTCGAGTCAGCGCTCCTTGGGAATCAGCACCCACAGCGCCAGGTAGACCACGAACTGTGGTCCCGGCAGCAGGCAGCTGAGCACGAACAGGACGCGCACGGTCGTCGGGCTCATGCCGAACCGCTGCGCCAGGCCGGCACAGACGCCGGCGATGACGCGGTTGCGGGGACGGACCAGTCGGCGCGCTGGAGTTGTCATGCCTCCAGTGTGCGCCCGCGTCCCCGCCGATTCAGCCCCGAGACGTCGATCCCGGGGACATCTCAGGGCCCCTGCCGGTGGTCGTCCGGCTCGCCGGGATCCCAGAACGCACCGGCCATGTCGACGCCGGCGCGGCGCAGCGGGGTGCCCTCGTCGAGGTAGTGCTCGCGGGCCCGCTCGTCGTGGCTGGGCGGGAGCGAGCCGTCGGCCCGCACGACGCGCCACCACGGCACCCCCCCACCGTGCAGCGACATCACCGTCCCCACGCGGCGCGGGCCACCGCCCACGACGGCCGCGACGGCGCCGTACGTCGTCACCCGGCCGGGCGGCACGCCCTCGACCAGGGTGAGCACGCGCTCGACGTACTCCTCCTGGTCGGGGGTCATGCGGTCTCGACGGGCTCGACCAACGGTGGGATCAGTAGGAGGCCTGGCTCGGGTCGATCTGGTTGACCCAGGCCACCACGCCGCCACCGACGTGCACCGCGTCGTCGTAGCCCGCGCCCTTGACGATCGAGAGCGCCTCGGCCGACCGGACACCGGACTTGCAGTGCAGCACGATCTGCTTGTCGCTGGGCAGCTGCTCCAGGGCGTTGCCGTTGAGGAACTCGCCCTTGGGGATCAGCACCGAGCCGGGGATCTTGTTGATCTCGTACTCGACCTCCTCGCGCACGTCGACGAGCAGGAAGTCGCGGCTGCCCTCCTCGCGCTCCTTGAGCATGGAGTCCAGCTGGGTGACCGAGATCGTCGCGTCGGCAGCGGCCTCGGCGGCCTCGTCCGACACCGCACCGCAGAAGGTCTCGTAGTCGATGAGGTCGGTGACCGTGGGGTTCTCGCCGCACAGCGCGCAGTTGGGGTCCTTGCGGACCTTGAGCTTGCGGTACTCCATCTCCAGGGCGTCATAGATCATCAGCCGACCGACCAGCGGGTCGCCGATGCCGGCGAGCAGCTTGATGGCCTCGTTGACCTGGATGGAGCCGACCGAGGCGCACAGCACGCCGAGCACGCCACCCTCGGCGCAGCTGGGGACCATGCCCGGCGGCGGCGGCTCGGGGTAGAGGCAGCGGTAGCAGGGGGCGTCGTCGACGACGGTCGGCGCGAACACCGAGGCCTGGCCGTCGAAGCGGAAGATCGAGCCCCACACGTAGGGGATGCCGAGGAAGTACGCCGCGTCGTTGACCATGTAGCGGGTCGCGAAGTTGTCGGTCCCGTCCACGATCAGGTCGTAGCCGGCGAAGACGTCCTTGACGTTGTCGTTGTCGAGGCGCTCGGGGTGGAGCACGACCTCGACGTAGGGGTTGATCTCGGCGACGGTGTCCTTGGCCGACTCCGCCTTGGGACGGCCGACGTCGGACTGGCCGTGGATGATCTGGCGCTGCAGGTTGGACTCGTCGACCTCGTCGAACTCGACGATGCCGAGCGTGCCCACGCCCGCGGCGGCGAGGTACATCAGGGCGGGGCTGCCGAGGCCGCCGGCACCGATGATGAGGACCTTGGCGTTCTTGAGCCGCTTCTGCCCGGCCATGCCCACGTCGGGGATGATCAGGTGGCGGCTGTAGCGACGCACCTCGTCGATGGTCAGCTCGTCGGCCGGCTCGACCAGCGGGGCAAGACTCACAGCGAACTCCTCAGTGGATGGATCTGTCCGGGAACGGGGTCCGGGAGGTAACGCAGCGCGACTCCGCAGTGTTCCCGAGTGTTCCCGCGACTCCACGGTACCGCTGCCACGAGGAGCCCTACCGCGGAGTAGGCTCAGCGTGGACATCACCGAAGTGCGGGAGGAAGCCGTGGTGAGCGGAGGCTACGACGTCGACGAGGTACGGCCGCGCGGCGTACGCATGCCGCGGCCCGAGCGTCGCGCCCAACTGCTCGCCTCCGCACTGGAGGTGTTCGTCCAGCAGGGCTACCACGCCGCCGCGATGGACGACATCGCCGACCGTGCCGGGGTCTCCAAGCCGGTGCTCTACCAGCACTTCCCGGGCAAGCTCGAGCTCTACCTGGCGATCCTGGACACCGCGTGTGACGACATCATCGACAACTGCCGCAGGGCGCTGGAGTCGACCCAGGACAACAAGCAGCGCGTGGCGGGCGCCATCGAGGCCTTCTACGGCTACGTCGCCCACGACACGGGCGCGTTCAAGCTGGTCTTCGAGTCCGACCTGACCAACGAGCCGGCGGTGCGCGACCACGTCGACCGGGTCACCACCGAGTGCGGCGACCTGATCGCCGGCGTGATCGCCGACGACACCGGGCTGCCCGGCGAGGCCGCGCGACTGCTCGCGGTCTCCCTGGTGGGAATGGCACAGGTCAGTGCCCGGTTCTGGCTCACCGACGGCGGCCACCTCGGCCACGACGACGCCGTCGCCCTGGTCTCGGGCCTCGCCTGGCGAGGCATCCGGGGCTACCCGATATCCGATGCACCCACCAAGGAGGACTGACCGTGGAGGTCAAGATCGGCGTGCAGCACGCGCCCCGCGAACTCCTCGTCGAGACCGACGAGTCCAGCGACGACATCGAGAAGGCCGTCACCCAGGCGCTGAGCGAGGGCGGGACCCTGACCCTCACCGACTCCAAGGGACGTCGCACCGTCGTGCCGGCGGACAAGCTCGCCTACGTCGAGATCGGCAGCTCCCACATCGGGCAGGTCGGCTTCCGCTCCTGACGGGGAGGCATCTGGTGTCCTGGCCCCGCGCATCGCTCCACGTCGTCTCCGGCAAGGGAGGCACCGGCAAGTCCACGGTGGCTGCCGCACTGGCGTTGGCGCTGGCCTCCGACGGCCAGCACGTGCTGTTGTGCGAGGTCGAGGGACGCCAGGGCATCGCCCGGCTGTTCGGCGTCGAGCCGCTGCCGTATGCGGAGAAGAAGCTGGGCGCCGGGCTGGACGGCGCCAGTGCCCGTCCCGGCACGGTCCACGCGCTGCACGTCGACCCCGAGTCGGCGCTGCTGGAGCACCTGCGTGAGCACTACCGCCTGGGAAGGGCGGCGCGACTGCTCCAGCGGTACGGCATCGTGGAGTTCGCGACCACGATCGCACCCGGTGCGCGCGACGTACTGCTGACCGGCAAGGTCTTCGAGGCGGTCGTGCGCGAGACCGGTCGCACCTACGACACGGTGGTGGTCGACGCCCCACCCACCGGACGCATCGTGCCGTTCCTGGCGGTCAACTCCGAGGTGTCCGAGCTGGCCGAGTCCGGCCCGCTGCGCGAGCAGGTCGCCCAGATGGCCGAGCTGTTCTGCTCCCCCCGCACCCAGGTGCACCTGGTGACGCTGCTGGAGGAGATGCCGGTCCAGGAGACCCACGAGGGCATCGAGCAGCTGCGCGAACGCGGGCTCCACGTCGGGTCGGTCTTCATGAACCAGACCCGCCCCCGCGACCTGGCGACCGCCGACGTCACCGCGGCCCTGGACGGCACCCTGGACCGGGTGCCGCTGGAGAAGGACCTGCAGGAGGTGGTCCCCGACGCCTCGCCGGCGCTGTTGGCCGAGTTCTTCCACGAGGTGCGCGACCACGCCGAGCGGCGCGCGCTGGAGGACCGGTTGCGCACCCGCGTCGAGGGGTTCGGCGTCCCCACCTATGAGCTGGAACGGCTCCCCCACGGCATCGACCCGGGCGGACTCTACGACCTGGCCACCGAGCTGCGGGAGCAGGGCATCCGATGAGCGAGACCCTCGCACGCCGCTTCGACGCCTCGTCCCGCCACGCCAGCGGCGTGGTCCCCGAGCTCGACGTCGACCGGCTGCTCGACGACCGGTCGGTCGACATCATCGTGTGCTGCGGTGCCGGTGGCGTCGGCAAGACCACGACGGCCGCGTCCCTGGGCGTGCGCGCCGCCGAGCGGGGTCGCCGCGTCATCGTGATCACCGTCGACCCGGCGCGGCGGCTCGCCCAGGCCATGGGCATCGACGAGCTGGACAACACCCCGCGGTCGGTCGCGGGCATCGACGACACCGCCGGCGGCACGCTGCGCGCCATGATGCTGGACATGAAGCAGACCTTCGACGACCTCGTCACCGAGCAGGGGTCGCCGGAGCTCGCGGCGCGGGTCCTGCAGAACCCCTTCTACCTGTCGATGTCCAGCTCCTTCGCCGGCACCAGCGAGTACATGGCGATGGAGAAGCTGGCCCAGCTGCGCGCCGAGACCCAGCGTGACGACAGCTGCGACCTGATCGTGGTCGACACCCCGCCGGCCCGGTCGGCGCTGGACTTCCTCGACGCACCCGAGCGGTTGGCGCACTTCCTGGACGGCCGCTTCATCCGGTTGCTGGTCGACCCGCCCAAGGGCACCGCCCGGCTGTTGCAGTTCGGCCTGCGGGCCGTCACCCGGTCCCTGCAGCGCATCCTGGGCAAGGACACGCTCACCGACTTCCAGGACTTCGTCGTCGCGCTCGACACGGTGCTGGGCGGCGTACGCGAGCGCTCCGAGGAGACCTACCGGGTGCTGAAGGGCCGCAGCACGGCCTTCCTCGTGGTGGCCACGCCGGACCCCGACGCGCTGCGGGAGGCGACCTACTTCGTGGAGCGGCTGGGCGAGGACGACCTCGTCGCGACCGGCGTGGTGATCAACAAGCTCACCCTCCAGCCGGCCGCGATGGTGACCGCCGAGCAGGCCCTCGGCGGCGCCGAGGAGCTCTGGACCGCCGACCCCGACTCCCGGTCGGCGGCGGTGCTGCGGCTCCACGCCGACCGCGTCCGGCTCAGTCTCCGCGAGAAGCGCACCCGGCTCTCGTTCGAGGCCGCGCACCCCTCGCTGCCCACGGCAGTCGTGCCGGGGCTCGCGGGCGACGTCCACGACCTCGACGGGCTGCGCCGGATCGGCGCGCTGATGAACGACGAGGACGCCACCGGCGAGTAGCCGCCGCTTCGTAACGGTCGGTCGGTCAACCGTCCTCGCCGCGGGTCTCCCGGATCGCTGACTCCCACGCCCGGTGGATGGCCTCCCGGTCCTCCTGGGCGGCGGCCAGGGAGTGGTCGGTCGCCTGCCGGTCGCGGCGTGCCCGGGCCAGCGTCTGCTCGGTGGCCGCCCGGTCCTGTGCCAGCGCGCCGAGCGCGGCGTCGAGCGAGGCCCGGGTGCGTGCCAGTTCCTCCTGCTGGGCGCGCAGCCGCTCCTGCACCGCGTCCAGGTCCAGCGGCGCCGGCGCCGCGACGGTGGGCGGCGTGCCCGCCGAGCGCTCGCTCGCGGGGCGCCGGGCTCGCGCGCGCCGGGCGGCGGCCCGGGCCGCGGACGCGTTGCGGGCTGCGTCCCGATCGGCGCGGGCCTGTTCCTCGGCCTCCTGCTGCGCGATCGCGATCGCATCCGCGACCGAGTCGGCGGGACGCTCCATGGGCGTCACCCTAGGTCATCTGCGTCGTTTCTCCTGTGACGACGGTGCACTAGAGTGATGCGCCGACGTCACCGTCGGCGCTCCCGGACGGGACGCCGGCTCCCATGCCTGCCCACCGGCAGTGCGTGCCCGACCCCGAGGTGAGCCGTGATTCCCCAACAGCCCGCGACCTACTCCCGTGGTGGCCGCTACCGACAGATCCTGCGTCGCAGCTGGCCCGTGGTGGCCATCGGCGTCCTCGTCGGACTGCTCGTCGCCGCGGCGTACCTCGCGCTCACCCCGCGTACGACGACCGCGCAGGTGAAGGTCAACCTCAACGTCGTCTCGCTCTCGCCCTTCGAGCAGGACCAGCCCGCCGGTGACCTCGTCGACCCGGCCACCGAGGCCGGTCTCGTCGCCGCCTCCCCCGTGGTCGATGCCGTCGCCGAGCTCGTCGACCGGCCGGCCGCCGAGGTCCGCGAGCACATGTCGGCCGAGATGGTCGAGGACACCACCGTCATGGAGATCACCTACGGCGCCGAGAGCCGCGAGGACGCTGTCGCGGGCGCGGACGCGCTGGCGGCCAACTACCTCGAGCACCGACAGGCGACCGCCGAGGAGCGCCTCGCCGGCGTCCAGGAGCGGCTCACCGAACGCGAGACCGAGGTCCGTCAGCAGCTCGCCGACGCGCTCGCCGAGGAGCGAGCCGAGGGCGCCAGCGCCGTGGCGCGGGCCCGGGCCGAGGCGAGCCGCACCGCGCTGCGCACCCAGCTGCGCACGGTCGTGGAGCAGGGCTATGCCATGGACAGCATCGACACCGGTGGTGGCGAGGTGCTCACCGCGGCCGAGGACAACCCGACCACGACCGCACCCAACCGCCCGCTCGCCCTGGGCATCGGCCTGCTCGCCGGCCTGCTGCTGGGCCTGGTGGCCGGGTTCGGACGCAACGCCGTGTCCGCCACCGTGCGCGACGGCCACGAGGTCGGTCGCGTGACCGGCCACCCCGTGCTCGCCACCCTCACCGGCACCGCGGCGAGCGTGCCCGCCGAGGACGCCGACCGCGACACCTACCGCAGCATCCGCGAGCGGATCCTCACCCTCCCCGAGCGGCGCCACCTGATCTCGATCGCCGACATCGCCCCGGCCGAGGGCCAGCCCACCGACGTGGCGGTCAACGTCGCGCTCGCCACCGCGGAGGCCGGCATCAAGACCGAGCTGGTCATCCCGCCGCACGGCGCGATGTTCTCCACGCTGCGCCCGGCGCTGGGCCTCAAGCGGCGACCGCTCAACACCGACGCGGTCGCCCGCTACGACAGCACGTTCTTCCCCGAGCTGGTGGTGACCATCCCGGGCCCCGAGGACGGTCGCTCCAACCCGTGGTCGGCGTACCTCACGCTCCGGGCGGAGAAGGTCGACGGCGACGACACCCAGCTGGTCATCCTCGGCTTCCCCGCCTACATGGGGCGCTCCTACCTGCTGGCGGCGGCCCGGATGGGCGACCAGGTGGTGCTGACCGCGACCCTGGGCGAGGCGGAGAAGGACGAGCTCGCCCAGGTCGCGCGGGACGTGGCCGCCGTGGACGGCAACGTGCTGGGCACCGTGCTGTGCGCCCACCCCCGGCGCTGGCTCGACGACGACGAGGACTGAGGGAGCCCGTCCCGACTCACCCTGCCTCGTCCCGCGCGAGCAGGTCCCCCAGCTCGTCCACGCGTGCCAGCACCTGGCGCGGGGAGAACTGGTCGAGCCCGAGCTCGTCCTCGGCCCCCGCGACCACCTCGTCCCAGGCCAGGGGCGTCGCCACCTGGGGCCGCTCGGTGCCGCGCAGCGAGTACGGCGACACGGTGGTCTTCGAGCCCGAGTTCTGCGACCAGTCCAGGAAGACCTTGCCACGGCGACGTGCCTTGGTCATGGTCGCGGTGACCTCGCGCGGGTGGTCCGCGGCCAGCTGCTCGGCGACCTCGCGGGTCACGTCAGTGGTCTCCTCCGGCGGGAGCAGCGCCGAGACCTCGGCGTAGAGGTGCAGGCCCTTGCTGCCGCTGATGACCGGGCGGGCATCAAGGCCGCGGTCGGCGAGCAGGTCGCGCGCGAGCAGCGCCACCCGGCAGCACTCGTGCAGTCCGGCGGGCTCGCCCGGGTCGAGGTCGATCACGAGGCGGTCCGCTCCCCGCGGCGTCCCGTCCTCCTCGACGGTCCACTGGTGCGTGTGGAGCTCCAGCGCCGCCAGGTTGCCCAGCCACATCAAGGTGGCCAGGTCGTCCACGATCGGGAAGCGCAGCGTGTCGCCGTGGCGGCTCGGTGCGCGGGAGCCGGTGGTGGGGACCTCGACGGTGCGCACCCACGAGGGGGTGCCCGCGGGGGCGTTCTTCTCGAAGAAGCTCATGGCCTGCACGCCGTGGGGCCAGCGGATCCGCGTCACCGGACGGTCGGCCAGCTGCGGCAACAGCACCGGTGCGATCCGTGCGTAGTAGTCCAGCACCTCGCCCTTGGTCGTGCCCGTCGCGGGGTAGAGCACCTTGTCCAGGTTCGACAGCCGCAGGGTGCGTCCCTCGACGTCGACGTGCACCGGCTCGGCCTCAGCCATCGAGCAGGTCCTCGGGGGCCAGGTCGTCGCGCACGCCGCGGAAGGAGGGCTGGCGCAGTCGGTCGTGGCCGGTGCCGTGGCTGTCGACGTCGACCACCAGCACCGGCGCGAGCCAGTGCGTGCCGTCGGCGTCGACGCGGGGCACCTCGTCGCTGAACGGGCTCTCCTCCCGGGACAGCTCGCCCACCAGGTCGGTGAGCTGCCGCGCCTGCGCCGGGCCGATGCCACTGCCGACCCGGCCCCGGTAGGCGAGGCCCTCCGCGGTGGGCTCACCCACCAGCAGCGCCGCCAGGCGGGCCCGGGTCCCCGTCTGGGGGCGCCACCCGCCCACGACGTAGGAGCCGCGGTGGCGGTGGGCGAACTTGAGCCAGTGCCGCGTGCGCTCACCGGGCCGGTAGCGCGCGTCGGTCCGCTTGGACACGATGCCCTCGAGTCCCTGCGCGCGCGTCGCCTCGTGCAGCATGGCGCCGTCGTCGTACGTCGGCGGCACCTGCCAGCCCGAGGGCTCGAGGTCCAGCTCCTCCAGCCGCGCACGACGCTCCGACCACGGTCGCGCGGTCAGGTCGGTGCCGTCGAGATCGAGCAGGTCGAAGACCATCAGGGTCGCCGGCACGCGTGCGGCCAGGCGCGCCACGGTCGACTGCCGACGCACGTGGATCCGCTCCGCGAGCGTGCGGAAGTCCGGGATCCCGTGGTCGTTGAGCGCGATGATCTCGCCGTCGAGGACCGCCTCCGACACGGCGGCCGGCGGCGTACGCAGCTCCGGCCAGGCCTCGGAGACGTCATTGCCGTTGCGGCTGTGCAGGCGCACCGCGCCGTCCCGCACGCTCACCAGCGCGCGGACGCCGTCCCACTTGACCTCGTGGCGCCACGACTCCCCCGACGGCACGCGGTCACCGGGGGTGGCGAGCATCGGGCGCATGGGCTCAGTCTGCCTGCTCCGGGCTGGATTCGGGCTACCCTCGGGGCATGCGTGCGATCTGGAAGGGTGCGGTCTCCTTCGGCCTGGTCTCGGTGCCGGTCAAGCTCTACTCCGCCACCGAGAGCCACGACGTCTCGTTCCGGCAGGTCCACCACGCCGACGGCGGGCGCATCCGCTACCAGCGGGTCTGCTCGGTGTGCGGCGAGGAGGTCGCCTACGCCGACATCGCCAAGGGGTACGAGACCGAGGACGGCGAGATGGTCATCCTCGACGACGACGACCTGGCCGAGCTGCCCACGACCTCCTCGCGCGAGATCGCCGTGGAGACCTTCGTGCCCAGCGACCAGATCGACCCGATGCTGCTGGAGAAGTCCTACTACCTCGAGCCGGACGCGACGGGGGCCAAGCCCTACGCCCTGCTGCGCCAGGCACTGCAGGAGGCGGACCGGATGGCGGTGGTGACCGTCGCGCTGCGCCAGCGCACGACCACCGGCGTCCTGCGCGTGCGCGAGACCGACAACGGCGAGGTCATCGTGCTGCAGACGATGCTGTGGCCCGACGAGATCCGGACGCCGGACTTCTCCGTCGAGGTCGGCGAGGTCAAGGACGCCGAGGTCGAGATGGCCCGCACCCTCGTCGACACCCTCGCCGGCGACTTCGAGCACGACCAGTTCACCGACGACTACGCCGAGAAGGTCAAGGAGGTCGTCGAGGCCAAGATCGAGGGGGGCGAGGTCAAGCGCACCGAGACCTCGACCAAGACCAGCGGCGAGGTCGTCGACCTGCTCTCGGCACTGCAGAAGTCGGTCGAGGCGGCGAAGTCCTCCCGCGGCGAGGACGACGGCGGCTCGGCGAAGAAGGCGACCAAGCGGCCCGCCAAGAAGGCCGCGAAGAAGACGGCCAAGAAGGGCGCCGCCAAGAAGCCGGCGAAGAAGGCGGCGAGCCGCAAGAAGGCCGGCTGAGCGGCCGTCGTACGAGCCCGCGGTGCCGAGTCGGCGTGAACTCGGCCGAGTTCACGCCGACTCGAGCCCGATCCGAGCCGAGTTCACGCCGACTCGGCGATCAGGACAGCAGTGACCGCACGACCCGGAGGGCGACGGAGACCCGCGCGAGGTCGGTCTCGTCCTCCTCGGCGATGTGGTCCAGGGTCTCCACGCCGCGCTCGATGACGGTGCCGCGGTCCTGCTCCCAAGCGGCGACGCGGTCCTCGGCGACCTCCTCGCCGTCGGTCGCCTCCAGCACCGCCGCCGTGAGCTGCGCGTGGACCGCGTGGAGGTCGTCGCGCATCGCGGCGCGGGCCATCGTCTGCCACTGGTCCTCCCGCGGCAGGCTCACCACCTGCTCCCCGAGGGCGGAGAGGCCGAGGCGCTCACCGAGCGCGAAGTGCACCCGGGCCACCTCCGGCGGCTCGAGCTCCTCACGGACGGCGATGTCGACCACGTTGAGCAGGCGGTAGGCCACGTCGAAGCCGGCCACGCGGGCCGCGAGGTCCTCGGGCACGCCCTGGGCCTCGTAGAACTCCCGGCGACGCTCGAGCGAGGCCAGCTCGTTGCCCCGCAGCAGCTCGGGCAGCTGGGTCATCGCCGCCTGCACCGGCCCCGCGAACGCCGCGACCGTGGCGTCGGAGTCCAGCGGCTGGCGACGGTTGGTGACCAGCCACCGCGACGCCCGCTCGACCAGCGTGCGCATCTCCACCCGCATCCGGGTGACCAGGGCGGCGTCGAGCCGGTTGTCGTACGCCTCCAGCTCGCGGCGGAACGCCTCGGAACCGAAGATGTCCCGCGCCACGAAGTTGGCGCGAGCGAGCTCCGCGTCCGACGCACCGGTCTCGGCCGCCAGGCGTGGCAGGTAGGTGAAGCCGGCGTGGTTGATCAGGTCGTTGACGATCTGCGTCACGATGATCTCGCGGCGCAGCGGGTGCTGCTCGACCTGCGGGGCGAACCCGTCACGGATCGGCTCGGGGAAGTACTTCACCAGCCCCCGGGCGAGGTAGGGGTCGTCGGGCAGGTCGGTGTCGATCAGCTCCTCGGCGAGGATGATCTTGCTGTAGGACAGCAGCACGCTGAGCTCGGGAGCCGTGAGCGAGCCACGGTTCTCGATGCGCCGCCGGACCTCCTTCGAGGTCGGCAACGCCTCGAGTCGCCGGTCCAGCCGCCCCTGCTTCTCCAGGTCGCGCATCCACTGCTCGTGCACGTGCAGCAGCGACGGCGCGTTCTTGCCGGCGTTGGCCAGGGCGAGGTTCTGCTCGTAGTTGTCCCGCAGCACCAGCTCGGCGACCTCGTCGGTCATCGAGGCCAGCAGCTCGTTGCGCTGCTTGCGGGTGAGGTCACCGGAGGCGACCACGCGGTCGAGCAGGATCTTGAGGTTGACCTCGTGGTCGGAGGTGTCGACGCCGGCGGAGTTGTCGATGAAGTCGGTGTTGACCCGACCACCGGCGGCGGCGTACTCCACGCGGCCACGCTGGGTGAGGCCCAGGTTGCCGCCCTCCCCCACACACCGGACGCGCAGCTCCTTGCCGTTGACACGGATCGCGTCGTTGGCCTTGTCGCCCACGTCGGCGTCGGACTCCGAGGCGCCCTTGACGTAGGTGCCGATGCCGCCGTTCCAGAACAGGTCGACCGGAGCGAGCAGCACCGCGTGCATCAGCTCGTTGGGCGTCATCGACGTCACGCCGGCGCTGATGCCCAGTGCCTCGCGGATCTGGGGCGTGATCGTGATCGACTTCAGCGACCGCGGGAAGACGCCGCCACCCTCGCTGATGGTCGCGGTGTCGTAGTCCTGCCAGCTCGACCGCGGCAGCTCGAACAGTCGCTGCCGCTCCGCGTAGGAGGTGGCCGGGTCCGGATCGGGGTCGATGAAGATGTCGCGGTGGTCGAAGGCCGCCACCAGCCGGGTCGTCGGCGAGCACAGCATGCCGTTGCCGAAGACGTCACCGGACATGTCGCCGACGCCGACGCAGGTGAACTCCTCCCGCTGGCAGTCGATGCCCATCTCCCGGAAGTGGCGCTGCACCGACACCCACGCGCCACGGGCGGTGATGCCCATGGCCTTGTGGTCATAGCCCACCGACCCGCCGCTGGCGAACGCGTCGCCGAGCCAGAACCCGTAGGACTGCGAGACCTCGTTGGCGATGTCGGAGAACGTCGCAGTGCCCTTGTCGGCCGCGACCACCAGGTAGGGATCGTCACCGTCGTGGCGGACCACGCGCGGCGGGGACACGATCTCCGGGGCACCGTCGGACGCGGACCGACCGTCCTCGGCCCGGTTGTCGGTGAGGTCGAGCAGGCCGGAGATGAAGGTGCGGTAGCAGGCGATGCCCTCGGCCTGCCACGCCTCGCGGTCGCTGGGGTCGGGCAGCTGCTTGGCGTAGAACCCGCCCTTGGAGCCCACCGGCACGATGACGGTGTTCTTGACCATCTGTGCCTTGACCAGGCCCAGGATCTCGGTGCGGAAGTCGTCGCGCCGGTCCGACCAGCGCAGCCCGCCACGCGCGACCGGACCGAACCGCAGGTGCACGCCCTCGACCCGCGGGGAGTAGACGAAGATCTCGTACGCCGGCCGCGGCTCGGGGAGCCCCGGGATCGCGGAGGGCTCGAGCTTCAGCGACAGGTAGGACTTCGGTGCTCCGCTGTCGTCGGCGGCCTGGAAGTAGTTGGTCCGCAGCGTCGCCCGGATGTGGACCAGGTAGGACCGCATGATCCGGTCGTGGTCGAGGCTGGCGACGTCCTCGAGTGCCTCCTCGACCTGCGCCACGATCTCCTGCTCCCGGCGCTCCCGGTCACCGCGCAGGTCCGGGTCGAACCGCGCCGTGAAGAGGTCGACCAGCAGCCGCGCCAGGGCGACGTTGTCGACCAGCGCCGCCTCGATGGAGTCGATGGCGAAGGGCGAGTTGCCCTGCTTCATGTACTTCGCGTAGGCCCGCAGCAGCAGCGCCTGGCGCCACGTGAGCTCGGCGCGGAGCACGAGCTCGTTGAAGCCGTCGACCTCGTTGCGGTCGTCCCACATCGCGCGGAGCGCATCGCTGAAGAGCTCCTGGGCACGGTCGGGAAGCGGCGCGTCGTAGCGCAGCCCGAAGTCGTAGATGTCGGCACGCCGGCCCAGCCCGTCGAGCCGGTATGGCCGCTCGTCGACCACCTCGACGCCCATCGAGGAGATCATCGGCAGCACGTCGGAGAGCGAGAGCGGGTCGCCGATGCGGTAGATCTTCAGCCGGGCCTCGCCCGGGGCCGCGTTGAGCGGCGAGTAGAGCGCCTGGTCGACGCCCTCCTCGCCACGGATCGTCTCCAGTCGGCCCACGTCCACCGCGGCCACCCGCGGGTTGTAGTCCTCCTTGTAGGCCTCCGGGAAGCTGTCGGCGTACCGGCGGCCCAGCGTGGCGCCGACGTCCTCACCGAACTCCGCGGTGACGGCCTGGGCGAAGTCGTCGTGCCAGGAGCGCGACACCTCGATCATCCGGCGCTCGAGCTCGACGGTGTCGATGTCGTCGGGGATCTGCTCACCCGCCGGACGCCGCACCACGAAGTGCACGCGCGCGGTGGTGGACTCGGAGATGTTGACGTTGAACTCGACCGAGTCCGCGCCCAGCTCCTCCTCCAGCAACCGCACGAACTTGTGGCGGATGTTGGTGTTGTAGCGGTCGCGCGGCAGGTAGACCAGCACCGACAGGTAGCGGCCGTAGGTGTCGCGCCGGATGAACAGCCGCACCGCACGGCGCTCCCGCGCCTGCATCGCCGCCTCGGCGATCGGGGCGAGCTCGTCAACCGGGGTGTGGAACAGCTCGTCGCGCGGATATGTCTCCAACGTGTCGAGCAGCGCGTTGCCGTCGTGGCTGCGCGGGTCCAGCCCGGTGCGCTCCAGAACCGCGTCGACCTTGTCGCGCAGCACCGGGATGCGGGTGAGCGACTCGGTGTAGGCAGCGCTGGAGAAGAGCCCCAGGAAGCGACGCTCCCCCACGACCTCGCCGTCGGCACCGAACTGCTTGATGCCGATGTAGTCCAGGTACGCCGGCCGGTGGACCGTCGAGCGCGAGTTGGCCTTGGCCAGCAGCAGCAGCGACTGCTCCCGCGCCTTCCGGCGGACCGCCTCGGGGAGCCGGTTGAAGGCCATCGACTTGGCGGCCTCCCCCGGCTGCTCGCGCAGGATCCCCAGTCCGGTGCCCGGCACGACCGAGAGCATCTCCTGGTCGTCGTCGCCGGGGCCCTGCTCCAGGCGGTACTCGCGGTAGCCCAGGAAGGTGAACCGGTCATCGGCCAGCCAGCGCAGCAGGTCGATGCCCTGCTGGACCTCCTCGCCCGGCAGCGGCGGCGGGGAGCCCTCGAGCTCCTCGACGGTGGTGCCGACCTGGGCGACCATGTGCTCCCAGTCCTCGACCGCCACGCGGACGTCGGCGAGCACGCGGCGGATGTCGGCCTCGAGCTGGCTGGCCTCCTGCTGCTCGAGCTGGCCGCCGAGCCGGTCGATCTCGACGTGCATCCACGACTCGTGGACCGCTCCGTCGGTCGCGGGCGGGGCGCCCCGGCCCAGTGCGCGCATCGACTGCAGCGCGCCCGAGGCGTCGCGGGTGACGTCGTAGGTCGGGTGCAGCACGAGGTGGACGCCGTGCAGTTGGCGGGAGAGCTCCATCGTCAGCGAGTCGACGAGGAAGGGCATGTCGTCGGTGACGACCTCCACGACGGTGTGGCCGGCCGCGGTCCACCCGTGCTCGCCCACGACAGGGGTGTGCACCGCCACCAGCGTCTCGCCCGGCGTACGCCGCCGCGCGAAGCGGGCATGGGAGGCGAACGCGCCGTAGACGTCCACTCCGGAGCGGTCGTCGAGCTCCTCGGTGGAGACGTGGCGGTAGTAGGCCGAGAGCAGCTCCTGCAGGTCCGCGGGCGGGGGTCCGCCGCTCCCGCCGCCGCGTTCGGCCGCCTCGACGGCACGGTCGAGGATCTGGTCGCGCTGGCTGTGATGCGTCGTCGTTGACACGGTTGTGACAGTAGGACCCTTGCGGCATCTCGGACAACCACGGGCGGGTAACGACTGGGTGTGTCGGCTCGGGCATGATGGCGCCCGGCCCGCCGCTCGGTGCGGCTCGCACACGACGAAGGAGAAGCCATGGCCACCCGCCTGGTGCACGAGATGGTCTACGACGCCCCCGCCGAGAAGGTCGCCGCGATGCTGGCCGACCCCGCCTTCCGCGAGTCGGTGTGCGAGACGCAGGGCGCCACCGAGCACGCGGTGCAGGTCACGCCGGCCGGCGAGGGGATGTCGGTGACCATCGACCAGTGGCTTCCCACCGAGGGCGTGCCGTCGTTCGCGAAGAAGATCGTCGGCGACAGCACCAACGTGGTGCAGCGCGAGGAATGGTCCGGCCCCCTGCACGGCGACATCGAGGTCACCATCCCGGGCAAGCCCGGCACCATGGTCGGCACCGCGACGCTGCGCGAGTCCGACGGCGTCACCACCGAGACCGTCGAGCTCGAGATCAAGGTCAAGATCCCCGTCATCGCCGGCAAGCTCGAGGAACTCGTCGCCAAGCTGCTGGGCAGCGCCCTGCGCGCCGAGGAGCGCGCCGGCAAGAAGTACCTCGACTGACGCTGCGGACGTCCCCGGGCGGGACGTCAGTCCTGGCCGCGGTGCTCGTCGTGGCCGTGGAGCGCCTCACGGCGCCGCATCACGGCCACGACGATGCCCAGCACCACGAACGGCCCGAACGCCAGGACGACGGTCAGGGCCTGCTCGATCGGGTGCAGCGCACCCAGGTGCAGCGGGACCATGGCCGCCATTGTGGCAGCCGGGCCGGCCTCACCCCTGGTGCGGGTAGGGGTGGTCCTTCGGCGGCACCATGGTCTCCTTCATCGACCGCGGCGAGGTCCACCGCAGCAGGTTGCTGGCGGCCCCCGCCTTGTCGTTCGTGCCCGACCCGCGAGCACCACCGAAGGGCTGCTGACCGACGACGGCACCGGTCGGCTTGTCGTTGACGTAGAAGTTGCCCGCTGCGAACCGGAGCTCGTGGCGGGCCCACTCGATCGCCGTGCGGTCCTGCGCGATCACCGCACCGGTGAGCGCGTACGGCGCCACCGACTCGGCCTGCCGCACGACCTGCTCCCAGTCCTCGTCGTCGTAGACGTGGATGGCGAGGATCGGGCCGAAGTACTCGGTGTGGAACATCTCGTCGGTCGGGTCATCACCGAGCACGATCGTCGGGCGGACGAACCAGCCGACCGAGTCGTCGGTCTGGCCACCGGCCACGACGGTCAGGCCGTCGGTCGCGTGGGCACGCTCGATCGCTGCCACGTGCTTCTTGAACGCACGGTCGTCGATCACCGCGCCCAGGAAGTGGGAGAAGTCGGTGGGGTCGCCCATCGACAGCTCCTCGGTCGCGTGGACCAGGTCGTCGCCGATGCGGCGCCACAGCGACTGCGGCACGTAGGCCCGCGACACGGCCGAGCACTTCTGTCCCGCGAACTCGAAGGCGCCACGGATGAGCGCGGTGCGCAGCACGTCCGGGTCCGCCGAGGGGTGGGCGACGACGAAGTCCTTGCCGCCGGTCTCGCCCACCAGGCGCGGGTAGGAGCGGTAGCCGGTGAGGTTCTCCCCCACCGAGCGCCACAGGTGCTGGAAGGTCGCCGTCGACCCGGTGAAGTGGATGCCCGCGAGGTCTCGGTGCGGGAGCACGACCTCCGAGACCGCCTGGCCGTCGCCGGGCAGCATGTTGATCACGCCCGGTGGCAGCCCGGCCTCCTCCAGCAGCTGCATCGTCAGGGTCGCGGCGAGCTGCTGGGTGGGCGCGGGCTTCCAGATCACGGTGTTGCCCATCAGCGCCGGCGCGGTGGGCAGGTTGCCCGCGATGGCGGTGAAGTTGAACGGGGTGACGGCGTACACGAAGCCCTCGAGGGGGCGGTGGTCGGTGCGGTTCCACACGCCGGGGCTGTTGGCCATGGGCTGGGTGGTGACGATCTGCTTGGCGTAGTGGACGTTGAAGCGCCAGAAGTCGATCAGCTCGCACGCGGAGTCGATCTCGGCCTGGAAGGCCGTCTTGGACTGGCCCAGGATCGTCGCGGCGTTGATCCGCTGGCGCCACGGGCCGGCCAGCAGGTCGGCGGCCTTGAGGATGACCGCGCACCGCTCGTCCAGGGGGAGGTCGCGCCAGCCGGGCGCCGCCTCCTGCGCGGCCGCGATCGCGGCCTCGGCGTCGGCCGCGGTGGCGTTGTGGATCACGCCGAGGCGGTGGCGGTGGTCGTGGGGCTGCACGACGTCGATCGCCGAGCCGCCCCCGGGGCGGAACTCGCCGCCGATGTAGGCGTCCAGAGCGTGCTCGGTGCTCTCGAGGTCCTCGATGCAGGCGGCCAGCTCGGCGCGCTCCGGGGTGCCGGGCGCGTAGGTCAGGTTCGGCTCGTTGGTGGGAGCCGGCGGGTGGGTGATGGCGTCCATGTGACCCACGTTACGCAACCGGCGCGCGGTCGCGCACGGGGGCCGGTACGCCGCCTCAGCGCTTGGAGCGCCCCCGCCGGGCGCGGGTGGAGGTGGAGACCTCGAGCAGCTCGTCGAGCGCCTCCCCGATGCCGGTGGCGAGCAGGTCGGGGTCGGGGATCCAGTCGCGGTCGACGGTGATCCCGTAGCGGACGCCACCGTCGTAGGAGGTCACGCCGATGACGACCGGATGGCCCGGCATGACCGGCGGCACGGGGTAGCTGCTGACCAGCCGGGCACCGGCGGCGTACACCGGCTCCTGGGGACCGGGGACGTTGGTCACCGACAGCTGGTAGCCGTGGCGCAGCTCCGTGGCCGACACCCGGGCACCGATGGCGTGGAACGTGCTCGGCGCGAACCCCGACAGGCCGGCGAGGCGGCGTGCGGCGACGCCGCGGCCGGTCTCCTTGTGGGCCTTGAAGGAGTAGGAGACCTGGTGCAGGCGCACCACCGGACTGGCCTCCCCCACCGGCAGCTCCACGAAGTGCGGTGCGATCTGGCTGCCCAGCGACGTGGCCGGCATCTCGTCGTCGATCACCGAGACGGGGACCAGCGTCCGGATCTGGTTGAAACCACTGAGCGACTCCGAGCGCGCCATGAGCCAGCTGCGGATCGCGCCGGTGAGCGTGGCGAGGATGGCGTCGTTGACGGTGCCCCCGTGGGCGTCGCGGATCCGGCGGTAGTCGGCGAGCTCGGTGTCGACGGTGAGCACGCGGCGCTGGCGCGACAGTGGTCCGTTGATGATGCCCTTGTGGCGCGGCTTGCGCCCGACCGCGGCCTGCAGGAACGACTGCAGGCCCTGGGTGCGGCCCTCGGCCTCGCGCCGCAGCACCTGGGCGGTCCGCCGCACCGTCGCCATGCGCACCGCGTGGTCGCCGACGGTGTCACGGACGGCGCCGCCGAGCAGCGCGGCCGGCGACGGCGTCGGTCGCGGCCGCCAGTCGTCGGGCTCCAGGTCGGCACCACCCGGCTCGTGGTCGAGCAGCAGCTGGCCGAGGTCGACGGTGTGGACGCCGTCGACCAGCGCCTGGTGGGACTTGGAGAGCAGGGCGATGCGGCCGTTCTCCAACCCCTCGATGAAGTAGATCTCCCACAGCGGCCGATCCCGGTCCAGCGGCCGGGAGACGATCCGTGCGCTGAGGTCGCGCAACTGGTCCATCGTCCCGGGGCGCGGCAGCGCCGAGCGCCGCACGTGGTAGCCGAGGTCGAAGTGCTCGTCGTCGACCCACACCGGGTTGGCCACGCGGCCCGGCACGCCCTGGATCCGTTGGCGGTAGCGCGGCACGAAGCCGATGCGGTCACGGATGAGCTCGATCAGGTCCTGGTAGTCGAACCCGTCGTCCCCGGGCTCGAAGACCTCGATCGAGGCGTTGTGACGCGGCGTCTCCGATGTCTCCTCGATGAGGAACGCGAGGTCACGAGGGTGCACGCGGTCCACGAGGTTCCCCACTTTCGATCGGTGTTTGGCCTGCATGAGATTCTGTCAGAGGCGGCCAGCGGACCCGGACTCGTGTCCATCGCTGGCCCCGACTCACGTCCGCGTCCAGGAAGGCCACCATGAGCGGGAGCTCCACCGTCCGTCGTACGTCCCTCGTCCGCGGGCTGGCCGCCGGAGCCCTCGCCGGCGCCGTGGCGCTGACCGCCGGATGCGGCGGCGAGGAGACCGACGGGACCAGCGGCGGAGCCGAGCCGACGGTGGTCGAGATCGAGATCGCCGGCGACGAGGTGACCCCCAACGGCGACCGGGTCGAGGTCGGGGCCGGTGACCCCATCGACCTGGAGGTCACCGCGGACGAGGCCGGTGAGCTGCACCTGCACACCGAGCAGGAGCAGACCCTCCCCTACGAGGAGGGCACCCAGACCATCGAGCTCCAGATCGACCGGCCCGGCGTGGTCGTCGTCGAGTCCCACGAGCTCGACCAGGTGATCGTCCAGTTCGAAGTCCGGTGATCGACGCCCACGGAATCGGTGGGCAGGCCGACCTGCCGATCCCCCTGTCCCTGGCCGTCGCCGGCGCGGTCGCCGCCCTGGTCCTCTCCTTCACGATCCTGATCGTGGCGTGGCGCCGCCCGCGCTACACCACGCCGGGCGGCCGCCCCGCACCCGGTGCGCTGTCGCGCCTGGTGCAGTCGACGGGGTTCCGGGTCGTACTGCGCGCCGCCGGCCTGGTCGGGTTCCTCTACGCAGTGATGACCGCCGTGTTCGGCGAGGACCGGCTGACCAACCCCTTCTTCGGCATCGTCTACGTCTGGCTCTGGGTCGGCGTCATCTTCGCCTCCGTGCTGTTCGGGCCGGTGTGGCGCGCGATCAGCCCGATGCGCACGATCAGCGCCGGCCTGGCCCGCCTGTCGGGCGCCGACCCGCACCGTGGGGTCTACGACTACCCGGCCCGGCTCGGACACTGGCCGGCCGCGCTCGGGCTCCTGTCCTTCGTGTGGCTGGAGCTGGTCAGCCCCGCCGCGACCTCGCTCGGCGCCGTCCGTCTGTGGTGTGCCGTCTACGTGGCCGTGATGCTCGTCGGCGGCGCCCTCTTCGGGTCCCGCTTCCACGAGAACGCCGACCCGTTCGAGGTCTGGTCGACGCTGGCCGCGAAGGTCTCCCCCTGGGCGGTCGCCGATGGCCGCCTGGTGCTGCGGAGCCCCCTGGCGAACCTCGCGACGGTCCCGCCGCGGCACGGCCTCGTTGCCGTGGTCGCCGTGCTCTTCGGCAGCACCGCCTTCGACTCCTTCCGGGAGTCCGAGCGGTGGGTGAAGTACTACCAGGGGCACGAGACGCTCACGAAGTTCCAGCTCGACAACCTGGCGTTGGTCGCCTTCTGCCTCCTGGCCGGGCTGATCTTCGTGGCGGGCACGATGCTGACCGGCGTCGGCCCCGACCAGGACCGGCGCTCGCTGCCCCGCCACTTCGCCCATTCGATGGTCCCCATCCTCGTCGGCTACCTCGTGGCGCACTACCTGACGCTCTTCCTCGACCAGGGCACCCAGACGTTGGCCTATGCCTCCGACCCGTTCGGCCGGGGCGACGACTTCCTGGGGACGGCGGGTGTCTCGCCGACGTACTGGTTCAGCTACCACGCGACGCTGCTGGCCTCGATCAAGGTGATCGGGGTGGTCGTCGGGCACGTCGCCGCCGCGGTGTCGGCCCACGACCGGGCGCTGACGGTGTTGCCGCGCCACCACCAGGTCACCGGACAGCTGCCGCTGCTGTTCGCGATGGTCGGCTTCACCGCCGGCGGGCTCTACCTGCTCTTCAGCGCGTAGCGGCCGGCGCGGACAGCTCGGCGGCCAACCGCTCCAGTGCCCGTCCGAGGTCGCTGCCGCCGACCTCGGCGAGGCTGCGTCCCTCCACCAGCGCGCGGTCGAGGCCGGCCTGGTCCTCGGGCAGGAAGTCGATCGTGTGGCTGGTGCCAAAGCCCTCGAGCATGCCGCGCACGTCGACCTCGCGCCACCCCAGCGTCGGCCGCATCCGGTTGACCACGACGCGGCGCCGCGGGGCCGGCACCGTGTCGCGCACCTCCAGCAGGGTCCGCACCAGGCGCGCCAGGCCGACCGGGTCGGCAGCGCCGACGATGAGGACCTCGTCGGCGCACTCCATCGCCTCCACCGTCAGTCCGTTGCGCTCGGGTCGCGCGCCCGGCTCGCCGGCCGAGGACTGCTCGAGGCTGAAGCCGGTGTCGAGGACGACGTGGCCGCGTGCGCGCGCCACGTCGACGACCTCGGTCAGGGCGCCCGGGCGGACCTCGGACCACCGGTCCGGACGGGGCAGCCCGGTCAGCACCCGCAACGCACCGTTGACCCGGCGTTCCACGCTCGGCAGTCGGTCCGGCAGTGACCCGGCAGTGAAGAGCCGGGCCGCCGAGAGGAGCCCGGAGACCTCCTCGAGGATGCCGAGGTGTTGGGCGACCGCTCCCCCGTGCGGGTCGGCGTCGACGAGCAGGGTCGGCTCGTCGCGGGCCGCGAGTGCCGCGGCGAGGTTGACCGCGAGTGTCGTGCGACCGGGACCCCCGCCCGGCCCGTGCACCGCGATCACCCGGCCGGGCGATCCACCCGTGGCCTCCGCGTCCTCGCCGTCCGGTTCGGGTGCGGGGTCGGAGGGAACGGGGGCGGTGTCGGCGCCACCGACCAGCACCTCGGGCAGCTCCTCGATCCGGTCGGAACCGAGGACCGTGGTCACGCCGATCCGCGCGGCACCGGACCGGGCCACCTCGGGCTCCGCAGCGACGGCGACCACCCCCACGCCGTACCGCTCCAGCTCCTCGGCGACGGCACCGTCGAGACCGGGCAGCTCGGTGCCGAGCACGGCGACGTGCGCCTGCCCGGTGCTCGCGGCCGCCAGCAGGTCGTCGACGTCGACGCAGCGCTTGAGCACGACGGTGCGGGCGTCGCTGCCCAGCACCCGCAGCGCGTGGGACTCCCACGAGGCCCCGGTGGACACCAGCAGGGTCACGATCATCGACTCACCTCACGAGCGCTGGAGGATGCGCACCGACGGATCGTCCAGCGCGCCGTAGACGTCCTGGAACGTCGCGGCGTCCTCCTCCGGCACCGTGACGACGACCTGGCGTGCCCCACTGACGGCGAAGCTCTCCTCGACCGGCGGCGCGTCGACCACGACGACCTCCTCCAGCGCGGGGCCGGAGCCGCGCTGCCGCTCCCCCGATGCGGGGACCAGGTAGACGTCGACCACCGAGCCCGTCGTCACCGACGGCGGCACCTGGTGGGGCGCCACCTCGAGCGGCACCCGCAGCGTGTCGACCTGCGCGCTGGGCACCACCGCCGAGCGCGGCACCAGCTCGCCGGCGCCGACGCCGCGTCGCAGCACCCGGTCGGCCGGGAACGGGTCCCGGGCACGGTAGTAGCGCGCGAGGTCCTCGGCGTCGGCGAACCGGACGCGGCGCACCGACAGGTCGGCCTCGGTGACCTCCGACCCGGCGCCGAGCGCACCGGCAGCCACCCAGACCCGCACCGTGTCGTCGGCCGCGGCGAGCAGGCGCGCCCCGCCGACGACCGAGACCGTCACCAGCAGCACGCCCAACCACAGCCGGGGGTCACGCCAGCCGGTACGGCGCAGGCGGGGAGCAAGGGGCACGGAGCTGTTCGTCGAGTTCCCGAGATCGTTCGACACGTCCGCCATGATGCCTGCTCGACCGCCGACGCGCAGCCGGTCCTCCACAGGCGCGCTCCCCGCGCTGGGCTCGGGGTGTCGCGGGTGTCACCATGGCCCCATGGCCGCCACACCGCGCTTCCTCACCCTGGCTGACGTCGCCGAGGTGCTCAACACCTCCAGCGCGCAGGTCTACGCATTGGTGCGGCGCGGCGAGCTCCCGGCCATCAAGATCGGCGGGCGCGGGCAGTGGCGCGTCGAGGCCACCAAGCTCGAGGAGTACATCCAGCAGATGTACTCCGAGGCCGAACAGTTCGTGGCCGAACACCCCTTCACCGACGAGCCCGTGCCCGAGTGAGGTCGCGCCGGGTCAGCCCACGTCGCCGTCGAGGGTGACCTCGACCTGCTGGGTGTCCTGGTTGCCGCGCTCGACGGTGAACTCGATGGTCTCCCCCGGCTGGTAGGTGCGGATCACGACGATGAGCTGGAGCCCGTCGGTGATCCGCTCGCCGTTGACCTCGGTGATCCGGTCGTCGGTCTGCAGGCCGGCGTCCTGGGCTGGGGACCCGTCCTTGACGTCGACCAGCAGCGCGCCGTTCTGGTCCTGCACGCCGCCGGTCTGCACGTCGGCACCGATCAGCGGGTACCGCGCCTCGCCGGTGCTCAGGATCTGGTCGGCGGTGGTCAGCACCTGCTCGATCGGGATCGCGAAGCCGACCCCGATGTTGCCGGCCTGGCTGTCCACGGTGCCGCCCCCGTTGGTGGCGATCGCGGAGTTGACGCCCACGACCTGGCCCTTGGCGTCGATCAACGGGCCACCCGAGTTGCCCGGGTTGATCGCCGCGTCGGTCTGCACCGCGTAGATGTAGGAGGAATCGTCGCGGGCGTTGCCGGTCGAGACCGGTTGGCCCAACGCGCTGACGATGCCCGAGGTGACCGTCGTGTTGAGCCCCAGCGGGTAGCCGACGGCCACCACCGGGTCACCCACGCGGAGCGCGTCGCCGCGACCGATCGAGGCGGCGGGCAGCTCGGTGGCCTCCTCGCTCTCGAGGACCGCGAGGTCGTAGACCGGCGAGCGCCCCACCACGGAGGCGTCGTAGTAGTTGCCGTCCTGGTCGACGATCTGGATCTGGCCGTCGCTCTGGGCGGCGTCGGCCACGACGTGGTTGTTGGTGATGATGTGGCCCTGGTCGTCGAAGACCCACCCGGTGCCGGTCGCACCGCCCTGCTCGCCCTCGAACTCGGCCACGATGCGCACGGTGCTCGGCACCACCGCACCTGCGACCTCGGCGACGCTGCCGCTCTCCTCCAGCGGGGGCTGGGTGTTGAGCTCGACGTCGCCGAGCCCACTCAGCCGGCTGCCGCCGTCGTCGTCGAACCACGCGTCGTACGCGCCGGCGCCGAGGAGGCCGCCGCTGATGCCCAGGACGGTCGCGAGGAGGCAGACCAGGAGGATCCGGCCCACCGGGCGACGGCGGCGCCGCGGCCGTGGCGGGGCCACCGGTGGCAAGGTCTGGGTCGGCGTGGGCGGTGGCCACTGCTGGCCCGGCGGGGGGTACGACACTGATGCGGGCGGTGTCGCCCGGGCCGGGCCGACGCCTGCCTCGGCGTCGCCACCCCGCCCCCGTGCCTCGTCGGGGATGGCCAACGGCTCGTCGCGCACGGGCCGGATCGGCTCGGTCGGCTCATGGTCGTCGGCACGGTGCTGGTCGTTCACGCTCTCCATCTTCCCTGATGCACTGCCGGACCGGCGGCGCCGGTCACGGGGTCGTCGTCGACGTCGACCCCGTGGTGCCGGTCGCGGTCGGCGACACGGTGCCGACCGTGACCGCGACAGCGATCGGCGCCCGCAGCGGGGTCGGCGTCGTGGTCGACACCGGCTGGGTCACCCCGCCGGTCGGGCGCCGGTCGGTGGGCGTCGGGGTCGAGGCGGGCGCGACGCCGAGGGCGAGCACGCCGAGCATCGCCGCGCTGGCGGCACCGGTGCCCACGACCGCCACGGCGCGGCGGCCGTGACCGGCGTCGGCACGGCCGGCGAGCTCGCGGGCACTGGCGTGCGGGTCGGCGGCGTAGCGCTCGCCCGGCGTGAGCTGGTGCAGGCTGCCGCGCAGCCGGTCGGGCGCCGCGCCGTGCTCCTGGGAGAGGCCGGCGAGCTGTGCCTTGACCCAGCCCTCGCGCTCGACCCGGTCACGGCACAGGTGGCAGGCGTGCACGTGCGTCCACGCCTGCTCGACCTCGGCCGCCGTCAGCTGGCCGTCCAACAGCGCACTGATCCGCGTCCCGGTGAGGTGACCCATCAGGCCCTCCCCAGCGCCGGGAACAGCGACGACGGGCCGGCGTACCGCTTGCGGCCCTCCTGGGGCTCGCGGTGCGCCAGGGCGCGACGCAGCATCGCGCGTCCGCGGTGGATGCGCGAGCGTACGGTGCCGAGCTTGGCGTCGAGGATCGTGGCGATCTCCTCATAACTGAGTCCCTCGACGTCACACAGTACGACGGCCACCCGGAACTCCGGTGGCAGCGCGGCGAGCGCCTGCTCGACGTCGGCGTCGAAGGTGCGGTCGGCGTAGACCGCGTCGGGGGGTGCGCTCGCACTCGCCAGCTTGGCGGCCCGCTCGTCGGAGAGGGCGTCGAACCGGATGCGCTGCTTGCGGCGCGCCTGGTCCAGGAAGAGGTTGGTCGTGATGCGGTGCAGCCAGCCCTCGAAGGTGCCGGGCTCGTAGGTGTGCAGCGACCGGAACACCCGCACGAACACCTCCTGGGTGAGGTCCTCGGCGTCGTGGCGGTTGCCGGTGAGTCGCAGCGCCAGCCGGTAGACCCGGTCGGAGTGCTGCTCGACGATGTCGGCCCAGTCGGGCACGTCCTCGCTCCCGGCCCGCGTCGCGACCGCCCCCGGTTCGCCGGACTCCGTGGTGCTCATCTGTGGTCCTCCTACGTCTGCGCCCGCCCTCATCGGACGCCTCACGCTAACCAGCCGTCCTGAAGGGAACCTGTGAAACGGCTGCGTGTGTGCTGGGGGAACGCCGGAGGGGGCGGTGTTGTTCCGGCGCGTGGCACGCGACGCCGCTGCGCAGGCGCTACCGTTGCCCCGTGATCAACGCGAACAGCTGGACCTACGCCGAGGAGTTCATCGCCGAGGACGAGGTGCTCACCGCTGCCCGTGCGCGCGCGGACGAGGTCGGGGTGGTCTCGATCGGCGCCGGCGGCGGCACGGCGCTGCGGTTCCTCGCCGCGGCCCTGGAGGCGCGGGCCGTGGTCGAGATCGGCACCGGCACCGGTGTGTCCGGGCTCTGGCTGCTGCGTGGCATGCGTCCCGACGGGGTCCTCACCACCGTCGACGTGGAGGCCGAGCACCAGCGCCTCGCCCGCGAGGGCTACAACGACGAGGGCGTCCCCCAGCAGCGGGTGCGCACCATCGCGGGCGCCGCGCTGGACGTACTGCCGCGCCTGACCGACGGCCACTACGACCTGGTGTTCGCCGACGGCGACAAGCGCGAGTACGGCGCCTACCTGTCCGAGGCGATGCGGCTGCTGCGTCCGGGCGGCGTGGTGGCCTTCGACAACGCGCTGTGGCACGACCGGGTGGCCGACTCCTCGGTGCGCGACGACGAGACCGTCGCCATCCGTGACCTGGTGGACCAGATCCGCACCGACGACCAGCTCGTCCCCGCACTGCTGCCCGTCGGCGACGGCCTGCTGGTCGCCAAGAAGGTCTGGGTCGCCGACTGACCGACACCGAGTCGGCGTGGACCCGGCCGGGTTCGCGCCGACTCGCAGTGCTGCTCAGGCGCGGGGAGTCGCGCTGAAGCCGTCGGCGCCCTCGGCGATCGCGACGACCTCACAGGGCTCGATCAGCACCGGCGCGCTGCCGATGATCACCGAGCCCGGCGCCTCCGCGGCGCCGGCGGTGAACTTCTCCTGGAACGCCGACCGCGCGGCCGCGTCGGCGAAGACGTACACGCCCTCGAACCACTCCCCCGGCCGGAGCCGCCAGGTCTTGTAGGACAGGCCCGCCATGCCGGTGAAGCGTTCGTGGGAGGAGTCGGCGACGTAGTCGGCGAGCTCCGCCTCGACCCCGGCGGGCGCCTCGGCCAGCGACCAGCGCACCGTGAGCCCCCGCATCAGGCGACCCCGTGCACGAGGTCGGCCGACCGGAGCCAGTGCAGCAGCAGCCGGGCACCGAAACCGGACGGTCCCGCGGTCCACTCGTGCCAGTCGGACTCGACGTCGCCCACCGAGGCGATGTCGAGGTGTGCCCAGGGCACGTCGCCGACGAAGTGCTGCAGGAACAGCGCCGCGGTGATCGACCCCGCACTGCCCGGCGCGTTGTCCAGGTCGGCGATGGAGGAGTCCAGCCGGGACCGGTAGCCGTCGTACAACGGCAGGCGCCACAGCGGCTCGCCGGCGCGGTCACCCGCGGCACGCAGGGCAGCGGCCAGCGCGTCCCCGTTCGCGTAGAGGCCACCGACCTGCTGGCCCAGGGCCACCTTGACCGCCCCCGTCAGCGTGGCGACGTCGACCATCACGTCCGGCCCGAGCTCGGCCACGGCGTAGGCCAGCGCGTCGGCCAGGACCAGACGGCCCTCGGCGTCGGTGTTGGTCACCTCGCTCGTCGTCCCGCCGTAGTGGCGGATGACGTCACCGGGCCGCAGGGCGTCGCCGGAGACGGCGTTCTCGGCGGCAGGGACCAGTCCGGTGACCCGGACCGGGCACCCGACGGCACCCAGCGCGGCCATCGTCGCGAGGACGACGCCCCCACCGGTCATGTCGCGCTTCATCGAGGCCATCGCCTGGCCGGGCTTGAGCGAGAGGCCACCGGAGTCGAAGGTGATGCCCTTGCCGACGAGCACCACGTGCGGCAGCTTCCTGGCCGCCCGCGCACCGACGCCCTCGGGCGTGTAGTCGAGCCGGATCAGGCGCGGCGGCGTCGCCGAGGCCTTGCCGACGGCGAGGATGCCGCCGAACCCGTCGGCGGCGAGGCGCTCCTCGTCCCACACCGTGCAGGCGAGCCCGTGCTCCGTCGCGATCTCCTCGGCCTGCTCGGCGAGCCAGCCGGGGTTCTTGACGTTGCTGGGCACGGTCGCGAGCAGTCGCGAGCGCCAGCCGGCGCGGGCGATGGCCACCGCCCGGGGCAGGGTGGCGGGGTCGATCGCGCCGACCCCGGCGATCGTCACGCGACGCACCGGCTGCTCGGTGGGGCCCTCGGCGCGCCAGGCGAACCCGAAGGACCCCAGCGTCGCGCCCGCGACGAAGGCCTCGACCAGCTCCTCGACGGTGTGTGCCACGGACGGGTCGTCGGCGCTGTCGTCGGGGACGTCGGGGACGACGGCGGGGATCGAGGTGGCAACCGTCGCGCGGTCCTTGACCCGCCGCGCGAGGGCGGCACCGGCACGTCGTACGTCGATCGGGCGGGCCGCGCCCACGCCGACGAGCGCGACGGCCTGCAGGTCGGCGTTGGCCGGCGTCGGGGCGACCGGCACCAGCGCGACCTCGCCGACGGCCCCCGCCATGCGGTGGACCTCGGCGGCGTCGAGCAGGTCCACGCCGGTCGCGTCGGCGACGTCGGCGGCTCCGGGACCCAGCACGAGGCCCTGCGCGTCGGAGCCGTTGAGGACGGGGACGGCGATCACGTCGGCACCGGCGACCGCGGCCGGCCCGAGCTCACTGAGGGTGAACTCGGGCGGCGTCACCTGGTGCGGGAGGACGGCGGCAGTCACCCGACGACGTCGTTGAGCGCTTCGCCCAGAGCGCCGGCCTCGTCGGCGTTGAGCTCGACCACGAGTCGGCCACCACCCTCGAGCGGGACCCGCATCACGATGCCCCTGCCTTCCTTGGTGACTTCCAGCGGACCGTCGCCGGTCCGCGGCTTCATTGCCGCCATTCGGTACCCCTTTACGTTTCCATCCCGATGGGAGACTCCATTATCGCGCATGCCCGTGACACGTGCACCAGTGGCCGACACCACACGCACCCGCCGAGGCCTCAGGAGGCGCCGTCACCGGGCTCCTCCTCGCGCCCGCGCCGCTGCTCGGCGCTGTCCAACTCCGCCGCCAACCGCGCCAGGAGCGCGTCGACCTCCGACATCCGGTAGCCACGGAAGGCCAGTGAGAACCGCACGCGCCGCAGGTCCGCCCCCGCGAGGGCACGATCGCCGGGGACCAGCGCATCGGGCCGGTCGTCGTACGCCTCGGCCATGGGGGTGCCGCGCCCGGCCGCGAGCACTGCGATGACGCCCATCACGAGCACGATGAGGACGGCGAAGACCCACATCATCACCTGGGACACGTGTGCCTCCTCTCAGCCGTGCTGGTCGCGCGCGGCGACCATGATCGAGATCGCCTCGTCGATGTCGTCGGTGAGGACCAGCCGGTCCAGGTCGGCCGCGGCGATCTTGCCGTCGGCCAGGACCGTGTCACGCAGCCAGTCCAGCAGGCCCGACCAGTAGTCCACGCCGAGCAGCACGATCGGGAACGCGGTCACCTTCTCGGTCTGGACCAACGTCAGCGCCTCGAACATCTCGTCCAGGGTGCCCAGCCCGCCCGGCATGACGACGAAGCCCTGGCTGTACTTGACGAACATCGTCTTGCGGACGAAGAAGTAGCGGAAGTTGATGCCGACGTCGGACCAGTCGTTGAGCCCGGACTCGAAGGGCAGCTCGATGCCGAGGCCGACACTGACGCCACCGGCCTCGCTCGCGCCCCGGTTGGCCGCCTCCATCGCGCCCGGACCGCCGCCGGTGATGACCGCGAACCCGGCGTCGACCAGCCGGCGGCCGAGCTCGACGCCCTGCGCATAGCCGGGGTGGTCCTCCCCGGTGCGGGCGGAGCCGAAGACCGCGATCGCGGACCCGAGCTCGGCGAGCGCGCCGAAGCCCTCGACGAACTCGGCCTGGATGCGCAGCACCCGCCACGGGTCGGTGTGCACCCAGTCGCTGGGCCCTCGCGAGTCCAGCAGCCGCTGGTCGGTGGTGGAGCCGTCGACCTGGTCGCGTCGCTGGATGACCGGGCCCTTGTACTTCGCCTTCATCTCATTCCCCTCCAGAGGACAGCCAGGCCCGGAGCCGGGCCTCGCACTGCTCGATCTCCGCCACCGCGACGTGCTCGTCGGCCTTGTGGGCGAACAACGGGTCGCCGGGGCCGTAGTTGACCGCCGGCACGCCCAACGCGGTGAACCGTGCGACGTCGGTCCACCCGAATTTGGGGGCGACCCGGCCGCCCACGGCGGCGACGAAGTCCCGTGCCGCCGGCCGGTCCAGCCCGGGCAGCGCACCGGGGGCGGAGTCGGTGACGGTGATGTCGTGGGGCGCGAAGCGCTCGGTGACCCACGCCAGCGCCTCCTCGGCCGACCGGTCGGGTGCGTAGCGGTAGTTGACGGTCACCACGCACTCGTCGGGGACGACGTTGCCCGCCACCCCACCGGAGATGAAGACCGCGTTGAGCCCCTCGTGGTACTCCAGCCCGTCGATCACCGGGCGGCGCGGGGTGTAGTCGGTGAGCCGGGCGAGGACGTCGGACGCCCCGTGGATGGCGTTGACGCCCTTCCACGAACGCGCCGAGTGGGCCCGCTCCCCCGTCGTACGGACCTCGAAGCGCAGCGTGCCCTGGCAGCCGGCCTCGACACCGGCGTTGGACGGCTCCATCAGCACGGCGAAGTCCGCGGCCAGCAGGTCGGGGTCGGACTCGGCGACCAGCCGGAGACCGTTGTACCTCTCCTCGATCTCCTCGGCCTCGTAGAAGACCAGCGTCAGGTCCCGCACGGGCTCGCGGACCGTCGCCGCGAGCTTGAGGATGACCGCGTCACCGCCCTTCATGTCACAGCTGCCCAGCCCGTGCAGCACCCCGTCCTCGAGGCGGCTGGGGAGGTTGCCGTTGACCGGCACGGTGTCCAGGTGCCCCGCCAGGATGACGCGCTCCGCGCGCCCCAGGTCGGTGCGCGCCACGATCGTGTGCCCGCGGCGTACGACCTCCAGGTGCGGCAGGGCCTGCAGCGCCGCCTCGACGGCGTCGGCGATCTCGCCCTCCTCGCGGCTCACCGACTCGATGTCGACCAGATGGCGGGTCAGGGTCACCACGTCGGTGTCGAGGTCGAGCGTCGCCATGGGAGCAGTCAATCAGGAGGGCGGTCGGGGGCGAGGGAGCGATCCCCGGTCGGCCGGGGATCGCTCACCTTGTCGGGCACTGCAACGCCGGACAAGGTGGGCGAAAGGAGGACATCCTCGCGCGCCGTTCCCAGAAACTAGAACGTGTTCTAGACTGCTGTCCATGCGCAACGGCATCGTCCTGTTCACCTCCGACCGCGGCATCACGCCGGCTGAGCTCGCCCGGGCCGCCGAGGAGCGGGGCTTCGACACGCTCTACGTCCCCGAGCACACCCACATCCCGGTACGCCGCGACGCGGCACACCCGACCGGCGGTGAGGACCTGCCCGACGACCGCTACCTGCGCACGCTCGATCCCTGGGTCTCCCTCGCGACCGCCGCGGCCGTCACCGAGCGCATCGGCCTCTCGACCGCCGTCGCGCTGCCGGTGGAGTCGGACCCGATCACCCTCGCCAAGCAGATCGCGACCCTGGACCACCTCTCCGGAGGGCGCGTGTCGATCGGCGCCGGCTTCGGCTGGAACACCGACGAGCTCGCCGACCACCACGTCCCGGCCGCCAAGCGGCGCACGGTCCTCAAGGAGTACCTCGAGGCCATGCGCGCGCTGTGGACCGAGGAGGAGGCGGCGTACGACGGTGAGTACGTCTCCTTCGGCCCCTCCTGGGCCTACCCCAAGCCGCCGCAGGGCCGGATCCCCGTCGTCATCGGCGCCGGCGGCGGCCCGAAGACGATGAAGTGGATCGCCGCCCACGCCGAGGGCTGGATGACCACCCCGATCGAGACCGACATCGCCGACAAGGCCGCCCTGCTGCGCAAGGAATGGGCCGCGGCCGGCCGCGACGGCGACCCCGACATCCGCGTCCTGGTCGCCAGGAAGCCCACCGAGGACGACTTCGCCGACTGGGGTGCCGCCGGCGCCACCGAACTCATCTGGGGCGTTCCCGACGCCGACCCCGAGGTCGTCCACGGCTACCTGGACAAGCTCGCGGGCCGACTCGGGATCGGCTGAACCGGGAGTCTCAGGCCCGGCGCACCTCCACGGTCGCCTCCTCGCCCTCGCCCACGACCACCGTCGTGCCCGCCCCCGGCTCGCCGACGTCGTACGCCGTCGCGAGGGTCTCGCCGGTCACGAGCGCCTCGTGCGTCCGGGCGGCGGCCTGCACCGCGTCGGTGCCGCCGATGCGGAGCGCGATGCGGTCCGAGACGTCCAGGCCGGCGTCCCGCCGGGCCTGCTGGATCGCCCGCACCAGGTCGCGGGCGAGCCCCTCGGCGGCCAGTTCGGGCGTGACGGTGGTGTCGAGCACGACGAAGCCGCCACTGAGCATGCCGACCGACGTGCCGTCGTCGGCGGCGCCGGCGACGGTCTCGAGGGTGTACTCACCCTCCTCGAGCGCGATGCCGCCGGAGGTGACGACACCGTCGGGCGCGACCGACCAGTCGCCGGTCTTGGAGCCCTTGATCGCGTGCTGCACGTCCTTGCCGAGCCGCGGTCCGGCGGCACGGGCGTTGACCGTGAGCCGCTCCTCCACGCCGTAGGAGGCGGCCTCCTCGGCGTCCGCGGCCAGCAGGCGCACCTGCTTGACGTTGGTCTCGTCGGCGACGATGCCCTCGAACCCGGCGATGTCGGGACCGACGACGGTCAGCGTCGCCAGCGGGAGCCGGTTGCGCAGCGACCCGGCCTTGCGCAGGGCCGAGGTGGCCGAGCAGACCTCGCGGACCTGGTCCATCGCCGCGACCAGGGCGCGGTTGTCGGCACTGTCGGCTGCCAGGTCGTCCACGTCGGGCCAGTCGGCCAGGTGCACCGAGCGGCCGCCGGTGAGGCCGCGCCAGATCTCCTCGCTGGTGAGCGGCAGCAGCGGCGCGGTGACGCGGGTGACGACCTCGAGCACGGTGTGGAGCGTGTCCATCGCCTCCGGCGTGCCCTCCCAGAAACGGTCACGCGAGCGCCGGATGTACCAGTTGGTGAGCACGTCGATGAACCCGCGCGTGGTCTCGCAGGCGTCGGCGATCGCGTAGGCGTCGAGCTGCTCGGTCATGGCGGCGACGTACTGCCGGGTCTTGGCCAGCAGGTAGCGGTCGAGCCGGTCGGTGGACGCGGTGGACCACTGCGCCTCGTGGCCGCTGGCGTTGGCGTAGAGCGCGAAGAAGTACCAGCTGTTCCACAGCGGGATCATCACCTGCCGCACGGCGTCGCGGATGCCCTGCTCGGTGACCACCAGGTTGCCGCCGCGCACGATCGGCGAGGCCATCAGGAACCACCGCATCGCGTCGGCGCCGTCGCGGTCGAAGACCTCGGAGACGTCGGGGTAGTTGCGCAGCGACTTCGACATCTTGTTGCCGTCGGACCCCAGCACGATGCCGTGGCTGATCACCGAGGAGAAGGCGGGCTTCTCGAACAACCCGGCCGCGAGGATGTGCAGGGTGTAGAACCAGCCGCGCGTCTGGCCGATGTACTCGACGATGAAGTCGGCCGGGAAGTTCTGCTCGAACCAGTCGGCGTTCTCGAACGGCACGTGGTTCTGGGCGAAGCTCATCGAGCCCGAGTCGAACCACACGTCGAGCACGTCGGGCACGCGCCGCATCGTCGACTGCCCCGTCGGGTCGTCGGGGTTGGGCCGCGTCAGGTCGTCCACGAACGGCCGGTGCAGGTCCGGCTCGCCCTCGGAGTTGCGGGGCAGTCGCCCGAAGTCGGCCTCGAGCTCGGCGAAGGAGCCGTAGACGTCCAGACGGGGGTACGCCGGGTCGTCGCTCTTCCAGACCGGCACCGGGGAGCCCCAGAACCGGTTGCGGGTGATGGACCAGTCGCGCGCGTTCTCCAGCCAGCGGCCGAACTGGCCGTCCTTGACGTGGTCGGGCACCCAGGTGATCTGCTGGTTGAGCTCGAGCATCCGCTCCTTGATGGCGGTCACCTCGACGAACCACGACGAGACGCCCTTGTAGATCAGCGGCTCACGGCAGCGCCAGCAGTGCGGGTAGGCGTGCTCGTAGGTCTCACGGCGCAGCAGCACCGTGCCGGGGGTGACGCTCCCGGTCCCGGTGGTCTCGGCACGCTCGCTGGCGCTCGCGGCCCGACCGGCGAGGGCGGTGGCGTCCTTGAGGTGGTCGATGATGTGGGGGTTGGCGTCGAAGACCAGCATCCCGGCGTACTCGTCGACGGGCGCGGTGAAGCGGCCGTCCTTGCCGACCGGCATGACGGCCTCGATGCCCTCGCGGTCGGTGACGACCTTGTCGTCCTCACCGAAGGCGCCGGCGGTGTGGACCAGCCCGGAGCCGTCGGTGGTGGTGACGAACTCGGCCGGGACCAGCCGGAAGGCGTTCTCGTGACCGAGGTAGTAGGAGAACGGCGGGGTGTAGTGGCGCCCGACGACCTCGCTGCCCCTGACCCGGGCCACGACCTGGTGGTGGACCGACTCCGCGTCCTCGTCGACGAGCTCCTTGGCGTAGGCGTCGAGCCGCTCGGCCGCCAGCAGGTAGCGCTCCTCGGTGCCGGAGAAGGAGGAGGACACCACGACGTAGTCGATGTCCTCGCCGACCATCACGGCGAGGTTGGAGGGCAGCGTCCACGGGGTCGTCGTCCAGACCAGGGCGAGCGCACCGTCCAGCGGGTCGCCGGCGCCGGTGTCCTCCAGGCGGCACCCCACGGTGACCGAGGGGTCCTGCCGTGACTTGTAGACGTCCTCGTCCATGCGCAGCTCGTGGTTGGACAGCGGCGTCTCGTCGTTCCAGCAGTAGGGCAGGACGCGGAAGCCCTCGTAGACCAGTCCCTTGTCGTGGAGCGTCCGGAACGCCCAGATGACGCTCTCCATGTAGTCGGGGTTGAGCGTCTTGTAGTCGTTGTCGAAGTCCACCCAGCGGGCCTGGCGGGTGACGTAGGCACGCCACTCGTCGGCGTAGGTCATCACCGACATCCGGCAGGCGTCGTTGAACGTCTCGATGCCCATCTCGTGGATCTCGTCGGTGGTCTTGATGCCCTTGATGCGCATCGCCTCGAGTTCGGCCGGCAGGCCGTGGGTGTCCCACCCGAAGCGTCGCTCGACCCGCTTGCCGCGCATCGTCTGGTAGCGCGGGACGATGTCCTTGATGTAGCCGGTCAGCAGGTGCCCGTAGTGCGGCAGGCCGTTGGCGAAGGGCGGTCCGTCGTAGAAGACGAACTCGTTCTCACCGTTCTCGCCGGCGTCACGCTGGTCGACGCTGGCCTGGAAGGTCTGGTCGGCGTCCCAGTAGGCGAGGACGCGCTCCTCGATCGCGGGGAAGGTCGGGCTCGCCGGGACGCCCCGGTCGGGGTCGGTGCTGACCTTGGGGTAGACGGAGTCAGACATCGGGGCGGGCGCTCCTGCGTTCGTCGGTGGTCGGTCGCCGAGGACGACGTGAGCCGCGGTACCACCTCGATTGCCCCGCAGGGGCCACTCGTTGACGGCTGTGACGGGCCACCCGCCGGGTTCTACTGGGCGCCGTTCCCGACCACGGTCGGTGACGGCGCCGTTCTTCCCGGAGCTCGCCGCTGATGACGGCTCGAACGCCTGTGCCAGCAGGATACGGCGCCTGCGTGACGGTCCGCCAATCGGTTCCGGCGTGCTGCCGCCTACACTCGCTGGGCGTGACTGCTGCTTGGGGCTACGGCCTGACCACGCTGACCGACGACGGCACCGTGCTCGACACCTGGTTCCCCTCCCCCGCGCTGGGGGAGAAGCCGGGCGACGCGACGCCGCCGGCCGACCTCACCGCCCTCGAGGGCATCGACGAGGCGCGCGGCGTACGCCGTGAGGTCCGGCTCGTCGAGATCGACACCGACGCCGCGCCGGCCACCACCGAGGACTGCTGGCTGCGCCTGCACCTGCTCAGCACCCGCCTGGTGCCGCCGCACGGCGTCACCCTCGAGGGCATGTTCGGGCTGCTGACCAACGTGGTGTGGACCAGCGCCGGCCCGTGCGCCGTCGAGGGTTTCGAGACCACCCGCGCCCGCCTGCGCGCGACCGGCCAGCACGTGACCGTCTTCGGGATCGACAAGTTCCCCCGCCTGGTCGACTACGTCATCCCCTCCGGCGTCCGCATCGCCGACGCCGACCGCGCCCGGCTCGGCGCCCACCTCGCCGAGGGCACCACGGTCATGCACGAGGGGTTCGTGAACTTCAACGCCGGCACGCTCGGCGCCAGCATGGTCGAGGGCCGGATCTCGGCCGGCGTGGTCGTCGGCGACGGCTCCGACATCGGCGGCGGCGCCTCGATCATGGGCACGCTCTCCGGTGGCGGCAAGGAGGTCATCTCCGTCGGCGAGCGCTGCCTGCTCGGCGCCAACGCCGGCCTGGGCATCTCCCTGGGCGACGACTGCGTCGTCGAGGCCGGGTGCTACATCACCGCCGGGACCAAGGTCACCGTGCTCGAGCCCGGGAGCGAGGAGCGCGTGGTCAAGGCTCGTGACCTCTCCGGGTCGAGCAACGTGCTGTTCCGTCGCAACTCGGTCAGCGGCCGCATCGAGGCCGTGCCCCGTGAGGGCGGGTCGTTCGCCCTCAACGAGGCCCTGCACGCCAACTGAGGCCGCAGTGCGACCGACGATGACCAGCGACCCCGCACACTGAAGGCGTGCATCGACGAATCGGCGTGATCCTCTTCGGCCTCGCCGCGCTGTCCCTCGTGGCCGCGGTGGGGATCGGGGTGATCTTCGGTGCCCGCGAGATCACCGACCGGATCAACCCCGAGTGCACCGTCACCGTGGGCGAGCACACCGCCAAGCTCCAGCGCGAGCAGGCGGAGAACGCGTCGTTGATCACCGCCATCGCCCGGCAGCGGGGCATGCCGGCGCGCGCGGCCTCGATCGCGCTGGCGACGGCGTACCAGGAGTCCGACCTCTACAACATCGACCACGGCGACCGTGACTCGATCGGCCTGTTCCAGCAGCGGCCCTCGCAGGGTTGGGGCACCGAGGAGCAGATCATGGACCCCGTCTACGCCACCAACGCCTTCTACGACGCGCTGGCGAAGGTCGACGGCTACGAGAGCATGGTCATCACCGAGGCGGCCCAGGAGGTGCAGCGCTCGGCCTTCCCCGGCGCGTACGCCGACCACGAGGACGACGCCCGCGCGATCGCCTCCGCACTGACCGGCAACTCCCCCGAAGCCCTGACCTGCCGCGCCCCCAGCAGCGTCGACAGTGCCGATGCCACGCTCACCTCATCGGGGCTCACGCCCCGCGCCGAGACCATCCGCCGCGAGGTCCAGGAGCGCTTCGGCGACCAGCAGGTGGGCGGCTTCGCGCCCGGCGGCGTCAGCGAGGGCCACATGGAGGGCTCGGCCCACTACGACGGCCGCGCCGTCGACGTCTTCTTCCGGCCCGTCAACGAACGCAACAAGGTGCGCGGCTGGGCGATGGCGCAGTACTTCGTGGCCAACGCGGAGCGGCTGCAGGTCAGCACCGTCATCTACGACGACCGGATCTGGACCGCGCGTCGCTCCGACGAGGGATGGCGCGACTACGACGTGCCGTCCTCCTCCGGTGGCGACCGGGCCATCCTCGAGCACCGCGACCACGTGCACGTCGACGTGTTCGCCTGAGCCCGCGGCCCGGCGCGGTGGCCGACGCCGTCAGTCGAGGTCGAGCTTGAGCAGCGCGTTCTCCAGCACCTCGGTCATCGCCGGGTGGATCCAGTACTGGCCGCGGGCCATCCGGGCCACGTCCAGGCCGAAGCTCATCGCCTGGATGACCGGCTGGAGCAGCGTCGGCGCCTGCGGCCCGATGATGTGGGCACCGAGCAGCAGGCCGGTGGCCGGGTCCGCGACCAGCTTCACGAAGCCGGTCGTGTCCTCCATCGCCCACCCGTAGGCGATGTCGCCGTAGTCGTGGATCGCCGTGACGTGGCGCAGGCCCTGCTCGGTCGCCTCCTCCTCGGTGAGGCCGACGCTCGCGATCTGCGGGTGGGTGAAGACCGCGTGCGGCACGAAGCGGTGGTCGCTGGCCACCGGGTCGTCGGGGTGCAGCAGGTTGTGCTGCACGACGCGGGCCTCGTGGTTGGCGACGTGCTTGAGCTGGTGGGGGGAGGACACGTCACCGAGCGCCAGGATCCCCTCGACCGAGGTGCGCTGGAACTCGTCGACGTCGATCCGGTCCCCGACGGTCGCGACGCCGGTGGCCTCCGGACGGAGCAGGTCGGCGTTGGGGACGCGCCCCGTGGCGACCAGCAGGACGTCGCCGGTGACCGTCTCGGTCCCGCCCTCGTGGGCCAGGTCGAGCTCGATGCCGGCCTCGGTGCGCCGGGCGGCGACGGTGTCACGGTGGAGCCGGACCTCGTGCCGGGCGCTGGCCACCTCGGTGTGGCGGCGGCTGATGTCGCCGTCGTGGGAGCGCAGCAGTGCGCCGGAGCGGGCGATCTGGACGACCTCGACACCGAAGGCGGAGAAGACGTGCGCGAACTCGGCCGCGATGAAGCCGCTGCCGAGGATCAGCATCCGCGCGGGAAGCTCCTCCAGCCGCATGATCGTGTCGGAGGTGTGGTGGCCGACGTCGGCCAGGCCCGGCACCGGCGGCGCGACCGCCCGGCTGCCCGCGCCGAGCACGAAGCGGTCGGCGGTGAGCGTCTCGGTGCCGCCCTCGGTGGCCACCTCGAGGGTCTTGTCCCCCACGAAGCTGCCGTGGCCGTCGTACACCGTGACGTGGGCGTTGTCGGGGTGCTCGCGACGGTAGCGCCGGCCGCCCTCGGCGATGGGATCGATGCGACCGAAGACGCGGTCACGGATCTCGGGCCACCGCACCCCCGCGAGCTCGCTGTCCACGCCCAGCCGCGGGCCGGCGTACGACGCCGCGTGGGCGAGGTCGGCCGGGTGGACGAACATCTTGGTCGGGATGCAGCCCACGTTGAGGCAGGTGCCGCCGAAGACGCCCTCCTCCACGATGGCCACGCGCCAGTCGGCGAAGCGCTCGTCGAGGATGGAGTTGGCCGAGCCGGTCCCGATGATCACGAGGTCGTAGTGGGTCACCCCCGCAGTCAACCCCATGCCCGGTGAGGCACCGGCGGGGTGGGTGGGGGGTCAGGACAGGCGCGCGACGGCGGCGTCGATGCGCTCGTCGGTGGCGGTGAAGGCCACCCGCACGTGCCGGGCGCCGGCGGGTCCGTAGAAGTCGCCCGGGGCGACGAGGATGCCGAGCTCGGCGAGCTCGGCGACGGTGTCCCAGCACGACGCGCCGCGCGTGGACCACAGGTAGAGCGAGGCCTCGGAGTGGTCGACGGTGAAGCCGGCGCCCTCGAGCGCGGCGCGGAGCCGCCGGCGGCGTGCGGCGTAGCGCTCGTGCTGCTCACGGACGTGGTCGTCGTCGGTCAGCGCGGTCGCCATCGCCACCTGCTGCGGCCGCGGCAGCAGCAGGCCGAGGTTCTTGCGGACCGCGACCAGCTCGGCGACCACGTCCCGGTCCCCCACGGCGAAGCCGCACCGGTAGCCGGCGAGGTTGGACCGCTTGGAGAGCGAGTGGACCGCGAGCAGCCCGGTCGTGTCGCCGTCGCAGACGTCGGGGTGCAGCACCGACAGGGCGCCGCCCTCGGGGGCCTCCCAGACGCAGTCCAGGTAGCACTCGTCGCTGACCAGCAGCACCCCGCGCTCGCGGCACCACTGGACCACCTTGCGCAGGTGCTCCACCGGCAGCACCCGTCCGGTGGGGTTGGACGGCGAGTTGAGCCACAGCAGCCGCGGCACCTGCGGCCCGATCGCGGTCAGGGCGTCGGTGGCCAGCGTGTCGGCGCCGACCAGCGCAGCACTGACCTCGTACGTCGGGTAGGCCAGCTCGGGGTACACCACCAGGTCACCGGCGCCGACGCCCAGGTGCAGCGGCAGCGAGGCGATGAGCTCCTTGGTGCCGATCGCCGGCACCACCTGGTCGGCGGTCAGGCCCGGCACGCCGTGGCAGCGCGCGAGCCAGTCGACGGCCGACTGGCGCGTCTCGGGCAGCCCGATGGCCTGCGGGTAGCCGGGGGCGTCCGCCGCCTCCCGCAGCGCCTCCTGCACGACCGCCGGGGTCGGGTCGACGGGCGTGCCGACCGAGAGGTTCACGATCCCGTCGGGATGGGCGCGTGCGGTGTCGGCGTGGGACGCCAGCTTGTCCCAGGGGAAGTCCGGCAGGCGCTGCGAGACGGTCTGGACCACCGGTCGGTCAGTCGTCGTGGCTCTGCGGCTCGAGCTTGGCCACGAGCGGGTGGTCCTTGTCGATCTCACCCATCTTGGCCGCGCCGCCGGGCGAGCCCAGGTCGTCGAAGAAGTCGACGTTGGCGTTGTAGTAGTCGGCCCACTCCTCGGGGACGTCGTCCTCGTAGAAGATCGCCTCCACCGGGCACACCGGCTCGCACGCACCGCAGTCCACGCACTCGTCGGGGTGGATGTAGAGCATCCGCTTGCCCTCGTAGATGCAGTCGACCGGGCACTCGTCGACGCACGCGCGATCCTTGAGGTCGACACACGGCTGGGCGATGACGTAGGTCATCTGTTCCTCCTGACAAGGACAGCGGACTGAGCGGGACACGAAAGTGTTTCGTGTGGGGCCCCAGCCTAGTATCCCCGGCGTGGATGATGCGCACGACCCCGCCGGATCCGGACAGGCCAGCGAGCAACGCACCGGGCGCCACCGCCTGGGGCCCCACGTCGTCGGCCAGCGGATCGTGGTGCGTCGTCTCGTGCGCGGCGAGACCGGGCCCAGCGGCGGGCCGGCGATGACCGACGTCCTGGGCACGTGCGAGGCCTGGGAGGAGGGCACCTGCGTGGTGACCCCGCGCGGCGGCGACCCGGTGGCCATCCCGCACGCCGACATCGTCTCGGGCAAGCCGGTGCCGGCCCGCCCGTCGGTGCGGATGCGCATCAGCACCGCCGACGCGGAGTCGCACACCGCCTCACTGTTCCCGGGGATCGAGACCACGGCCATCGGGAACTGGACGCTGCGGTGGGAGCCCTCGCCCACCGGGCGCCGCCGCAAGCGCGCCAACTCGTGCCTGGCCGTGGTCGACCCCGGCCTGCCGCTGCCCACCGCACTTGACGGCGTACGCCGCGGCTTCTGGGAGCGCGGACTCGACCCGCTGGTGCAGGTCGAGGCCGGGTCGTCACTGGAGGCAGCCGTCACCGGCCACGGCTGGACGCCGGTGCCGGACGGCGACGCCGACTTCCTCCTCACCTCGACCGCGCTGCTGCGGCGCGAGCTCCGCGACGTCGCCGGCGACGCCACGCTGGAGGAGGCCGACGACCACGCCCGGGCGACGGCCCCGGGCGCCGGGGCCCGCGCCGCACTGGACGGCGACTGGCTCGGGATCCACGACGTCCACGTGGAGCCCGCTCACCGGCGCCGCGGGCTGGCCACGCTGCTGCTCTCGGAGCTGCTCGACTGGGGAGCCGCCCGGGGCGCGCGCACCGTCTGGCTGCACGTCGAGGCCGACAACCACGCCGCACGGACGATGTACGAGGGCCTGGGCTTCACGCGGCACCACGCGTGCCGCTACCTCGCCCCGCCTCAGGAACGCGCGAGGTAGGCCAGCAGGTCCGACCGCGTCACCACGCCCACCGGGCTGCCGTCCTCCTGCACGAGCACTGCGTCGTGGTGCTCGAGCATCACCACGGCGTCGCGGGCGTCGGCGGTCGACCCGATGGTGGGCAGCGGCTCGGACATGTGCTGCTCGACGGAGTCGGTCAGCGACGCCTTGCCGGTGTAGAGCAGGTCCATCAGCACCCGGTCCGAGACCGCGCCCGCGACCTCGGCGGCCACGATCGGCGGCTCGGCACGCACCACGGGCATCTGGGAGACGTCGTACTCGCTCAGGATCGCGATGGCCTCGGCGATGGTCTCGCCGGGGTGGGTGTGGACCAGGTCGGGCAGGCTGCCGGACTTGCCGCGCAGCACCTCCCCGACGGTGCGGGTGCCGCGGTCGTGGCCGGCGTCGAAGCCGTACTGCGCCAGCCAGTCGTCGTTGAACACCTTCGTCAGGTAGCCGCGGCCGGAGTCGGGCAGCAGGACCACGATGACCGCGGACTCGCCCTCCGGGGTGCCGGCCAGCTCGTGCGCCAGCTGCCGCGCGGCGTACGCCGCCATGCCGGAGGAGCCGCCGACCAGCATCTGCTCCTCCCGGGCGAGCCGCCGGGTGAAGGCGAAGGAGTCGGCGTCGGAGACCTCGATGATGCGGTCGGCGATGTCGCGGTCGTAGGTGTCGGGCCAGAAGTCCTCGCCGACGCCCTCGACCAGGTAGGGACGGCCGGAGCCGCCGGAGTACACCGACCCGGTCGGGTCGGCGCCGATCACCTGGACCGCCGGCCCCTCGCCCTCGGCACTGCGCTCCTTGAGGTAGCGACCGGTGCCACTGATGGTGCCGCCGGTGCCCACGCCGGCGACGAAGTGGGTGATCCGCCCCTCGGTCTGGCGCCACAGCTCGGGCCCGGTCTCCTCGTAGTGGGAGCGGGGGTTGTTGGGATTGGCGTACTGGTCCGGCTTCCAGGCGCCGGGCTCACCGGCGAGTCGGTCCGAGACGCTGTAGTAGGAGTCGGGGTGCTCCGGCGGGACCGCGGTCGGGCACACCACGACCTCGGCGCCGTAGGCGCGCAGCACGTTGCGCTTGTCCTCGCTGACCTTGTCCGGGCACACGAACGTGCACTGGTAGCCCTTCTGCTGGGCGACCATGGCCAGGCCGACGCCGGTGTTGCCCGAGGTCGGCTCGACGATGGTGCCGCCGGGCTGGAGCGCGCCGGACTCCTCGGCGGCCTCGATCATCCGGGTGGCGATGCGGTCCTTCACCGAGCCACCGGGGTTGAGGTACTCCACCTTGGCCAGCACCAGGGGCGCGCCGGCACCCTCCGGCAGGTCGAGCGTGCGGTTCAGGCGCACCAGCGGGGTGTCACCGACCAGGTCCAGGAGTGAGTCGACGTACTGCACGGACCCACCCTAGGCGCCCGAGCCGGGTGGGGCGTGATCCCCGTCTCTTCACTAGGGTTGCGCTCGTGACCACCGCTGCAGCCGCCCGCAAGCTGGCCGCTGCCGCGCTCTACGGCGGTGGTGGGCTGTCCGCGGTCGGCGCCGGCATCTACGGCGTCCTCGCCGCCGAGGCCAAGCTGGCGCGGCGCACCATCGGTGAGCCGCTGGACGAGCCACCGCCCGACGCCACCGGCTGGTACGGCCGCCGTCGTCCCGGCCCCGCGGTGCGGATGGCGCTCCTGGGTGACTCCTCCGCCGCCGGCTACGGCGCGGAGCGTGTCGAGGAGACGCCCGGCGCGCTGCTGGCCAGCGGCATCGCCGAGCACGCCGACCGCCGCGTCTACCTGGGCGAGTTCTGCGTCGTCGGTGCCAAGTCCTCCGACCTCGGCGCGCAGGTCGACCGGGCGCTGATGATCGAGCCGGAGCTGGCGGTCATCCTCGTCGGCGCCAACGACGTCACCCACACCGTGCTGCCCTCCCAGTCGGTGCGCCAGCTCTCCGAGGGCGTACGCCGCCTGGTCGCCGCGGGCTGCCAGGTGGTGGTCGGCACGTGCCCGGACCTGGGCACGGTCCAGCCGATCCCTCCCCCGCTCAAGCAGGTCGCCCGCGCGTGGTCGCGCCGGCTGGCGGCGGCGCAGACGATCGCCGTGGTCGAGGAGGGGGGCCGGACGGTCTCGCTCGGGTCGATCCTGGGGCCCGAGTTCGCCGCAGCGCCGGCGTTGCTGTTCGGCCCGGACCAGTTCCACCCCTCCGTGGAGGGCTACCAGGCGCTCGCCGGGGTCCTCATCCCCTCCGCGCTGGCCGCGATCGGCCTGCAGCTGGAGGAGGAGGCGCTGCCCGCCGCGCTGCGGGGCGAGGGCGTGCTGCCGGTTGCCAAGGCCGCGGCGGAGGCGGTCAATGCGCCCGGCACCGAGCTCGGCGGCACCGAGGTGTCCGGCCGGCGTACCGGCGTCCGTGGCCTGTGGGTGGAGCTGCGCCACCGTCGCCGGCGCCCCCAGGCCGAGGTCGAGGCCCCCGGCGAGCGCGAGGCGCCCGACGAGGCCGACGCCACGGCCGACTGAGCGGCGCGCACGCCACGACGACGAGGGCCCCGGACCGTGCGGTCCGGGGCCCTCGTCGCGATCGGTCGATCGAGGTGCTCAGTCCTGGTTCATGATCGCCAGGATCCGCAGCAGGTTGGTGTAGATCCAGACCAGGCTGACGGTCAGCGCGAACACCGCGCGCCAGGACTCCTTCTCCGGGAGCCCGTTGGCCACGCCGCGCTCGATGAAGTCGAAGTCCATGACGAGCATGAACACACCGAGCACGAGGCCGGCCACGGCGAACAGCAGGCCGAGGCCGCCCATGCCGAACAGGCCGAGGTCGGCGTTGAACATGCTCAGCACCATCTCCATCAGGCCGAGGCCGACCATGCCGAACATGCCGGCGGTGACCATGGTGCGGAACTTGTCGCCGACCTGGATGTTGAAGAACTTGTAGACCGCGAGCGTGCCTGCGAACGCGGCGAAGGTGCCGAGCACCGCGTGGATCACGATCGGGCTGTCCCCGGCGAAGGCCTGGAAGATCTTGCTGATGCCACCCAGGGCGACGCCCTCGGCCGCGGCGAAGGCCAGCACCAGCGCGGGGCTGATCTCGCGCTTGAAGGAGTTGACCAGCGACAGCACGAACGCGAGGCCCGCACCACCCATCGACGCGAGGTAGAGCGTGCCGAGGTCGGCACCGGCCTCGACGTTGGGGGTGAGGATCCAGGTCGCGAAGGCGGTGACCAGCACCAGCCCGAGCGTGATCGCGCCCTTCTGGACGACGGTGTCGATCGTCATCCGATCCGGGGTGGTGTGGGTGATCGGACCGTCGACGCCCGGCATGCCGGGGTCGCCCTGGTAGGGGTTCTGGCCGTAGCCCTGGTAGGTGGCGCCGGCTCGCGAGAACTCCTCGGAGCGGCGGAAGACCGGGTTGTTGCTCTGCATCATGCTCCTCCTGGGGAACTGGACCATTCCAGTCTAGTTCGTCCAACGATTGCGCGGGGGCCGGTGTTCCCCCGGCGGGTCACCGGCGCTCGATTCTCACCGATTCCTCAGCAACCGCACGACCGTGTCGGTGACGGTGACCGGTGCGCCGTCGATGACCTGCTCGCGGGTCGCGGCCTCGCTGGTCTCGACCGACCAGGCGGCGACGTCGCGCACGGCCTGGAGCACCCGCTCGGGCGGGAAGAGCAGCCCCGGTCCGTGCGAGGGGCGTACGCCGGACTCGACGTCGGCCGGGTGGTGCGCCACCACGAGGAGTCGGCCGCCCGGCGCCACCGCTGCCGCGATCCGGCGGTAGACGTCGTCGAAGTCCTCCCGCGGGACGTGGAGGAAGTGGACCGTCACCAGGTCGTAGCGCTCGCGGCGCAGCTTCGGCCGGCCGGCCATCGCGTCGTACACGCCGACGTCGATGTCGTCGTCGACGTCGGCCTCGATCGCGTGCTCGGCAGTGCGGTCCAGGGCGACGGTGGAGACGTCGACCGCCGTGACGTCCCACCCGCGGCCCGCGAGCCAGATCGCGTCGGCGCCCTCGCCGCAGCCGACGTCGAGCGCCCGTCCCGGCGCCAGGTCGCGGGCCTGCTCGACCAGTCGCTGGTTGGGGTTGCCGCTCCACACCCGCTGGCTCGCCTCGTACTTGGCGTCCCAGAACTCCTCGGTGAGCGCCTCGCGGAGCTCCTCGAGCGTCGGCTCGTGGTCAGGGTCGTGGTGGTGCATGGTGTCCCTCTCCTCGGGTGCCCCCGCTGGGGCTCGAACCCAGACTGGATCGCTTTTAAGGCGACTTCCTCTAGCCGATTGGGATACGGGGGCCTACAGGTAAGTCTGCCGCTTGTGGATCGCGTGGGCGTCGGCCACCCGGTCGATGAAGAGCAGGCCGTGGGTGTGGTCGATCTCGTGGAGCAGCGCACGCGCCTCGAACGCGTCGGTCTCCAGCTCGACCTCCTCCCCCGTGCCGGGGAGCCGGCCACGGACGACGAGCCGCGTCGCCCGCTTCACGTCCCCGGTGAAGTCGGGGACGCTCATGCAGCCCTCGCGTGCCTTCTGGTTGCGGCTGGCCTGCACCACCTCGGTGTTGCACAGCACGAACGTGCCGTGGTGCGTGCGCGCCTTGGGGTGCTCGGAGACGTCGACGCAGAAGACCTGCGCGGCCACGCCCACCTGCTGGGCGGCGAGCCCGACGCAGCCGGGGCTCACGCGCATGGTCGCCACCAGGTCCGCCGCGAGCTGCACCGTCGCCGGGTCGGTCGGGTCGACCTCCTCCCCGGGGCGGGAGAGCACCGGGTCCGGTGCGGTGAGGACCGGCAGCACGCGCCCCTCGACCCCGAGCTCCTGCTCGGTCCAGTCGGCGGGACTCACAGCTCGTCGGCCTCGGCGGGCCGCAGCGTGGCCGTGACGCCGACCTCGCCCCCGGCCCGCGTGATGGCCTCCGCGACGGCGTCGGAGTCCGCGCCCGCGGGCAGGTCGAGCTCGGCGAGCAGCAGGTACAGGTCACCGGAGAGCCGCGTGGTCAGGTCGGTGATGTTCCCCCCGGCGCTCGCCACCTCCGCCACGACGGCGGACACGATCCCGGGTCGGTCGCCACCGTGGACGGTGAGCACCCACGACGACCCGGCCGCATACGGGTCGGGACGGTCGGTCACGGACCGCACGGCGACGTCGAGGTCACCGTCGGCGGCCAGCGACGCGAGCTCGGACTCGATCGCGTCACCACCCACCTCGCCCCGGCACAGCAGCATCATCGCGAAGTGCCCGCGGAGCAGCGTCATCGTCGAGTCCTCGACATTGAGCCCCAGTCGGGCGAGCCCCGCAGTGGTCTCGGCGATGATGCCCGGTCGGTCGTGACCCAGGACGGTGACGGCATGCAGGTCGCTCACGGGCCCCATCCTCCCAGTCCGGCGCTCACCCCTCGACCAGGGACCACGCGATCCCGTCGAGGATGTCGGTCTCGGCGACGGTGAACGAGGTCGCCGGCGTACGCCGCAGCACGCGCGACAGGATCAGTCCGCCGGCGCCGATCACGTCGGCACGCCCCGGGTGCATCGAGGGCAGCGCGGTCCGCTCGGCGACGGTGAGCGACAGGAGCCGGTCGATGCAGGCCTCGACGTCGTCGACCCGGAGCACCGCCTTGTCGGTGCGCTCCCGCTCGTAGGCGGGCAGGCCCAGGGTGAGGGCGGCGATCTGGGTGATGGTGCCGGCGACCCCCACCACGGACCCGACCTCGCCGGGGTCGACCGGCGAGGAGTCGAGCACGGCATCGATGTCGGCCACGCACGCCGCGACCTCCTCCGCGGTGGGCGGGTCGGCGTGGAGGTGGCGCTCGGTCATCCGCACCGAGCCGATGTCCATCGAGTGCTCCTGGTCGGGTCCACCGGTCGCCGTGCCGCGGATGAGCTCGGTGGAGCCGCCGCCGATGTCGACGACCATCACCGGGTCCTGGACGCGGCCGACCAGGCCGCGCACCGCGCCGGCGAAGGCCAGGCGGGCCTCCTCGGCACCGGGCAGCACCTCGGGCTCCACGCCGAGGCGCTGCGTCACGCCGGCGCGGAACTCGGCGGCGTTCTCGGCGTCCCGCGTCGCGGAGGTGGCGCAGAACCGCACCCGCTCGACACCGGCGTCGGCGATGATCGCGGCGTACTCGTCGACGGCGGCGAGGGTGCGCTCGAGGGCCTCCGGGGCGAGGCGGCCGGTGGCGTCGACGCCCTGGCCGAGCCGGACCATCCGGCTCTCGCGGATGATGCCGGTGTTGCCGTCCGGGGAGGCGGCCAGGTCGCCGACCAGCAGCTTGATGGTGTTGGTGCCGCAGTCGATCGCTGCCACGTTCATGTCGTTCCTCCTTCGTCGACGGCCTCGGGGTCGCTCACGCAGGGGCCGGCGGCCCACCAGTCCCCCAGCCGTTCGAGCACCTCGTCGCCGAACGGGTTGACCCCGGGGCCGGCGACGAGGGCGTGGGCGGCCAGCACGTGCAGGCACTTCACCCGGTCCGGCATGCCGCCCGCGGAGATGCCGTCGATCTCCGGCACGTCGAGCCCGGCGGCACGGGCGACGGCGTCCCGGTCGGCGAGGTAGGCCTCGTGTGCTGCGCGGTACGCCGTGGCCAGCTCCTCGTCCTCGGCCAGCCGGTCCTGCATCTGCTTCATCAGCCCCGACGCCTCCAGCGTGCCGATCCGCGAGTTCACCCGCGGGCAGGTCAGGTAGTAGGTCGTCGGGAAGGGAGTGCCGTTCGGGAGGCGCGGCTCGGTGGTCACGACCGCCGGGTTGCCGCACGGGCACCGGTGGCCGACCGCGTGCATGCCCCGCGGTGGGCGCTGCAACTGCCGGGAGATCGCCGCCGCGTCGGCGTCACCCACTCCGGGTCCGCTCACTCCGACTCGCCGGACTCGTCCTGGATCGTCGCGGCCGGGGGCCGGGGCGCCTCGGGCGGGTTGCCCGCGATCTTGGTCGACTCCCACAGGTCGTCGAACCAGGCCGGCTCCTCGGGCCCGGCGACGCTGTCGGGGTCGGGCAGCTCGGTGCCCGAGAGCGGCTCGCCGTCCTCGAGCACCACCCAGGGCGTCTCCCCGGGCGTGACGTAGCCGAGGTGCTCGCGGGCGTACTGCGCCACGAACGCCGGGTCCTCCCACCGGGCCTGTTCGCGCTTGAGGTCGTCGATCGCGACCTGTGCCTCCGCGATCTGCTGCTCGTGGGCCTCGATGTCGTTGCGCTGCTCGAGGTAGGCGCGCAGCGAGGAGGCGTAGGAGACCGCCAGGACCGCCAGCACGAGCACCAGCACCGCCATCCGGCCGGTGAACCGGGACCGGGTGCGCTCCTCGCGGCGGGCGTCCTCGCGCAACGCCGCACGCTCCCGCGAGGACTGCCGGCGCAGCTGCTGCGCACGCGCGGCATCGCGGTGGCCGTGCGCCCTGCCCGGGGGCCGCTTCTCCTCGCTCACGTGGTGTCGATCCCTCAGCCCCGGAACCGGGGGAACGCGGCCGCCCCGGCGTAGCGGGCGGCCTGGCCGAGCTCGTCCTCGATGCGGAGCAGCTGGTTGTACTTCGCGACCCGCTCGGAGCGGGCCGGGGCGCCGGTCTTGATCTGGCCGCAGTTGGTGGCGACCGCGAGGTCGGCGATGGTGGTGTCCTCGGTCTCGCCGGAGCGGTGGCTCATCATGCAGCGGAAGTTGTTGCGGTGCGCGAGGTCGACGGCGTCGATGGTCTCGGTGAGCGATCCGATCTGGTTGACCTTGACCAGCAGGGCGTTGCCCTGGCCGCCGTCGATGCCGCGCTGCAGGCGCTCCACGTTGGTCACGAAGAGGTCGTCGCCGACCAGTTGGGTGCGCTCGCCGAGCTCGTCGGTGATCGTGCGCCACCCGTCCCAGTCCTCCTCGTTGAGCGGGTCCTCGATGCTGACGATCGGGTAGGCGTCGACGAGGTCGGCGTAGTAGGCGGTCATCTCCGCCGCCGACTTGTCGGTGCCCTCGAAGCGGTAGGAGCCGTCGGCGTGGAACTCCGAGGCGGCGACGTCGAGCGCGAGCGCCACGTCGGTCCCGAGCCGGAGCCCGGCCGCGTCGATCGCCTCCGCGATCAGGTCCAGCGCCGCCCGGTTGGACTCCAGGTTGGGTGCGAACCCACCCTCGTCGCCGAGGCCGGTCGCGAGGCCCTTGCCCTTCAGGACCGACTTCAGGGCGTGGTAGACCTCCGCGCCCTGGCGCAGGGCCTCGGCGAAGGTCGGGGCGCCGATCGGCGCGATCATGAACTCCTGGATGTCCACGTCGGTGTCGGCGTGGGAACCACCGTTGAGGATGTTCATCATCGGGACCGGCAGCAGGTGGGCGTTGGGCCCCCCGAGATAGCGGTAGAGGGGCAGGTCCGCCGACTCCGCGGCGGCCCGCGCCACGGCCAGCGACGCACCGAGGATGGCGTTGGCTCCCACGGTGGCCTTGTTGGGGGTGGCGTCGACGTCGAGCATCGTCTGGTCGACGATGCGCTGGTTGTCCGCGTCCAGACCCTCGATGGCGGGTCCGATGCGGTCGATGACCGCGGCGACGGCGCGCGTCACGCCCTTGCCGAGGTAGCGCTCACCGCCGTCGCGGAGCTCGACGGCCTCGAAGGCGCCCGTCGAGGCACCGCTGGGCACGTCGGCCCGGGCGAAGGAGCCGTCGTCGAGGAGCACCTCGACCTCGACGGTGGGGTTGCCGCGCGAATCGAGGATCTCGCGTGCTCCGACGGCTTCGATGGCTGCCACGGCGTGCTGCTCCTGGGCTCGGGGACGAGTCGACGGCAGCCAGCCTAGACGCCCGGCGGCGCTCCGGCCGGGAGCACCCACCGGTCCACCCGACGTTCACCTGGGCCCGGGAGACTGCGCCGGTGACCCGCCCCTCCCCCGCCGCCACCGCGCGCTCCGGGTCCGCCGGTGAGGTCTTCGCGGTGTTCCTCGGCCTCGGACTGACCTCCTTCGGCGGTCCCGTGGCCCACCTGGGCTACTTCCGCGACGCCTTCGTGGTGCGGCGCCGGTGGCTGACCGAGCACGCGTACGCCGACCTGGTGGCCCTGTGCCAGTTCCTGCCGGGGCCGGCGTCCAGCCAGGTCGGGATGGCGATCGGCCTGCAGCGGGCCGGCCTGCGCGGGATGGCGGCCGCCTGGGTCGCGTTCACGCTGCCCTCGGCGGTCGCGCTGGTCGCCTTCGGGTACGCGCTGTCGGCCCTCGACGGCCAGACGGCCTGGATCGGAGGGCTGAAGGCGGCCGCGGTGGCCGTGGTGGCGCACGCCGTGGTGGGAATGGCCCGCACGCTGACGCCGGATCTGCCGCGCATCGTGCTGGCCGCCGCCGCCACGGCCGGCGCCCTGGCGCTCAGCGGTGCCGGTGGGCAGGTGCTCGTGATCGCGGCGGCCGGGATCGTCGGGGTGCTGGTGCTGCGCGGCACCCCGAGCACCGAGGCGGACGGCGAGGGAGTCCACGTGCCGGTGGGTCGGCGTACCGCCGTCGGCTGCCTGGTCGCCTTCGCCGTCGGGTTGGTTGCACTCCCGGCCCTTGCGGCGGCGACCGCGAGTGCGGGCCTGGACCTGGCCGACGCGTTCTACCGGGCGGGCGCGCTGGTCTTCGGGGGCGGCCACGTCGTGCTCCCGCTGCTGGAGTCCGGCACCGTGCAGACCGGCCTGGTGGACCGCGAGGCGTTCCTCGCCGGGTACGGCGCGGCCCAGGCGGTGCCGGGGCCCTTGTTCACCTTCGCGGCGTTCCTGGGGAGCGTCGCCCAGTCGGGGCCGACCGGCGTCCTCGGTGCGACGATCGCACTGGTGGCGATCTTCCTGCCCGCCGCACTGCTGGTGCTCGGCGCGCTGCCGTTCTGGGAGCGGCTGCGCCGTGCGCCCCGCGCCCGTCGGGCGCTCCAGGGCGTCAACGCCGGCGTGGTCGGGCTGCTCGCGGCCGCACTGTGGACGCCGGTGATCGAGCAGGGCATCACCTCGCCGCCGACGCTGGGCATCGCGGTGGTCGCGTTCGGTGCGCTGCTCACCGGGCGGGTGCCCGCCTGGGCGGTGGTCATCGTCGCCGGCGGGGTGGGCGCCCTGGCGCTGTAGTGCCGGTCCGGCACTTGCTGCCGGCGCTCGCGGTTCGGCCTCGCGATGACCCCGCGACGCCTAGGATCGTGGCGTGAGCCGCACGTCCCGTGGACCCGACCAGAACCCCTGGGTCCTGCTCGGCGCCTTCGCGGTCGTCGGCGGCCTGCTCTTCGCGATGTTCCGGTTGGTCGACACCCCGGACGAGGTCGCCGCCACCAGCAGCCAGTCGAGCACCTCCTCGGCCGCGGCGCCCGAGGACACGACCGACGCCGCGGTCTCCGGGGAGACGGCCTCGGCCGCCACGGAGCTGCCCGCCTTCCAGCCCGGGCTGGTCATCCGACGAGAGGTCGAGGAGCGACAGGAGCGCGGCGAACCGGCCGGTCCGGAGATCGTGCCGGCGTCCTCGGGGCGCAGGGGCAGTGGGATCGCCCTGGGCGACCTGCCCGCGCTGGACCTGCCCGTCGACGCCGCGATGACCGGCACGGTGACCACGGCGGTCGCGAACCTGCCCAACCGTGTCGGGATCGGCCGGGTCGCGGCGTCGCTGCGGACCCTGACCGCCGCCGAGCCCGACTTCCTCGTGCTCAACGAGGTCAGTGGGCGGAGCCTGGGCGACGTACGCCGCGCGGCGCCGGGCTACGGGGCCTACCGCGACCCGGTGCGTGATCCCGGCCGCGGCGGCAACCAGTCGATGAACAACGTCATCGCCTGGAACGAGGACCGGTGGACGCTGGTCGACGCCGGACGGGTCAAGCTGGTCGAGAACGACGTCGGCTTCCACCACAAACGGCCCTTCGTGTGGGACCGCTACGCCACGTGGACGACGTTCCAGCGCGCCGACGGCTCGATCATGTCGGTGGTCGGGGCGCACATGATGACCAACCCGGGGAAGTTCCCACGCCAGCACGGCAACCCCGCACTCACCCGCACCCAGCAGTACGCCCACGGCATGAAGGTGCTCCGCGGGCTCGTCTCCCGGCTGGAGCGCCACGGCCCGGTCCTGGTCGGGGGCGACATGAACTCCCACCCCGGGCAGGGGCGCTGGTCCGCGGTCGCCCAGATGCGCGCGGCGCGCTACACCTACACCAAGGACCGCGGCGTGATGTACCTGTTCCACTCCATGTCGGTGGACCGACTCGACAGCCGCCAGGTGCGGGTCGCCTCGGACCACCCGGCGCTCTACGCGCGGGTCGACCTGTCCGGCTGGAGCGGCTGAGCGCCCCTCAGCACGATCGTGCCGTCAGGGCTCGAGACCGAGCTCGGCCATCCGGCTGCGGTGCTGCTCGGTGAGCAGCGAGAACATCTCCGCGAGCCGCGCCACGTCGAACCCGGGCCCGGCCACGAGCTCGGCCAGCGCCTCGTGCTCGGCGGCCACGTGCTGGGCCTGGGTGAGTGCCTCGCCCATCAGCCGGCGGGCCCACAGTGCGAGGCGTCCCCCGAGCGTGGGGTCCTGCTCGATCGCGGAGCGGACCCGCCCCACGATGAACGCGGCCTGCGCCGACTTCTCCACCGTGCCGATGACCAGGTCGCGGGTCTCGCCGTCGAGGACGGACGCGATCTCGCGGTAGAAGTCACCGGCCAACCGGTCCCCGACGTAGGCCTTGACCAGGCTCTCGTACCAGTCGGCCGGCGCGGTGTGGCGGTGGAACTCGTCGACCGCCTCACGGAACGGGGCGATGGCGGCGTACGGCTCCCCGCCGAGCGCGCGGATGCGGTCGTGCAGCGGCGCGACCTTGCCGAACTCGCTGCTGGCCATGGTCGCCAGGGCGACCTTGTCGGCCAGCGACGGGGCCAGCGCGGCGTCCTCGGCGAGCCGCTCGAAGGCCGAGATCTCGCCGTAGGAGATCACCGCGAGCAGCTCGATGACGGCCTCGCGCTGCGGGCCCGGATCGGCGGATTCAGCCATGCCCGCAGGGTACCGATACGATGGGACGGTCGAACGGCAGCCCGAGCCCCGTGCTCGACGCCCGTTCGGGGCGCAGGCGTCCCACGACGCGCCGCCCGCCGTATGTGCGCGGCTGAGTGTGAATCGGCCGCAGACGATGAATCGGCTCAACCCGGCTGACCACACGCAGAAAGCGACGAGACACTGAGCAACGACACCGAGACCACCACGACCGAAGCGCCGACGTTCCGCGACCTGGGGGTCCTTCCCCAGATCTGCGACGCCCTCGAGCGCAAGGGCATCACGCACCCGTTCGCGATCCAGGAGATGACGCTCTCCATCGCGCTGATGGGCACCGACCTGATCGGGCAGGCCCGCACCGGCACCGGCAAGACGCTGGCGTTCGGCATCCCCGTCATCCAGCGCAGCGTGGCGCCGCAGGACCCCGACTACGCCGAGATCGAGCAGGGCAAGCCGCAGGCGCTCATCGTGGCGCCGACCCGCGAGCTGGCACTGCAGGTCTCCAGCGACGTCGAGCTGGCCAGCAAGGACCGCGGCATGCGAGTCCTGACCGTGTACGGCGGCGTCGGCTACGACCCGCAGCTGGAGGCGCTCGAGAGCGGCGTCGACATCGTCGTCGGCACCCCCGGCCGCCTCATCGACCTGGCCAACCGCAAGGCGCTGGACCTGTCCCACGTGCACGCGCTGGTGCTCGACGAGGCCGATGAGATGCTCGACCTGGGCTTCCTGCCCGATGTCGAGCGGCTGCTGTCACTGACACCCGAGACGCGGCAGACGATGCTGTTCTCGGCCACCATGCCGGCACCGATCGTCTCGCTGGCGCGGACCCACATGCGGCACCCGATGAACATCCGTGCCGAGTCGTCGTACGAGAACGCGACCGTGCCGACCACCGCGCAGTTCATCTACCAGGTGCACGACCTGGACAAGCCCGAGATCGTGTCCCGGCTGCTGCAGGCCGAGGAGGCCGACAAGGTCATCGTCTTCACCCGCACCAAGCGGCAGTCCCAGCGGCTCGCGGACGACCTCGTCGAGCGTGGCTTCAAGGCCAGCCCGCTGCACGGTGACATGCAGCAGGCGGCCCGTGAGCGCGCGATGACCAAGTTCCGCGACGACAAGATCAAGGTGCTCGTGGCCACCGACGTCGCCGCGCGCGGGATCGACGTCACCGGCGTCTCCCACGTGGTGAACCACTCCTGCCCCGAGGACGACAAGACCTACGTCCACCGCATCGGCCGCACCGGCCGTGCCGGCGCCTCGGGCGTGGCGATCACGTTCGTGGACTGGCAGGACCTGCACCGCTGGAAGATGATCAACAAGGCGCTCGAACTGCCCTTCGACGAGCCGGTCGAGACCTACTCGACCTCCGAGCACCTCTTCCACGACCAGGGCATCCCGCCCGGCACGAAGGGACGGATCGTCCCACCGAAGCCGGCCGAGGAGAAGCCCGGTGGCCGCAGCGGCGGCCGCGGTGAGGGCAACCGCAACCGCCCGCGCAACAACCGCAACCGCACGCGGACCAAGCGTGGCCAGGTCGTGTCGGGTGGCTCGGGCGAGCAGGCGGCCCAGCAGCCGTCCGGCGACCGGGCCGGTGGCACCGGCAACTCCGGCAACCGCAACCGTCGTCGCCGGCGGCGTCGCTCGGGCGGTGGCCAGGGCGGCCAGGCCTCGCCGGGCAACCAGCAGCAGGGCAACCAGCAGGGCTGAGCCCACCACGGGCTCGACAACACGAAAGGGGCCGGGGCGCATCACGCGCCCCGGCCCCTTTCGTGACTCCTCAGTCGGCCTCGCTCAGCTCCAGTACCAGTGGCTGCTGGGCCGCACCCGCGCCCGCGTCACGATCATGTCGTGGTCGCTGCGCATGCCGATGTGGCGGTAGTACGGGTAGACGATGCCGCCGCGGTTGCCCATCAGCCAGTCGGGTCCGCCGGGGGGCACGGGGCACCCGTTGCCCTGCGTGCCGTTGGCCGACCAGAGCTTGGTGTTGCGCTTGACCTTCGAGCAGAACTCCTTGCGCTCGTTGGCGTCGCCCATCACGAACACCGGCGCCTTCTGGTTGCCCTTGCGCCAGAGCCGGTTGATCTGGTTGATCTGGATCGCGGTCGCCCGGTCGCGCTCACGCTCGCGGCCGTTCGGGGAGTTGTGGATGCCCATCACGAAGAACTTGCGACCGGTGTCACGGTCCTTGAGCCACACCCACGGGACGATGCGCCAGTAGCCGCGGACGGGCACGCGGAACGAGCCCTTCTTGCGCAGGCCGTACTCGCGGCGGTCGTAGGCGAGCTGGATCGCGGAGTCCTTGCCGCCGAATCGCCGACGGGGCCAGAAGCGGTACTTCGGGAGTCGGTTGCGCAGCACCTTGTACTGCCGCGGCCCGACCTCCTGCAGCGCGGCCACGCGGGTGCCGGTGTCCTGGATCTTGCTGGCCGCCTGGTGGGCCCGACGGATGCCACCCGGGGCGCAGGGGCCGCACTTGACGTTGTAGGTCGCCAGCGCGACCACGTAGGCGTCGCCCTGCAGCTCGGCCGAGGCGACCGTCCCGCCGCTGTCGGGCTGGTCACCGGTGACCGGGGCCAGCGTGATTCCCAGCGCGATCGCCAGCGCCGACGTCAACGACTTGATGGAGGCTCGCATCCGGGCACCCTACGGAGCGCCCGCCGCAGACCAAAATCCGCCGCCGGGAGCTCAGCCCGTCACGACCACCGTGGTGCCGACGGGGGCGAACTCCCAGACCGCGACCGCGTCGGGGCGGGCCTGGCGGATGCATCCGGCCGACAACGCCGTGCCGAGCTCGCCGCGGGCCTGCACGGGCTCCCCGTCCGCCTCCGGGATGTCGTGGAAGCCGATCGCCGAGCCACCCGTGCCGTAGGTGAAGCGCACGAACCAGCCCATCGTGCTCGACCGGTCGTACGCCGTGGCGTGGCGCGAGCGGCTGAAGACTTCGTACGTCCCCGGGAAGAGGTTGTCGAGGCGACTGCCGGAGACCGGGTGCGTGCGCACCACCTCGCCGTCGTCGGCGACCAGCCACACCCGCTGCTCGTCCTGGCTGAACACGACGCGGCGCCCGCTGCCCGACCCCGCCGGGAGCGGGTGGGAGGCCCGGGCGATCTCGAAGCCCGGGGCGATGCTGGGCTCAGCGGCGGAGACCGGTGCCGCCTCCTTCGCGGCGGTGTCGGCGGCGCGCGGCACGACCATCGTGCCGGCGACCGCCGAGGAGTCCTGCTCGTCGGCGAGCAGGTAGCCGCCCCCTCCCACGAGCACCGCGAGCGCCACGGCCGTGGCCAGGAGCGGCGTCCGCAAGGACGTGCGTGGTGCGCGGTGGCGCCCCGCCGCGTCCGCGCGGCGGCGTCCCCGGTCGCTGCGGTGGGTGCCCATCAGGCCCCCGCGCGCGCCAGCAGGTTGCCCGCGACCTCCCGGTACGCCTCGGCGCCCTTGCTGCGCCGACTCGTCTGGAGGATCGACTGGCCGGCGGCCGGCGCCTCGGCGAACCGGATCGTCTTCGGGATGGGCGGCTCGATGACATCGAGCGAGTAGGTCTCCGAGATCGTCTCCAGCACGGTGCGCGCGTGCTTGGTGCGACCGTCGTACAACGTCGGCAGCACGCCCCACACGGCCAGACGGCGGTTGGTGAAGCGGCGGACGTCGTGGACGGTGTCCAGCAGCTGCCCCACGCCGCGGTGGGACAGCGTCTCGCACTGCAACGGGATGAGGACCCCGGAGGCGGCCGTCAGCGCCGCGACCGTCAGCACGCCCAGCGACGGCGGGCAGTCGAGCAGGATCCAGTCGTAGTGGACCCCCGCCGCCGTGAGGTCCTCGGTCACCGCACGCAGCACGTGCTCCCGGCCGGTGCGGGTGAGCAGGTCGGCCTCGGCGCGGGCGAGCTCGATGGTCGCCGGCAACAGGTCCACGCCGTCCTCGGTGGTGATGACGACCTCGGTGGCGTCGACGCCCTTGGTGAGCACGTGGTGGATCGACACCTCGACGTCCTCGGGGTCGATCCCGAGCGAGAACGTCAGGCAGGCCTGCGGGTCGAGGTCCACCAGGAGGACCCGCTGGCCGCGCTCGGCCAGTGCCGCCCCGATCGATGCCACGCTCGTGGTCTTCGCCACGCCACCCTTCTGGTTGGCAACGGCGAGGACGGTGGTCGCGGGAGCGTTCATCAGGGGACATCATGCCCGAGCGCGGTGGCCGATGCGACACTCGACCCATGTCGACCGCCCTCGTCACCGGCGCGACCGCCGGCATCGGCCACGCCTTCGCCAGCCAGCTCGCCGCACGCGGCTCCGACCTGGTGCTCGTGGCCCGGGACGAGCAGCGACTCACCGAGGTCGCGACCTCCCTCCGCGAGCAGCACGGCGTCGCCGTCGAGGTGCTGCCCGCCGACCTGGTCGAGGCCGACGAGCTGGCCCGGGTCGAGGCGCGCCTGGCCGACCGCGCGCGACCGGTCGACCTGCTGGTCAACAACGCCGGTTTCGGGCTCAAGGGCCGCTTCCTGGACAACGACGTCGACACCGAGCAGGCCCAGCAGGACGTGCTGGTGCGCGCCGTGATGCGGCTGAGCCACGCCGCGCTGGGCCCCATGGTCGACCGCGGCGCCGGCGGCATCATCAACGTCTCCAGCGTGGCGGCGTACCTCCCCCGCGGCACCTACAGTGCGGCCAAGGCGTGGGTGAACTCCTTCAGCCACTGGCTCCACCAGGAGTACCGGCCCGCCGGCGTCACCGTGACGGTGCTGTGCCCGGGCTTCGTCCGGACCGAGTTCCACCAGCGCTTGGGCACGGATCCGGACTCGACCGCTCCCCGGCCCCTGTGGCTCACCCCCGACCGGCTGGTGCGCGAGGCACTGGCCGACCACGACGCCGGCCGGGCGACCTCGATCCCCTCCAAGCGCTACAAGGCGATCGTGGCGGCGGCGCGGGTGGTGCCGGGGTCGGCACTGCAGCGCTTCCAGGCGCTGGGCCGGAAGTAGGCGGTGCGCCCTCACCACGCGCCGGCCGGACCGCCGAAGGGCAGCTCGACCAGTTGCGGCCCCGCGGAGGAGACGTCGCGCAGGATCCACTCATCACGCAGCAGCAACAACGCCGACGCCGGCCGGAGGACCAGCCACAGCCACCGGCCCTCCGCTTCGCCGAGCAGCACGGTGCGGTCCTGCTCCTGGTGCGCGTCGCCGACCGGGTAGGGCCACAGGCCGACGGCGTGCGACCCCACCCGCACCTTGACCTCGGCCGGCTCGGTCACCACCGCGGCACGGAAGTCGGTGCTCTCGCCCTCGGCCAGTCCGATCACCCTGGCCGCGAGGCCCCCGGTCGGTTCCTCGCTGATCACCATCACGTCGACGGGGCCGTCCAGCGCGCTGCTGCCCGACACGCAGGCCATGGTCGCGTGCGCCTCACCGTCGCCCACGACCGCGAAGTCCGAGACCCACCAGCCGGGCCCGAGCGGCCAGGGCAGGTAGGTCGGGAACGAGCCGGCGCGCTCCAGGTGCGCCACCAGCGCGTCGTACGCCGCCTCCTGCGGTCGCCACAGCGGTGTGACGCGACCGTGGGTCGGGCACGCCCAGCGGCCCTCGTCGGTCCGGGTGACCGGCGTGGTGCACCAGGGGCAACCCGCGTGCAGCGCCATGACCCCTTACGGTGCTGCGTCGCCCGCGGCACGTCAAGACCGGACCCATCACCGCTGCGGCATCATGGAAGCCATGCGCAGCGCCCTGATCACCCTCGCCATCGTCGCCCTGGTGGCCGTGGGGTGCAGCTCCGAGGACGCCAAGACCGGATCGAGCGGACCCGAGACCACCGGCACCCCCGAGCCACCGACGCCCTCGGTCGACGAGGACGCGTTCACCGAGACCGACTACCGCTACGTGCTCGAGCGCAGCTGCTACTGCCCGTTCACCGTGCCGGTCACGGTGACGGTCGCCGACGGGGAGGTGACCTCCGCCGTGGCCCGTGAGTCCTCCCGCACCGTCAAGAAGGGCGACCCGGCTCCCGACTCCCACCGGCTGACCATTGCCGACATCATCGAGATCGCCGAGGACCCGGAGCAGCGTGCCGAGGTCGACTGGCCCGACGACCAGGACTGGCCCGACCGGGTGCGCACCGACCAGGTCGAGGGTGCGGTCGACGACGAGGTGACCTACGTGATCGGGCAGGTCCGGATCCGCTGAGGCAGCGCCCGCGGACCTCGGCTCAGCGGGGCACGAACACCCAGTAGTCCAGGTCCAGCAGCACGCCGTCGGCGTACTTCCCGTCCTCCCCGCGCAGGGTGAGGGACTCGTCACGGCCCTTGGTCGCCACCAGCCGCAGCCGCAGCGCACCGACGCCGGGGGCCGCGGTCTCGGCCTTGTCGAGCACCTCGGACCAGGCATAGACCGTGTCGCCGGCGAAGGCCGGCGCCGTGTGGGCACCCGCGTTGATCGCGGCGATGAGCTGGGCGTTGGCCAGCCCGTTGAAGGACAGCGCACGCGCCATGGAGATCACGTGGCCGCCGTAGATCAGCCGCTGGCCCTCGGGCCGCGCCTCGACGTTGAAGTGCACCTTGGCGGTGTTCTGCCACAGCCGGGTGGCCATCATGTGCTCGGACTCGGAGAGCGTGACGCCGTCGACGTGGTCGATCCGCTCCCCCACCGCGTAGTCGTCGAAGCGGTGCGGCTCGCCGGCGGCGGCGAAGTCGTAGTCGGTGAAGTCCAGGCCCTCGGGGACGACCAGGTCCTCGGCGGGCACGACCGGGTGCAGGTCGGGGACGACGGTCTCCGGGGCGGCCGCAGCGGGTTCCTGCTTGCGCACCATCACCCAGCGGCACCACTCGATCGCGACCTCGCCCCGCTGGTTGGTCGCGGTCGAGCGCACCCACACGACGCCGGTCCTGCCGTTGGAGTTCTCCTTGAGGCCGATGACCTCCGAGGTGGTGCGCAGGGTGTCGCCGGGGAGCACCGGACGGCGGAAGCGGCACTCGGCGTACCCGAGGTTGGCCACGGCGTTGAGCGAGATGTCGGGAACGGTCTTGCCGAACGCGACGTGGAAGCCGATCAGCTCCTCCAGCGGGGCCTCCCGGAGTCCGCACTCGGCGGCGAACTCCGCCGAGGAGGGCAGGGCGAACCGGGTCGGGTAGAGCGCGCCGTAGAGCGCGCGGTCGCCGTCGGTGACCGTGCGCGGCGTCGCGTGCTCGATCACCTGGCCGAGGCGGAAGTCCTCGAAGTGGTTGCCCGGGTCGGTCTTGGAGGCGGTCGTGGTGCTCACGGTCGGCATTGTGCCCGAGGTCCGCGGGCGGGAGGGGCGGGGTCCGGGGACCGGCCCGGGGCGCGGCGTGACCTGGTTCACGGCGCCATCTCGCCACCGGATCGGCCGCGGCCCCCCGCCGTACGCGCCGGTAGGGTTGCGGGGATGGAGCCCGCTCCTCGAGGAGCCGAGCGAAAGGAAGTCGCATGTCGCGCCTGTGCCAGACCGAAGGACTGACCGAGGACCAGCAGGAGATCCTCAAGGCGGTCCGCACCTTCGTGGACGAGCAGATCATCCCCGTCGCCCAGGACCTCGAGCACGCCGACGAGTACCCGGCCGAGATCGTCGAGGGCCTCAAGGAGCTCGGTGTCTTCGGCCTGATGATCCCCGAGGAGTACGACGGCCTCGGCGAGTCGCTGCTGACCTACGCCCTGTGCGTGGAGGAGATCGCGCGCGGCTGGATGAGCGTCTCGGGCGTGATCAACACCCACTTCATCGTGGCCTACATGCTGATGCGTCACGGCACCGAGGAGCAGAAGCAGAAGTACCTGCCCAAGATGGCCACCGGTGAGATCCGCGGCGCGTTCTCGATGTCCGAGCCCGGCCTCGGGTCCGACGTGTCCGCGGTGTCGACCAAGGCCGTCAAGGGCGAGGACGGCAACTACTCCATCACCGGCCAGAAGATGTGGCTGACCAACGGCAGCACGTCCAACCTCGTGGCGGTCCTCACCAAGACCGACGAGGGCGCGGACTCGGTGTACCAGAACATGACGACCTTCCTGGTCGAGAAGGACACCGGCACCGGCGAGGTGACGCCCGGGATCACCATCCCCGGCAAGATCGACAAGATGGGCTACAAGGGCGTCGACACCACCGAGATGGTCTTCGAGGACCACCAGATCTCGGCCGACCAGGTCCTCGGCGGGGAGCCCGGCAAGGGCTTCGCCCAGATGATGGACGGCGTCGAGGTCGGCCGCGTCAACGTCGCGGCCCGCGCCTGCGGCATCGCCTGGCGCGCCTTCGAGCTCGGGATCGACTACGCCCAACAGCGCGAGACCTTCGGCAAGCCGATCGCGCAGCACCAGGCGATCATGTTCCGCATCGCCGAGATGGCCACCAAGGTCGAGACGGCGCACAACATGATGGTGCGGGCGGCCCGCCTCAAGGACTCCGGCGAGCGGATGGACGTCGAGGCCGGCATGGCCAAGATGCTCGCCAGCGAGTACTGCAACGAGGTCGTCGAGGCCTCCTTCCGCATCCACGGCGGCTACGGCTACTCCAAGGAGTACGAGATCGAGCGGCTCTACCGCGAGTCGGCCTTCATGCTCATCGGCGAGGGCACCTCGGACATCCAGAAGATGATCATCGGCCGCGCCCTGCTCAAGGACTACAAGCTGAAGTGATCAGGCACCGGGCGTGGTGCACCGCTTCTCGGTGACCCCGTCCAGGGCATAACTCGCGCGTACGGCGCGGTGGTCCGAGGCCTGCGCCGGGAGTACGTCGGCGCTGGTCGGTCGGATCGCCGCGCCGTCGTGCATCAGGTAGTCGATCCGGCCCCGGGGGTTCGGTGCGGGGTTGGTGGCGCCCGCGCCGCGGCCGACGACCGACCAGGTGTCGGTGAACTGGGAGCGCAGGATGCCTGCCGGGGTGTCCCCCGGCCAGGAGTTCATGTCGCCACCGATGATCTTCGGGCGACCGTCGCCGGCGACGATGCCCGCGATGGAGCGCGCCTGGGCCACCTTCAGCCGGTCGATGCGGTTCTGCAGGTGGGTGCTGTAGAAGCTCACCGCCATCCCGTCGATGTCGACCACGGCGTTGAGCAGGCCCCGCTGCTGGCCGCCGGGCCCGTTCGGGAGGTGCCGGTTCTGGCTGGAGACGATGGGCCAGCGCGACACGATCGCCGTCCCGTAGCCGGCCGACCCGCCGTGGCTCACGTTCTGTCCGAACGCGTGGGACCAACCACCGAGGTTGCTCGCGAGCCAGGCGGCCTGGTCGACGCGACCGCTGGAGTGCCGGTTGCGGTCGACCTCCTGCAGCAGGACGACGTCGGCACCCGACCCGCGGATCACGCTCGCGATGGCGCCCAGGCCGCCACGGTGGCCGGACTTGATGTTGTAGGAGAGCACCGTGATCGAGGTCGACACCGGCACCTGGCTGCAGGTCGGCTTGAGTCGCTTGATCTGCATGCCCTGCTGGAAGTTGCCCAGGGCCCGGGCCGACGCCTCGTCGGTGGCCGTGGCATCACTGGCCGGGCCGCCGCTCGCGTCCGAGGGTGCGGCCGGGGACGGCGAGACCTGCTCGTCGGCGACACGGGTGACCTCTCCGGCGGGTGCCGCCCACCGGAACAGCGCCACGAGCACCGCGGCGATCGCCACCGCGACGACGGCCAGGACGGCACGGCCACGCGTGGCCTCGGCGCGATGTCGGGCCCCCATCAGCGCACGCTCGCTCCCGGGCACGTCGGCCGACGGCCCGCCGGAACCTGCGAGGACGTGACACGGAGCACGCTGCGAGTGTAGGCCGCCGCCGGCGCGCAGCAGAAATGGGCCGGGTGCACTCAGCCGCGCAGACGGCGTACGACGGCGGCGAGGCGACCGCCGCGACGCGCCGGGGGCCGGCGCTCCTCGGCGCGGGCGGCGTGGCGTCGGGCCTCGGCCAGGAGCTGGGCGTTGAGGCGCACCGATGCCCGGAGCACCTCGGCGTCGCTGACCTGCTCGGGGTGGCGACGGGCGGGGAGGTCGTCGGGGACGCGCAGCAGCTCCGGGTCCCCGATCACGTCGAAGTCGCGCTCGGCGAGGAGGGCGGCGGTGCGCTCGCCGCGACGACGCGCATCGGCCACCTGGTCCTCGTCGGGCAGGAAGCGTTCGGCGTCCGGCGTCACCAGCAGCCGGTCGGCCAGCACGGTGCGGATCCAGCGGGCGCGCTCGCGCGCGGAACCGAAGCCGGACAGCTCGCCGTTGACGCGCCGGAGCAGCTCGGCCTCGACCACGCCGAGGGAGCTGTTGGCGAAGGCACGCTCGTGCGGGATCGCGTCGGCCTCGATCCCGACCAGGGCCGCGAACCGCTGCCACAGGTCCTCGCGGGGCGCGTCGGTCGCCGTGGGAGCCAGCACGTGGACCCGGCGGTCGGGGACGGCGCTCCCCCACCGCTCGAGGACCAGGCCGAGGTCGAGCGCACGCCAGTCCCAGACCTCACGGGGGTCCTCGCTCTCGCCCCGACCGTACTCGGCGAGTGGCGTGGTGCTCTTGTTCTTCAGCGACTCCTGCCAGGAGGACGTCAGGAGGCCGAGTGGCTCGCGGGCGGTGAGCACCACGTGGACCTCGGCGGGCGCGAGGTCGCTCACCAGCCGTTGGGCCTGCGTTGCGGAGGCGGAGCAGAAGAACTCGTGGCTGATGACCGCGTCGCCGTCGTGCGCGGCCAGGTCCTCGCGGATCGCGTCCCAGGCGAGCTCGGCCCCCTCGCCGCGGCGTACGACGGCGGGGTCCTCGCGCACGATGAGTGAGGCGAGCAGGTGGTCACGCTTCTCGCGCCCGGGCAGCAACAGGCCCTGGGCACGCAGCCGGTCGCGGTGCGGCCACAGGATCGACTGCAGGTAGGAGGTGCCCGTCTTGGGCAGCCCGATGTGGACGTGGACCCGTCGGGCCGTCATGACTCCTGGTCCAGCTCGTCGGTGTAGCGGGCGATGACCTGCTCGATCCGCTCGCTGTCCTGCTGCGCCAGCGGGACCAGGAGCTCGGTCACCAGGTCGACCAGCTCGGCGAACCGGACGTGGGTGTCGCGGTACTCCTCGACCTCGGCCCGCAGGTCGGCCAGCTCCTGCTCCAGCTCGGCCACTCCGGCGGCTGCGCGAATCCGCTCGACCACTCGCGCCTTCGCGCCTGACTGCCCCATCTGGATCATCCTTCCGACTCCGTCGTGCGTTCGCCGGTCATCGCCATTCCCACACCATCCGACACGACCGTGCCGGTTCGCGCCAGCGTCCGACGCCCCAGTCCACCTCGGGACCGGAGGGATCGTGCCACGAGGTCCGGACCAACCGGCCGCCCGCCGCCGTCGCGGCCTCGGCCACGGCGGCCGGGTCGAGCTCGCGCACGAGCTCGCCGGGAGCCCGTGGCTCGGGGTCCTCGGCGGCGAAGAACTCCAGGTAGAGGCGTCCGCCGCCACGCAGCACCATCGGCACGAAGCGCCAGAACCCGGCCTGGGCGAGCGGCGGCGCCGCGTCGAGGTAGTGACGGGCAAGGATCGAGCGCGGCCCCGGGAGCCGTGCGAAGCGCGCTCCCCAGGCCAGGACGTGGCGCAACTCGAGCAAGTTGACGGTGTGGAACTCCGGATGGTCGGTGCGGCCGCGCAGGTAGGCCATCGCCCACGCGGAGTAGTCCACGCCGACGGCCCGGTGGCCCTGCTCGGCGAGCCAGGCGACGTCCTGCCCACGGCCGCACCCCACGTCGATGACGGTGCTCCCGGGGGCGTCCTCGTGCAGGTCCAGGGCCAGGCCGCGCGGAGCGGTCGGCGGCGCGTGGTGGCGACGACCGGAGTAGAAGCGGTCCCAGTGGTTGCGGTGCTGGCGGATGCCGCGGAACCAACGGTTGAGCTGGCGGCGGGCGCCGGTGTCGGGGTCGAAGGCGAAGGTCGGGTCGGGGACGCGCCACTCGGGTCCGTACATCGCCTCGAGCAGGCGCTCGGGAACCGCCGGGGCGGGGAAGGTCTCCCCCGCCAGTCGGACCGAGCCCAGCGGGGTGATCCACTCGGACCGGAAGGGCGTCAGCAGCTCACCCATGAGGGCGAGCCGGTCGCCGTGCCAGAACCCCCCGAAGACGTCGATCCAGCGAGCGATCCCGGCACCGTCCCGGACCAGGACCTTGAAGCCCGCGCCGCTGTAGCGCTCGACGGTGAGCCCGTCGTGCTCGAGCGCGCGCTCGAGCCGGAAGGACTCCCGCATCACGTCGACGGGGTGGCGCGCAGCACTGACGTAGCCGAGGTCGATGTCGTTGTCGTGGCCGATGAACTCGCCCTCGCGCACCGCTCCCAGCAGCGTGCCGTAGGCGAGGAACGCCGCCACCCCGGCCGTGTCGAGCACACCGATGATGCGGTGGGCCGCCTCCAGCAGGGGGGCCAGTGCGTCGGCGCCCTCGTCGAAGGGCAGGGCCAGCCGGCCCTTCGCGTCCAGCACGAGCGGCCGGCCCTCGGCGTCGACCACCTGGACGCGGTCGGTCGATCCACCGAAGCACACCTCGGACCCGGCCAGCTCGACGCCCCACTGGTCGGCGACGGTGACCTCGGCCGTGCCGTGCAGGTGGCCACGGAGCTGGTGGGGCCAGGCCACCAGCACCCGGGCGTCCGCGTCCGGCAGCGGCGTACCGCGCTCGGCACGGAAGGACCAGATGCGTCGCCCGTCGAGGACGAGGTCGAAGATGCGGTGGTCCTCGGCCGCGACCTCGATGCCGTCCTCCCGCACGCGGACGACCGGGTCGGGCCCGTCCGCCGCGCTCACACCAGGTCCTGGAACCGTGGCGGGATGGCGACGAAGCGGCCCTTGCGCAGCGCGATCACCTGACCGTCGCCGGTCGACCGCCACCGCTCGTTGGGGGCGCCGGGCTCGCCCTCGTGGCGCACGATCTGCTCCAGTCGCTTGGGCGCGGGCCGGAAGCGGCCGAGGTCGTCGGCGTCGATCAGGCCGGAGACCTCGTCGAGCAACGCCACCATCTCGTCCCCGCTGCGGGCCCAGCTGGTCTGCTGGGCCCGGTTCTCGGAGACGTTGAGGTGCTGGCGCCGCGCGGCCTGCACGGCCAGCTGGTCACGGTCGGCGAACTTCATGTGGAACATCACCAGGTCGGGCTCCACGCTGAACTCGCACCCGACGGCGTGGGAGGCGTGGGACCAGTCGGCCCGCACGAACTTCAGGCTCGGCTTGCACATCAGGGGGGTGAACTGGGCGTAGCGCCGCTGCTGCAGCAGCGGTCGGTCGAGGTCGAGCGGCGCCTCGTGCGCCACGTCGTGGATCACGTTGTACGCCGCCACGGCGACCGCGGGACGGTCGGCCAGGGCCGCGACCAGGTGCCGCAGGCTCTCGTGCCGCTTGGGGTCGGCGACGACGAACTCGTCGGCGTCGCAGAACAGGACCGCGTCGTAGGCGAAGAGCAGGCTGTGGGCCAGGCCGCTGACGATCCCCATCCGCGACGGCTCGAAGCCGTACTTGTCCAGGTAGGGATAGCGCAGCACGGTGGCCGGGAGGTCGTCGGTGGAGCCGTCGGAGCTGTGGTCGTCGACGACGTACACGTGCTCGGCGCCGAAGGCGGCGCCGTAGTGCTCGACCCAGCGACGGATCATCGGGCCCTCGTCGCGGGCCATGGTGATCGCCGCGACGCGGGGCAGCTCGCCCTCCTCGAGCGTGCGACCACGATCGTCCCAGGCCGGTCCGCGAGGACGTGGCGGCGCGGGTCGCCGCGCCGCCACGGCGACCTCGTCCCGCCCGGCGAGCGCCTTGCCGGCGCGCCGGAGGCGTCCCACGCCCCTCATGCCTGCTTCGCCTTGCGCAGCCGGCGACGCAGCTGGCCGGCCTCCTTCGACCAGCCCTCCAGGCCCACGGCGATCCCGAACAGCGCCGCGTCGAGCACGTCCTCGGTGCTGACGTCGTCGGGATCCACGCCGGCGACCGGTGCCGGACGCAGGTCCGCCAGGTCACCGACCACGCGATGGCCGGCCTTGCGCAGCTGCTTGATCTGGTCCTCCCCGAGCCGGACCACCCACTTCTCGTCCAGGCCCAGGCGTGGCTCCTCACCGCTGCGTCGGACGAGGCCGCGCTTGGCCAGCTTGTGCTTGACGTAGGGGTCGTAGTGGTCGGGCATCCGCCCGTGCTCGCGGTGGTAGGCCTGGTTGAGCCGCAACAGCGCCTGGGTCGACGCGAGCCCGATGGAGGGGTTGGCCAGCACGTCGAGCTCGTGGCCCTCGGGGTCGAAGCCGACGGCCTCGGCGAACCGGCGCCAGAGCAGGTCGGGCGCGGAGCCCGAGGGCGGGACCGTGACCAGGCTGAAGCGGTCCTCCCCCAGCACGCCCGCCCAGCGCGCCGCGATCGCGGGCAGGTCCTGCTGGCGCCAGAACGGCTGGCCGCGGGGGCCGCGGCGGCGCACCGCGCCGAGGTAGTCCGACCAGGACAGGATGCCGCCGTTCTGCACCGACTCCTGCCACATCGCGGGCAGGGTGCGCCCCAGGTCGCGTCCGGTGAGGACGGCCTCGACCGGGGTGCCGTCGAAGTCCTCGACGACCTGGCGGATCTTCTGCACCGGGCGCGGTCCGAGGAACTCCATCGACACGACCGCGATCCCGGGCCAGCGGTCGATCTCCGCGACCAGCCGGCGCCACCGTCCCTTCGACGGCATCGGCTCCTGGTCCGGCCCGCCGTACCCCATCAGCTCGCGCACCGCGCGGACCTGGAACCGCCAGCGCGGTCCCGGGAAGAGCACGCCGGCCTCGGCCAGGCGGTCCTTGTTGTGGCCCAGGACGTTCTGGATGAAGCTCGTGCCGGACTTCATCGCCCCCAGGTGCAGCACGACCTTCGACGCCACGCCTTCACCTCTCCTGAGTCCGTCCGGGCAGCGGGCCGCCCTCCTGCACGGCCGTCAGGGTACTCGTACGACGACCATGGGAACCCAGTGGTCGGTGGCGAGTCGGATCACCGGCGCCTTGGAGTTGTGGAAGTTCTGCCAGTCGGTGTACTTGGACCCGAAGATCCAGTCCACGCGCATCCTCGCCTTGGGCTTGACGCACGTGCCGTCGCCCTTGAGGTACCCGCCCAGGGGTGAGCGCATGTCGGTCTTGCGCAGCGTCTTGCACAGGATGTGACCCCACTCGTTGAAGTCGCCGACGTAGTAGACCGGGTCGCCGAGGCTCTCCAGCCACTGGATGCGCTTGAGCTGGTCGCGGGTCGCCTCGTTGCGCTTCTTCTGGTAGTTCCACGGTGCGTTGTGGACGTTCATCACCCAGAAGGTGCGTCCGGACTCGCGGTGGCGGAACTTGATGTAGGGCCGCGGCAGCTTGCGGGCGATGAACTGGGTCCAGATCACCCGCTTCTTGACGACCTCGAACTGTCGGGTGTCCCACAGGATCGAGGTCTCGACGCTCTTGTTGTCCTTCGTGGGGTGGGGGAAGGCGTCGTAGCGCCCGTTGCCGGCCTTCAGGATGGCGCTGAGCTGGCCACCGGTCGCCTCCTGGGTGCCGATGATGTCCAGCCCGTGGGTGCGGAAGGACTGCGCAGTCCACTCCGCACGCAGTCGGCTCGGGGCGAACCCGTCGTCGTGGCGGTAGGGACCGGTGTGGTTCTCGCCGAGCACGTTGAAGCTGGCCAGCGAGAACCGCAGCGGCTTGCGCGCGGCACCGGTCTGCGCGACCGTCTGGACCTCGGGCTCGCTCGTCGTGGTCAGGCTCGCCGGCTGCACGTCGCGGTTCTCGGCCGGACGCACCTGGCCCCGCTCGTCGTTGCCCCAGCAGTCGATGCCGTAGCCCGCGCGCACACCGCAGCTGTGCAGCCAACCAGAGCTGACGTAGCGGTACTTGCCGACCATTTCCTGCGGACGCGCGTACGCCGCGCGCTTGCCGTCGACCTGCCCGTAGTTGTCATCGCCCCAGCAGTAGAGGTCACTGCTCTTGGTCGTCAGGCAGGTGCCACCCTCGCTGGTGCTCACCCACTTGGCGTCGACGTTGCGGTCGACCTCGGTGGGCTTGAGCCGCCGGCCGGTGGTGCCGTCACCCAGCTGACCACGGTCGTTGTTGCCCCAGCACTTGGTGCTGCCGTTGCGGCGTACGGCGCAGCCGTGGGTCCAGCTGACGTCGACGCTCTTCCAGTTCGGGCGGTGGATCCGCACCGGGCGGTTGCGGTCCTTGGTCGAGCCGTCGCCGACCTGCCCCAGCAGGTTGCGGCCCCAGCACCACAGCGAGTTGTCGCGCTTGATGCCGCAGGTGGTCCATCCCTCGACGGCGACCTTGCGCCACTGTCCGGGCACGCGCACCTTGGACAGGCGCTGCTTGGTGTTGCCGGCACCGAGCTGGCCGTGGGAGTTGTCCCCCCAGCAGAAGAGCTTGTTCTTGCTGTTCTTGATCCCGCAGGTGTGGTACCAGCCGGCGTCCACCGACTTCCACTTGCGCCCGCCGAGCTTGACCGGCCGGTCGGACCAGCTCTTGGTGCCGTCGCCGAGCTGGCCACGGTTGTTGACGCCCCAGCAGAACAGCTTGCGATCCTTGCCCCGGATCCCACAGGTGCTGGCACCACCGGCGGCGACGTAGCGCCACCCGGTGTTGCCGATCTGCTGCGGCTGGGTGACGGCGCCACCGCGCTTGCCGTTGCCGATCTGCCCCCAGGTGTTGCGACCCCAGCAGTAGAGCTCTTGGTTCAGGATGCCGCAGCTGTGTTCACCGCCGGCGGCGACCTTGCGCAGGCGCGAGGTGATCGGCGCGGCGCTCGTCAGTGCCGCCTGGGCAGTCTGGGCAGCCTGGTCCCCGCCGTCGGCCTGCAGCACGCGCGGAGCGGCCGCGAGCCCGGAGGCCACGAGGGCGGCGCACAGACCGCTGAGAACGAGCATCCGGCCCAAGCGCCGGGTGGCGCGTGCGCGCACTGTCGACATGACAGCCAACCTCCGAGGGGTGGGGGAAGAGAAGTTCGGCCACCGCGGAGTCTAGGGAGGCCGCGCCTCCCCCGCTGCCATTTCACGAAGTCCGGAGCGTCGTCCGCCCCCGGCCGGAGCCGGGGGCGGACGATCGATCGGGTCCGTCGACCCGGGCTCAGCCCTGTCCGGCGAGCTCCAGCTCGAGCCCGGCGTAGGGGTTGGTGCCTCGCGACTTGTAGTCGTCGGGCGTCCCGCGGGCGATGAGCGGAGCGGTGTTGAACAGGTAGTTGATGTGCTTGGCGTACTGCTTCTCGGGCCACTTCAGGTGCACGACCATGCCCTGCTCATCGGAGATGGCGCCGATCTTGGACCAGTTCGCGCTGCCGTTGAACACCAGGCGGTGGTCGCGGTCACCGTTCCAGTTGCCGCTGATGGTCATGACCTTCATGTGGAGGTAGCGGTCGAAGGAGCCGTCGCTGTCCCAGTCGTAGACGAGGTGGCGGGTCGGCACACCACTGAGCGCGTTGCGGATCTTGTTGGTCATCATGGTGAAGACGACGCGGATGTTGCAGCCCTGGTTGTGCAGCTGCTTGATCTTGCGCGCGATGCGCAGGCCGCGCTTGTTCTGGAACACCGACGAGGCGATGCGCAGCGCCGTCCTGCCGTCGACGCCCGAGCGGACCGCGCCACCGCACTGCACCTTGTTCAGCAGCTGCATCACCTTGTCGCCCTGGTTGCCGAACGGGGCGAACCAGGCGTTGTGCTGGTCCTGCCAGGCCTGGACGGCACCGAAGCGCTTGTCCTTCAGCGACTGCTTGAACACCTGCTTGTAGGCGCGCCAGACACGGCCCTTCTCGTAGACGGTGTACCAGTCGTTCCACTGCCGCGTGGCCGCAGCGTGGGTGAAGTTGGCCGACCCCTGGGAGACGATCTTGCTCCGCTTGCCGGCCTTGGACACCATCATGAACTTGGAGTGCATCGAGCCGCCCCAGCCCCGGCAGGAGTTGGAGCAGGTGCGGGTGAAGCTCTTGCGCGCCCAGCCCCGCTTGGCGTTGCCCTTCTTCAGGCCGCGGGTCAGGGTCCAGAACGAGCCGTTGCCGTTCTGCTCCTTGGCCAGCTGGCGCGACATGATCAGGCGCACGCTGACCCCGCGGTTGTGGGCGCGGATGAGCTGCTTGACGATGCCCTTGGACTGCAGGTTCCAGGTCATCACCCAGATCTTCTGACCACCCGGCGTGTGCTTGATGGTGCGCTTGATCTTGTCGATGATCTTCCACTTCTTGCTGTTGCGGGGATCGTTGAAGGTCTGGCCCTTGCCGATCCCCCAGTTGGCCCACCCCGCGCTGGCGGCGTTGGAGGCGCCGACGGAGGTCACGCCACTCACGGGGGCCGGCGAGGCGGCCGAGGTGCCGCTGACGCCGAGCGTCGACACCACGAGCCCCACGGTCAACAAGGTGGCGACGACGATCTTCTTCATGTGCATGGGTGACTCCTCAAGCCAGACAGGAGGTAACTGCTCGGCGGTAGTCGGCGTCCTTCGACAGGCCCGCCGTGTCGTTCACGTGCTTGCCCTGCACCGCGTAGAACCGGTCAGCGTAGGTGACGATGACCTGTCCCGACGAGCAGTACATCTTCTCCGCCCGCACCTTGGCGCCGTCCTCGAGGCACCCGGGGTACTTGCGGGGGAACGCGGCATCGGACACCCACACGTCGCTGCACGAGGCCCACGACGGCTTCGCCGTCGTCGGCGTCGTGCTCGGCGCCGTGGGGCTGCCGGTCGGTTCCGAGGTCGTCGCGGCGGCCTCGGTGTCCTCCGAGACCTCCGACGACTTCTCGCCGCTGCAGCCGGAGAGCACGGCAGCAGGCAACAGGGCCGCTGCGAGCAGCGAACAGAGCAGCCGAGAACGGCGCCCCCCAGCGGACGAGACCATGCGGGCATCGTAGGTGACGAGGGCCGAACCCGCGAAACGTCTGGCGGAACCGATCCGCGGCGGTCCCGGGCTGCGCAACCGCGTGACGGGCATCGTCTAGCGTGGTGGCCGTGAGCGCACCACCGTCCCGCGTGTATGCGGCCCGCCTGGTCGGGCTGCCCGTGTTCGACCCCCGGGGCGACCGGATCGCGAAGGTGCGCGACGTCGTGGTGACCATCCGGACGCTTGCCCGCCAGCCCCGCGTGCTCGGCCTGGTCGCCGAGGTCGGCCGCCAGCGCGTCTTCCTCCCGATGACGCGGGTCACGACGATCGAGGGGGGCCAGGTCACCACCACCGGCCTGCTCAACATGCGCCGCTTCGAGCAGCGCTCGACCGAGACGCTGGTCGTCGGCGAGATCCTCGACCGGACCGTCACCATCAACTCCAGCCAGGTCACCGGCACCGTGTACGACGTCGCACTCGAGCGCGCCCGCACCCGCGACTGGGTGGTGAGCCGGGTGGCGATCCGGGAGCCGGGCAAGGGCCTGCGGCGCCGGGGCCAGACCCACCTCGCGGACTGGGACGAGGTGAGTGGACTCGCCGAGCCCGACGAGCGCCAGGGCGCCACGCACCTGGTGGCGGCGCTGAACGAGATGCGGCCGGCCGACGCGGCCAGCATCCTGCACGACCTGCCCGTGGAGCGGCGTACGGCGGCCGCGCTGACCCTGGACGACGAGCGCCTCGCCGACGTGCTCGAGGAGCTCCCCGAGGAGGACCAGGTCCAGATCCTGGAGCACCTCGACGACGAACGGGCCGCCGACGTGCTCGAGGAGATGTCGGCCGACGACGCCGCGGACCTGGTCTCCGACCTCCCGCCGGAGACGGCCGAACTGCTGCTGGACCTGATGGAACCGGACGAGGCCGACGACGTACGCCGCCTCATGTCCTACGTGGAGGACACCGCGGGGGCGATGATGACCCCGGAGCCGGTGATCCTGGGGCCCGACGCCACCATCGCCGACGCGCTCGCCCACGTGCGCCGCCCCGACCTGACGCCGGCACTGGCCGCGATGGTCTACGTCTGCCGCCAGCCCGTCGAGCCGCCGACCGGGAAGCTGCTGGGGGTGGCCCACATCCAGCGCCTGCTGCGGGAACCGCCCTCGAACCTGGTCGCCGGCGCGGTGGACAAGACCACCGAGTACCTCCACCCCGAGGCGAGCATCGACGAGGTGGCCGCCCACCTCGCGACGTACAACCTGGTCGCGGCCCCGGTCGTCGACGAGGACCGCCGCCTGCTCGGGGTCGTCACCGTGGACGACCTGCTCGACCACATGCTGCCCGCCAACTGGCGCGAGCGCACCGACCAGAACCGCGGGGTACGTCGTGACTGAGCGCCGCGACGAACGTCTCGACACCCCCCTCAAGACCCGGCGACGGATCCACCTCCCCCGCTACGACGCCGACGCCTTCGGCGTCTTCGCCGAGCGCTTCGCGCGGTTCATGGGCACTGCCACCTTCCTGATCTGGATGACGCTGTTCATCGCGGTCTGGATCCTGTGGAACACGGTCACGCCCTTCGCGTTCGACCCGTACGCCTTCTTGTTCCTGACCCTCATCCTGAGCCTCCAGGCCTCCTACGCCGCGCCGCTGATCCTGCTGGCACAGAACCGGCAGGAGGACCGCGACCGGGTGGTCGCGACGCAGGATCGCGAGGCGACGGCCCGGGCCCATGCCGACATGGAGTTCCTGGCCCGGGAGGTGGCCTCGCTGCGGATGGCCATCGGCGAGGTCGCCACGCGCGACTACGTCCGTTCCGAACTGCGGTCGCTGCTGGCCGAGCTGGACGCACGGGAGGTCGAGCGTGCCGACGCCGAGGACGCCGACGAGCCGAGTGGGAAGCCTCACGAGGGGCGCGACTAACGCCGTCGGCACCCACTCCCTAGACTCGTCGGTGATGAGTACGACCCACGCCCCCACCGTCGACCAGGTCAACGACGCACTCGCGACGGTGAACGACCCCGAGATCAAGAAGCCCATCACCGAGCTGGGGATGGTCGACAGCGTCGACATCTCCGACGAGGGTGTCGTCCGGGTCAAGGTGCTCCTCACCGTCGCCGGGTGCCCGCTGAAGGACACCATCAACAACGACGTGACCACGGCCGTCGGCGCGGTGGAGGGCGTGACGCGGGTCGACCTCGAGATGGGCGTCATGACCGACGAGCAGCGCGCCGGGCTCCAGGAGCAGCTCCGGGGCGGCCAGGCCCAGCGCGAGATCCCCTTCGCCCAGCCGGGGTCCCTGACCAAGGTGTTCGCCATCGCCAGCGGCAAGGGCGGCGTCGGCAAGTCCTCGGTGACGGTCAACCTCGCGTTGGCGATGGCCGAGCAGGGCCTGAAGGTGGGCGTGGTCGACGCCGACATCTACGGCCACTCGGTCCCGGCGATGCTGGGCGTGGCCGACGAGCGCCCGACGCAGGTCGACGACCTGATCATGCCCGTCCCCACCTCGAGCGGGGTCTCGGTGATCTCGATCGGCATGCTCAAGCCGCGGCGCGACCAGGTCGTGGCCTGGCGCGGGCCGATGCTCGACCGTGCCCTGGTCCAGATGCTCGCCGACGTCTACTGGGGCGACCTGGACGCGCTGCTGCTGGACCTGCCGCCCGGCACCGGCGACATCGCGATCTCGCTGGGTCAGCACCTGCCCGGCTCGGAGGTCGTCGTGGTGACCACACCGCAGGAGGCGGCCGCCGAGGTGGCCGAGCGGGCCGGCACGATGGCCTCGATGATGCACCAGCGCGTCGTCGGCGTCATCGAGAACATGAGCTACCTGCCCTGCCCGCACTGCTCGGACGAGGGCAAGGACCACCGCCTGGAGGTCTTCGGCTCCGGCGGTGGCGCCCGGGTGGCCGACACCCTCTCCCAGCGGTTCGGCTACGACGTCCCCGTGCTCGGCCAGGTGCCGCTGGACCTCGCCCTGCGCGAGGGTGGCGACGCCGGCACACCGATCGTCTCCTCCGCACCCGAGACCGAGGCCGCCACCTCGCTCAGCGGCATCGCCGAGCGACTCGCCGGACGCGGCCGCGGACTCGCCGGCATGCAGTTGGGGCTGACACCGAGCAACCGGCTCTGAGCCCCGGTCGAGCGAAGAGGGCGATCGGGTGTTCGACATCGGCTTGGGCGAGATGGTCGTCATCGCCTTCGTCGCCGTCCTCGTCTTCGGCCCGGACAAGCTCCCGGAGCTGATGCGGCAGGCCGGTGCGATGCTGCGCCAGCTGCGCCACTTCGCCACCAACGCCCGCGACGAGATCCGCGACGAGCTCGGTCCGGCGTACGCCGACCTGGAGCTGCGTGACCTCGACCCGCGGGAGATCGTGCGACGCCAGCTCGCCGACGCGATGGCCGACGAGCCCGAGCCCGAGCAACGTCCCGGACAGCTGCCGCTGGCGGCGGGCGAGACGCCGCCGTACGACCTCGACGCGACCTGAGACCCGCGGGCCTCAGCCCCGGGACTGGGCGGCCGAGAGCCCGGTGAACGGCACGAGCACCATGCGGCGCTCCTCGCCGACCACCAGCTCGCAGAAGTCGGCGCCGATCCGGCGCAGCGTGCCCTCGTGACGCTGCCCGTTGCGCTGGTGGAGCACGCACCGCTCCCCCGCCTCGGCGATGCGCCGCAGGGCCGAGCCCAGCCGGAGCCGGGCGAGCGGTGACCACGCCACCTCGGGGACGGATCGGACCGACGCGCCGACGACGCCGGTGACGGCGGCGAGGTTGACCACCCAGTCGTGGCTGCCGGCGGCGACCAGGAGCCATCCGTCGGCGACCCGGTCGATGGTGCCGGTGATCGGGTCGAGCCCGTCGGCACTGATGGTCACCTCGGTGCCGACGGAGGCCATGAGGCGCGAGGCGAGCGTGACGGACTGGTACTCGGCGCGACTGCGATCGGCGATCTCGTCGGCGCGCTCCGCGGCGGCCATGGTGCCCGCGTGGTGTTCGAGGTCGTCGAAGAGGGCGAACAGGTCCGTCTCCCATCCCATGAGGGGCACTTTCGCAGATCAAGGGTGTGGACAACCAGTTGACAGGGACGACAAAGCAGGATGAAGTGAGGCAAACGCACGCAAACGCAAGGATTCTCGGGCCATGCCACGCTTCGTCACCTTCGTCACGACCTCCCTGGCGCTGCGCACGGCCGCGGTCTGGGCGAGCGTCACGTCCGCGAGCTGCGGTGTCGGGCTGCTGACGCTTCCGGTCATCGCCGCCGGCCCCACTCGGGCCTTCACCTCCACGCTGACCTGGGGTTGCGCCGTGCTGGCGCTGCTCGCAGCCGCCGGGGCATGGCTGGTGACCACCGACGTGGCCCGCTGCGTCCTCACCCGCCGGGAGGCACGCCGCCCGGTGGGGCCGGTGCGGGCAGCGGTGTTGCTCGCCTGTGGCATCAGCCTCGTCGCCGGCCCGGTGGGCGCCCAGCCGCCAGCCGACACACCACGGGAGGAGTCGGACCGGACCGCGGCCCGCACCGACCGTGGCGAGGCCCTCGGCGGCCTGCCACTCCCCGACCGCGCGACGTCCGGCGCCGCGACGACACGGACCGCGTCGCGACCGGACGAGGCCGTGCACGTCGTGCGCCGCGGCGACCACCTGTGGGGCATCGCGAGCGCACGACTGCCCGGCGATGCCACCGACGCCCGCATCGCCGGCCACGTCCGCGACATCCACGAGCACAACCGCGAGGTGATCGGGCCCGACCCCGACCTCGTCCTGCCCGGCCAACGACTCCGACTTCCCCCTGCACCAGGAAGGGACGCATGATGATCGACCCCGCCGACTCCACCGCTGCGGCCAGCTCGCACGACCACTGGGCGGTCCCGGTCGCCGAGACGCAGGGCACCCTCGCCCTGGCCCTCGTGCCGCGCCAGGACCCACCCCGACCCCGGGCCGGTTCTGGACCGATGGCCACGGTCGTCCCGATCGACCGACGCATGCGCGCCACGGTCGAGGAGTGGGCGCGCCGCTTCGCCCAGGCCGCCGTGGAAGTGGTGGGCGGGGATCGGCCGGTGTCGCAGCTGCTGCGGTGGGCGACCGACGAGGTCTACGCCGACCTGCAGCGCCGCGCCCGCGTCGTGGCACGGGCGGGACGACACCAGCCCGGGCTGGCCCGGGTGCAGCCGGTGCGCCCGCGGGTGGTGAGCGTGTGCAGCTGCTTCGTCCGCGACGACGCGGTGGAGACAGCCGTCCACGTCAAGTACGGCACCCGCTCCCGGGCAGTGGCGGCCCGCTTCGAGCGGATCCGGCAGCGCTGGGTCTGCGTCGCGCTGGAGTTCAGCTGACCCGGTCGATGACCAGCGGGGGGGCGGCGTACGCCGTCCCGGGCGCGGAGACGGTGTAGCCGTCCTCGAGCGCTGCCAGCGCCCGGTCGAACCGCTCGGGGGTGTCGGTCGACAGCGTGAACAGCGGGTCGCCGACGGCGACGCGGTCGCCCGGCCGGGCGTGCCAGCGCACTCCCGCACCGGCCTGCACCGGGTCCTCCTTGCGCGCCCGGCCGGCGCCGAGACGCCACGCCGCCGTGCCGACCGAGAGCGCGTCCAGCCGAGTGAGGACCCCGTCCCGCTCCGCGGTGACGACGTGGGACTCGCGGGCCGTGGGCAGGGGGGCCTCCGGATCGCCGCCCTGCGCCCGGATCATGCGGCGCCAGGCGTCCATCGCCGACCCGTCGACCAGCTTGTCCGCGGGGTCGACGGCGTCGTGTCCGGCCGCGGCCAGCATCTCCCGGGCCAGCGCCAGGGTCAGCTCGACGACGTCGGCGGGACCGCCGCCGGCGAGGACGTCGACGGACTCGGCCACCTCGAGCGCATTGCCGGCGGTGTGCCCCAACGGCGTCGACATGTCGGTCAGCAGGGCCACGGTACGCACACCGGCGTCGGTCCCGAGTCCGACCATCACCTCGGCCAGCTCGCGCGCACGGTCGGCGTCCTTCATGAAGGCGCCGGAGCCGACCTTGACGTCGAGCACCAGCGCACCGGTGCCCTCGGCGATCTTCTTGCTCATGATCGAGGACGCGATCAGCGGGATCGCCTCCACGGTGCCGGTGACGTCGCGCAGGGCGTAGAGCTTGCGGTCCGCAGGCGCCAGCCCGTCGCCTGCCGCGCACACCGCGGCACCGACCTCGTCGAGCTGGGCACGGAGCTCGTCGTTGCTCAGTGCGGCGCGCCAGCCCGGGATGGACTCCAGCTTGTCCAGGGTGCCCCCGGTGTGGCCGAGGCCGCGTCCCGAGAGCTGCGGCACGGCGACCCCGCACGCCGCGACCAACGGGGCGAGCGGGAGCGTGATCTTGTCCCCGACCCCGCCGGTGGAGTGCTTGTCGGTGGTCGCGCGGGACAGCCCGGAGAAGTCCAGACGCTCCCCGGACGCGATCATGGCCGCGGTCCACGCCGAGATCTCGGCACGGTCCATGCCGTTGAGCAGGATGGCCATCGCCAGGGCCGACATCTGCTCGTCGGCCACCTCACCGCGGGTGTAGGCATCGATCACCCAGTCGATCTGACCGGTGGTCAGCGTGCCCCGGTCCCGCTTGGTCGCGATCACCTCGACAACGTCGTGCTCGGCCACGTCTCACCCTTCCAGGTCGTCGGGGCCGAAGGCGTCAGGCAGCACCTCACGCATCGGCCGTGCTCCAGCGGGCGTGAGGACCACCAGGTCCGGTCCGCCGTGTTCCCACAGCAACTGGCGGCAGCGGCCGCAGGGCATCAGCAGTTCACCGCGCCCGTCGACGCACACGAAGTGGGTCAAGCGTCCGCCACCGGTCACGTAGAGCTGGCTCACCAGCCCGCACTCGGCGCAGAGGCCGACGCCGTACGCCGCGTTCTCGACGTTGCAGCCGGTCACGACGCGACCGTCGTCCACGAGCGCAGCGGCACCGACGGCGAACTCCGAGTACGGCGCGTATGCCCGTCGCATCGCGGCCGTGGCCGCCTCGCGCAGCGGGCTCCATCCCGCGTCCGGCGCGGTCGTGTGGGTCTCCATGATGGGCGCAAGACTTGCAGCCCCATCCACTCCCGGGCAAGACGCAGCGACGCCGCGGGGAGGCGGTGGGGACACGGACGGACCGGCACCGGCGATCTCCCCTCCCCGAGGCTCACGGCCGACTACATTCCAACTCGATAACCGATGCGCGATTCGGCTTTCCCCGCCGGGCGTGACACGGGATCATGCCGAGCACCAACAACGAACTCGGGGCGCCGGCGGCTCGGACCGACGGCGCGCGAACCCACACGGAGGTCCTGACGTGAAGAAGACGACGAGGTCGGCAGCAGCCGGCACCGTGGCCCTACTGGCTGCCACCGCCCTGGTGGCCTGCGGTGAGGCACCGGAGGAGAGCGGCGACAGCGGTGCGTCGACCGACTTCCTCCCCTGCATCGTGTCCGACTCCGGCGGTTTCGACGACAAGTCGTTCAACCAGCTCAGCTTCGAGGGCGTCCAGTCGGCGGCCGACGAGCTCGGTGCCGAGGTGAACGCGGTGGAGTCCAACAGCGAGAACGACTACGGACCGAACCTGTCCAGCCTCGCCTCCGAGGGCTGCGACGCCATCGTCACGGTCGGGTTCGCGCTCGCCGCCGCGACGAAGGAGGCCGCGGCCGCCAACCCGGAGACCGCCTACATCCTCATCGACGACGCCGCCGACGGCGGCGACGACGGCGAGACCTTCGACGGCGAGGCCGACGAGCCCAACATCAAGCCGCTGCTCTACAACACCGCCCAGGCCGCGTTCCTCGCCGGCTACGTCGCGGCCGACTACACCAAGACCGGCAAGGTCGGCACCTACGGCGGCCAGCCGTTCCCGACCGTGACCATCTTCATGGACGGCTTCGCCCAGGGCGTGGAGTACTACAACTCCGAGAAGGGCAAGGACGTCAAGGTCGTCGGCTGGGACGGCGAGAACGGCTCCTTCACCGGTGGCTTCGAGGCCAACCAGGCCGCGACCACGACCGCCAAGCAGGTCCTCGACCAGGACGTCGACGTGATCATGCCCGTCGGTGGCCCGATCTACCAGGGTGCACTGACCGCGATCGACGACTCCGGCAAGGACATCGCGCTGATCGGTGTGGACGCCGACCTCTACGAGACCGACCCCAACACCCAGGACGTCGTGCTGACCTCGGTGCTGAAGAAGATGGACGTCTCCACCGAGGACGCCGTCATGTCGGCCGCGAGCGGTGAGATGGACTACGCGCCCTACGTCGGCACCCTGGAGAACGACGGCGTCGGCATCGCCCCGTTCCACAACTTCGAGGGCCAGGTGTCCGACTCCCTCCAGGACGAGCTCGACACCGTCCGCGAGGGCATCATGGACGGCTCCATCGAGGTGGACTCCTACCTCGGCGAGTGATGTGATCTGATTCTGGGGAGGTCGGCACGGCCGGCCTCCCCAGAACCACGTCCAACGACCTCCGACCCGCCGAGACCATCCGAGGGCCCATGACGCTCGAACTCCGCGACATCACCAAACGGTTCGGGACCCTGGTCGCCAACGACCGGATCTCGCTGACCGTCGAACCCGGCGAGATCCACTGCCTGCTCGGCGAGAACGGCGCCGGCAAGTCGACGCTGATGAACGTCCTCTACGGCCTGTACCACGCCGAGGAGGGCCAGATCCTCATCGACGGCGAGGAGCAGCACTTCGACGGCCCCGGCGATGCGATGGCCGCCGGGATCGGCATGGTGCACCAGCACTTCATGCTCGTGCCCGTCTTCAGCGTGGCCGAGAACGTGATGCTCGGTCACGAGGCCACCGGCTTCGGTGGCAGCCTGGACGTCGACGCGGCCCGGGACCGGGTGCGCGAGATCTCCGACCGGTTCGGGTTCGACGTCGACCCCGACCGCGTCGTGGAGCAGCTGCCGGTCGGCGTGCAGCAGCGCGTCGAGATCATCAAGGCGCTCTCCCGTGACGCCCAGGTGCTCGTCTTCGACGAGCCCACCGCCGTACTGACGCCGCAGGAGACCGACGAGCTGATGGCCATCATGCGCCAGCTGCGCGACGCCGGGACCGCCATCGTCTTCATCACCCACAAGCTCCGCGAGGTGCGCGAGGTCGCCGACCGGATCACCGTCATCCGGCACGGCAAGGTGGTCGGCGAGGCCGAGCCCACCGCGTCGAGCGCCGAGCTGGCCGCGATGATGGTCGGTCGCCCCGTCGAGCTCACCGTCGCCAAGGAGCCGGCCAAGGCCGGTGAGGACGCGCTGACGGTGGAGGACCTCCGGGTCACCGACGCGGATGCGCAGATCCACGTCGACGGCATCAACTTCTCGATCCGCAGCGGGGAGATCCTCGCGGTGGCCGGGGTCCAGGGCAACGGCCAGACCGAGCTCACCGAGGCGCTCCTGGGCCTCGAGCAGCACGTCTCGGGTTCGATCCGGCTCAACGGCCAGGAGCTGGTCGGCAAGTCGGTGCGCCAGGTCCTCGACGCCGGGGTCGGCTTCATCCCCGAGGACCGCCAGGTCGACGGCCTGGTGGGGAGCTTCACGATCGCGGAGAACCTCATGCTCAACCGCAGCCACGGCGCGCCGTTCGTGCGCGGCGGGTCGCTGCAGCTGGGGACCCTCACCGAGTTCGCCGAGGACCGCTTCCGGGCCTACGACGTCCGCGGCCCGAGCATCCAGGCACGGGCCGACCAACTCTCCGGCGGCAACCAGCAGAAGGTCGTGGTGGCGCGCGAGCTCTCGCGCGACCTGCGCCTGCTGGTCGCCGCCCAGCCCACGCGCGGCGTCGACGTGGGATCGATCGAGTTCATCCACCAGCAGATCGTCGCCGCCCGCGACAGCGGCATCCCGGTGCTGGTGGTGTCGACCGAACTGGACGAGGTCGAGGCCCTGGCCGACCGGATCATGGTGCTCTACCGCGGCCGCGTCGTGGGCATCGTGCCGGCCGACACCCCGCGCGAGACGCTGGGCCTGATGATGACCGGCGAGCGACCGAAGGGCGTGGCATGAGCAACGACGACACCGCGACCGAGAACGCGACCGAGCAGCAGGACCCACCCCCGCCGGACCGGATGCACCGCCTGGTGCGCGAGATCGCCATGGGCAACGCCGTGGTCGTCGCCCTCGCCTTCGTCCTCGCGGTCGCCGTCGGCTCGCTGATGATCATCCTCACCGACCAGGGCGTCCGCGACGCGGCCGGGTACTTCGCCGCCCGCCCGATGGACCTGATCACCGCGGCGTGGGATGCGATCTCCGGCGCCTACTCCGCGTTGTTCCGGGGATCGATCTACAACTCCCGCGCCAATGACTTCGCCGGCGCCATCCGACCGCTCACCGAGACCCTGAAGTTCGCCGGCCCGCTGGTCGTGGCCGGACTCGGCGTCGGACTGGCCTTCCGCACCGGACTGCTCAACATCGGTGGCCGCGGCCAGATGCTCATCGGTGGCGCCGCCGCCGGCTGGGTCGCCGTCGGGATCGACCTGCCGGTCGGCATCCACCTCGTCGTCGCCGTGGCCGCCGGCATCGTCGGTGGCGCCCTGTGGGGCGGCATCGCCGGTCTGCTCAAGGCCCGCACCGGCGCCCACGAGGTGATCGTCACGATCATGCTCAACTACGTCGCGTTCTACCTGGTGTTCTTCATCCTCTCCGAGCAGGCGCTCCTGCAGGCCCCGGGGACGGTGAACCCGAAGTCACTCCCGATGCCCGAGACCGCCGTCCTCCCCCAGTTGCTCGGCGACCGGTTCAACCTCCACCTCGGCTTCCTGCTCGCCCTCGTCTCCGTGGCGCTCGTGTGGTGGCTGCTGAACCGTTCGGCGCTCGGCTTCCGGCTCCGTGCGGTGGGCGAGAACCCCCACGCAGCGCGCGCCGCCGGCATCGACGTGGGCCGCGCCTACGTCACCGTCATGCTGATCGCCGGTGGCCTGGTGGGGCTCGCCGGGGTCAACCAGGTCCTCGGCACCGTCACCAGTGGCGTCACCGTCGACCTCGACGCCGGCATCGGCTTCGACGCGATCACCGTCGCACTGCTGGGTCGCTCGCGGCCCATCGGGATCCTCGCGGCCGGGATCCTCTTCGGCGCCTTCAAGGCCGGTGGCTTCGCCATGCAGGCCTCCGAGGGCATCCCCGTCGACATCGTCCTGGTCGTGCAGTCCCTGATCGTCCTGTTCATCGCCGCCCCGCCGCTGGTACGAGCGATGTTCCGGCTGCCCACGAAGGAGGCAACCGCGTGAGCGCGCTGGAGTCCCCCCTCGAGCCGAGCCGCACCCCGGCCATCGGCACGGCGCCGGTGGTGGCGCCCAAGACCCCGATCGCGCTCGGGGTGATCACCGGCCTGCTCGCGCTGCTGTTGGTGCTCAGCTCCCACGCCGGGCAGGAGACCACCTTCCGCCTCGCGACGCGCACGGACCTGTTCGAGATCCCCGCCGTCACCGTCCCGACGATGCCGACCTCGTGGCTCCTGGTCGGCCTGCTCGCGGCCGCGACGGCCTGGTCGGTCGCGCTGCTGGTCGCCAAGCGGCGTACGCCGTTGTGGCTGGTCGTCGCCTACGCCGTGGTGGGCATGCTCGCCTTCCTCACCTGGGCGGCCGCCGGCGGCACGCTGCCCGTGGTCGGCCTGCTCGGTGGCGCCCTCGCGCTGGCCATCCCGCTGGTCTTCGGTGCGCTGTGCGGCGTGCTGGGCGAGCGCTCCGGCGTCATCAACATCGCCATCGACAGCCAGCTCCTGTTCGGCGCGTTCGCCGCAGCGCTGGCCGGCTCGGCGGTGACCCAGGCACTCGGCACCGGCAGCGAGACCCTCCCCCGCTGGTCCGGCCTGCTCGCGGGCCTGGCGGCGGCGATGGTGGCCGGCATGGCGATCGCGCTCGTGCTGGCCGTGTTCTCGGTCAGTTATGGCGTGGACCAGATCATCGTCGGCGTCGTGCTCAACGTGCTGGTCATCGGGCTCACCAGCTTCCTCTTCACCCAGGTGCTTGCCCCCAACTCCGCGACACTGAACTCCCCGCCCCGCTTCCCGCGGATGCCGATCCCGCTGCTGGGCGACATCCCGCTGGTCGGGCCGATCTTCTTCCGCCAGACCCTGCTGGTCTACCTGATGTACGCCGCCGTCCCGCTCATCGCGTGGGCGCTCTACCGCAGCAAGTGGGGCCTGCGCGTGCGCGCGGTCGGGGAGCACCCGAAGGCGGCCGACACCGTCGGCGTGAAGGTCCTCGCGACCCGCTACCGCACCCTGCTGCTCGCAGGAGTGCTGTCCGGCATCGGCGGTGCGACGTACACCCTGGTCGCGGTCTCGCAGTTCAACCGCGAGATGACCGGCGGCGCGGGCTTCATCGCGCTGGCGGCGATGATCTTCGGCAAGTGGGACCCCATCCGCGCCACACTCGCCGCACTGCTGTTCGGGTTCGCCTCGAACCTGCAGGGCGTGCTGTCGGTGCTCGGCTCCCCGGTGCCCAGCCAGTTCATGCTGATGCTGCCCTACGTGGTGACGATCTTCGCCGTGGCCGGGCTGGTCGGGCACTCCCGACCGCCGTCGGCGCTGAACACGCCCTACACCAAGGGCTGAGGACCGGCCGGTCAGTCCGCCGCGCCGTGCTCGCCGTCCCAGGCGGCGAGGATGCGGTCGGCGGCCAACGGTGCCGTCAGCTCCCCCGACAGCAGGGCTGCGCGCACCTCCTCGCGCACCGCCCGGACCGCGGCCGACTCCCGCAGCCGCTGGTCCAGCTCGTCACGCACCAGGGCCCAGGTGAAGTCGTTCTGCTGGTCGGCCCGCTTGGCCGCCAGGCCGTCGGCGCCCAGGTGTTCGCGGTGGGCGAGCACCCGCTGCCACACGTCGTCGACGCCGGTGCGGTGGAGGCTGGAGCAGGTCACGACCGGGGGCGCCCAGTCCTCGGCCTGTCCGCGCACGAGCCGCAGCGCGCCGGCCAGCTCCCGCGCGGCGCCGCGGGCCTCGCGCTCGCGATCGCCGTCGGCCTTGTTGACCGCGATCACGTCGGCGATCTCCAGGATGCCCTTCTTGATGCCTTGGAGCTGGTCACCGGTGCGGGCCAGGGTGAGGAACAAGAAGGTGTCCACCATCTTCGCGACGGTGACCTCCGACTGGCCCACACCGACGGTCTCGACCAGGACGGCGTCGTACCCGGCGGCCTCGAGCACCGTCATCGCCTGCACCGTCGCCCGGGCGACGCCGCCGAGGGTGCCGGCCGAGGGACTGGGACGGATGAAGGCGTCCGGGTTGGCGGCGAGCTGGGACATCCGGGTCTTGTCACCGAGCACGGAGCCTCCCGTGCGCACACTGGAGGGATCCACCGCGAGGACGCCGACGCGGTGGCCGGCCTCGGTCAGCTGGCTACCGAGCGCCTCGATGAAGGTGGACTTGCCCACGCCGGGCACGCCGGAGATGCCGACGCGGACCGCAGGCGTCGCAGGGGCGTCCTCCGCGAGTGCCCCGAGCAGGTCGCGGGCACCCTCACGGTGCCGGACGCTGGTCGACTCCACCAGGGTGATGGCCTGCGACACCTGGGCACGTCGGCCGGCCCGGATCCCCTCGAGGAGCTGGTCGAGCGACTGTGCCATCAGTGCCCGAGCTGGTCGCGCAGCGCAGCGAGCAGGTCGAGTGCGGACTCGGCGATCACCGTGCCCGGCAGGAACACCGCCGCGGCACCCATCTCCTTCAGCGTCGGGACGTCATCGGGCGGGATGACCCCGCCGATGACCACCTGGATGTCCTCGCGACCGTGCTCGGCCAGCGCGGCCTTCAGCGCCGGGAGGAGCGAGAGGTGGCCCGCCGCGAGCGAGGAGACCCCGACGAGGTGCACGTCGGCGTCGATGGCCTGCTGGGCCACCTCCTCGGGCGTGGAGAACAGCGGCCCCACGTCGACGTCGAAGCCCATGTCGGCGAACGCGGACACGACGACCTTCTGGCCGCGGTCGTGGCCGTCCTGCCCCATCTTGGCGACCAGGATGCGGGGCCGGCGGCCCTCGGCCTCGGCGAACTCGTCGGTGGACTGCCGCACCCGGTCGAGCTGGCTGGGGCCCTCGCCGTCGGAGGAGGCGGCGGCTTCGTCGCGGTACACGCCGGAAATCGTACGGATCACGGCCTGGTGCCGGCCGTAGACCTTCTCCATCGCCTCGGAGATCTCACCGACCGTGGCCTTGTTGCGGGCGGCGTCGACGGCCAGGTCGAGCAGGTTGCCCTCCAGGGAGCCGCCCTGCGACGCCCCGGCCTCGGCGGCGTTGGTGAGCGCTTCGAGCGAGCTGCGCAGGGCCTCGTCGTCCCGCTCGGCGCGCAGCCGCTCCAGCTTGGCGATCTGCTGGCGGTAGACGTCGTCGTTGTCCACGCGCAGCACATCGAGCTTGTCCTCGGCCTGCAGCCGGTAGGTGTTGACGCCCACCACGGTCTGGGCACCGGAGTCGATGCGCGCCTGCGTCCGCGCGGCCGCCTCCTCGATGCGCATCTTGGGGATGCCCTGCTCGATCGCGGCGGCCATGCCGCCGGCCTCCTCGGCCTCGGTGATGTGGGCCCAGGCCTTCTCGGCGAGCTCATGGGTGAGGCGCTCGACGTAGTAGGAACCGGCCCACGGGTCGATCGAGTGCGTCGTACCGCTCTCCTGCTGCAGCAACAGCTGGGTGTTGCGGGCGATGCGCGCGGAGAAGTCGGTCGGCAGCGCGATCGCCTCGTCCAGCGCGTTGGTGTGCAGCGACTGGGTGTGGCCCTGCGTCGCCGCCATCGCCTCGATGCACGTGCGCGCGACGTTGTTGAACGGGTCCTGCGCGGCCAACGACCACCCCGAGGTCTGGCTGTGGGTGCGCAGGCTCAGGCTCTTGGGGTTCTGGGGGTCGAACTGGCGGACCAGCCGGCTCCAGAGCGCGCGGGCCGCGCGCATCTTGGCGACCTCCATGTAGAAGTTCATGCCGATCGCCCAGAAGAAGCTCAGCCGCGGCGCGAACTGGTCGATGGTCAGCCCCGAGTCGAGGCCCGCACGGATGTACTCCACGCCGTCGGCGAGGGTGTAGGCGAGCTCGAGGTCGGCGGTCGCCCCCGCCTCCTGCATGTGGTAGCCGGAGATGGAGATGGAGTTGAACCGCGGCATCCGCTGGCTGGTGTAGGCGAAGATGTCGGAGATGATCCGCATGCTCGGCGCCGGCGGGTAGATGTAGGTGTTGCGGACCATGAACTCCTTGAGGATGTCGTTCTGGATGGTCCCCGAGAGCTGCTCCGGCTTCACCCCCTGCTCCTCGGCGGCGGCGATGTAGAGCGCCAGCACCGGCAGCACGGCACCGTTCATCGTCATCGAGACGCTCATCTGGTCCAGCGGGATGCCGTCGAAGAGCGTCCGGGTGTCATAGATCGAGTCGATGGCGACGCCGGCCATGCCCACGTCCCCGCGCACCCGCGGGTGGTCGGAGTCGTAGCCGCGGTGCGTGGCCAGGTCGAAGGCGACCGAGAGGCCCTTCTGGCCGGCGGCGAGATTGCGCCGGTAGAAGGCGTTGGACTCCTCGGCGGTCGAGAAGCCGGCGTACTGGCGCACCGTCCACGGACGCGTGGTGTACATCGTCGGGTAGGGACCACGCAGGAACGGGCTGAGCCCCGGGTAGGTGTCCAGGGCGTCCAGGCCCTCGAGGTCCTCGGCACCGTAGGAGGGCTTGATCTCGATGCCCTCGGGGGCCTGCCACCCCTCGCCGACCGGCGGCGTCGGCGTGATGTCGGGGGCCTCCCCCGCCTCCGGGCTCAGTGGCAGTCCGGCGAAGCTCTTCGGAACGCTCATGAGAGCACCTCTCTCGTCCGGCGCAGGAAGTCGAGCGCATCGATCCCCAGGGCACAGTTGTCGTCGGCGTGGTCGGCCGGCTTCCCGGCGACGATGACGCGGCGGGCACCCGCCTCGCGCAGCGCCGCCGCGGCCTCCGCGCCCCACTCCTCATACGTGGTGTCGGCACCCGCCAGGCACACGACGGGCTGGCCGTCGTACGCCGCGACGAGGGCGTCGACGCCGTCGGTCGCGCCGGCGACGTCGACGGCGATGCCGCCCGCCGCGAGCAGGTTGGTCGCGAACGTCGCCCGGGCGGTGTGCTGGGCGATGGTGCCCAGCGTGGCGAGGAAGACGTGCTGGTCCGGCGGGGTGTCGCGCAGCTCCTCGAACGCAGCGCCGTAGGCGCGTACGTCGCCCACGGCGGGATCGCCGGTGCGCTGCGGCAGGTCCTCGCCCAGCGCCGGGAACTCGGTGAGACCGGTGAGGGGTCGCTGGCGGCGGGCGATCGCGGTCTCCCGCTCCGCCACGACCGCGTCGATGCGCGATCGCAACGAGCCGTCCGCGAGCGCGGCCCCGATACCGCCGGCCGCCTCGATCCGGTCGAGCTCGGCCCACCCGGCGGCGGCGAGGTCGTCGGTGAGTCGCTCCACGGCGTAGGACCCGCCGGCCGGATCCGCCACCGCGGCGAGGTGGGACTCCTCGATCAGGAGGTGGGAGACGTTGCGGGCGATGCGACGACCGAAGGCGTCCGGCTGGCCGAGGGTGCTGTCGAAGGGCAGCACCGTGACGGCGTCCGCGCCGCCGACACCGGCGGCGAAGGCGGCGACGGTGCCGCGCAGCATGTTCACGTAGGGGTCGTAGCGCGTCATCATCGGGCGGCTCGTGACCGCGTGCTGGTGCTGCGCGATGGCGTGGTCGGCGTCGGCTCCGCTGAGCTCGAGCATCCGTGCCCACAGGCGGCGGGCGGCCCGGAGCTTGGCGATGGTGGGGAACTGCTCGTCGGTGGCGGCGAACCGGAACTCGACCAGCCCGGCCGCCTCCTCGAGCGGGACCCCGGCCCCGGTCAGGGCACGGAGGTACGTCGCGGCGACCGCGAGCGCGTAGCCGAGCTCCTGGGCGTCGGAGGCGCCGAGGTCGTGCACGGCCGTGGCGTCCACCACGACACCGCGGATGCCGGCCTTGCGGGCGAGCTCGGCCGTGGCCACGACGTCTGCTGCGGAGTCGTCGGGAACCGCTCCCGCCCGCACGGCGCGCGCGACCGGGTCGGCGCCCAGGTTGCTGTCGGCGTGGAGGTCCTGGCCGTGCTCTTCCGCGACGTCGAGAAGGGCGGTGGCAGCAGCGCGCGGGTCCTCGGCGTCGAGCACGACCGGCGCGAGGTCGAGCAGCACGCCGGTCAGGACCCTGGCGAGCTCGGAGCCGTCGGCGGTGGCGACCCACAGCGACGAGACGCCGCCGTCGAGGTCGACCAGCGCCGCCTCGTTGGCCGCGGCGGGGTCGGTGCCGGCGGTCATCACGCGGATGTCCCACGCGCCGGCACGGGTGGGGCGTCCGGCCGTCTGCAGGTCCTCGACCAGGCCCGGCGTGCCGAGTGGGCTGAGGTCGATGCCGTCCAGCGTGGTGTGGGTCAGCTCCGCCCACGCACGGGAGTCGGGGTCGTCCTCGCCCAGCCGCCGGGCCTTGCGGAGTGCATCGGCAGCGGCGGCTTCCCACTCCGCGCGACCGTGCTGGTCCTCCGTGTCGGCAAGGGCGAGGTGTGTCGCGTCTGTGCCACCGGTCATGCTCCGCAGGATAGAGGGCGCCGCTCGGGGTCCCGGTCCGGGATCCGCCACCTGAGCATCCGGCGCGCCGATCCGCCTGCAGGGCAGGGACGCCCACCGTTCGCTCGCCGGACACCCGGACGTGGAGGACCCGCCATGTCGTGGCGCGACGGTGGGCCCATGAGGATCGCGCTGGTCACCGAGACGTTCTACCCGGCCGTGGATTCCACCACGACCACCCTGAAGGCCACCGCCGACCGCTTGGTCGACCTCGGCCACGCCGTGCGGATCATCGCGCCGGGACCGGGCCTGGGCACCTACCGCGGCTGCGACGTGGTCCGCGTCAGGCCGCTCGAGCCGACCGGCCACCAGGTGCGTGCCGCCCTGGACGAGTTCGCACCCGACCTGGTGCAGGCGACCTCCCCCCGGTTCGTGGGGCGCAAGGCGCTCAAGCACGCCCGGCGCACGGGTACCCCGACGATCGTCATCGAGCAGTCCCCGGTGCTCGACCTCGCCGCCGACTACTGGCGCGCCAAGGTCGCCGACCGCGCAGACCGGCTGCTCGTCACCGCGTCGTGGATGGTCGAGCGCGCCGCCGAGCTCGGGGTCGAGGCCGAGTTGTGGGCACCGGGCGTGGATCCGGTCGCGTTCACGCCGACGCTGCGCGACGAGTGGCTCTACAACTCCTGGTCCAAGGCCAAGTCCAAGCACGGCCCCCGCGTGGTCGTCGGGTACGTCGGCAGCCTCCACAAGCGCCACGGTGTCCGCCAGCTGGCCGCACTCGCCGACATCGACGGCATCCGCCCCGTGGTCATCGGCGACGGCCCCGAACGGGACTGGCTCGCCAAGCGCCTGCCCGACGCGAAGTTCACCGGTCCGCTGCAGACCGGCGACCTCACGATCGCGATGGCCACGCTCGACGTCGTGGTCCACCCCGGGGAGCACGAGACCTGCTGCCACGCGATGCGGGAGGCCGGGGCTGCCGGCGTACCGGTGGTCGCCGCACGGTCGGGTGGAGCCCTGGACGTCGTCCGCCACCTGGAGACCGGCATGTTCCACGCGCCCGGCTCACGGGGCGACCTGCGGCGCGCGGTGCAGGCCGTGGTTGCCGACCCGCAGCGGGACCTGCTGGGGCGCCAGGCGCGCGTGCAGTCCAAGCTGCGCACGTGGACCGACGCGGTCGACGAGCTGATCGCCGACCACTACCCCGCCCTGCACCGGGCCGCCGCCTGAGCGCACCGAGGCGCCGGGCCGTCGGCGACCGGCACAGTGGTAGGCATGACGCATGCTGCTGCGCCAGTTGGAGTACCTCACCTCGCTGGCTCGTGAGCAGCACTTCGGTCGCGCGGCGGTCGCGTGCCACGTGTCGCAACCGGCCCTCTCCGCCGGCATCCGCAAGCTCGAGGCGGAGCTCGACGTCCAGATCGTCCAGCGCAGCCAGCGTTTCGAGGGGTTCACCGCCGAGGGCGAGGCCGTGCTGTCGTGGGCGCTGCGCATCCTCGCCGAACGCGAGGACCTCGACCGCACGCTGAGCCAGATGCGCGGGGGCCTGTCCGGCATGCTCCGGATCGGGGCGATCCCGACCGCGCTGACCCTCGCGCCGCTGCTGACGACACCGATGCGGGAGCGGTACCCCGGCGTCCGCTTCCACCTGGCGTCGATGTCCTCGCGCGAGATCGTCGAACGGCTCAACGACTACGACATCGAGGTCGGCATGACCTACGTCGACGGCGAGCCCCTGGGCGGGGTGCGGGTCGTGCCGCTCTACCGCGAGCGCTACCTCTTCCTCACACCCGACGACGGCGCCCTGGCCGACCGGGCCGAGGTCGGGTGGGCCGAGGCGGCCGGGACGCCGCTGTGCCTGCTGCTGCCGGTGATGCAGAACCGGCGCATCCTCGAGCGCAACTTCGCCGAGGCGGGCGCATCGGTCGCACCGGTGCTCGAGACCGACACCGTCTCGGCGCTGTACTCCCACGTCACCTCGATGGGCCTGTCGAGCATCATCCCGCACGCGTGGCTGCACGCCTTCGGGCTCCCGCCCGGCACTCGCGCCGTGCCGTTGGCACCGGCTGCCCGCAGCCACCAGGTCGGGCTCGTGCTGCCACGCCACGACCGCGACTCGCTGCTGGCCCGAGCCCTGCTCGCGACCGCCGCAGAGGTCGACATCCCCGCCACGCTCATCGCCACGCTGCGCCGCGAGGTGCCTGCGGCGATAACAGCGGCCGATCAACCGATCGAGAATTGAACTTTGACCTGACTCAGGTCGCCTCCCTACCGTCAGCAGGTCGGCTGTGACGTCACGCACAGCCCCTCGGATCTCGACTTCTGGAGGCACTCGGAGTGTCAGCGCTGAACTTCCTCGATCGTGAGCACTCGGTCGCACCCCCGGGCTACAGCCGCTGGCTGATCCCACCGGCGGCCCTGGCCATCCACCTGTGCATCGGTCAGGTGTACGCGACCAGCGTGTACAAGATCGCCCTGGTCGAGCACTTCGACACCAGCCTCACCGCCGTCGGCTACATCTTCTCCGTCGCCATCGTGGTGCTCGGCGTCTCCGCCGCGCTGTTCGGCACCTGGGTGGACCGGGTCGGCCCGCGGCGCACCATGTTCACCGCCGCCTGCTGCTGGGGCGCCGGCTTCCTCGTCGCCGCCCTCGGGATCCAGCTGGGACAGCTGTGGATCGTCTACCTGGGCTACGGCGTACTCGGAGGAATCGGGTTGGGGCTGGGCTACATCTCGCCCGTCTCCACGTTGATCAAGTGGTTCCCCGACCGCCCGGGCCTTGCCACCGGCATGGCGATCATGGGCTTCGGCGGTGGCGCGATGGTCGCCTCGCCCCTGTCCCAGGAGCTGCTGGTCGCCTTCGGGGGCAGCGAGTTCGGCGGCGACGCGGTGATGAAGCTCTTCGTCACGCTCGGCATCGTCTACTTCGCCTTCATGATGTTCGGTGTCTTCACCGTGAGGGTGCCGGCGCCCGGATGGGCCCCGGCGGGCTACGACCCCGAGGCGGCCACGCAGAAGAAGATGGTCACCCGGGCGCACGTCTCGGCGGCCAACTCGATCCGTACGCCGCAGTTCTGGCTGGTGTGGATCGTGCTGTTCTGCAACGTCACCGCCGGCATCGGCATCCTGGAGAACGCCCAGCCGATGCTGCGGGACTTCTTCCGCGATGCCACCACCGGTGACTCCGCCGTCGCTGCCGGCACCGCCGCCGGCTTCGTCGGCCTGCTGTCGCTGGGCAACATGGGCGGCCGCTTCGTGTGGTCCTCGGTGTCGGACTACATCGGCCGCAAGATGACCTATCTGATGTACCTCGGCGGGGGGATGCTGCTGTTCTTCGGCGTCTCCGCGATCGGCAGCAGCTCGACGGCCGTCTTCGTGGCACTGATGTTCCTGATCATCTCCTTCTACGGTGGCGGCTTCGCCACGGTGCCCGCCTACCTGCGCGACCTGTTCGGCACCTTCCAAGTCGGCGCGATCCACGGCCGGCTGCTGACCGCGTGGTCCGCGGCCGGCGTGGCGGGACCGTTGATCATCAACGCGATCCTCGACGCGCAGGGCAAGGAGCCCGGCGCGCTGCTGGCCGGCGACTACCGCAGCCCGATCCTGATCATGGTCGCCATCCTGGCCGTCGGCTTCGTGGCCAACCTGCTCATCAAGCCCGTGGCGGAGCGCTTCCACGAGCCCGAGGACGTCGTCGAGGCCGCGGGCACCGCCCGCTGAGCCCGACTGGAACGAGAGGACCCGCACATGCAGGCAGAGCACCAGTCCGACCACACCGCACGGATCGCCATCTCGTGGGCGCTGGTCAGCATCCCGTTGGCCTACGGGCTCTACAACGCGATCCAGGCCGCCGCCCAGCTCTTCACGGGCTGACCCGGGGCCTCCGGGCAAGCGCAAGGACCGAGCGGGTCGTCAGGGAGTGACGACCCGCTCGGTCGCGCTGTAGAGGTTCATCGACGCCCCGCGCAGGAACCCCACCAGGCTCAGCCCCTGCTCACGCGCAAGGTCCACGGCCAGCGACGAGGGGGCCGAGACGGCGGTGAGCATCGGGATCCCGGCCATCACCGCCTTCTGGACCAGCTCGAAGGACGCACGCCCACTGACCATCAGGATGGTCTCCCGCAGCGGGAGCCGCCCCTCGCTGAGGGCGGCGCCGATCACCTTGTCGACGGCGTTGTGCCGTCCGACGTCCTCCCGGACGTGGATGGGCTCGCCGTCGGCACTGAAGAGCCCGGCCGCGTGGAGGCCGCCGGTGCTCTCGAAGACCTTCTGCGCCTCGCGCAGCCGGTCCGGCAGCTCGGCCAGCGTTGCCGTCGTGACCCGCAACGGGTCCTCGGCCACCCCCCACCGCGTCGAGGTCCGCACCGCCTCCAGGCTGGCCTTGCCGCACAACCCGCACGAGGAGGTCGTGTAGAAGTTGCGCTCCAGCGCGAGGTCGGGCACGGCGACGCCGGGCGCGAGGCCCACCTCGACGATGTTGTAGGTGTTCGACCCGTCCTCGGTCGCGCCGGCGCAGTACCGGATCGAGGCGACCTCCTCCGCGGAGCCGACCACGCCCTCGCTGACCAGGAACCCCACGGCCAGGTCGAAGTCGTGCCCGGGCGTGCGCATCGTCACCGTCAGGGCGCGCCCGTCGAGGCGGAGCTCCATCGGCTCCTCGACGGTGAGGGTGTCCGGGCGCCTGGTCACGGCCCCGTCCCGCACCCGCACCACCGGCCGGCGGTCGGTCACGCGACCCACGGGTCAGTCACTCCCGGAGCCGGGGGCGCCGCTCCCTGCGGGCTCGAGGCGGACCACGACCCCCTTGGAGGTGGGCGTGTTGCTGGTCTCCGCGACGCTGTCGAGCGGCACCAGCACGTTGGTCTCGGGGTAGTACGCCGCCGCGGACCCGCGAGCCGTCGGGTAGGCCACGACGCGGAAGCCGGGTGCGCGACGCTCGACGCCGTCGTGCCACACGCTCACCAGGTCGACCACGGACGAGTCGGCGACCTGCAGGTCGGCCAGGTCGGCGGCGTTCACCAGCACGATGCGGCGCCCGCCCCGGATGCCCCGGTAGCGGTCATCGGGTGCGTAGGGGATGGTGTTCCACTGGTCGTGGGAGCGCAGGGACTGCAGCACCAAGTGACCCGGCGGCGGCGTGAGGTCGACGAAGTCGTTGCACGAGAACATCGCCCGGCCGCTCTCGGTCGGATAGGTGCGGGCGTTGATCGGGTTGGGGAGCCGGAAACCCTTGCCGATGCGCTCGTTGAAACGCTCGAAACCCGGCACGACCCGCGCGATGCGATCGCGGATGAGTCCGTAGTCGTCCTCGAACTCCTGCCACGGGATCGGCGGACCGCTCTCCCCCAGCGTGCGCCGGGCGAGGCGGGAGATGATCGACACCTCGCTGAGCAGGGCGGGTGAGGCCGGCGCGAGCGGCCCGCGCGACGCATGGATCTCGCTCATGGAGTCCTCCACCGTCACGAACTGCTCGCCGGTCGCCTGCACGTCCTTGTCGCTGCGACCCAGCGTCGGGAGGATCAGGGCGGTCTCCCCGCACACCGTGTGGGACCGGTTCAGCTTCGTCGAGATCTGCACGGTGAGCCGGCACCGGCGCAGCGCGTCCTCGGTGACGTCGCTGTCGGACATCGCCCGCACGAAGTTGCCGGCGACGCCGACGAAGACCTTGGCGCGGTCGTCGCGCAGGGCACGGACGGCGGCGACCGAGTCGACGCCGTGCTCGCGCGGGGGCGAGAACTGGAACTCCTCGGCCAGCCGGTCGAGGAACGCGTCCGGCATCCGCTCCCAGATGCCCATGGTGCGATCGCCCTGGACGTTGCTGTGGCCGCGCACCGGGCAGACACCTGCGCCGTCACGGCCGAGGTCGCCGCGCAGCAGGAGGAAGTTCACGATCTCGCGGATGGTCGGCACGCCGTGCCGGTGCTGGGTCAGACCCATGGCCCAGCACACGATGATCCGCTTGCTGCCCAGCACCGCGCGGTGGGCCTCCTCGATCTCCTCCCGCGTGAGCCCGGTGGCGGAGAGGACGTCGTCCCAGGAGACGTCGCGGACCTGCGCGGCGAACTCCTCGAAGCCCGTGGTGTGCTCGGCGATGAAGTCGTGGTCGAGCACGGTGCCGGGGTTGGCGTCCTCGGCCTCGAGCAGCAGGCGGTTGAGCGCCTGGAACAGCGCGAGGTCACCGCCGGCACGGACCTGGAGGAACTGGTCGGCGATCTCGGTGCCGCGTCCGATCACGCCGCGGGGCTTCTGGGGGTTCTTGAACCGGAGCAGCCCGGCCTCGCGCAGTGGGTTGACGGCGATGATGCGGCCGCCGTTGCGCTTGGTCTCCTCCAGTGCCGACAGCATCCGCGGGTGGTTGCTGCCGGGGTTCTGCCCCACCACGAAGACCAGGTCGGCCTGGTGGATGTCGTCGAGGGAGACGTTGCCCTTGCCGACTCCCAGCGTCTGCCCGAGGGCAGACCCGCTCGACTCGTGACACATGTTGGAGCAGTCGGGGAGGTTGTTGGTGCCGTAGGCGCGGACGAACAGCTGCAGCAGGAACGCCGCCTCGTTGTTCAGCCGGCCGGAGGTGTAGAAGATCGACTCGTCCGGGGAGTCCAGGCCGCGCAGCTCGTCAGCGACCAGGTCGAGGGCCTCGTCCCAGCCGATGGGCTCGTAGTGGCTCCCACCGGGGCGCTTGACCATCGGCTCGGTGAGCCGGCCCTGCTGATTGAGCCACTGGTCGCTGCGGCCGTCCAGGTCGGCGACGGAGTGCTCGGCGAAGAACTGCGGCGTGACCCGCTGCGTCGTGGCCTCGTCGTTGACGTGCTTGGCGCCGTTCTCGCAGTACTCGTTCAGCGCGCGGTGGCTCGGGTCGGGCCACGCGCAGCCGGGGCAGTCGATGCCGTCGGCCTGGTTGAGGCCGAGCAGCGTGCGCGCCGTACGGGCCGGGGAGTTCTCCGACAGCGAGTACTTCAACGCATGCGTGACGCCGGGGACCCCGGCGGCCCATGCCTTGGGCTCACTGACCTCGATGTCCTCGAGCGAGCCCTCCCGTGCACCGTCCCCGGACCTCATGGGGCCAGCATCCCGCCGGTCACGAGACGGTGTCAAAGAACCTTCGGTGATCGCACGATCGACGCCACCGATGGGCGGCCGTCGCTCCCGACCACCGCGTACGGCGCCTCAGTCGCGACCGTCGTAGTCGCGGTTGCGCAGGCCGATCTTGTTGCCGAGCCAGACCAGCGGGTCGTACTTCTTGTCCGCCACGCGCTCCTTCATGGGGATGATGGCGTTGTCGGTGATCTTGATGCCCTCCGGGCACACCTCGGTGCAGCACTTGGTGATGTTGCAGAGCCCGATGCCGCCGGCGCCCTGGGCGAGCTCGCGGCGATCGTGGGTGTCCAACGGGTGCATGTCCAGCTCGGCGAAGCGCAGGAAGAACCGCGGACCGGAGAACGCCGGCTTGTTCTCCTCGTGGTCACGGACCACGTGGCAGGTGTCCTGGCACAGGAAGCACTCGATGCACTTGCGGAACTCCTGGCCCCGCTCGACGTCGACCTGGGCCATGCGGCGCTTGCCGTCGGCGTCGCGCGGCGGAGGCGCGAAGGAGGGCACCTCCTTGGCCTTCTCGTAGTTGAAGGAGACGTCGCAGACCAGGTCGCGGATCACCGGGAACGCCCGCATCGGGGTCACCGTGATGGTCTCGCTCGGGTCGAAGTCCGACAGTCGCGTCATGCACAACAGCCGCGGCTTGCCGTTGATCTCGGCGCTGCAGGATCCGCACTTGCCGGCCTTGCAGTTCCACCGCACCGCGAGGTCGCCGGCCTGGGTGGCCTGCAGCCGGTGGATCGCGTCCAGGACGACCTCACCCTCGGAGACCTCGACGGTGTAGTCACCGAAGTCGCCACCGGACTGGTCGCCGCGCCACACGCGCATGCTCAGGTCGTAGCCCATCGCTGCCTCCTAGTCCTCGAAGTACTGCTTCAGCTCGTCGGGCATCTCGGGCAGCGACTTCTCGGCGAGGTCCACGCCGTCGCCGGTGCTGTTGAGCGTCACCACGAGGTTCTTCGCACCCCACTCCGGGTCCGGGCCGGGATAGTCGTTGCGAGTGTGGCCACCACGGGACTCCTTGCGGGCGAGCGCCGCCTTGGCCACGCATTCGCCCACCAGGAGCATGTTGCGCAGGTCCAGCGCCAGGTGCCAACCGGGGTTGTACTGCCGGTGGCCCTCGACGGCCATGCGCGCCATGCGGGCCTTGAACTCCTCGACCTTGACGATCGCCTGCTCCAGCTCCGGCCCCTCGCGGATGATCCCGACCAGGTCGTTCATCGTCTGCTGCAGGTCCTGCTGGATCGTGTAGGGGTTCTCCCCACCCTCCACCTCGAAGGGCGCCAGGGCGTCGCGTTGGGCGGCGGCGATGTCGTCCTCACTGATGCGCGGAGGCTCCGGCAGGCCGGCTGCGTGGGCAGCGGCGGCGTCCCCGGCACGCTTGCCGAAGACGATCAGGTCCGACAGGGAGTTGCCGCCGAGACGGTTGGAGCCGTGCATGCCGCCGGAGCACTCCCCCACGGCGTACAGGCCCGGGACCACCGACGCCTCGGTCTCCGGGTCCACCTCGATCCCACCCATGGCGTAGTGGCACGTCGGGCCGATCTCCATCGCCTCGGCGGTGATGTCGACGTCGGCCAGCTCCTTGAACTGGTGGTACATCGACGGCAGGCGCTTGCGGATGAACTCCGGCGTACGCCGCGAGGCGATGTCGAGGTAGATGCCGCCGTGGGGCGTCCCGCGACCTGCCTTGATCTCGGCGTTGATGGCCCGTGCGACCTCGTCGCGGGGCAGCAGCTCCGGTGGCCGACGGTTGTTCTCCTTGTCGTCGTACCAGCGGTCGGCCTCCTCCTCGGTGTCGGCCGTCTCCGCCCGGAAGTACTCCGGGATGTAGTCGAACATGAAGCGGTTGCCCTCGGAGTTCTTCAGCACACCGCCGTCCCCGCGCACCGACTCGGTGACCAACAAACCCTTGACCGACGGCGGCCACACCATCCCCGTGGGGTGGAACTGGACGCACTCCATGTTGATCAGGCCCGCGCCCGCGCGCAGCGCGAGCGCGTGGCCGTCGCCGGTGTACTCCCAGGAGTTGGAGGTGACCTTCCATGCCTTGCCGAAGCCACCGGTGGCCATCACGATCGACGGCGACTCGAACACCACGAAGCGCCCGGTCTCGCGCCAGTACCCGAAGGCGCCCGCGACCGCCCCGGTCCCCGAACCTGTCGAGGGGTCCTTGAGCACGTCGGTGACGGTGCACTCCATGAACACGTCGATGCCGAGCGCGACCAGCCGCTGCTGCAGGGTGCGGATGATCTCCAGCCCGGTGCGGTCGCCGATGTGCGCGAGCCGTGCGTACTTGTGCCCACCGAAGTCCCGCTGGCTGATCAGCCCGTCCTCGGTCCGGTCGAACAGCGCCCCCCAGTCCTCCAGCTCCATGACCCGTTCCGGGGCCTCCTGCGCGTGCAGCTGCGCCATGCGCCAGTTGTTGAGCATCTTCCCGCCACGCATGGTGTCGCGGAAGTGCACCTGCCAGCTGTCGTCGGGCCAGAGGTTGCCCATGGCGGCGGCGCAGCCGCCCTCGGCCATCACGGTGTGGGCCTTGCCCAGCAGGGACTTGCACACCACGGCCACCCTCGCCCCGGCCTCGTGCGCGGCGATGGCGGCGCGCAGGCCGGAGCCCCCGGCGCCGATGACGATGACGTCGTACCGGTGGCGTTCGATGCCGCCGCGGGCGTCGCCGGACATCTCGTTGCCCGTCATCGGATGCCTGTCCCCGGTGGTTGAGCCTGTCGAAACCATCAGAAGAACCTCAGATCGCTGATGCGGTCGGTGGCCAGCAGGTAGACGTAGAGATCGACCAGGGCGATGGAGAACAACGAGATCCACGCGTAGCGGGAGTGCTTGGTGTTCAGCTGCGACACCCAGGTCCAGAGCCGGTAGCGGACGGGGTGCTTGGAGAAGTGCCGCAGCCGACCGCCCACGGTGTGGCGGCACGAGTGGCACGAGAGCGTGTAGAGCCAGATGTAGACGGCGTTCACCACGAACAGCACCGACCCCAGGCCCATGTGGCCCCACTCGCCGTCGGCGTTGCGGAAGGTCCGGATCGCGTCGATGGAGAGCAGGAACGCGAAGACCACCGCGACGTACCAGAACCAGCGGTGCACGTTCTGCAGGATCAGCGGGAACCGCGTCTCGCCGCTGTAGGAGCGGTGGGGCTCGGCAACGGCGCACGCCGGCGGCGAGAGCCAGAACGCCCGGTAGTAGGCCTTGCGGTAGTAGTAGCAGGTCATCCGGAACCCCAGCGGCCAGATCAGGATGATCAGCGCCGGGGAGAGCTGCCACCAGTCCCCCACCGGCTGGCCGAGGTCGGAGGCCGACTCGGGGCAGCTGGTCGCCAGGCAGGGCGCGTAGAACGGCGAGAGGTACGGCGTCGTGTAGTAGCCGCTGCCGAGGAACGCCCGCCACGTCGCGTAGACCACGAAGGCCCCGAACACCACGAACGTGACCAGGGGCAGCAACCACCACCGGTCGTTGCGCAGCGACCTCTCACTGATGTCGGCGCGGCTCGGACTGTTGACACCGTTGGAGGTGCTGGTGCTCATCGGCGTTCCTCACGGGAGACGGAACTGCTGGATCGAGTGAGGCAGAGTCTGCCGAGTCCGAGCCGAATGTGAAAGGGGCCACACCGAAGCGTTCGAGGACTTCGCGGCGGGTCAGGCAAGCCTCACCTGATGGATCCATCTCACACCCCTGCCGCCCCCCACGGCGCGAGCAGGACGCTAGGCTGAGCGGCTGTGGCAACCTCGACACCGAACCGCCCGACCCTGGTCTCCGGGGCACGGGCCGCGCGCACGACGATCGCCCTGAAGCTGCTGATGGCCGTCAGCGGCATCATCTTCATCGGCTTCGTCCTCGCCCACATGTACGGCAACCTCAAGGCCTTCTCGGGTGAGGAGGCGTTCAACGACTACGCCCACCACCTGCGCGAGCTCGGCGAGCCGATGCTCCCCCACGAGGGCGCGCTGTGGATCATCCGCGTGGTGCTCCTGCTCTCGCTGGTCGTCCACGTCGCGTGCGCGGTGGCGCTGTACCGGCGGGCCCAGAAGGCGCGCCCCGTGCAGTACCAGGTCAAGAAGAACACCGGCGCCATCCCGGCGGCCCGCATGATGCGCTTCGGTGGCCTGACCATCCTGCTCTTCCTCATCTGGCACCTGCTCAACTTCACCATCGGCAAGGTCAACCCGCAGGGCGGTCCGACCGACGAGGGCCCCTACGCCCTGATGGTCGACAGCTTCGAGCTGTGGTGGATGACGCTGATCTACCTCGCCGCGATGGCGGCACTCGGGGCCCACCTCCACCACGGGCTCTGGAGCGCCTGCCAGACACTCGGCATCACGGGGTCGGCACGTGCCCGCGCCCGGACCAAGCTGTTCTCGCTGGCCCTCGCGGTCGTCATCGCCGGTGGGTTCGCGCTCGTCCCGATCGGCGTACTCGCCGGCATCATCGACTGACGGATTGGTAGAGGGAACTGAACACATGACCGACATGCCGGACACCACGCTGACCTCCGACCCGTCCCACGACCGTCCCTCGGGCGGCTCCTACGACGACGCGGCCGGCTTCTACACGCTCGGGGAGCCCCTGGTCGACCCCAAGGCACCCGAGGGCCCGATCGACCAGCGGTGGCAGCAGCGCAAGTTCGACGCGCGCCTGGTCAACCCCGCCAACCGGCGCAAGCTCGACGTCATCATCGTGGGCACCGGCCTCGCCGGCGGCTCCGCGGCCGCGACGCTGGGCGAGGCCGGCTACAACGTGAAGTCGTTCTGCTACCAGGACTCCCCGCGCCGCGCCCACTCGATCGCGGCACAGGGCGGCATCAACGCGGCGAAGAACTACAAGGAGGACGGCGACTCCGTCCACCGGCTCTTCTACGACACCGTCAAGGGCGGCGACTACCGTTCGCGGGAGTCCAACGTCTACCGCCTGGCCGAGGTCAGCACGAACATCATCGACCAGTGCGTCGCGCAGGGCGTCCCGTTCGCCCGCGAGTACGGCGGCCTGCTCGACAACCGCTCCTTCGGCGGCGTGCAGGTCTCGCGGACGTTCTACGCGCGGGGCCAGACGGGCCAGCAGCTGCTGATCGGCGCCTACCAGGCGATGGAGCGCCAGGTGAAGGCCGGCACCGTCACCGAGTACACCCGCCACGAGATGCTCGAAGTCATCGTGGTCGACGGCCGCGCCCGCGGCATCATCGCGCGCGACCTGGTGACCGGCGAGGTCGAGACACACACCGCCGACGTCGTCGTGCTCGCCTCCGGCGGCTACGGCAACGTCTTCTACCTCTCGACGAACGCCATGGGCTCCAACGTCACCGCGGCGTGGCGGGCGCACCGCAAGGGCGCCTACATGGCCAACCCCTGCTACACCCAGATCCACCCGACCTGCATCCCGGTGTCGGGCTCGCACCAGTCGAAGCTGACGCTGATGTCGGAGTCGCTGCGCAACGACGGCCGCATCTGGGTGCCCAAGAACAAGTCCGACGCCGACAAGGACCCGCGGGACATCCCCGAGGAGGACCGCGACTACTACCTGGAGCGGATCTACCCCTCGTTCGGCAACCTGGTGCCCCGCGACATCGCCTCGCGCGCCGCGAAGTACCAGTGCGACGACGGCAAGGGCGTCGGTCCCGAGGTCGACGGGGTGCGCCGCGGCGTCTACCTCGACTTCGCCGCGGCGATCGAGCGCCTGGGTCGGGACGCGGTCGAGTCCAAGTACGGCAACCTGTTCGACATGTACGCCCGCATCACCGGCGAGAACCCCTACGAGGTGCCGATGCGGATCTACCCCGCGGTGCACTACGTCATGGGCGGCCTCTGGGTCGACTACGACCTGCAGTCCTCCATCCCGGGCCTGTTCGTGACGGGCGAGGCGAACTTCTCCGACCACGGCGCCAACCGGCTCGGCGCCTCGGCGCTGATGCAGGGCCTGGCCGACGGCTACTTCGTGCTGCCCCACACCATCCGCGACTACTTGGCCGACGGCCCCTTCGAGGAGGTCCCCGCCGACCACCCCGCGGTGGTCGAGGCCGAGAAGTCGGTGCAGGACCGCATCGACCACTTCCTCGGCGTCAACGGCACGCGCAGCGTGGACTCCTACCACCGCGAGCTGGGCAACATCATGTGGGAGTACTGCGGGATGGAGCGGTCCGAGGACGGGCTGAAGAAGGCCATCGACCTGATTCGCACGCTCAAGGACGACTTCTACCGCAACGTGAAGGTCCTCGGCGCCGCCGACACCCTCAACCAGTCGCTGGAGAAGGCCGGCCGCGTGGCCGACTTCTTCGAGCTCGGCGAGCTGATGTGCATCGACGCGCTCAACCGGCGCGAGTCCTGCGGCGGCCACTTCCGGGCCGAGTCGCAGACCGAGGACGGCGAGGCACTGCGCCACGACGACGAGTTCGCCTACGTCTCGGCCTGGGAGTGGGCCGGCGAGGACGAGCTCCCGGTCCTGCACAAGGAAGACCTGGTCTACACCGCCATCGAGATGAAGCAGCGGAGTTACAAGTGAAGCTCACCCTCAAGATCTGGCGTCAGCCCGACGCCTCGGCCAAGGGCGCGATGCGCACCTACGAGCTCGACGACGTCTCGCCGGACATGTCGTTCCTGGAGATGCTCGACGTCCTCAACGAGGAGCTCAACGAACAGGGCGAGGAGCCGATCGCGTTCGACTCCGACTGCCGTGAGGGCATCTGCGGGATGTGCTCGCTGATGATCAACGGCGACGCCCACGGCCCGGAGGTGACCACCACCTGCCAGCTGCACATGCGGTCCTTCAGCGACGGCGACACGATCACCATCGAGCCCTGGCGCGCCGCGGCGTTCCCGGTCGTCAAGGACCTCGTGGTGGACCGGTCGGCGTTCGACCGCATCATCCAGCAGGGCGGCTACGTCTCGGTCAACACCGGCGCGGCGCCGGAGGCCCACTCGGTGCAGGTGCCCAAGGACGCAGCGGACCGCGCCTTCGACGTGGCGACCTGCATCGGCTGCGGCGCCTGCGTCGCGGCGTGCCCCAACGGGTCGGCGTCGCTGTTCGTGGGCGCGAAGATCACCCACCTCGGCGAGCTCCCCCAGGGCCAGGCCGAGCGTGACGGCCGCGTGGTCGACATGGTCGCCCAGCACGACCACGAGGGTTTCGGCGGGTGCACCAACATCGGTGCCTGCACGGCCGCCTGCCCCAAGGAGATCCCGCTGGACGTCATCAGCCAGCTCAACAAGGACCTGCGCTCCTCGATGATGCGCGGTCGCTGAGGACGAACTGGTCAACGACGAAGGGCCCCGGCGCGATGCGCCGGGGCCCTTCGTCGTACGACGTCGACCGCGTCAGGTGCGGCGCCAGGCCTTCCAGCCCAGCGCCCCGAGCACAGCGGCGATCGCGAAGTTCACCACGATCAGCACGGTGTGCGCGATCCAGTAGCCGGCCGCCCGGTCCTCCCCCGACTGGGCCGCCTGGACCAGGTTCCTGGCGAAGTTGCCGAACGTGACCACGTTCCAGGCGGCCACGGCCAACAGCAGCACGGCGTGCTTGCGTTCGAACTGCACGGGTCTCCTCCCCTGCGCCTCAGCGGCGCGGTCGTTTGCGGAGCATCGCTGCGAGGGTCGCGGCACCCACGGCACCCGCGGCGAACGGGCCGCTGACCTTGCCGCGCGTCTCCCGGCGTGCCACCACGGCGGCCTGCTCCTCCACCGCCTCGGCCAGCTCGGCGACCTGCGCGGCCTCCTCGGCCGCCGCCTCGGCCTCGCGCTGGGCCACCGCCTGCGGCCCGGTGTGGGCGAACGCGGCGGCGTACATCAGGACCCGAGCGAAGTAGTTGATCCACACCACGAGGACCAGGGCGATGCCGAACACCTGGAAGGCGGGCTGCTCCCGGGTGGCGGCGAGCAGGTACGTCGCCGCCTGCTTGAGCACCTCGAACCCGAAGGCACCGAGGAACGCGCCCTTCCACAGCGATGCCGTGGGGAGCGGCGGCTGGGCGAGCAGGCGGAAGATCCAGAAGAACAGGACGGTGTTGGCGCCGAGCCCCACGACGATCGCCAACAGCTTCAGCAGCCACTCCAGGTCGCTGTCGAGCCCGAGCTGCGCGAGCACCCAGGTCGAGGCGGCGTTGACCACGCCGGCGACGCTGACCGCGAGCAGCATGGTGATGCCGATCAGCGCCAGTGAGCCGAGGTCGCGCAGCTTGCCGAGCACGAAGTTGGGGTACTCGTCGGTGGGCATCTCGAACACCACGAGCAGGGCGTTGCGCATCGCCGACAGCCACCCGAGGCCGGAGTAGAGCACGAGCACGAAACCGACCGACGCGATGCCCTCGGCGTTCTCGCGCACGGTGTCGATCAGCTCGCCGTCGGCGATGCCGGGGAGCACGTCGTTGATCGCGGTGATCAGCCGTGCCTCGAGGTTCATCGACGGTCCGGGGTTGATGCGCGCCACGAACCCGATCACCGCGAACGACAGGGCGAGGATGGGGAAGACGGAGATGAACCCGAAGTAGGTGATCGCGCCGGCCTGTTGGTTGGCCTTCACGGCCCCGACGTGCTCCTGGGTCCGGATGAGGTGGTCCAGGAACGGGACGCGGGACCGGACGGTGGCAACGCGGTCCTTGAGCGAGGGCACGGTCCTCAGGCCTCCCCGAGATCGAAGCGACGGGTGTGACGCCAACGGCCGTCGGCGCCCTGGGTGTAAAGGTGGAACTCTGCCACGTCGAAGGCGCGGTCGTAGCCGGCGAAGTCCTCGAACGCCCGGTCGAGGACCTCCTGGTCGACGTCGTAGGCCACCGTGACGTGGGGGTGGTAGGGGTAGGCGAGCTCGACGTCGAGCGGACCGCTGCGCACGGCCGCCGCCAGCTGCTCGGTGCGCGCGATGCCCTCGGCGAGCACCACGAAGACGACCGGCGACACAGGCTGGAAGGTGGCGGTGCCCCGCAGGTGGACGCGGTACGGCGCATGCCCGGCCGCCGCGGTCGCCAGGTGCTCCTCGATGGCCACCAGGTCGCCGTCGTCGACCTCGGTCGGCGGGAGCAGGGTGATGTGGCTGGGCACCTCCGCAGGGTTCTGGTCACCGATCCCGAACCGGTAGCCGTCCAACTCCGACAGCGCCGGTTCGGGGAGCGTGACCAGGACCCCGACGGTCGGCATCAGTCGGCAGCGGGGTCGGGTGCGAGGAAGCCGAGGCGGTCGTAGACGTCGCCCAGGGTGCGGTGGGCGACCGCGCGTGCCTTGGCCGCACCGTCGGCCATCACCGCACTGAGGTGCGCCCGGTCGTCGAGCAGCTCCAGCGTCCGCTCCCGGAACGGGGTGACGTACTCGACGACGAGGTCGGCGACGTCGGTCTTCAGCGCGCCGTACCCCTGCCCGGCGTAGTGCGCCTCCAGGGCCTCGGTCGTCTCGCCGCTCAGTGCGGCGTGGATCGAGAGCAGGTTGCTCACCCCCGGCTTGGTCTCGGGGTCGTAGCGGACCTCGCTGCCGGAGTCGGTGACGGCGGAGCGGATCTTCTTCGCCGTGCGCTTGGGGTCCTCCAGCATCTCCACGATGCCACCCGGCGCGGACGCCGACTTCGACATCTTGGCCGTGGGCTCCTGCAGGTCGTAGATCTTCGCGGTGGACTCGAGGATGTAGGGCTCGGGCACGCGGAAGGTCTTCTTGAACCGGCTGTTGAAGCGCTGGGCGAGGTTGCGGGTGAGCTCGAGGTGCTGGCGCTGGTCCTCGCCGACCGGGACGTAGTGCGGCCGGTAGAGCAGGATGTCGGAGGCCATCAGCATCGGGTACGCGAACAGCCCCACCGAGGCGGCGCCCTCGCCCCCCTTGGCGGACTTGTCCTTGAACTGGGTCATCCGACGGGCCTCACCGAACCCGGTCTGGCACTCCAGGACCCAGGCGAGCTGGGTGTGCTCGGGCACCTGGCTCTGGACGAAGATCGCCGACCGCTCCGGGTCCACCCCGGCCGCCAGCAGTTGCGCGACGTAGCGCAGGCAGCGTTCGCGCAGTTGCTTCGGGTCGTGCTGGACGGTGATCGCGTGGAGGTCGGCGATGAAGAAGAACGGCTCGTAGTCCTCCTGGAGTGCCACCCACTGCCGGACCGCGCCCAGGTAGTTGCCCAGGTGCCAGCCGTCGGCGGTCGGCTGGATACCGGACAGCACCCGCGGCCGGACGGTCGGGCCGCCGGCCGGGGACGCGCTCACCTCGGGCTGGGTGGTCGTCGACATGGTCGCCATTGTTCCACCGGGCACCCGGCGCCGCCCGCACGGGTGCGGCGGCCCTCAGTCGCGCGCACTCCGGCGCGCCCGGTCCTCGTACGCCGCCCGCGCCGCCGAGTCCGCTGCCGACAGCACCGCGTCGGCGCGGGTCGCCTTGGCCAACGCGCGCTGCACGAAGCGGGGCAGCGCCAGGGTGGACTTGCTCAGGCCCTGCGACCAGCGCGGGACCCACAGCTCGGCCCGGGGGCGCTCCAGCGCCGACTCGATGACCTCGGCGACCTCCTCCGGCGTGACCGGGCGTACGCCGCGGGTCGGCGGCACGCCGGCGGCCAGCTCGGTCTGCACGACGGTGGGCAGCACGACCGTGACGTCGACGCCGTGGGGCTCCAGCTCCTGGCGGGTCGCCTCGCTGAACCCGACCACGCCGTGCTTGGAGGCGGAGTACGTCGCCCCGTCGGGCACCGCGATCCGCCCGACGGCCGAGGCGACGTTGACGACGTGGCCGCGACCGCGTTCGACCATGCCGGGCGCCACGGCCTTGGTCCCGTGGATGGGGCCGAGCAGGTTGACGTCGATGATGGCGCGGGTCACCCGGTCCGGCTCCTTGAGCACCGAGCCCAGCGGCATGATGCCGGCGTTGTTGACCAGCACGTCGAAGGGCCCGAGGTGGTCCACGGCCCGCAGGAACTCCTGCCAGGAGTCCGGGTCGGTCACGTCGAGGGAGGCGGCTGCCGCCCGGTCGCCGAACGGGGCCACGACCTCGGCGGCGAGGTCGAGGTCGACGTCGCCCACGGCGACCCGGGCGCCGCGGCGTGCGAGACGCTCCACGACGCAGCGGCCGATGCCGCGGGCGCCGCCGGTGACGATGATCGAGCGCTCGGCGATCGGCGCGGGGGTGGATGCGGGCATCAGGCGGCTCCTCGGGTGCGGGTGAGGTCGACGGGCTGGCCGTCGGTCGGGAAGGGGAGCGAGTGGTGGTCCAGCGGCGCGACGTAGTCGGGGTGGACGTGCCACTCGTGGTGGCGCAGCAGGTGGTGGAGGATCGCCTTGACCTCGAGGCCGCCGAAGTGGAGGCCGATGCACTTGTGCACGCCGCCGCCGAAGGGCTCCCAGGCGACGCGGTGGCTCTTGTCCTCGCGCCGGTGGGGAGCGAACCGCTCGGGGTCGAAGCGGGTCGGCTCGCTCCACAGCTCGGGCATGAGGTGGGAGAACTGCACGCCGACCATGACGTGGGTGCCGGCCGGGATGCGGTGTCCGACGACCTCGGCGTCCCGCTCGGCACGGCGTACGAGGACGGGCACCGGTGCCCGCAGTCGCAGGGCCTCCTTCATCACCCAGTCCAGCGCCTCGAGCGACTCCAGCTCCGCATGGCTCGGTGCCGGGCCGAGCGCGAGGGACTCCTCCCGGCACCGCTGCTGCCAGTGCGGGTGCTGGCCGAGGTACTGCAGCATCGTGGCGGTGGTGATGGTGGAGGTGTCGTGGGCCGCCATCATCAAGAAGATCATGTGGTTGACGACGTCGTCGTCGCCGAACCGCTCGCCGTCCTCGCCCTCGATGTGGCACAGCACCGAGAAGATGTCGTCGGTGCGCTCGGCGCGCTTGGCGGGAAGGTAGCCGCGGAGGAACTCCTCGAGCACGCGCCGGCCGCGGTGGGCCCTCCCCCACCGGGTGAGGGGGACGTTGGCGCGGACGACGCCGGAGGCGGCCTGCACGCAGTCGATGAAGGCCCGGTTGACCCGGTCCATCTCCTCCCGCGTGGTGTGCTCGGCCCCGCCCATGAAGAGGTCGGCGGCGATGTCGAGGGTGAGCTGCTTCAACGCGGGGTAGGACCGGAAGTCCTCGGTGCTGTCCCAGTCGGCGGTGCCGCGGGCGATCGCGGGGTGCATGGCGTCGACGTAGGTCGCCAGCCGGTCGCGGGTGAAGGCCTCCTGCATGATCCGCCGGTGGGCGTGGTGCTCGGCGAAGTCCAGCAACATCAACCCGCGGTCGAAGAAGGGACCCACGATGCGGCCCCACGCCGGTCCGTTGGCGAAGGCCTTGTCACGGTTGCGCAGCACCGCGTCGCACGCGTCCGGGCCGAGCACCATGACCGCGCGGTCCAGCAGCGCGTTCATCGGTGAGACCGGTCCGTAGTGCTCCCACTGGTGCTCCATGAGGGCCACGGGGTCGCGCAGGTAGTCGAACAGCCGTCCGACCACGGGCAGGCCCCGGTCCCGGGGCCGCAGCTCGGGTACCTCACGAAGTGGCGGCGCGTGGGTCATGGCAGCCACCTTGATTCAGACAGGAGGCTCTGTCAACCTTTGTCCATGAGTGGTCAGACCGGCGTCTATCGCGGCGTGAGCGCTGCCGATCGCGCCGCGCGCCGGCGCTCCGAGCTCCTCGAGGCCACGCTCGCGGTCTGGGCCGACCCGGAGCGACGTACGACGATGACCGCGGTCTGCCAGGAGGCCCGGCTGACCGAGCGCTACTTCTACGAGAGCTTCCGTGACCTGGACGACGCGCTCACGACCCTGATGGACGTCATCGCCACCGAGATCGAGGACACCTGCACCGCCGCCTCCGAGGCCGCGGGCGAGGACGCGGCACGACGGACCCACGCGATGCTCGCCGCACTCCTCGGCCTCCTCCAGGCCGACCCCCGCAAGGGGCGGGTGGCGCTGGTGGCGGCCACCGCCGCACCACGGCTGCGCCAACGGCGCACCGAGCTGCTGCACCGGTTCGCCCACCGCGTCGCGGAGGAGGCACGCCTGACGCCCGGCCTGCGCACCACGGGCGGACACGAGGACGACGTCGCCGGCCTCCTCTTCATCGGCGGCGTCGCCGAGCTCGTGACCGGATGGCTCGACGGCACCGTGGCCGCCACCCCCGAGGAGATCGTCGCGACCGCCAGCCGCAGCCACCTCGGCCTCTTCGGCTACGCCGGGTGAACCCGGCGCCGGCTCAGCCGGCCAGGTGCCCCCAGCGGGGCGCCAGCTCGGCCCACGGGCCCGTGGCGGCAACCTCGCCGTCGACGAGCACGACGACGCGGTCGGCCTGCGCGAGGGCGGCGACCTTGGCCGTCGCGCCGACGACGGTCAGGTGGCGGTGACGCAGGCTGCGCCACAGCTCGACCTCGGTCGCCGCATCCAGCGCACTCGACACGTCGTCGGCCAGCAACAGCTCCGCATCCGCCGCGAGTGCACGGGCGAGCGCGAGGCGCTGCACCTGTCCCCCGGAGAGGCGGACGCCACGATGACCGACCATCGCGTGCTGGCCGCCGGCGGTGTCCACGTCGGTGTCGAGGCGGGCGTCGGCGACCGGCCGGTCGAAGCTGCGGGCGTGGCCCAGCCGCACGTTGTCGGCGAAGGTGCCGGACAGGACCCGCGGCACCTGCGCCACGTGGGCGACCTGGCCGGGCCGCAGGAACTGCTGCGGGTCGCCGATCTCCTCACCGTTCCAGCGCAGGTCGCCGCGGTGGTCGACGAGTCCGGCCAGCGCGGAGAGCAGGCTGGACTTGCCGGAGCCGACCTGTCCCACCAGCAGCACCAACTCGCCGGGCAGCACGGTGAGGTCGACCCCGGACGCGCCGATGGTGCCGTCGTCGTGGATCGCGCTGAAGCCACGCAGCTCCAGGCGCTCCAGCGGGACCCGGTCGACGGTGGTCGGTTCGGGGGCGTCACCGGTGACCAGGTCGATGCCGGCGGGGAGGACCATCAGGTCGCCACCACCGGCGTACTGCGTCGTCACCCGCTGCCACACACGGGTGCCGGGGGCCTCGGTGACCACCGAACCCGCGACCCGGCCGAACCAGTCGAAGCCCGAGACGGCGTTGGCCACCAGCAGCGCCGTGGCCAGGCCCCACCAGCCGCCGAGGTAGGCCGCCCACGCCGCGACGACGCCGCACTGCACCATCACGATGGGGACGCCGTCCAGCAGCGCCTGGACGCGGTGCTCGGTGATCGCCGCACGGATGCGGCCGCTGTCGACGCGGCGCACCTGCGCGTGGACCGCGGGCGTCGCCGAGGCGAGCTTGACGGTGCGGGCCGACTCCAGCGCCGAGACCAGCATGCGACCGAACCGCGCCCGGGCCGCGGAGGCCGCCGCGGCGGAGCGGCCCGCGACGGGCCGCCCCAGGGTGGAGGCGAGCGCGGAGACCACCATCACCGCGAGCAGCACCCCGCCGGCCAGCCAGCTCGCCGCGACCGCGGCCGTCACCGCCGCGACGGCGAGGCCGTTGAGGAAGTCCACCCAGCGGTCGGCGTAGCGCGCGAACCGGTCGGCGTCCATCGAGCGGGCCACCACCTCGCCGGGTGGCGTGCGGTCGAGCCGGTGTTGGCGAGTCTGGCCCAGCAGCACCGACATCCGGGTGCGCAGCATGACCTCGATCCACCAGCGCGGGTAGCGGCGGATGGCGTCGGCCAGCAGCAGCGGACCGACCAGCAGCAGGAATGCCAGCAAGCCCACGAGCAGGAACGGTTGGCCGCCCTCGCGCAGGTCGACCACGACGTGGCCCCACAGCCAGCCGGTCAGCGCCCCCTGCGGCGCGGTGAGCGCCGTGACCAGGAAGAGGGCAGCGCCGAGGTAGCCCCAGCTCGGGCGGACCGCGAGGGCGCGCCAGATGCCGCGTGCCAGGGACGGACCGTCGGCGATCTCGGGCGGAGGCGGGGGCGGGCCCGTGCGGCGACGGCCGCCGACCGTGGTGCCGGCCGCCGTGTCGGGGGCATCCGCTGCCGCAGCCGTGGCGTCCAACGGCATCCGGGCGCGGGCACCGTGCTCGGCGCGGCTGGCCTCGACCAGCGACCGGAAGGGGCCGGGCGTCGCCGCCAGGTCGACACGACGCCCCTGCTGCACGATGTGGCCCTGGTCGAGCACCGCGACCAGGTCGGCGCGCTCGGTGGTGGAGAGCCGGTGCGCCACCAGCATGCCCGTGCGGCCCCGCAGCAGTCGCTCGGCCGCGGCCACGACACGCGCCTCGGTCGCCGGGTCCATGCGAGCGGTCGCCTCGTCGAGCACGACGACGCGGACGTCGCGGACCAGCAGGCGTGCGAACGCGACCAGCTGCTCCTCCCCCGCCGACAGCGTGGTGCCGCCGGGGCCGAGGATGGTGTCGAGCCCGTCGGGCAGGCCCGCCACCCACGGCCCGAGGCCGAGCTCGGCCACCGCGGCCTCGACGCGCGCGCGGGTGTCCGGGGCGAAGAGGGCGATGTTGTCGGCGAGCGTGCCGGCGAGGATCTCGGTGCGCTGGGTGACCACGCCGACCGCCGACCGCAGCGCGGCCAGGTCGAGGTCGAGGACGTCGCGACCTCCCACGAACACGGTGCCCGGGGGCGGCTCCACCGCGCGGGAGAGCAGCGAGGCGACCGTGGACTTGCCCGACCCGGTGCGGCCCACGAGTGCGACCGTCTGTCCCGCGGGCACCCGCAGGTCGAGGTCGCGCAGCGCGAACGAGCCCTCCTCGTAGGTGAACTGCAGGTCACGCAGCTCCAGTCCGAGGCCGCCCTCGGGGAGCGCGTCGCCGCCCACCGGCTCGGCGTCGGCGGCCATCATCTGCCGGATGCGGACGATCGCGCCCAGCCCGGCCTGGAGGTCGGGCAGGTGCTGGGCCAGCATGCTGATCTGGCCGACGAAGGCCGAGGTCACCAGGAAGAGGGTGACCAGGCGGGCCACCGACAGCCCGTCGGTGGTCGCGACGGCGACACCGGCGACCACCACCGCGGCCAGCAGGCCGTGGAGGAGGACGCCGGCGCGGGCGGTCACCCGGCTCTCGGCCTGCAGCACCGAACCGAAGCGCTCGTGGACCAGCGCCGAGAGCCGGGCCAGGCGGCGTACGACGTGGGGCTGGCCCAGGCTGGTGCGCAGGTCGTCACGCCCGGCGATGCCCTCCTCGAGGGCGGCGGCGTGGTCGGTCCAGGCCATCTCCTCCACGACCTTGCGCCGCGAGATCTCCCCCAGCAGCGGCCGGATCGCCAGGCCGGTCAGGACGGCCAGGAGCGGGAACAGGATCCAGGCCGGCCACCAGGCGATGCCGGCGATGCACCACATCGGCAGCACCCCGAAGACGGTGCGGAACAGCTGCCACACGTGGATGCGCAGCAGCGTGCCGACCTCGTGGGTGTCGTCGTCGACGCGGTCGAGGACCTCGCCGACGGCCTGCTCGGTGAGCTGCGCCAAGGGCTGGGACAGCGCGCTGGTCAGCAGGTCGTCGCGCAGCCGTCCCTCGGCCCGGTCGACCACGGTCGCCCAGAAGACCTTGCCGACCGTGTCGACGAGGGCGCCGCCGATCACCAGGGCACCGAGCAGTCCGACCCCGACGGTCGTGGGTTCCTCGGCCAGTCGCCCGGCGACGACCGTCCCCAGCGCCTGGCCCAGCGAGGCGACGGCGGAGGCGAACAGCGCCAGCAGCGTCAGTGGCCGACGCAGCCGTCGCCAGTCGACCCGGCGCCGCGGATCCATCGGCGGCGGGGCAGGCGTGATCGGGGCCCGAGAGGGCGAGGCGGTCGTCGCGGTCATGACGCCCCGACGATACGGAAACGCACCGACATCACGCGCCTGGTTTTCGCCGCCCGGCGGCGCTGCGAGGGACGAGCCGCGGTCACGCGGTCTCGACGGGCTCGCGACCCACCCACCGGGCCTGCCCCGCACGCCGGTGGACGACGGCGGAGAGCAGCAGGATGCCCAGGCCGAGGGCCGCGAGGGCGGCGCCGACCAGGGCCGGCGAGCGGTAGCCGAAGCCGGCGGCGATCACGACACCACCGAGCCAGGCGCCGAGGGCGTTGGCGACGTTGAGCGCGGCGTGGTTCATCGCGGCGCCGAGGGTGACCGCGTCACCGGCGACGTCCATCAGCCGCAGCTGCAGGTTGACCACCATGACCGACCCGATGGCGGTGACGGCGAAGACGACCGGGAGCAGGACCCACCCCAGCGGAGCGAGCAGCCAGAACGCGCCCATCACCGGGATGGTGCCGGCGGCGGCACCGAGCAGGGAGCGCATCACCGACCAGGCGGCCAGCTCGCCGGCCAGCCAGGTGCCGGCGACCATGCCGAGACCGAACGCGAGCACGAAGATCGGCACCACCGAGGACGGCAGGCCGGCCACCGTGGTGACGGTCGGCGAGATGTAGGAGTACACCGCGAACAGGCCACCGAAGCCCACCGCGCCCGCGGCCATCGTCAACCACACCTGGGGGTTGGTGAAGAACGACTTCGCCTCGCTGCGACCGGTGGCCTCGGGGTTGCCGGGGATCGAGGGGACGAACGCCGCGACGAGCGCCAGCGTCAGCACGCCCAGGGCCGCGGTCAGCAGGTAGGACGCGCGCCAGCCCACCTGCTGCCCCACCCAGGTGGCGGCGGGGACGCCGATCACGTTGGCGACGCTGAGGCCCAGCATCACCGCGGCGACGGCGCGGCCGCGCCGCTCCGGGGTGACCAGGCTGGCCGCGACCAGGGAGGCGACACCGAAATACGCACCGTGCGGGAGGCCGTCGAGGAACCGCGCCAGCGCGAGCATCTCGTACGACGTCGCCACGGCGCTGAGCAGGTTGCAGGCGGCGTACGCCCCCATCAGTCCCAGCAGGAGGGCACGGCGCGGGAGCCCGGCCCCGAAGAAGGACAGGATCGGGACGCCGACGACGACGCCCAGCGCGTAGGCGGAGATGACGTGGCCCGCCGTCGGGACCGACACCTCGATGCCGGCCGCGATCTCGGGCAGGACGCCCATCGCGACGAACTCGGTGGTGCCGATGGTGAAGCCGCCGACCGCGAGCGCGAAGATCGCCCACGAGGCGCGGGTCCGGTCGCTGGTGTCGGTCTCGCGCCGAGTCGCCGTGGTGCTCACGTGTGTCTGCAACCTGTGGACCGGGCGCGACATTCCCCGAGGGGCGAGTCGTCTCGCCGGGGCCCGACGATGACGATGCGCGAATCGTCTGCGGATCCCGTGCCCGCCCGGTAGCGTCCCGCTCCAGCGGACCCCGTGCGCGCAGCGCACCCGACTCGTTCCGAGGAACCCGCCCGTGCCCCTCACTGCTTCCCCCACCCGCACCTCGATCGGCGGCCGTGTCCTCGCGCCACTGGCGGCCGTGGTCACCACCCTCGCGCTGGCTGCCACCGTGGCGCCCGCCGCCGGCGTCCCGGCCGGTGCCGGAGCGCGCGGCGACACCGAGTGCACCACCCTCTTCGCCGGTCCGACCCAGGTGGCCCGCGCAGAGCGGAGGAAGCCCGCCGCCTTCGCCGCCGCGGCGCGCGGCAACCCCGCTGACGTGGCGAAGGCGGCCGAGGATCCGTCCGCCTGGTTCGACGTGTGCGGCAAGGTCTACTACGTCGAGCCGGCCGCGGACCCCGCCGACATCGCCGCCGCCGATGCCGCGCAGGAGGCCGCAGCCGCCGCTTCCGGGCCGGTCGCGGCGTACGCGGACACCTTCACGTTGAACTCGCTGCCCGGCTCGGACCACACGATCTACCTCGACTTCGACGGCGGCACGGTCACCGGCACCGCCTGGAACGGCACCGGCACGGAGCGCATCGACGTCACCCCCTACGACGACGGCGGCACGACCGACGCGAACTTCACCGACGCCGAGCTCCGCGACATCCAGGACACCTGGTCCGTCGTGGCGGCGGACTACGCCGCCTTCGACGTCAACGTCACCACCCAGTGGCCCGGGCAGGACGCACTCACCCGCAGCGACGAGACCGACGACACCTACGGCTCCCACGTCATGATCACCAACGGCCCCGGGAACCCGATCTACGACGATTGCGACTGCGGCGGCGTCGCCTACGTCGACGTGTTCGACATCGACTACGGCCACGGCTTCTACCAGCCGGCCTGGGTGTTCGCCGGCGGCACCGGCCCCAACGGCAAGAGCATCGGCGAGGCCACCTCCCACGAGGTCGGGCACAACCTCGGCCTGCTCCACGACGGGACGACCAGCACCGCCTACTACGACGGTTCCGACCCGTGGGCGCCGATCATGGGCGTCGGCTACTACCAGCCCGTCACCCAGTTCTCCCGCGGCGAGTACGCCGACGCCGACAACACCGAGGACGACATCGCCCTCATCACCGATGTCGTCCCCGAGCGCGCCGACGACCACGCCGACAGCGCCGAGGGCGCCGCCGCCACCGAACTCGCCGCCGGGGAGCCCGCGGCCGGGCTGGTCTCGAGCAGCGACGACGTCGACGCCTTCACCTTCACCGGCGCCGGGACGGCCGAGGTCGAGGTCGCCGTCCCCGCCCACAGCGACCTCGACGTCGCGCTCACCGTCAGCGACGCCACCGGCCGCCGGCTCGCCGAGGTCGACCCGCAGGTCACCTGGACCTCCGCGAGCACCGCGTCCGGGCTGGGCGCCTCCTGGTCCGGCACCCTGCCGACCGCGGGCGGCACCTGGGTGCTCACCGTCGAGGGCACCGGCAACGACGGCTCCGGGCTGGCCTACAGCGACTACGGCTCGCTGGGCGCCTACACCGTCACGGTCACCGACCGGGCCACCGCCGAACCCGACCCGGTCGACGTCCGGCGGCAGACACGGACCGCCTTCGCGGGCGCCCGCACCAGCACCCGGCTCGAGGCCTCGGGAGGTGACGGCACCTACGCCTGGGAGGTGGTCGGGGGATCCCTGCCCCCGGGCATGGGGATCGGCCGCCGCGGCTACCTGTTCGGCACCCCCAGGTCCGCGGGCACCTGGCGCCCCCAGGTGCTCGTCACCTCCGGCACCGGCGACGCCGTCGTGCACGGCACCGCGCGGATCGTGATCACCGTCGAGCCGAGGTTCCGCTACACGACCCGCGCCTGGCTGCCGGTGGCCCAGCGCGGCCGATGGTTCAAGGCCGTCATCCGCACCGACGGCGCCCACGGGCAGGTCCGGTGGCTCAAGGTCCGGGGCAGCCTCCCCCGAGGCCTGTGGCGCACGACCAAGGGGGACCGGATCGTCATCAAGGGCCGCGGCAAGCAACGCACCAGGACCAAGATCACGCTGCGTGGCATCGACCGGACGGGACGGCAGGTGCAGCGGACCTTCGTCGTCCGCGTGCGCTGATCAACGGCGTGGGTGTGCCCCCGCGGGGGCACACCTGCCTCAGAGTGCGTCGAGCGCGTCGTTGAAGGTCGAGCTCGGCCGCATGACCGCAGCCGCCTTGTCGTCGTCGGGGCGGTAGTAGCCACCCACGTCGGCGGGCGAGCCCTGCACGGCCGCGAGCTCCTCCACGATCTGCTGCTCGGCGGCGACCAGCTTCTCGGCGTAGGGCTTGAAGGCGGCCGCGAGCTCGGTGTCCTCGGTCTGCGCGGCGAGCTCCTGGGCCCAGTACATCGCCAGGTAGAAGTGCGAGCCGCGGTTGTCGATGCCGCCGATGCGACGCGTCGGGGACTTGTCCTCGTTGAGGAAGGTCTCGGTCGCCTTGTCCAGCGTCGCCCCCAGCACCCGTGCGGACGCGTTGTCGGCCACGTCGCCGAGGTGGTCGAAGCTGGCGGCCAGCGCGAAGAACTCGCCCAGGCTGTCCCAGCGCAGGTAGTTCTGCTCCAGCAGCTGCTGCACGTGCTTGGGCGCGGAGCCACCGGCACCGGTCTCGAAGAGGCCACCGCCGGCCATCAGCGGGACGATCGAGAGCATCTTGGCCGACGTACCGACCTCGAGGATCGGGAACAGGTCGGTGTTGTAGTCACGCAGCACGTTGCCGGTGACCGAGATGGTGTCCTCGCCCTTGCGGATGCGCTGCAGCGAGTAGCTGCAGGCCTCGGCCGGCGCCATGATCTCGATGGTGAGCCCGTCGGTGTCGTGCTCGGGGAGGTACTGCTGCACCTTGGCGATCAGGTTGGCGTCGTGGGCACGGGTCTCGTCGAGCCAGAACACCGCCGGCGAGCCGGTGGCGCGGGCACGGGTGACGGCGAGCTTGACCCAGTCGCGGATCGGCTCGTCCTTGGTCTGGCAGGCGCGCCAGATGTCACCGGCCTCGACGGCGTGCTCGATCAGGGTCTCCCCCGCACCGTCGACGATGCGGACGGTGCCGTCCGAGGGCGCCTCGAAGGTCTTGTCGTGGGAGCCGTACTCCTCGGCCTTCTGTGCCATCAGGCCGACGTTGGGGACGGTGCCCATCTGCGTCGGGTCGTAGGCGCCGTGCTCGCGGCAGTCGTCGATGACGGCCTGGTAGACGCCGGCGTAGGAGGAGTCCGGGATCACCGCGAGGGTGTCGTGGGTGTCGTCGTCGGCGCCCCACATCTTGCCGCCGATGCGGATCATCGCGGGCATGGAGGCGTCGATGATGACGTCGGAGGGCACGTGGAAGTTGGTGATGCCCTTGCCGGAGTCGACCATCGCGAGACGCGGTCCGGCCGCGAGGGCCTCGTCGACGGCGGCCTTGATCTCCGCACCGTTCTCGAGGCGCTCGGTGGCCTCGAGGATCCAGCCGAGGCCATCGTTGGGCGAGACGTCGGCGGCGGCGATCTGGTCGCCGTACTGGTCGAAGACCGGGCCGAGCAGGGTGCGCACGGCGTGACCGAAAATGATCGGGTCGGAGACCTTCATCATCGTGGCCTTCATGTGCAGCGAGAACAGCACGTCCTCGCGCTTGGCGCGCTCGATCTGGTCGGCGAGGAACGACCGCAGCGCCGAGGCGCTCATGAAGGTGCCGTCGATGACCTCACCGGCGAGCACCTTCAGGCCGTCCTTGAGGACGGTGACGGTGCCGTCGGCGGCCTGGTGCTCGATCCGCAGCGTGTCGTCGGAGGCCATGACGACCGACTGCTCGTTGGAACGGAAGTCGTGCTCGCCCATGGTCGCGACGTTGGTCTTCGAGTCCTTGGACCACTCGCCCATCGAGTGCGGGTGGGCCTTGGCGTAGGCCTTGACCGAGCCGGGGGCGCGGCGGTCGGAGTTGCCTTGGCGCAGCACGGGGTTGACCGCGGAGCCGAGCACCGTGCCGTAGGTGGCGCGGACCTGCTCCTCCTCCGGGGTGGAGGGGTTCTCCGGGAACTTCGGGACGTCGTACCCCTGCTGCTGCAGCTCGGCGATGGCGCCCTTGAGCTGCGGCACCGAGGCGGAGATGTTGGGCAGCTTGATGATGTTCGCCGCCGGGTCCCCGGCGAGCTCACCCAGCTCGGCCAGCGCGTCGGGCGCGAGGTCGAAGGCGGCGAGGATACGCGCGGACAGCGAGATGTCGCGGGTCTCCATCGAGACGCCGGCCTTCTTGGCGTAGGCCTCGACGATGGGCAGGAAGGAGTACGTCGCCAGCAGCGGCGCCTCGTCGGTGTGGGTGTAGATGATGCTGGATGCGTCCGTGGCCACGTTCCGGCTCTCCTCAGTCTGCTCAGTCTGCGACTCTGATGCTGTCATTGTGTCTCGACGTCAAGATATCTCACGCGGCAGGCCGCCGCGCAACTCCGCCAGCCTTCCATCCGCCCGGTCAGCCGTCCAGATCACTGCGCTGCAGCGATCCCGAGGTGCCGACACCGGTGCTGGACCAGGACTGCAGGCCGATGCCCGCGGCGTACTCCTCGGTGCGGGAGTTCTCCCCCCGGTACACCTCCAGCTCCACCGTGCCGGCACCGTCGACACCGGTCACCTCGGCCCGTACGTCGAGTCCGCCGGCGACCGCCATCCGGTAGCCGTCACCGAAGCGCGGCTCGGCCGCCATCACCAGGCCCGCCTCGGCGCCGGCCTCGCCGGCCCGCCAGCCGTCCTCGCTGCCGAACCACCACACGTTGCCCTCGATGTCCTGGGCGTACCAGTCGGTCCCGGGCGTCGTGGTGACCAGCTCGTCCTCCCCCACCAGCGGCTCGGTCCTCACCGCGGTCGTGGCCACGCCGAGCACCTCCGGCCCCTCCGAGACCGTCACGCGCACCTGGTAGGACGACGGCTCGCCGGTGACGGCGTACACCCACTCGGCACCGACGGGCAGCGGGAGCCAGCGGTTGTCGACCTCGGCGACGAAGTCCGCCGGCTCGGGGCTCGGCGTCGGGATCTCGAGGGTGTCGACGCCGGTCGGCGGGCTCGGTGCCGAGGCCGAGCATCCGGCCACGGTGATGCCGAGGGCGAGCAGGGGGGCTGACACCAGGTGTCGACGGGCACCACGACGGACCATGCGTCCATGGTCCCCCACCCGTGGCCGAGTGCCGCGCGGGGCCCGGGCGCTGCTAGCGTCACCAGCAGATTGCGACCCCACCGCGGAGACACGAAGGAGAACTCGTGAGCGACACGCCCCTGAAGGTGGCCGTGACCGGAGCCGCCGGTCAGATCGGCTACAGCCTCCTGTTCCGCCTCGCCAGCGGTGCGCTGGCCGGCGACCGACCCATCGAGCTGCGCCTGCTCGAGATCACCCCGGCCCTGAAGGCCCTCGAGGGCGTCGTCATGGAGCTCGACGACTGCGCCTTCCCGAACCTGGCCGGTGTCGAGATCGGCGACGACGCCGAGAAGGTCTTCGACGGCGTCAACCTGGCCCTGCTCGTGGGCGCACGTCCGCGCGGCCCGGGCATGGAGCGCGGTGACCTCCTCGAGGCCAACGGCGCGATCTTCACCGAGCAGGGCAAGGCGCTGAACAAGGTCGCCGCTGACGACGTCCGCATCGGCGTGACCGGCAACCCGGCCAACACCAACGCGCTCATCGCGCTGCGCAACGCCCCCGACATCCCCTCGGAGCGGTTCTCGGCACTGACCCGCCTCGACCACAACCGGGCCATCTCGCAGCTGGCGACCAAGACCGGCTCGCCGGTGACCGACATCAAGAAGATGACGATCTGGGGCAACCACTCCGCCACCCAGTACCCCGACGTCTTCCACGCCGAGATCGGTGGCCGGAACGCTGCCGAGGTCGTGAACGACGAGGCCTGGGTCGCCGACGACTTCATCCCCACCGTCGCCAAGCGCGGTGCGGCCATCATCGACGCGCGCGGCTCCTCCTCGGCCGCCTCGGCCGCATCGGCCACCGTCGACGCCGCCCGCGACTGGCTCTACGGCTCCGCCGACGGTGACTGGGTCTCCATGGCGGTGCTCTCGGACGGCTCCTACGGCGCCCCCGAGGGCATCGTGACCTCCTACCCCGTCACCACCTCCGGTGGCGACTGGGAGATCGTGCAGGGCCTGGAGATCAACGAGTTCTCCCGCAGCCGCATCGACGCCTCCAACGCCGAGCTGGTCGAGGAGCGCGACACGGTGACCGAGCTCGGACTCATCTGAGTCCGTCCCCCTCGCTGCACGGGGCCGTCCCCTCCGGGGGGGCGGCCCCGTCGTGCGTCCGGGCGCTACGGCGCGAGTGGGAGCGCCGGCTGCTCGGGGATGGTGCCGGCCAGGAAGATCAGCAGGGCGCCGACGACGGTGAGCAGCCCGACGTCCACCGGTCGGCTGCGCACCGCGAGCATCCCGGCCTCGTGGGTGGGCATCAGCCCACGCAGCACGGCGAGGCCCAGCAGGGAGCCCGCGACCACCCGGACCCCGATGCGCCAGTCGACGAAGGCCGTGAGGGCGATCCCGGTGAGTGTCACGGCCAGCATCACCAGGTAGCAGACGCCGCCGATCGTCGACGGGTAGCGCCGCGGCTGGGCGAAGGGGTCCTCGCTCACGCCGACGCGGCCGCCGCGTTCTGCTCCGCGATCGCGACGACGTTGGCCAGCAGCATCGCGCGCGTCATCGGGCCGACACCGCCGGGGTTGGGCGAGACCCATCCGGCGGTCTCCCAGACGTCCTCGGCCACGTCGCCGGCGATCTTGCCGTCCACGCGCGAGACGCCGACGTCGAGCACCGCGGCCCCCGGCTTGACCATGTCGCCGGTGATGATGCCGGGTACGCCGGCGGCGGCCACCACGATGTCGGCCTTGGCGACGTGCGTGGCGAGGTCGACGGTGCCGGTGTGGCACAGGGTCACGGTCGCGTTCTCGCTGCGGCGGGTCAGCAGCAGGCCCAGCGGGCGTCCCACCGTGACGCCGCGGCCGATCACGACGACCTCCGCGCCGGCGATCGGCACGTCGTGGCGGCGCAGGATCTCCACGATGCCGTAGGGCGTGCACGGCAACGGGGCCTCGGTGCCGAGCACCAGCCAGCCCAGGTTGGTGGGGTGCAGGCCGTCGGCGTCCTTGGCCGGATCGATCAGCCCGAGCACCCGGTTCTCGTCGCGCCCCCGGGGCAGCGGCAGCTGGACGATGTAGCCGGTGCAGGCGGGGTCGGCGTTCAGGTCGGCCACCGCCTGCTCGATCTCGGCCTGGCTGGCGGTCTCGGGGAGGTCGATGCGCAGCGAGGAGATGCCGACCTCGGCGCAGTCCTTGTGCTTGCCGCCGACGTACCACCGCGAGCCCGGGTCGTCACCGACCAGCACCGTGCCGAGCCCGGGCGTGATGCCCTGCTCGGCGAGCTTCTCGATGCGTCCGCGCAGCTCGTCCTTGATCGCTGCTGCCGTCGCCTTGCCGTCGAGCCTCTGCGCCGTCACGCGCTCATCCTTTCAGAGTGTCAGTGGGCGAAATGCCGGGTGCCGGTGAAGTACATCGTGACGCCGGCCGCCTCGCAGGCGGCGATCGTCTCCTCGTCACGGACCGACCCGCCGGGCTGGACGATGGCGCGGACACCGGCGTCGAGCAGGATCTGCGGGCCGTCGGGGAACGGGAAGAACGCGTCCGAGGCGGCGACCGCACCCGTCGCGCGCTCGCCGGCGCGCTCGACGGCCAGCCGGCAGGAGTCGACCCGGTTGACCTGGCCCATGCCGATGCCGACCGAGCCGCCGCCCGCGGCGAGCAGGATCGCGTTGGACTTCGCCGCCCGGCAGGCCCGCCAGGCGAAGGCGAGGTCGGCGAGCGTCGCCTCGTCGGCGGCCTCGCCGGTGGCGAGCGTCCACGAGGCGGGGTCGTCGCCCTCGGCCTGGAAACGGTCCACGTGCTGCATCAGCAGTCCCCCACTGATCGGCCGTGTCTCCACGGGCGTGGACTCCGGCGGCGCCTCGGCGCGGAGGATGCGGATGTTCTTCTTGCCCATCAACACCTCGACGGCGCCGTCGTCGTAGCCCGGCGCCACGATGACCTCGGTGAAGATCTCGGCGACCTGCTCGGCCATCGCGACGGTCACCGGACGGTTGACGGCGATCACACCACCGAACGCGGAGACCGGGTCGCACTCGTGGGCGCGGCCGTGCACCTCGGCGATGTCGCCGCCCTCGGTGCCGACCGCGATGCCGCACGGGTTGGCGTGCTTGATGATCGCCACCGCCGGCTCGGCGAAGTCGTACGCCGCGCGTCGCGCCGCGTCGGTGTCGACGTAGTTGTTGTAGGACATCTCCTTGCCGTGCAGCTGCTCGGCGCCGGCGAGACCGGCGGGCCCGGACCCGGTGGTGTAGAGCGCTGCCGGCTGGTGGGGGTTCTCGCCGTACCGCAGGCCGGCGGCCCGGTCCCAGGTCGCCCCGACCCAGGCGGGGAAGCCGCTGCCGTCGGAGGTGTCGGTGAGCACGTTGCCCATCCACGAGGCCACCTGCACGTCGTAGGTGGCGGTGTGGACGAACGCCTTGGCGGCCAGGTGCTCGCGCTCGGCGAGGGTGAAGCCGTCGCCGCGCGCTGCCTCGAGTGCCCGGCCGTAGTCGGCACCGTCGGTGACGATCGCGACCGATGCGTGGTTCTTGGCGGCCGCGCGCACCATCGAGGGGCCACCGATGTCGATCTTCTCGATGCAGTCCTGCACGCCGGCGCCGGAGGCGACGGTGTCGGCGAACGGGTAGAGGTTGACCACGACGAGGTCGAACGGTGCGACGTCGAGCTCGTCGAGCTGCGCCACGTGGGCAGGCAGGCGACGGTCGGCGAGGATGCCCGCGTGCACCCGGGGGTGCAGCGTCTTGACCCGGCCGTCGAGGCACTCGGGGAACCCGGTCAGGTCCTCCACCTTCGACACCGGCAGGCCGAGCTCCTCGATGAGCTTCGCCGAGCCCCCGGTGGAGACCAGCTCCACTCCGGCGTCGTGGAGGCCGCGGGCGAGGTCGGCGAGACCGGTCTTGTCGAAGACCGAGACCAGGGCTCGCTTGATCGGGACGGCGTCGACAGTGCCAGCAGGGGTGTCAACAGGGGTGGCCGGGTCACTCACGGGGCGCTCACTCTCATCGGTCGGGCGTCGAACCAGATGAGGGCACCCAGGCGGACGATGCCGACTCTCGCACTCCCCGGTGGTTGCTCCACCCGCGCCAGTCGTGTGCCCTCAGCGTAGCGGCGTTCAGCCTCCCAGCCGAACCCGGCGGCCGTCCACGGTCCAGCCCTCACGGGCCATCCGGCCCACGCTGTCGACGAGCAGGGCGCGCTCGACGACCTTGATCCGCTCGTGCAGCGTCTCGACGGTGTCGTCGTCGGCGACACCGACGGTCTCCTGCGCCACGATCGCGCCGGTGTCGACGCCGGCGTCGACGACGAAGAGGGTGCAGCCGGTGACCTTCACGCCGTACTCCAGGGCGTCGCGCGGGCCGTGCATCCCCGGGAAGGCCGGAGACAGGGCGGGGTGGGTGTTGACCGTGCGGCCGCCGAACCGGGCCAGGAAGTCCTCCCCCACCAGTTTCATGAACCCCGCGAGCACCACGAGGTCCGGCTCATGGTCGGCGACCCGGTCCGCGAGGGTGCGGTCCCAGCCGGCCCGGTCGTCGTGGTCGCGGACCCGCTCGACGAAGGTCGGCACCCCGACGCGTTCGGCGCGGGCGAGCCCCTCGATGTCGTCACGGTCGGCGCCGACGGCCACCACCTCGGCGCCGTACGCCGGGTCGGCGGTCGCGTCGAGCAGGGCCTGGAGATTCGTGCCCGAGCCGGAGACGAGCACGACGAGGCGCGCGGGACGGTCAGGCACGCGGCGAGTCTAGGGCGTACGCCGCGCCGCCCGGAGGCGACCCAGCCCCGGGATGCGCGCCCCGTGCTCGGTCCACCACCAGGCCCCGAGCGCGCCGACCAGGCCCCCGATGCCGAGTGCCGCGACGGCGTGGAGCAGCACCTCCGCCGAGAACGGGCCGACCGCCTGCAGGCGCCCCGGGCCCACGGCACCGCCCGAGAGCGAGGTCAGCCAACCCAGCAGGAAGCCGGCGAGGATGCCGCCGACGCCTCCGCGGACCGCTGCCCGGTCCCAGGTGACCGCGGGCAGGCGTCGGTGGGCGCGCGCGGCGGCGAGGGCGGCGACGACGGCCGGGGTGCCCATCACCAGCACGGCGACGGTGTCGCCCAACCCGGCGGCCGGCAGCGCGGCGAGGAGCGGGAAGAGCGGGAGCGGGCCGAGGACGACCGCGGCCGGCCCGACGACCGTGCCGGTCCCGAGCGTGAACCCGGGGCCGAGCAGGTAGGCGCTGGACCACAGCGTGGCGTTGGGAGCAGCGGTCAGCGAGAGGGCGGAGACCAGCGCGGCGTCACCGGCGCCGGTGTCGAGCTGGGAGACGATGTTGGCGGCGGTGGCGAAGTCGGCCACGAGGGCCACGACCCACGCCAGCGTCGCGAACACCAGCCAGGTGACCAGCAGGCTCCGGCACACCGCTGCTGCTGCCCGCACTGAGGGCGGCAGCAGTGTGACCCACACGGCCGCCCGACCACTCCCCGCGGCGATGGCGGGGAGGCCCACGAGCGTGGTCAGCAGCAGCGACCAGCCGACGGCACGCGGCGTGCTGGGCACGGTCGCGGCGGTCGAGGTGAGGGTGGCGGTGAGCACGGTGACCAGGACGTAGCCGGTGACGAACAGCAGGGCCGCGGTCGGCACGGTCCAGTCACGTTCGCCGTCCTGGATCCGACCGGCGTCGGGACCGTGGTCGGCGATCGACTCCCCCACCCGGTGCCCCACCCGCCACACCGACCAGGCGGCGAGCAGGGTGAGCCCGAGCGGCACCGCGGTGATGCGCACGCCCTCGATGGTGATGCCGGAGCCGTGCGCGAGCAGCCACCCCGAGGCACCCACGCGGAGCGCGCCGCTGGGGCTGCCGTGGGTGCCGGCGTCGGTGAGGAACCACCCCACGACACCGACGGCGAGCAGCACCAGGAGCGGTCCGGCAGCTGCGATCGCGCCACCGAGGGTGGCCGTCGGGACGAGCGGGCGGCGGGTCGCGAGGCGGCGGCGTACGTCGGCCTCCGTGCTGGACGACGTCGCCGACGATCGGGGCGGATGCAGCAGCGTCATGACCGTTTCATCATCGCGGTTGGGGACCGCTCCTCGTGGCCGCCACGCCGCGCCGGATACCGTAGGAGCGACATGAGCGACGCCCCCACCTCCCGCGACCCCGCCGCGGAGTTCGACGAGTTCTACCGGCTCACCCGCGACCGGCTGCTGCTGCAGACCTTCGCGCTCACCGGTGACCTCACGGCGTCGCGCAGCGGCGTACGTGACGCGTTCGTCGTGGCGTGGCACCACTGGCCCAAGACGGCCCGCGCGACCGATCCCGAGTCCACGGTGCGGACCACGGCCTGGCGCCACGCACTGCGTCGCGCGACGGCCCGCCGTTGGCGCCGTGACCAGGACTTCGACGCCGAGGCGAATGCGGTACTGGACGGGCTGGCGGACCTGTCGCTCGTGCAGCGCAAGGTGCTGCTGCTCACCCAGCTGGCCGGCACGTCGCTGCAGGCCGCCGCCCGCGAGGTGGCGTTGCCACTCGAGGCGGCGTCGCGCGAACTCGGCACCGGCGCGGCCGACTTCGCCCGCGTCCGGGCGATCGACACCGCGGAGATCCCGCAGGCCCTCGCGTCCCTCTCCTCGGCGACCCGCACGGTGCGGTGGCCCCGCAGCAGCATCATCACGCGGGCGGGCGGAGCCCGGCGCCGCGCCCACACGGTGGCCGGTGCCGTGGCGGTGGCGGCCACCCTGGTCGTGGCGGGCATGGCCGTGGGCGACTCCTCCGGCGTACGCCCCACGTTGGACCGCCAGGTGGAGCGTCCCAGCAACGGCGTGGTGGCCGATCCGCAAGTCACGCTCCCGGACACCGAGTTGCTGCCGGCTGGTCCCGTCCAGACCTCGCTCGGCGGACGCGGCTGGAAGGAGCGGTCGACCAAGGACAACTCCGACGGAGACGGTCGGGTGCTGGCATGCCAACAGGCGCGCTACGTCGACCCCGACGGCGAGGCGGCGTGGGTGCGCACCTTCCGCGACGGGCCGCGCGGCAACGACGAGACCCGGCGCGTGATCCAGGTCGCCGAGGCGTCGGCCGACCAGGATTCGGCGCGGACGTCCTACCGCCGTCTGCGTGACTGGATGGCGGGCTGTGCCCCGGAGTCGAACGAGGGCCAGAACCTGCCGCAGCACCGCCTCGTCGCGACCTTCGACATCGAGGACGTCGGCAACCAGGCGCACCTGTTCCTGCTGCGCAACGACCAGACCGGCGTCACCTACGCCACTGCCATGGCGCGCACCGGGCGACTGGTCACTGCGGTGTCACTGGAGACGGCGGCATTGGCGATGCGGACCAACCGGGACGCCGTGGCCGACCTCGTGGGGTCGGCGGTGCAGCGGATGTGCAAGTTGCCCGCGGCGGGCAAGTGCGCCGGTGACGCTGCACTCTCGGAGGTGCCGCCGTTCCCGGCCGGTGAGAATCCCGCGCTGCTCTCCACCTGGGACCTCCCGCCGGCAGGGCGGGACACCGGGACGTGGGTGGGTCCGCCGGTGTCGGCGCTGACTGCCGAGAGCGGTGAGATCGGCGTCGTGAGCTGTTCCACGGTGGGCCTGGCCGGCAAGTTCAAGGGGGCGGGCTACCGTCACGGTGCGCTGCGATCGTTCGTGCTGCCCGAGGCCAACCTCCCGGTCGAGTTCGGCCTGACCCAGGCGGTGGCGTCACTGCCGGCAAAGCGCGCGAGCCAGTTCGTCGGCGACGTCCGCGGCAAGATCGCGGAGTGCCCGGACTCCGACGCGGGCGCCGGCACGAAGGTCCGCCAGTTGCTCCGCCGCGACAACGGCGACCGCTCGATCACGGCGTGGCAGCTGCGCACCGAGCTCCCCGACGACCAGGTGCTGACCTACGACATCGCGATCCTGCGCGACGGGACCTCGGTCTCGGCGCTGCTGTTCGTCTCGGTGCCCCGCGCCCAGATGAGAGACGGCAACTTCGTCGGCCTCGCCGAGCGTGCCCTGGAGCGGCTGGACGAGCTGCCCGGCTACCAGAAGAAGCGCTGACCCCGGCCGCTCACGCGGCGTACGTCGGCGGCGGCGCCCGGGGCGGCAGGTAGGTGAAGCGCCCGCTGTCGTCGACCCGCGGTGGTGGGATCCAGACGGGCCGGTGGGACGAGGGGTCTATGCGGATCTGCCAGGGGGTCTCGTGGACCACGGTGTGGTGCGCACGGCAGAGCAGGACCAGGTTGGCCAGCGAGGTGGCGCCACCGTCGGCCCAGTGCACGACGTGGTGGGCATCGCAGGCGATCGGTAGGCGGGTGCAGCCGGGGAAGGCGCAGTGCTGGTCCCGCAGCACCAACGCGTGCCAGATCGCGGTGGTGACGAGCCGCTGGGTCCGCCCGACGTCGAGGACCTGGCCGCGGCTGCCGAGGACGGCCGGGAGGATCTCGGCGTCGCACGCCAGCCGGCGCACGGCTCCCACCGACAGTGAGTCGCCGCCGGCCAGTCGGCCCTCGCCGCGGCATGTCGATGTGGCGGCGAGCTGCTCGCGCAGGTCGTCGTACCGCATGGTGACCACGACGCGCGCAGCCGTGCCATGGGTCTGCGGCACGGAATCGGCGGCGACGAGTCGACCGGCGGCCTCGACCAGGGCGTCCCAGAGCCGTACGCCGGCATCGCGGGGATCGCGACCGTCGTGGGCACAGGTGGGATCGGGGCAATTGCGACCGACGCGCCGGCCCTCTCGGTCGCGCTGGCCGATCGTGCCGGGCTCACCGCCGCAGGCACCGGAGTCCGTCGGCCGCGGCGCGGCCAACGGCATCAGCGCGGTCTTGACCAGCTCGGCCTCCTCGGCGGTGGCGTAGCCCCGGATGCGGACCCCGCCCAGGCCGTCGGCGCTGAAGGCGAGGTGGCGCGCGCGGTGGGCGCCGCGCTCGGTCAGCTCCTTGTCGCGCTCACCACCCAGCAGGCGCCCGTCGGGGTCCAGCTCGGCCACGACGCCGGGCATCGCACGGTCGAGGTCGGTCGCGTCGTACCCGTGCTGCGCGACGCGGTCGAGCATCGTGCTCGCCGCCGTGGCGCGGAACTCGGGGTCGCGCGGCAGGGTCGCGACCCGGTTGCCGATCACGCGGGCCTGCGCCAACGAGATGTCACCGGCGGACAGCGCACTGCGCACCTCGGGAAGCTCACGCGTCTGCCGCGCGGTGCGGACCAGTCCACCGCCGGCGCCCTTGTGACCACCGGTCACGTGGGTCAGCAACTCCTTCGCGCCGGCCCACCCCAGGTCCTGGGCGGCACCGGTGTCCTCCAGGCGGTCGGCCAGCGTCACCAGCACCGCGTCGAGCGCCGCCCGGGCACGCGCCACGTCCGCGGCCGCGGCGGGCAGGTCGCCGGCCTCGATCTCTGCCGCCGATCGCGCGAGCCGCACCGCAGCGTCGGCGACCTCGGCGGCCGACGAGGCGGGAGCGGTGCTGGGCGACATCTTCCGATGGTATCGAACACGTGTTCGAATCGCAAGGAATCCACGGCTCGATCGGGCACGCCTGCAACCGTTGACCCTGCTGTCGCGTAGAGCATGGTGAGGACAGCGATCTCAGGGGGCGCCGTGGACGAGCAGGAGTTCGACGAGTTCTACGCTGCGTCGTTCCGCCGGGTCACCACCCAGGTCTACGCGCTCATCGGGGACGCGGAGGAGGCCGCGGACTGCGTGCAGGAGGCGTTCGCCCGGGCCTGGTCGCACCGTCGCAAGCTGGACCGTGCCGAGTACCCCGAGGCGTGGGTGCGTACGACGGCCCACCGGCTGGCCATCAGCCGATGGCGCCGGCGGCGCCGGGACCGTGGGGCACCGGACCGCGCCGTGGGGGGTGCGCTCGCCACGCGCGAGGTGGACGAGACGCACGTCGCGCTGGTCGCGGCGCTGCGGCAACTGCCGCCGGCGCAACGCGAGGCGCTCGTCCTGCACCACATCGCCGACCTCCCGGTCCACCGCGTCGCTGTCGAGGTCGGCGCCCCGGAGGGCACCGTCAAGGCCCGCCTGAGCCGCGGGCGCACCGCACTCGCCGCCCTGCTCACCGACGATCCGTCCGGTGGCATCGCAGGAGGAATCAACCATGCCTGACCCCATCGAGCACATGCAGCACCTGCGCGACGCGATGCCCGACGCACCGATGCCGTCGGCTGCCGCCGTACGTCGTCGCGGTGACCGGCTGCGCCGCCGCCGGACGGTGGGGCTCACCGGAGCGACCGCGCTGGCCGTGGTCGCGGTCGTCGCTCCGCTCGCGATCCTGACCGGTGGCGACGACGCCGGGCAGGTCGATCCTGCGGCTCCCACCACCACGGGCGGCGCGCCGAGCATCAGCCGGTCGGACCTGATGACCGACGCCGAGACCGAGTTCGACCTCAACGAGCAGTGGCAGGTCGGCGAGACCTTCGCGGGCGACGGCCAGGCGGTCGCCAACGCGTGCCAGGAGTCCTCCTTCGCCGATCTCGGTGCCGGAGCGGTGTTCCAGCGGACGTGGAGCCTGGAGGTCCACTCGCTGACGCAGGTCATCGCCGAGTTCGACTCCGCCGCCGATGCGACGGCGGCCCGGGAGGAGGTCCGCGGCTGGCTCGCCGACTGCACGCCGGCGGGTGCCTCCGGGACCTCGACGAGTGACCTGCCGGCCGCCGACGACGTCGCGGACGGGTCCGCGGTCCTGGCCCGCACCACCTACCGCCTCGACGGGCCGACCGGTGGCGAGGCCTTCAACGACCACGCGTTGGTGACCGGCGCCGCCGTGACCGGGGACCGGCTGACGGTGCTCTCCCACGACATGCCCACGGCGGACTACGACCCGATCTGGGGGATCACGTCACCGGTCGAGCGCATGCTGGGCCCGGCCTTGGACCGCGTGGCACGCTCGGCCACGGCCAGCGATGGAGCCGGCCCCACGGGCACCGAATGGCGACTCGACATCCCGGCGGACTTCCCCGTCGACCGCGACCTGACCTCGCCGGAAGGGGATCCGATCAACGGCCCCGGGCCCGACGCGATGGGCGTCAACCCGTTCAACATCTGTCCCGGTGCCGGGGACGGCAAGGCCGACTGGCCGGCGCCGTTCGTGGACCGCCTGGCAGCGGCGGCCACCGGCCCGGAGTTCGCCGACTCGCGCGAACTGGTCCTGTTCCCGGACGAGGAAACCGCGGCCGGCGTCCTGGAGGCCCTCGAGGCCGATGCCGAGCGGTGCGCGGACAAGGAGGAACAGGTCTGGACCGCCCACCCGGACAACCGGCCACCCCGCGGCGCCGACGGTTTCCTCGTGCTCTCGCGCACGTTCTCCACCGCCCTCGGCGGCGACGTCTACCACCTGGTCCAGGTCGGCAACGCCGTGCTGGCCGTGGACTCCTACGGCGAGTGGGAGCTCTCCTCGACCGTGCCGATCGCCATCGAGGAGCTCTACGCGATCACCGACCCGCTCTCGGCGGAGATGTGTGTCTTCGCCGCCGACGGCTGCTGAGACGCACGCAGGGCCCGCCCCCGACGGGAGCGGGCCCTGCGTGGCTGCTGGTCCGGACAGGCGCGACCAACGCGGGATCAGAGGTCCTTGAGGATCTCCCGCATCAGCTCGGCGGTCGCGGACGGCGTCTTGCCGACCTTCACGCCGACGGCCTCGAGGGCCTCCTGCTTGGCGGCCGCGGTGCCCGAGGAGCCCGACACGATGGCGCCGGCGTGGCCCATGGTCTTGCCCTCGGGGGCGGTGAAGCCCGCGACGTAGCCGACGACCGGCTTGGTCACGTTGTCCTTGATGTACGCCGCGGCGCGCTCCTCGGCGTCGCCGCCGATCTCGCCGATCATCACGATCGCCTTGGTGTCGGGGTCCTTCTCGAAGGCCTCGAGCGCGTCGATGTGGGTGGTGCCGATGACCGGGTCGCCGCCGATGCCGATGGCGGTGGAGAAGCCGTAGTCACGCAGCTCGTACATCATCTGGTAGGTCAGCGTGCCCGACTTCGACACCAGGCCGATGGGGCCCTTGCCCGCGATGGTGTGCGGCGTGATGCCGGCCAGCGACTCCTCCGGCGTGATGATGCCGGGGCAGTTCGGGCCGATCATCCGCGTGCCGGCGTGGTTGGCGTCGGACTGCAGGTAGGACCACACCTCGGCGGTGTCCTGCACCGGCACGCCCTCGGTGATGACCACCATCAGGCCGATCCCGGCGTCGACGGCCTCGATGCAGGCGTCCTTGGTGAAGGCCGGCGGCACGAAGAGCACCGACACGTCGGCGCCGGTCTCAGCCATCGCCTCCTTCACCGATCCGAAGACGGGCAGCTCGACGTCGGCACCGTTGCTGTCGGCGTGGGTGACGGTCGTGCCGGCCTTGCGGGCGTTGACGCCACCCACGATGTTGGAGCCGGCCTGCATCATCAGCGCGGTGTGCTTGGCACCCATGCCGCCGGTGATGCCCTGGACGATGAGCTTGGAGTCCTTGTTCAGGTAGATCGACATAGTTTGTTCTCTCCTCCGCCTCAGCCGTTCGCCAGCTCGGCGGCCTTGTCAGCGGCGCCGTCCATCGTGTCCGCCATGGTGACCAACGGGTGGTTCCGCTCGGACAGGATGCGCCGGCCCTCCTCGACGGCGTTGCCGTCGAGACGTACGACGAGCGGCTTGGTGGCCTCGTCGCCGAGGATGTCGAGCGCGCCGACGATGCCGTCGGCGACCTCGTTGCAGGCGGTGATGCCGCCGAACACGTTGACGAAGACCGACTTCACCTGCGGGTCGTTCAGGATGACGTCGAGGCCGTCGGCCATGACCTGCGCGTTGGCGCCGCCACCGATGTCGAGGAAGTTCGCCGGCTTCACGTCGCCGTGCTTCTCACCGGCGTACGCGACGACGTCGAGCGTGGACATGACCAGCCCGGCGCCGTTGCCGATGATGCCGACCTGACCGTCGAGCTTGACGTAGTTGAGGCCCTTGTCCTTGGCCTTGGACTCCAGGGGGTCGGCCTCCTCGCGGATCTCGAACGACGCGTGGTCCTCGTGGCGGACCTCGGAGGCGTTCTCGTCCAGCGACACCTTGCCGTCCAGGGCCTCGAGCTTGTCGCCCTCCAGACGGGCCAGCGGGTTGACCTCGACGAGCGTGGCGTCCTCCTCCACGAAGGTCTTCCACAGCGTCAGCACCGTCTCGACGGCCTGCTCGGTGAGCACCTCGGGGAAGGCGGCCTCGGCGACGATCTCGCGGGCCTTGGCCTCGTCGACGCCGGCACCCGGGTCGATCGGGATCTGCTTCACGGCGTCGGGGTTGGTCTTGGCGACCTCCTCGATCTCGACGCCGCCCTCGACGGAGGCGATGCAGAGGTACCGACGGTTGGAGCGGTCCAGCAGGAAGGAGAAGTAGTACTCCTCCTCGATGCTCGCGCCCGGAGCGATCAGGACCCGGCCCACGGTGTGGCCCTTGATGTCCATGCCGAGGATGTTGCTGGCGTGCTCGAACGCCTCGTCGGGCGTCTTCGCGAGCTTCACGCCGCCGGCCTTGCCACGGCCACCGGCCTTGACCTGGGCCTTGACGACCACGACGCCGAGCTTCTCGGCGGCGGCCTTGGCGTCCTCCGGGGTGGTGGCGACGATGCCCTCGGTGACCGGGACACCATGCTTGGCGAAGAGCTGCTTCGCCTGATACTCCATCAGGTCCACTGAATTCGTCCTCTTGGTTCGGGTACGGGCTCTGGCGGGTGGCCGGCCGACGAGCGACAGCCCATCCTCGGGCACCCTAGACCGGATCGGCCGCAGGGCTCCACCGGACCCCCGATGTGCGTGATCTCCCTCTCATGCCCTAGCCTTCGGGGCGGTGACAGTGCCGCGGAACCGTGCGGATCGTGTGGTTGCGTTCACAGTTGCAGGCGTGGGCGATTTCGTCATGGGGTGCGATCCCCGTACGTTCGTCACTTGCGCTTCGCTGACACGCCACCACGGAGTCATCTCGCGGGGAAGCGCCCGGCCAGCACGTCGAGCAACGGAGACAGCATGGGAAGCCACCGAGCGGATCAGCGCAGCACCTCGCGCGCCCGCCGGGCCGACCGAGCCCCCGCCCCCACGAGCGAGCACCACACCACCGACACCGGTGAGGTCCCCACCGTCACCGCGGAGATCCCCGTCGTCAGCGCCGCAGGCGGCAAGCGCCGCGCTCTCAAGCACGTCGGCCGTGCCCGCACTCCCCTGCCGTTCCTGCCCTCGCTGCGTGCCGCCGTCGGCGTCACCGTGCTGGCCGTCGCGGCCGGCGGCGTCGTGACCGCTCCCGACATCACCACCACCTCCAACGAGGTGCGCCTCTCCGCGCCGAGCGCCCTGCTGGGCAGCAACAGCGCCGGCACGCTCGGCGAGCTCGACCGCGGCGAGGTCATCAGTCGCAACGGCGGCCGCGAGGCCGAGGGTGACGACCTGGTCGCCAAGGCCGAGGAGCAGGCCGCCGAGCGCGAGGCCCGGCTGGGCCAGCTCGCCGAGGCCGCCCAGGAGGAGGCCGGCGAGATCGCCAAGAACGCGTGGGTGACGCCGCTGACCAGCTACCGGCTGACCGCCACCTTCGGCGAGTACGGCCTGTGGTCCAGCGCCCACACCGGCCTCGACTTCGCCGCGCCGTACGGCACGCCGATCCGCGCCGTCGCCGGTGGCACCGTCACCGAGGCCGGCTACGACGGCTCCTACGGCAACAAGACGGTCGTGACGCTCGAGGACGGCACCGAGCTGTGGTACGCCCACCAGTCGTCGTACGGCGTCAGCACCGGCGACGAGGTCCGCTCCGGCGAGGTCATCGGCTACGTCGGCTCGACCGGCAACTCGACCGGCTCCCACCTCCACCTCGAGGTCCGTCCCGGCGGCGGCGACCCGGTCGACCCCTACCGCGCGCTCGTGGTCAACGGCGTCCAGCCCTGACCCGAACCTCCGAGCGAGCGCAGCGACCGACGCGAGCCGGCCCTCCGGCTACAGCTTCTCGACCGGCGCGTAGCGCAGCAGGAGCCGCTTGACGCCCTCGGAGCCGAAGTCGATCGAGGCGACCGACTTCTCCGCCCGACCCTCCACGGCGACGACCGTGCCGAGGCCGAAGCTGTCGTGGGTGACCTTGTCCCCGGGCTCCAGCGACGGGATCGGGCGCGACTGCTTGGCCTTGGACGCGGCATCCGCGCGCGCTGCCGCGCTGGAGAAGTTGCGCCGCCCGGCCGCGGTCGGCGCACCGAGCCGGGTCGTCCCGCCTGCGGCGTCGCCGCCACCGCCGCGCATCGCGGGGCGGGACCAGCGGGTCTGGTCGGCCTCGGTCCGGCGCCAGTCCACCAGGTCGATGGGCAGCTCGGCGAGGAAGCGTGAGGCGGGGTTGTGGGCGGGAGCGCCCCACGCGGACCGCACGATCGCGCGCGTGGCATAGAGCCGCTGGCGCGCTCGCGTGATGCCGACGTAGGCCAGCCGCCGCTCCTCCTCCAGCTCCGGACGGTCACCCAGCGCCCGCGAGTGCGGGAAGATGCCGTCCTCCAGGCCGGTCAGGAAGACGACGGGGAACTCCAGCCCCTTCGCGGTGTGCAGCGTCATCAGCGTGACGACCCCGGCGTCGGGCTCCTCGGCGTCCTCGGGGACGTCGGGCAGCTGGTCGGCATCGGCGACGAGCGCGACCCGCTCCAGGAAGTCGGCCAGTCCGGGCGTCTCGGTGCCGGCCACGGTGTCGTCGGGATCCGCGGGGTCCGCCGACGGGCCGGCCACCGGCTCCTCGGCGAACTCCCGTGCCACGGCCACCAGCTCGCCGAGGTTCTCCACCCGGGTCTCGTCCTGGGGGTCGTCGGACTCCTCGAGTGAGCGGAGGTAGCCCGAGCGGTCCAGCACCGACTCCAGCACCACGTCGGGCCGCTCCCCCGCCGCGACCATGGACTGGAGCTCGGAGACCAGTGCCACGAAGGCCGCGATGCTCTTCTGCGACCGCGTGGCCAGCCCGGGTGCCTCCTCGGCGCGCTGCAGCGCCTCGAAGAAGGTGAGCTGCTCCCGCTCGGCGAGCTCGCTGACGGCGGCAACCGCACGATCACCGATGCCGCGCCGCGGCGTGTTGAGGATCCGGCGCAACGACACCTGGTCGTCGGGGTTGACCAGCACCCGCAGGTAGGCCAGCGCGTCGCGGATCTCCCGCCGCTCGTAGAAGCGCACCCCACCGATGACCTTGTAGGGCAGGCCGGTGCGGATGAAGATCTCCTCGAACACCCGGGACTGGGCGTTGGTGCGGTAGAAGACCGCGACGTCGCCCGGCCGCACACCGTCGTCGGTGAGCTGGTCGATGGTGTCGGAGACGAACCGCGCCTCGTCGTGCTCGTCGTCGGAGACGTAGCCGACGATCCGCTCCCCCTCACCGGAGTCGGACCAGAGCCGCTTGTCCTTGCGGCCGGTGTTGTTGCCGATCACCGCGTTGGCCGCGGTCAGGATCGTCTGCGTCGACCGGTAGTTCTGCTCCAGCAGCAGAGTCCGGGCGTCGGGGAAGTCCTGCTCGAAGTCGAGGATGTTGCGGATGTCGGCACCACGGAAGGCATAGATCGACTGGTCGGCGTCCCCGACCACCATCAGCTCGGCGGGCTCCGTCGTCCGGGCCGGCTCGACCGCCGACGGATCCCCGGTCGGGACCTCCTCGAGGCTCTGTCCGCACAGCTGGTGCACGAGGGCGTACTGCGCGTGGTTGGTGTCCTGGTACTCGTCGACCAGCACGTGGCGGAACCGACGCCGGTAGGTCTCGCGCACGTCGGGGTGCTCGGCGAAGAGTCGCACCGTCTCGGAGATGAGGTCGTCGAAGTCCAGCGCGTTCGCCTCGCGCAGCCGCCGCTGGTAGAGCTCGTACGCCGCCACGTAGGCCTCGTCGCTGCCCGTGCGGGCCTCGGCGCGCGCCTCGGCGGGGTCGCGCAGCTCGTTCTTGTGGTTGCTGATCCAGCCCAGGACCGGTCCCGGCTGGAAGCGGCGCGGGTCGAGGTCCAGGTCGCGCAGCACGAGCGCGATGAGTCGCTTCTGGTCCTGGGCGTCGTAGATGGAGAAGTTCGACTTCAGCCGCTCGTGCCCGAGGTGCGCGACCTCCTTGCGCAGGATCCGCACGCACGCGGAGTGGAAGGTGCTGACCCACATGATCCGGGCGCGGTTGCCGACCAGGTCGGTGACCCGGTCCTTCATCTCCGCGGCCGCCTTGTTGGTGAAGGTGATGGCCAGGATCGAGCCCGGGTGGGCGCCACGCTCGGAGATCAGCCAGGCGATGCGACGCGTGAGCACGCGGGTCTTGCCCGACCCGGCGCCGGCGACGACGAGCAGCGGTGCACCCGCGTGCTGGACCGCCTCGCGCTGGGGGTCGTTCAGCCCCTCCAGCAGCTCCTCGCGACTCGGCCCCCGGCGCGTGGTGCGCGGCTCCTCCGCGACGGGCGTGAGGTGGTCGAATCCCGGGAGTGGCTTCGGCGTACTCATGTCACCCTCAGCCTACGGCCGGGCACCCCCCGCCGCCGCGACCGGTCGACGGGCTCAGGCGTGCGTGGGCGACCACATGACGGCCACCACCACGTTGATGACGGCCAGCGCGACCATCCCGACCCACAGGCCCTGCGGGATGCGCTCCTTGCGCAGGTTGGCCATCACCAGCACCAGCAGCACCAGGCCGATGACCAGCTTGACGCCGACCTTCGCGTGGTTGACCGGGTCGTCGCCGGCCTCGAGCACGCCGACGAGGAACAGACCGGCGAGGAACGCGGTGCCGACACCGTCGCGCATCGCCCCGTTGACCCGCTTCTCCTGGCCGCCGCTCGCCTGGACGAGGAGTCCACCGATCAGGGCAGAGAACCCGAGGATGTGAATGACCAGCAGGACCAGGCGCAGCGTCTCCATGCGCACCACCCTATCGAGCGCCTACCGGCCGTTCGCACTGAAGTGCTGGTAGTCCTTCAGGGTCCGCCAGTCGCCTCCCCACGACCAGCCGATCCGGGCGAACTCGCGCACGGCCAGCCCGTCGCCGGCGACCATCCCCGGACGCTCCCAGTCGCGGTCGAGGTAGGCGCGGGCCAGCTCGGGCAGCACCACGTCGTCCCTGCGGTAGGGGTTCTGGAACGGGTTGAGGTCGATCGCGAGCCCGAGCGCGTGTGCGGACCAGGAGTCGGTGCCGCGGGCGGCGCGACACACCAGACCGGCGGTGTTGTTGCCGTCGCCGGTCGGGGCCGCCTCGAGGTCCGCGGTGGTCGGCAGCCGCATCTCCTCGATCGGGAAGTCGGCGGCGTAGAGCGCCTCGAAGACCGACACGACCCCCTCGGCCTCCGAGGCGGCCACGACGAGCTCGCCGGTGTGCGCGGCGCCGTCGAAGCCGCGGAAGCTCACCGTGAGGTGGCGCAGGTCCTCCAGCGGCACCGGGCACCGCGGCGACCACGTCTCCCCCATCCGCTGACGGACCTCGGGAGTGATCGCGGCGATGCTGGACCGGAACCGGCCGCCCTCCGGCGGCGGCAGCCGGTCCTCGGTGCGGAAGCGCCGCTCACGCAGCTCGGGCGGCGTCGCGGGCATCTCGCCGAACCCGTCGGGCCGCAGCGGCAACGGCGACGCCCCCAGCTCCCAGTCCGAGTACGCCGGGCCGCGCGGCTCCGGGTCGGTCGGGGTCGGGCTCCTGCCCTCGCGCGCACTGGAGGGGGACTCCGATGCCGCGCTGGGGAAGGATCGGTCCACGGTCGGCATGTCGTCCGACGGCCCGCTGGCACAGGCAGCGGCGACGACGGCCAACAGGACCATCAGCGCGACGCGGCTGGCGGCCGGGAAGCTCACAGCAGCCGGCGGTCCGAGGCCCAGCGGGTCAGCTCGTGGCGTGAGGAGAGCTGCAGCTTGCGCAGCACGGCCGACATGTGGGTCTCGACGGTCTTGATCGAGATGAAGAGCTCCTTGGCGACCTCCTTGTAGGAGTAGCCGCGCGCGATCAACCGCATCACCTCGCGCTCGCGCTCGGTGAGCCGGTCGAGGTCCTCGTCCACGCTCGCCACCTCGATGGAGCCCGCGAAGGCGTCGAGCACGAAGCCCGCCAGCCGAGGCGAGAAGACCGCGTCTCCCTCGGAGACCCGCACGATCGCGTCGACCAGCTCCTCGCCGGTGATGGTCTTGGTGACGTAGCCGCGCGCACCGCCCCGGATGGTCCCGATCACGTCCTCGGCCGCATCGCTGACCGAGAGCGCCAGGTGGCGCACCTCGGTGGGACCACACCGGCGCATGACCTCGGCACCCCCGCCTCCCGGCAGGTGGACGTCGAGCAGCACCACGTCCGGGGCCCCGCGGCCGATGACGGCCACGGCCTCGTCGACGTCGGCGGCCTGCCCGACGACCTCGATGCGGCCCCGGGCGCTCGCCTCGAGCTCGGCGATGACCCCACGGCGGAACATCGCGTGGTCGTCGACGACCACCACGCGCACCACACCCGACGGTTGCTCGGTCACTGCTCGGCCTCCTCAGTCGTGCCCGACAGGTGCAGTCGCACCTCGGTCCCCTCGCCGGGCCCGGAACGGATCTCGGCGGTGCCTCCGTGGCGGGCCATGCGGTCGATGATGCTGCCCCGCACGCCGAGCCGCCCCTCCGGGGTGGCGTCGGGGTCGAACCCGGCGCCCCGGTCACGCACGAAGACGTCGAGGGAGTCGTCGGTGATCTCGGCGTAGACGTCGACCCGGTCCACGCCGGCGTGCTTGGCCGCGTTCGTGAGGGCCTCGCGTGCGGCGGCCACCACGGGTCGTTCGCCCTCGCCGAGGTCGCGGTCGCCGACAGCGACGACGTCCACCGCGATGCCCCACCGGTCCTCGAGGTCCGCGGCGATCGCGCGCAGCGCACTGGCGACCGTGCGCTCGTCGGCCGTCTCGCCGGAGTAGAGCCAGGACCGCAGGTCCCGCTCCTGTGCCCGCGCGAGCCGGGACGCGTCGGCCGGGTTCTTCTGGATCAGTGCCAGCGTCTGCAGCACCGAGTCGTGCAGGTGCGCGGCGACGTCGGCCCGTTCCTGCGTCCGGACCCGCTCGGCGCGCTCGTCGGTGAGCTCGGTCGCGAGCCGGTAGACCCACGGCCCCGCGACCACGAGGATGCCCGCGACGCCCAGCAGCGTGGCGATGGTGATGTCACGCGCCAACGAGAACGACCCACCCCGCAGCGCGAACAGCACCAGCGCCCCCAGCACCAGGACGGCTCCCGCGGCGAGCCGTGCGTACGCCGCCCACCCGCCACGACCGAGCACGACCCGGGAGATGTCCACCCGACCGGTCGCGTCGAGCCAGCGTTCGCGCTGCGCCTCGTCGGCCTGCCGCCACAGCAGGGCGACACCGACGATGCCGATCGCGACCGGCCACACCCAGGTCGCGCCGCCACCCAGCACGAACAGCAGCCCCAGTCCGACCGCGCCGAGAGCGACGATCGGTCCGGCGTCACGGACCCGCGGCCGATGCCGTGGGCGGCGGCCGTCGCGGCTCGCACTCTCCAGGCCCGGCGGGGCGGCCGGGCGCGGCGGACTCGCCGGGAGCATCACCCAGAGGCCGGCGTAGAAGGCGATGCCGATACCGCCCGCCGCCGCGGCGAGCACGAACCCCACGCGTACCCACAGCACGGGCACCGCGAGGTGGTGGGCCAGGCCCGCCGCGACGCCCCCGATGAGCTGGTCATCGGGGTCGCGGTGGGCGCGGCGCACCTCGCGCACCGGCGGTGCGGACGGGACGGTCGACATGGTGCCTCCATCGTCACACGTCGGGTGGCGACGGGGCAGCGGGAATGACCCTGACCCCACCCTGAGGCACCCCCGCAGGAAGCGGGGCGGGATCAGGGCTGTCCCCGATGGTCCGCCGCCGGGTGATGGCGCAGGATCGTGTCCATGAGTTCCCCACCGCCCGGCGACGCCGGCACCCCCGGCGGCGGCCCGACCGCGACACCGCCTCCGCCGCCCCCGCCCGGTCCCCGGGTGACGCGCGACGAGATCCGCGACCTGCCGCGGCTGCGGCGGAGCGCCAGCGACCGCAAGGTGGCCGGTGTCGCCGGCGGCATCGCCCGGCACCTCGACATCGACCCGGTGGTCGTGCGCATCGCCTTCGTCGTGCTGGTCTTCTTCGGCGGCGGCGGGTTGCTGCTCTACGGCGCCTGCTGGCTCTTCGTGCCCGAGGACCGCACCCACCAGGCGGTCGTCAACGTCGACGGTCGCAGCCGCGCCACGATCCTCGTGGTCGCCGGCGGCCTCGCCGCCCTGGCTGCGGTGGGCGACACCCTCGGCGGCTTCGGGTTCCCCTGGCCGCTGGCCATCGCGGCGGTGGTCGTCGCGATCTACCTCGCCGTACGACGCCACCCCGGCGGCGACCGCCCCGACGCTGAACGCGGGAGCGGGCCCGACGCGGATGCGGCGTCGTACGCGTCCGGCTACACCGACGCCTACACCGATGCCTACGCCTCGGCGTACGGCGGCACGTGGGCCGGCCCCGAGGACTCCCGTGACGTCGTGTGGCGCGACCCGCGCCGTGCGGGGCCGCTGTGGTTCGGCTTCACGCTCGCGCTGGCCGCCGTGGCCACCGGGGTGCTGCTCACGCTGCAGCTGGCCGGCCTCGCCGTGCCGCTGGCGGCGTACCCGGCCGTGGTCGTGGCCGCCTGCGGTGTGATGCTGCTGGTCGGCGCCTTCTACGGCCGCGCCGGTGGCCTGGTCCCGCTCGGCCTGCTGGCCGCGATCGCGACGCTGGTGCTCTCGGTGAGCGTGCCGCTCTCGGACAGCATGGTCAGTGTCGGCCAGACGCGGGTGACGCCCGAGCGGCTCTCCCAGCTCGAGGATGACTACGCGGTCGGCATGGGCGAGATCAAGCTGGACCTGACCGAGGTGGACCTCGACGACCTCGACGCGACCGACCGGCACGACCTCGACCTGGACCTCGGCATCGGCCACGTCCAGGTGCTGGTGCCCGCCAGCGGCCTCGCCGTGCAGGGCGAGGCGGACATCGTCGTCGGTGAGATCAAGGTCTTCGGCGACACCTACTCCGACTCGGCCGACCGCATCAGCTACGGCGAGGACGACTGGCCGGTGCTGCACATCGACGCCGACGGCCGGATCGGACAGATCGAGATCATCACCCCCGAGGACCTGCCATGAACTGGAGCGAGCACCCCGAGGACCTCCCCGAGGAGGAGTACCGGGCCACGACGGACGAGTACGAGTCCTACCCGCCCCGGGAGGAGCCGACCACGCCCACCACGACGATGCCGACCGTGACGTCGGGTCGGCACCCGGTCAACGTCGGCCACCTGGTCATGGGAGTGGCGTTCCTGGGGCTGACCCTCGTGTGGGCGCTGGTCGTGAGCGATGCCGTGTCGCTGGCCGACCACCAGTGGCTGCTGCCCGCACCGTGGATCATCGCCGGTGCGGCGGGCCTCGCCGCGTCGGCGGGCAGCCGGGCACGTCGGGCCACGACGCCGCGGCGTCCGTGACACGCTGGGGGCATGCGCACCGACCAGGGAGCAGCGTGGCCTCGGACCGCGGCCGCCGTGGTGGTGACCATCGCCGTGGTGGCGGTCGTCGTCGCGGCGGTCAACCTGTCCGGCAGCGGCGACGAGGAGACCGACTCGGCCACTGACCCGGCGAGCCAGACGCCGCCACCCCCGCCGGAGTGCCCCGAGGCGCCCGCCGAGGGTGAGACCGACCCGATCGACGAGATCGACCCGGACGCGCCGGACGCGGTGCCCGCGGGGGCGACCTCGGTCCGCTTGTGCCAAGGCGTCGGCACGAAACTCAGGGAGCCCGACCTGCTGATGGAGCACAGCGTCGCGCGCCTGACGAAGTACATCAACCGGCTCGAGCAGCGCGGCGAGAAGCCCGAGATGTGCACCCAGGACATCGGTCCCGGCTACCGCTTGGTCTTCGGCTACCCCGACGGCAGCGAGTTCACCGTCTCAGGCAAGAGCTACGGGTGCCGCGAACTGGTCGTCGGCAGTGCCTACCGCATCGGCGGTGAGGACCTGCTCTACTCGTTCCTGACCTGGCATCACGAGCCCTGACCCTCGACCGGGAGTCCGGTCACCCGGATGCCCGAGTGGGCCTTGTAGCGCCGGTTGATCGAGATCAGCACCGCCGTGAACGGCTCGAGCTGGCGAGCGAGCCGCAGCTTGCCGCCGTCGATGCCGCGCCGACCGGTGACCGCGGCGGCGAGGTCCATGGCGACCTGCTTGGTGTCCTTGACGTCGCCGACGACGATGACGTCCTCGTCGAGGAAGTCCTCCTCGCTCCACAGCCCGATGGCGGACACGTTGTGGAACGCACCGACGACCGTGGCCTCGGGAGCGAGCTCCTGGGCCGACTCGGCCGCCGACCCCTCGCCGCCGTTGATCACCTGGCCGTGGGCTCCGCGCTTGTCGAAGGCCAACGGGTTCACGCAGGAGATGACGGTCTTGCCCGCGAGGTCGAGCGAGGCGACCAGCTCGTCGTGGCCGTCGTACGGGACCGCGAGCAGCACGACCTCGCACTGGGCGACGGCATCGGCGTTGGCGGCGCCCGTCACGGTGCCGGCACCGCTGATGCCCTCGAGGCGATCGGTGACCTCGGCGGCCACGGCCTCGCCCTTCTCGGCGGTCCGCGACCCCAGCACCACCCGGTGCCCGGCTCGCGCGAACCGGTAGCCCAGTCCCTTGCCCTGCGGGCCCGTGCCGCCGATGACGGCGACCTCGTACGTCGTGTCAGTCACTGGTCCTCCTCGTTCCGCAGCGTCCCACACCGTGGGCAGTCCGGTGGACCCGGTCTCACCCTTGCGATTGTGACAGTAATACTGTCACAGTTGATCCGCCCCTCGAACACGGTCCCCGGAAAGGGATGACAATGAAGCTCTCGATGCCGCTGGTCTACGCCGGCAACCCCCGCGAGTCCGCCGACCAGGTCGCCGCCCTGGAGAAGGCCGGGCTCGACCGGATCTGGGTCGCCGAGCCCTACGGGTTCGACGCCCCGACGCTGATGGGCTACCTCGCCGCCAAGACCGAGACGGTCGAGATCGGCGCCGGCATCCTCAACGTCTTCTCCCGCACGCCCGGCGCGATGCTGCAGACCGCGGCCGGGCTCGACAACGTGACCGGCGGCCGGGCCGTGATCGGCCTGGGCGCCTCCGGCCCGCAGGTCATCGAGGGCTTCCACGGCCTGCCGTACGAGCGTCCGCTGGGCCGCACGCGGGAGATGATCGACATCCTGCGGATGGGGCTGCGCCGCGAGAAGCTGGAGTACGACGGCCGCAACTTCACCCTGCCGCTGCCCGCCGACCAGGGCCTGGGCCTGGGCAAGCCACTGAAGCTGCTCAACCAGCCCGAGCGCCCCGACGTCCCGCTGTGGGTCGCCGCCCTGGGCGACAAGAACGTCGCGATGACCGCCGAGGTCGCCGACGGGTGGCTGCCGTTCCTCTTCCTGCCCGAGAAGGCCCACCAGGTGTGGGGCGAGTCCCTGGAGCGCGGCAAGGCCAAGCGCTCCCCCGAGCTCGGTCCGCTGCAGGTCGCCGCCGGCGGCGCGGTCGCGATCGGCGAGGACGTCAAGGGCGTCCTGGACTTCATGCGGCCCGTCTACGCGCTCTACGTCGGCGGCATGGGCTCGCGGGAGAAGAACTTCTACAACCAGCTCGCCTGCGACTACGGCTTCGAGGCCGAGGCCAAGAAGATCCAGGACCTCTACCTGTCCGGCAAGAAGAAGGAGGCCGAGGCCGAGGTGCCCCTCGCCTGGCTCGAGGCCGGCAACCTCGTCGGGCCCGAGTCCTACGTCAAGGAGCGCATCGAGGCGTTCCGCGAGGCCGGCGTCACCGAACTCCAGGTCACCCCGATGACCGAGGACCCCGCAGCAACCATCGCCCAGATCAAGGAGTGGCTCTGATGCCCGACCAGCCGTCCATCTACGAGACCGAGCACGAGGACTTCCGTGCGACCGCCCGCGCCTTCATGGACAAGGAGGTCGCGCCGTACCACGAGCAGTGGGAGAAGGACGGTCAGGTCAGCCGCGAGCTGTGGCGCAAGGCCGGCGACACCGGCCTGCTGTGCTTCGACGTCCCCGAGGAGTACGGCGGCCTCGGCGTCAAGGACTTCCGCTACAACATGATCGTGGCCGAGGAGCTCGCCCGGGTGGGTGCCAACGGCCCGGGGTTCGCGGTGCACACCGACATCATCGTCCCCTACATCACCGCCCTCGGCACCGAGGAGCAGAAGCAGCGCTGGCTGCCCGGGCTCGTCTCGGGCGAGCTGATCTCCTCGATCGCGATGACCGAGCCGGGCGCCGGGTCGGACCTGCAGGGCATCCGGACGACCGCGGTCGACAAGGGTGACCACTACGTGCTGAACGGGTCGAAGACCTTCATCAGCAACGGCATCCTCTCCGACGTGGTCATCGTGGTCGCCCGCACCGACCCCGACGCCGGACACCAGGGCATCAGCCTGCTGGTCGTCGAGCGGGGCATGGCGGGATTCGAGCGCGGCCGCAACCTGGAGAAGCTCGGCCTGAAGGCCCAGGACACCGCCGAGCTGTCCTTCGACGACGTCCACGTACCCAAGGAGAACCTGCTCGGCGAGGAGGGCCAGGGCTTCATCTACCTGATGCAGAACCTGCCCCAGGAGCGCGTCTCCATCGCCTGCATCGCCGTCGCCGCGATCGAGCACGTCCTCAACATCACGCTGGACTACGTCAAGGAGCGGGAGGCGTTCGGCCGCCCGATCGGCAAGTTCCAGAACACCCGTTTCACCATCGCCGAGCTGGCCACCGAGGCCTACGTCGCCCGCACGTTCGTCAACCACTGCGTGGAGAAGCTCAACGCCGATGACGTCGACACCTCCCTGGCGTCGATGGCGAAGTGGTGGACCACCGAGCTGCAGAAGAAGGTCGTCGACGAGGCGCTGCAGCTCTTCGGCGGCTACGGCTACATGACCGAGTACCCGATCTCCCGGGCGTACGCCGACACCCGGATCCAGACGATCTACGGCGGCACCACCGAGATTCAGAAGGAGATCATCGGCCGGTCGCTCGGCCTCTGAGCCGAGCGCCCTGCGGGGCGCGCCCGTGAGTCGGTCCGGTTGGGACCACGTTGATAGCCTGAGCCGGTTCTCAGCACCCGACCGAACGAGCCATGACCAACTCAGACACGGCCACGGGCCGCCCCAGGGCCGCGAAGGTCAAGTTCCGGGGTGACATCCAGGGCATGCGGGCCCTGGCGGTGCTGCTCATCATCGCCTACCACGCCGGCCTGGACCTCTACCCCGGCGGTTTCGTCACCCTCGACATCTTCTTCGTGATCTCGGGGTTCCTGATCACCTTCCTGCTGTTGAAGGAGATCAACCGGACGGGCACGCTGTCGCTGAGCACCTTCTACCAGCGCCGGGCCCGCCGCATCCTGCCCGCTGCGACGGTGACGGCGCTCGTCACACTCGCGGCGACCTGGTTCTGGCTCAACCTCATCGCCGCCGAGGAGGCGGCGTACGACGCGGTGTGGGCGGCGATGTTCGCGGCCAACATCCGCTTCGCGACCGAGAACACCGACTACTTCGCCCAGGGCGAGGCCCCGTCGCCGTTCCAGCACTACTGGTCGCTGTCGGTCGAGGAGCAGTTCTACGTCTTCCTGCCGCTGCTGCTGCTCGCCTGCGTGGCGTACGCCGCCAAGCGGGCGGCCACCGGCACGCGGGCCGACCGCGACCCCACGCGCACGATCTTCGTCGCGCTCGCCGTGATCACCGCGCTGAGCTTCGCGTGGTCGATCTACGCCTCCACGGTCAGCCCGCAGACGGCGTACTTCTCCACGCTCACCCGCATCTGGGAGTTCGGCGTCGGTGGCCTGCTGGCCGTCGTCGCGCCGAAGTACGCCGGCCCACTCACCGCCCGCGCCCGCAACCTGCTGGGGGTCCTGGGGCTGGTGGCGATCGCGGTCGCCGCCTTCATCATCACCCCGCAGACCGCGTTCCCCGGCTACGCGGCGCTGCTGCCGGTGCTCGGCACCGCGGCGATCATCTTCGCCGGCACCGAGATGAGCGAGGCGAAGGTCCCCGCGACCCAGCGCGCGCTGGGCTGCAAGCCGATGCGCCTGATCGGGGACGCGTCGTACTCGCTCTACCTGTGGCACTGGCCGATCATCATCGTGGCCACCCAGTACGTCGGCCGCGACCTGAGCGCGCGCGGGATGGTCTTCGCCATCGCCATCATCTTCGCGGTCTCCTTCGCCAGCTACTACTGGATCGAGACCCCGCTGCGGCGGGGGCTGCCCAAGAGCTGGGGCGACGGCCTGGTGCTCTACCCCGCGACGGTGACGATGGTCTGCGCCGCCAGCGTGCTGATCACCGTGACCACCCACGTCGAGATCGACGGCGGTGGTGGCGCCATCACCACCGAGGAGTTCGACCGGGCGCCGAGTGGTGACGAGCTGGACAGCAACCCGGTCGTGGCACAGGTCCAGGCATCCGCCCGGGCAGCGCAGGAGGGCGCCGACGTCCCGGCGGACCTCAATCCACCCCTGCTCGAGCTCAAGGACGACATCGCCGACGTCGGCGACTGCGACTACGGCGCCGCTCCCTGGAGCCTGTGCCCCCGCGGCGACACCGAGTCCGACCGCACGATGGTGGTCCTGGGCAACTCCCACGGCCGGCACTGGATCCCGGCCATCGACAAGATCGCCGAGCGCGCCGGCCTCAAGGTCTACTACCTGGTCAAGTCCCAGTGCACGGCCGTCCGCGCGGACCTGCTCCGTGCCGGTGCCGACGAGATCTGGCAGGAGTGCGAGGACTTCAACGACTGGGCGCAGACCCAGATCGAGGAGATGGAGCCGGAGGTCGTCGCGGTCTCCACCACCGCCGGCACGGGCGTCCTGGTGGACGGCGAGCGGGAGACCGACATCGACGTGCTGCTGCCGGCCGTCCGCGACGGCTTCGAGAAGCTCATCACCGAGGTCCAGCCGCACACCGGCGAGGTGGTCATGCTCGGCGACATCCCCCGCCGGTCCGACCGGATCGGGGAGTGCCTGAGCAACCGTGGAGTGAACCTCGGCGACTGCGCCGGCGGCCCCAGCGGACGCCAGGGAAAGTTCACCACCGCCAGCGAGGAGGCCGCCGAGAAGACCGGCGCCCGCTACGTCGACACCTGGCCGTGGTTCTGCTCCGACGGGGTGTGCCCGCCGGTCATCGGCGACACCATCCCCTACCGCGACCGCAACCACATGACCACCGAGTACGCCGAGCAGCTGGCCGAGCCCCTGGGCCGCGCCATGAAGCTCTGGAACGGGTGATGGACCGGGTCCGGGCGACACCCGCCCGGGCGCTAGCCTGAGGGGGATGGCTGACGGCCCCACTCCCCAGCAGATCCGGCGTTCCCTCGCGCGCGCGGAGCGCGGCGCCGCGCTCGATGTCGAGGAGGCCGCCGCACTGCTGGCCGCCACCGGTGAGGACCTCGACCGGCTGACCGCGGCGGCGGGCCGGGTGCGTGATGCGGGCCTGGTCGCGGCCGGGCGACCCACGACGGTCACCTACTCGCCGAAGGTCTTCATCCCCGTCACCCGGCTGTGCCGCGACCGGTGCCACTACTGCACCTTCGTCGAGACGCCGAAGCAGGCAGCACGGGAGGGCCGGGCGCCGTACCTCTCCCCCGACGAGATCGTCGACATCGCCCGCCAAGGCGCCGACCTCGGCTGCCTGGAGGCCCTGTTCACCCTCGGTGACCGTCCCGAGGACCGGTGGCCCGAGGCGCGCGAGTGGTTGGACCAGCAGGGCTATGACTCCACCATCGCCTACGTGCGTGCGATGGCGATCCGGGTGCTGGAGGAGACCGGGCTGCTGCCCCACCTCAACCCCGGCGTGATGTCGTGGACCGAGCTCAACCGGCTCAAGCCGGTGAGCCCGTCGCTGGGCATGATGCTCGAGACCACGTCACGGCGGCTGTACGAGACCAAGGGCGAGGCCCACCACGGCTCCCCGGACAAGGACCCCGACGTCCGGCTCCGGGTGCTCGACGACGCCGGGCGCCACTCGATCCCCTTCACCACCGGCCTGCTGGTCGGCATCGGCGAGACACTGGCCGAGCGCGCCGAGACGATCTTCGCGCTGCGGCGCACCTCCCGTGACTTCGGAGCGGTGCAGGAAGTGATCGTGCAGAACTTCCGCGCCAAGCCCGACACCGCGATGCGCCACAGCGACGACCTCGGGCTGGAGGAGTTCCGGGCCGCGATCGCGGTCACCCGCCTCGTGCTCGGACCGCGCGCCCGGGTGCAGGCACCGCCCAACCTGGTGGACTCCTCGGAGGGCTCGACGGAGTGCCGCCTGCTGCTGGAGGCCGGCGTCGACGACTGGGGCGGCGTGTCGCCGGTGACGCCGGACCACGTCAACCCCGAACGCCCGTGGCCCTCGCTGGACCGGCTGCGCGACATCACCGCGGAGTGTGGGTTCGAGCTGCGGGCACGCCTGACCGTCCACCCCGAGTACGTCGTCGGCGCACTCCAGCGCGGTGAGCCCTGGCTGGACCCCCGCGTCGCCGGCCACGTCGCCGCACTGGCCGACGCCGACGGCCTCGCCCTGCCCGACGCCCGCCCCACCGGCCTGCCCTGGCAGGAGCCCGACGGCGGCCTCGAGGGCCAGGGCGGCTTCGGCCGCACCGACCTGCACGCCGCGATCGACCAGACCGGCCGCACCGAGGACCGCCGCGCCGACTTCGACACCGTCTACGGCGACTGGGACGCCATCCGCGAGGCCGCCGCGCAGACCTCGGCGGGCCTCGACACGGCCACCAGTGACGAGCCCGACCTCGCGGGTCGAGCCGACGCCCAGCAGCCCGACCTTGCTGGTCGAGCCGACGCGAGCGCCAGCGAGCGGCGTGTCGAGACCCCCGCAGCTCTCACGACCGCCGGCCACGACGCCCTGCGTGCGGCGGAGGCCGACCCGGGCAACCTCAGCGACGAGCACGCGCTGACCCTGATGACCGCGGAGGGGGACCTGCTGGACCAGGTCGCCCGGCTCGCCGACGACCTGCGCCGCGAGACCGTCGGCGAGGAGGTCACCTACGTCGTCAACCGCAACATCAACTTCACCAACGTCTGCTACGTCGGGTGCCGCTTCTGTGCCTTCGCCCAGCGCAAGAGTGACGCGGACGCCTTCTCGCTGTCCTACGCCCAGGTCGCCGACCGCGCCCAGGAGGCCTGGGACCTCGGCGCGACCGAGGTCTGCATGCAGGGCGGCATCGACCCCGAGCTGCCGGCGACGGCGTACTTCGACCTGGTGCAGGCGGTCAAGCAGCGCGTGCCCGAGATGCACGTGCACGCCTTCAGCCCGATGGAGGTCGTCAACGGCACCGCCCGGACCGGGCTCTCGGTCGAGGACTTCCTGATCAAGGCCCGCGAGGCCGGCCTCGGCTCCCTGCCCGGCACCGCCGCGGAGATCCTCGACGACGAGGTGCGTTGGGTGCTGACCAAGGGCAAGCTCCCCGCCGCGACCTGGATCGACATCGTCTCCACCGCCCACCGCATCGGGCTGCCGACCACCTCGACGATGATGTACGGCCACGTCGACAACCCCCGCCACTGGGTCGGCCACCTCCGCGTCCTGTCCCGCATCCAGGACGAGACAGGTGGGTTCACCGAGTTCGTCCCCCTCCCCTTCGTGCACAACTCCTCCCCGATCTACCTCGCCGGCGTCGCGCGGCCGGGCCCCACGATGCGGGACAACCTCGCCGTCCACGCGATGGCACGGATCCTGCTCCACGGCCGCATCCGCAACATCCAGACCTCCTGGGTCAAGCTCGGCGTCGAGGGCACCCGCGCGATGCTCAACGCCGGCGCCAACGACCTCGGCGGCACCCTGATGGAGGAGACGATCTCCCGCATGGCCGGCTCCGAGCACGGCTCGGCCAAGACCGTCGCCGAACTGGAGGAGATCGGCGCCGGCATCGACCGCCCCGTCCGCGAGCGCAGGACCCTCTACGACTGATGCCGACCACCGTGATGTGGTTCCGCCGGGACCTGCGCCTGGGCGACCACCCTGCCCTGCTCGCCGCCGCCGAGCAGGGCGACGTGGTGCCGCTCTTCGTCCTCGACGACGCCCTCTGGACACCGGCCGGCGTGCCGCGACAGCAGTTCCTGCTGCAGTCGCTGCGCGCGCTGGACACCGACCTGCGCGAGCACGGCCCGGGCTTGGTCGTGCGCCGGGGCCGGCCCGAGGAGGTCGTTGCGGCGGTCGTCGAGGAGGCGGGCGCCTGCGCGGTCCACATCAGCGAGGACTTCGGGCCCTACGGACACGCTCGGGACGACCGCGTGCGGGACGCGCTCGGCGAGGACGTGCCGCTGGTGGCGACCGGGTCGCCGTACGCCGTCTCCCCCGGCCGGGTGACCACCCAGCAGGGAGAGACCTACAAGGTCTTCACCCCGTTCAGCCGCGCCTGGGCCGAGCACGGGTGGCGTGCCCCGGCCGAGAGCGATCCCTCGCAGGTGACGTGGCGCAGCGTGCGGAGCGAGGATCTGCCGAAGGAACCGCAGGGCGACGCCGACCTGCCCGAGGCCGGCGAGGAGGCGGCGCTGCAGCGGTGGCGCGACTTCCTCGACGAGCGCGAGCACTACGACGACGAGCGCGACCAGTTGGGCAAGCAGTCCACCTCCGGCATGTCGCCCTACCTGCGGTGGGGCGCGATCCATCCGCGCACACTGCTCGCCGATCTCGGCCCCGACGACGCCTCGCTGCGCAGCGAGATCGCGTGGCGGGAGTTCTACGCCGCCGCGCTGTGGGCCTGGCCCCACGCCGCGCGGGAATACCTCAAGCCCGAGTACGCCCGGATGCCCTACGTGACCGGCAACAAGCGCAAGGCCCGCTTCGAGGCGTGGTGCGAGGGTCGCACCGGGTTCCCGGTGGTCGACGCGGCGATGCGGGAGCTGCTCGCGACCGGACTGATGCACAACCGGGCCCGGATGGTCGTGGCCTCGTTCCTCGTCAAGGACCTGAAGATCGAGTGGACCTGGGGCGCCCGACACTTCATGCGGCACCTGGTCGACGGTGATCTCGCCAGCAACCAGCTCAACTGGCAGTGGGTCGGCGGCTCGGGGTTGGATGCGGCGCCGTACTTCCGGATCTTCAACCCGACCAAGCAGGGCGAGAAGTTCGATCCGGACGGTCACTACGTGCGCCGGTGGGTGCCCGAGCTCGCCGACGTCGAGGGTCGCGCCGTGCACACGCCGTGGACGCTGTCGACCGGAGTGCCGGAGGGTTACCCGGAACCGATCGTGGACCACAAGGCGGAGCGCGAGTCCGCCCTCGAGGCGTATCAGGAGCTGCGGACGCCCCGGTAGATCCCGCGACGCACGATCCACGGCTGCAGCACCCGGTCCACGCTCCACGCCGGGAAGCGGAACGGGTGCCCCGAGGGGGCGAAGACCTGCAGGCCGTCCGGCTGTGGTCCGAGGACCGAGCCCCAGCGGGACCGGGCCGGGGTGAACTCGCGCAGCGCTCGTCCGCGCAGGTGGGCCCGCACGTTGCGGGCGAGCAGCCGGTCGGCGCGGTTGCGTGCCGAGGAGCGCAGCGGGTCGGTGGCGGCCGCGTCGCCGATGGCGAAGATCGCCGGGTCCACCGGTGACTGCAGCGTCGGTGCCACCCGCACGAAGCCGTGGTCATCGAGGAGCTCGGCCGGCAGCCAGTCGGTGTTCGGGGTGACTCGTCCCACCGCCCACAGGACGGCGTCTGCCGGGGTCGGCGGCTGGCCCGTGGTCCAGTGGACCGGGCCGGTCGTGATGCGCGTGAGGTCCGCGGGCAGGTCGGCCCGGTGGCCACCGTGGAGGTCGACGCCGCGGTCGCGGAGGCGGCGGCGTACGTGCCGCCAGACGCGGGGGTGGTGGTGTGCGAGCGGACGATCGCCGGGGAAGTGCAGCGACACCTCGGCCTCGGGCCAGCGCAGGGCCAGGTGGGCCGCACTCCCGACCGCGGCCGCGCCGCCGCCGACCACGACGATGCGACCCGCGTCGGCGAAGCGGTCGTGGGCCGCGGCGAGCTCATCGGCGACCTCGCCATCGTGCTGGAGGTGGGGACGACGCCAGAAGCCGTTGGTGACGCCGGGCGCGAGCACGAGGACGTCGTAGGGCTCCTCGCCCCACGTGCCGTCGGCACGACGCAGCGCCAGTCGACGCGCGTCCCGGTCCACCCCGGTGGCCGCGGCGTGCACCGTGCGGACGCGGTCGAGGCGGCGGTACTGCGCGAAGTCCATCCAGTAGTCCCGGGCCCACCGCTCCGGGTGCGCGAGCCGCAGGCCGAGCTCTTGCCCGCTGACCAGCCCGGGCTTGGTGGAGACACCGACCACGTCGGCGTGACGGGCGAGGTGGATCGCGGTCAGCAGGCCGCTGTCGCCGAGTCCGGCGATCACCACCCGGGGGCGCGCCATCAGCCCGCCCGGCGTGGCCGCTGCGGCAACAGGCGCGGGACCCGGTCGATCACGTCCTGGTAGCTGGGGCGTCGCTCGAGGCTTCGCTTCTCCATCATCGGGATGCTGGCGCCCAGGAACATCGCCACCATCGCCACCGTGCCGGCCAGCACCCACCAGGCGTCCTCGGGCGAGGCAGCCATGCCGAAGACCGCCACCGCGAACCAGAAGCTGATCTCACCGAAGTAGTTCGGATGCCGCGACCAGGCCCACAGCCCGCGGTCCATCGACTCCCCCGGCTGCCGAGTGGCGACGAACTCCTTCATCTGGCGATCCGCCGCCCATTCCAGCGCGACGGCGGCGACGCCGACCAGGGCCCCGATGCCGGCCAACAGGCCGATCGGCCGACCGTCCCGCGACAGCAGCAGGTACGCCGGCACCGCGGCCAGGAAGACCTGCAGCGTCGGGAAGAGGTGGATCGCGACGAAGTCCACCACCAGCTCCCAGCGCCCGGCCTGCTCGCGCAGCATCGGGTAGCGCCAGTCCTCGTGGTGCATCCCCGGGAAGGTCCGCACCCAGTTGGCCGTCAACCGCACCGCCCAGAAGCCCACGACCACGAACAGCAGCCAGGCCCACGGGTCGGCGAGGTCACGCGGTCCGGCCCACCACCAGTACGCCACCAGGTACGGCGGCAGGACGCTCCAGTAGGCGTCGTAGAAGCTGGAGTTGTGGTGCATCCGGCTCGCCACGAAGACCACGACGGTGGCGAGCACGTCGGCCACCAGCGCGTCCAGCCACACCCATGCGGTGTCAGGGCCCGCCAGCAGCCACGCCGTCGCCACGCCCAGTGCGACGGCGTACGCCGCGGTGATGCGCAGCAGTGACTCGGTCCGGCTCATCGTGTCCCCCGGGACGACATCTGGAACATGTTCCACCCCCGCACCATAGGCGATGCGCGCTAGGTTGGGAGGACCCCGACGCAGGAGGTGCGATGACCGGCGACTCCGAGATCGAGGGCGACTACAGCGTCGACGACGAGGACCAGCTGACGCCCGCGGACACCCTGATCAACGAAGACGTGGACGACACGCTCGACCGGGGCTACTCGCCCCCGGACCACTACTCCGAGTCCCAGCACTACGGCACCACGCCGTGGGAGGAGGAGCACCGCGAGACGATCGACCAGCGCCTGGACCAGGAGGAGCCCGACGTCGAGGTGGGCGAGGACGACCTCGCCCCGCCCGAGGACGGCGACCTCGCACCCGAGGCCGGCGACCAGCGGGCGGGCCGCATCGGCGAGGACGAGGACAGCGACGTCTTCGGCCACGACGTCGGCGTCGACGGCGCCGCCGCGAGCGCCGAGGAGGCCGCCGTCCACGTCATGCCCGACGAGGAGAAGTAGGCGCCGCACCGGGTCTCGACAGGCTCGACCAACGGCCCGTGACGACCCGCTCGTCCCTCGCTCTCGTCACTCCCACTCGCGTCGGACTGAGCGGGAGGTGACGACCCGCTCGTCCCTCGCTCTCGTCACTCCCACTCGATGGTGCCGGGGGGCTTGGACGTGATGTCCACCGCCACCCGGTTGACCTCGGCCACCTCGTTGGTGATCCGGGTCGAGATGCGCTCGAGCACGTCGTAGGGCACCCGCGCCCAGTCGGCGGTCATCGCGTCCTCGCTGGTCACCGGCCGCAGCACGATCGGGTGGCCATACGTGCGGCCGTCGCCCTGCACGCCGACCGAGTGGACGTCGGCGAGCAGCACCACGGGAAACTGCCAGATGACACGGTCCAGGCCGGCGTGGGTGAGCTCGTCGCGGGCGATGGCGTCGGCGGCCCGCAGGATGTCCAAGCGCTCGCGCGTGACCTCACCGACGATGCGGATGCCCAGCCCCGGGCCGGGGAACGGGTGGCGCCACACGATCTCCGGCGGCAGGCCCAACTGCTCCCCCACCAGGCGCACCTCGTCCTTGAACAGGGTCCGCAGCGGCTCGACCAGCTCGAACTCCAGGTCGTCGGGGAGGCCACCGACGTTGTGGTGGGACTTGATGTTGGAGGTGCCGGCACCGCCACCGGACTCCACCACGTCCGGGTAGAGCGTGCCCTGCACCAGGAAGGCCACCTTCTCCGCGCCCTCCCCGGTCACCGAACCCGCCAGGACGTCGGCCTCGGCGGCCTCGAAGGTGCGGATGAACTCGCGCCCGATGATCTTGCGCTTCTGCTCCGGGTCGCTCACACCCTCCAGCGCGTCCAGGAACTGCTTCTCGGCGTCGACCATGCGCAGGTCCGCGCCGGTCGCGGCGACGAAGTCCCGCTCGACCTGCTCGGACTCGCCCTGCCGCATCAGGCCGTGGTCGACGTAGACACAGGTGAGCCGGTCACCGATCGCACGCTGCACCAGCGCCGCGGCCACCGCCGAGTCCACGCCGCCGGACAGGCCGCAGATCGCGTGGCCGCGGTCGCCGATCTGCGCCCGGATCGCGGCCACCTGCTCCTCGACGATGTTGACCATCGTCCAGGTCGGCCGGCAGCCGGCGATGTGGTGCAGGAAGTGCTCCAGCACCTGCTGGCCGTGCTCGGTGTGCAGCACCTCGGGGTGCCACTGCACGCCCGCCATCCGCCGCTCGGTCGACTCGAACGCCGCGACCGGCGTCACGTCGGTGGCGGCCAGTACGTCGAACCCCGCGGGCGCCGCCGTGACGGAGTCCCCGTGGGACATCCAGACCGTGTGCTCGGCCGGGATGTCGGCCAGCAGCGTGCCGGGCTCACCCACCCGGACCGCGGTGCGGCCGTACTCCCGCGCGCCGGTGGCGGAGACCTCCCCGCCGAGCCCCCGGGCCATCAACTGGAAGCCGTAGCACATGCCGAAGACGGGAGTGCCGGCGTCGAAGAGAGCGGGATCGATGCCCGGGGCGCCGTCGGCGTACACCGAGGAGGGGCCACCGGACAGCACGATCGCCTTCGGCTCCTTCGCCAGCATCTCGGCGACCGGCATGGTGTGGGGCACGATCTCGGAGTAGACCCGTGCCTCGCGGACGCGTCGCGCGATCAGCTGGGCGTACTGCGCCCCGAAGTCGACCACCAGGACCAGGTCGTGTCCGGTGGGGGTGGACACAGTGTCGGGCGCCGTCATGGCCGCAGCCTATCGAGCGGGCAGCGGGGTCCTCGACGCGGCGTGGGCACCGGCCCGGGGCGGAGAAACGCACCAGGGCCCGACCGGGGAGGGAGGGTGGTCGGGCCCTGGTTGTCCACGCCACTGCTGGACAGTGCCTGGACGGGGCCCGGTTCTCGGGAGGGAGCTGTGATCCCCGGGCCCTTCACTGGCACCAACGAGCCATGACTGAGCGGGTTACGTGCCGTGTCGAGCAAATCCGGACGATGTGGCACCAGTGCCCGACGGAGCGGTCAGCTGACCTCGACGATGGGCAGCCGCAGCGCCGCGGGAGCGTCCTGCGGGACCGCCGGTGAGGCGGGTGCGACCGGCTCGATCCGCTCGTACGCCGCCCCCGGCGCCGGGCGGGGATCCGCCTCACCCTTGTTGGGCCAGTAGGCCATCGCCCGCTCGGCCTGGGCCGTGATCGTCAGCGACGGGTTGACGCCCAGGTTGGCCGAGATGGCCGAGCCGTCGACCACGTGCAGGCCGGGATAGTTGTGCATCCGCTGGTAGCCGTCGATGACCCCCGTCTCGGGGGTCTCGCCGATGGTGCAGCCACCGATGAAGTGGGCGGTCAGCGGCCGGTTGAACGGCTCCCCCACCGAGCCCCCGGCCAGCGCGTCGCCGCCCATCTTGTCCGCGATCCGGCGGATCGCCTCGTTGGCGGCCGGGATCCACGTCGGATTGGGCTTGCCGTGTCCCTGACGAGAGAACAGGAACCACTTGCCCGCGATCTTGCGCGGGTAGGTGGTGATGGAGTTGTCCAGCGACTGCATCACCAGCGCGATCACCACGCGCTCGGACCAGTGCTTGACGTCGTACAGGTCGCGGACGCGGCGACGCTGGTGCCACAGCTCCTTCAACCAGGTCTTCCAGCGGGGGCCCGGCCCGTCGCCGTCGGTCAGCACGGTCTGGATCAGCGACATCGCGTTGCTGCCCTTGCCGTAGCGCACCGGCTCGATGTGGGTGTGCTCGTCGGGGTGCCACGAGGAGGTGATCGCCACGCCCTCGGTGTAGTCCACGTCGGCACCGGAGGGACCGATCGCGCCGAGGATGGACTCGGAGTTGGTCCGGGTCAGGTAGCCCAGGCGGTCGGAGATCTCGGGGAGGTCGCCGGTGGCCTTGAGCTTGTGCAGCAGCTTCTGGGTGCCCAGGGCGGCCGCGGAGAAGATCACCTGCTCGGCGGTGAAGCTGGTGACCGCGGTGCCACGCGAGAGCTTGGCCTTGGTCCACCGGGCGTCGACGCGGTAGCCGCCGCCGGCCAGGGGGCGGACCCGGGTCACCGTCGTGAGCGGGTGCACCACCGCGCCCTGCTGCTCGGCCAGGTAGAGGTAGTTCTTGACCAGGGTGTTCTTGGCGTTGTGGCGGCAGCCCGTCATGCACTCGCCGCAGTTGTGGCAGGGGTTGCGTCGTGGGCCGGCCCCGCCGAAGAACGGGTCAGCGACCTCCTCGCCAGGACGCTGGTCCGGGCCGCCGAAGAACACGCCGACGGGGGTCGGATGGAAGGTGTCACCCACGCCCATGTCGTCGGCGACGGACTTCATGATCTCGTCCGAGGGGGTCATGCCGGCGTACTCGACGACGCCGAGCATGCGCTTGGCCTGGTCGTAGTACGGCGCGAGCTCGGAGCGCCAGTCGGTGATGTGCGCCCACGAGGGGTCGCGGTAGAACGCGGGCAGCGGCTCGTAGAGGGTGTTGGCGTAGACCAGCGACCCGCCGCCCACGCCGGCACCGGCGAGGATCATGCAGTCCGAGATCATGTCCACGCGCTGGATGCCGTAGCAGCCGACGTCCGGGGCATAGAGGTACTTCTTCAGGTCCCACGAGGTCTCTGGGAAGTCGTCGTCGGCGAAGCGGGCACCGGCCTCGAGCACGGCGACGCGGTAGCCCTTCTCGGTCAGCCGCAGCGCCGAGACGGACCCGCCGAAGCCGGACCCGATGATGAGGACGTCGTGGTCGAAGTGCTCGCCCATCAGGCACGCCCCAGTTTCTTCATCAGGCGCATGTTGGCGGTCATCAGCTTGGCGTAGGCCTCATCGGACATCCCGAACATCGGCGCGAAGCGGATGCCGCGCTGGGTGCCGACCGACTGCGGCTCGGTGTAGCGCAGGATGCCCTCGCTGCCCTGGCGGCGCCCCATGCCCGACTCGCGCATGCCGCCCATCGGGACGTCGATGCTGGCGAACGTGGCGCCGAAGGCCTCGTTGATGTTCACCGTGCCGCACTTGATCTGCTTGGCGATCGCGCGGGCGCGGTCACCGTCCTGGCTGTAGATCGAGCCGTTGAGGCCGTACTCGCCCTCGTTGGCGCGGGCGATGGCGTCCGCCTCGTCGTGGAAGCGGTAGACCGACACGACGGGGCCGAAGGTCTCGGTGCCGAAGCAGGTCATCTCCGGGTTGACGCCCTCGAGCACGGTGGGCTCGAAGAAGTACGGCGCGAGGTCGGGCCGCGGCGAGCCGCCGGTCAGCACGCGCACGCCCTTGTCCTTGGCGTCCTCGACGTGGGCGGTGACGGTCTCGAGCTGGTCGGCCGAGATCAGCGTGCCCATGTCCACGCCCCACTCGGTCGAGGCGCCCAGCGTCATCGCCTCGATGCGGGCGACGAAGCGCTCCATGAACCGGTCGTAGACCTGGTCGGCGACGAACATGCGCTCGGTGGAGACGCAGAGCTGGCCGGCGTTGGAGAAGCAGGCCCGGACGGCGCCCTCGGCGGCCTTCTCGATGTCGGCGTCGCGCAGCACCAGGATCGGGTTCTTGCCGCCGAGCTCGAGCGAGCAGCCGATGAGGTGCTCGGCGCACTGCTTGGCGATGATCTTGCCGGTCGCGGTGGAGCCGGTGAAGCAGATGTAGTCGGACCGGTCGATGATCGGCGTACCGAGCTCACGACCGGGGCCGGCGACGACCTGCCACAGGTCGCGCGGGAAGCCGGCCTCCTCCAGCATCTGCGCACCGAGCAGCGCGGAGAGCATGGTCTGGGCGTCGGGCTTGGTGACGACCGCGTTGCCGGCGAGCAGGGCGGGCAGGCCGTCGCACAGGGCCATGGTGAAGGGGTAGTTCCACGGCGAGATGATGCCGACGACGCCCTTGGGGATGCGGTTGACCTCGACGCGGGTCAGGCCGGGCACGATGCCGGCCTTGCGCTCGGTGTCGAGGTGCTGGTGGGCGGTGCGGCCGTAGTAGCGGGCCGTGAGCGCGATGTGCAGCGGCTCGTCGAAGGCGTGCTTGCGCGCCTTGCCGGACTCGAGCTGGATCAGGTCCAGGATCTCGTCCTGACGGTCGAGCACGATGTCGTGCAGCCGCATCAGGGCCTCCGCACGCTGGTCCAGCGGCGTGCGGGCCCACACCGCCTGCGCGGCGCGCGCCCGGCGGAACGCCTCCTCGACGTCGGCGGCGCTGGACTGCGGGATGTGGGCCAGCGGGGCGCCGTTCATCGGCGACTCGGCGACCTTCGTCTCGCCGGTGGTGGCGAGGATGCGACTGGTGAGCCGCTCGACGTACTCCGGCTCCAGGGCGTACGACGCGGTCGGGTCGTGCTCGGGGTCGTGCGGACCGTCGAGGAGGGGACCGCCGGAGGTGGGATCGGAAGCGCTCATCCTCCCAGCGTAGGTGAGCGCAGTCACCCGGACTACCCATCGGTAGCAATTGTGGTGGTTTACACAAAGATTCGCGATGTCAAGTGTGTCGATCGCCAAGATCGGCGGCCACGACAGGATCCTCGACGCCGGTCCGGGTGCCGACGACTCGGGCATACTGGGCGGCATGAGCATGTCGACCCCGGGCGCACGCCCCGGCTCGCCCCTGACGCTGGAGTTCCCGCAGTCGCTCGCCGTCTACGACGACTACGCAGCGGCACAGAAGAGCGTCGACTTCCTCTCCGACGAGGAGTTCCCGGTCGAGCACCTGATGATCGTCGGCACCGACCTCAAGCGCATCGAGCGCATCACCGGACGGCTCAACTGGGGCAGGGTCGCCGTCGGCGGCATCGTCTCGGGCCTGTGGCTCGGCATCTTCGTCGGCCTGATCTTCGCGCTCTTCACCACCTCCAGCACCTGGCAGGTGCTGCTGAGCACGGCCTTCATCGGCGCCACCTTCGGCCTGGTGTGGGCACTGATCGGCTACGCCTTCACCCGCGGCCAGCGCGACTTCTCCTCCGTCACCCAGGTCGTGGCCACGAAGTACGAGATCCTCGTGGAGCACAAGCACGCCGCCCGGGCGCGGGAGCTCCTCGCCCGGCTCCCCGGAGCCCTGCCCGACCCGTTCGCCCAGTAGCGCGGCCCACCCGCACCACCGACGGGTCAGCCCAGGTCGGGCACGGTGAGGTAGACCGACTTGAGCTCGGTGTACTGCGCCAGCCCCTCGGGACCGAACTCGCGCCCGATGCCCGAGGCCTTGAAGCCGCCGAACGGGGCAGCGAAGTCCATCGTGTAGGTGTTCACGCCGTAGGTGCCGGTCCGGACCCGGCGGGCGACGTCGAGGCCGGCGTCCTGGTCGGCGGTCCACACGGTGCCGGCGAGCCCGTAGTCGGAGTCGTTGGCGATCCGTACGGCGTCCTCGACGTCGTCGTAGCCGATCACCGACAACACCGGCCCGAAGATCTCCTCCCGCGCGATGCGCATGCCGTTGTCGACGCCGGCGAAGACCGTCGGGCGGACGTACCAGCCCCGGTCGAGACCCTCGGGCATCCCGTCACCGCCGGCCACCAGCCGGGCCCCCTCGGACTGCCCGGTGCCGATGTAGCCCCGCACCCGCTCCTGCTGGCGTTGCGCGACCATCGGTCCGATCTCGGTGGCCTCCTCGAGCGGATCGCCCACGACCAGCGCGGCGGCCATCTCGCCCAGCGCGTCGGCGACCTCGTCGTGGCGGGAGCGGCTGACCAGGACCCGCGTCTGCGCGACGCAGGCCTGGCCGGAGTTCATGAACCCGACGAACTTCAGCCCCTCCACGACCGCGTCGAGGTCGGCATCGTCCAGCACGATCGCTGCCGACTTGCCGCCGAGCTCGAGCGAGCAGCGCTTGAGCTGCTCACCGCAGACCGCACCGATACGGCGCCCTGCGGCGGTCGAACCGGTGAAGGCCACCTTGTCCACGCCCGGGTGGGCGACCAGGCGCTCCCCCACCTCCCGACCCGCCGCGACGAAGTTGACCACGCCGGGCGGCAGTCCGGCCTCGGCGAAGAGCTCGGCCATCAGGTAGCAGTCCAGCGGGCTCTCCGGCGCCGGCTTCACCACGACCGTGCAGCCCGCGAGCAGCGCAGGGACCACCTTCGACATCACGGTGAACTGCGGCACGTTCCACGGCGGGATCGCCGCGACGACCCCCACCGGCTCGTGGCGCACCAGGACGTCCCCGCCGAGGGCACCGGGCCGCGTCGCCTCCCAGGGGAACCCCCGCGCGATGCCCAGGAACGCCTCGACCTGCATCCACGGCGCCGGCGACTGCGCGAGGTTGCTGAACGTGATCGGGCTGCCCATCTCGGTCGAGATCACCTCGGCCATGTCGCCCAACCGGGCGGCATACAGCGCGGAGAAGGTCGCGACCACCTCGATCCGCTCCTCCGGCGTCATCCGTGGCCAGGGCCCCTCGTCGAAGGCGCGACGAGCGGCGGCGACCGCGGTGTCGATGTCGGCCCGCGACCCCGCCGGCACCCGGGCGACGACCTCCTCGCTGTGCGGAGAGACGACCTCGAGCACGGCGTCGGTCGCGGGGGCCGCCCACGTGCCGTCGATGTAGAAGGTCTCGCGGTCCAGGTTCATGGTGTTCCTCCGGAAGTGTCGAACCAGTCGGCGAAGCCGCTGGGGTCGTGGCGGCCCAGCGGGCCGTGCTCGAACATCCCCCAGCCCTCGGCACCCGCCAGCCCGGCGCCGTACGCCGTCGCGCGGGCCACGTGGTCGGTCACGCCGAACATCAACCGGCCCGCGACGTCGGGGTGGGTCAGGTCGTAGGTGCGGCGTTCGGTGAATCCCGCACCCCGCCAGGTGCCGTGGGTCCAGTCCGGGTCGCCGCCGTAGCCGCCACCGACGTGCAGCGGCACGTCCAGCCGGCACTCCACCTCGACCGTGAACGGCTCGCCGTCGGGCAGGGTGCAGTGCAGCGTCGCTCCGGTCGGGGTGCGGGTGCCGGGCCGGTAGCGGACGTCGACGCGGGGCCAGCCAAGCTGCTCCACGCGCCCGTCGGCGAACACCCGGTGGCAGTCATTGAGACTGCGGTGGCCGTCGGGCTCCTCCTGGATGATCACCACGACGGCGAAGTCCTCGAACTGGAGCGGCACGTAGACCCACCACATGCCGCCGAACTCCGGCGCCGCCGGACGTCCCGGCGCCGGCGCCTCGCCGACCGGCCGGATGCCCCAGGACCGGTCACGGGTGCCGCACCAGGTGTCCTCGTCGACGGAGAGCTCCTCGCCGTCGACGAGGATGGTGCCGGCCCAGTTGCCCACCTGGGCGAAGCGCTGGGCGTCCAGGGTGGTGCGCGAGCCCTGCAGCAGCAGGTGGCGCTGTTCCTGCAGCACCGGGAAGGCCCCGGTCCAGGTGAGGTCCAGCGCCACGCCCTCGGTCTCCTCCAGCACGATGCGCACCCGCCGCAACGGCTCGAGGACCTCGACCCGGTAGCCGCCGACCCGCTGTGCGAGCAGGTCCTCGCCGGGGTCGAGCGCATCGGAGAGGTGCACCGCCGTCTGCTCCGCACCGCGCCGTAGCAGGACGAAGGCGTCCTTGGTGCCGAGATTGGGGTAGAACCCCATGCCGGTGACGAGGAAGAGGTCGCCGGTGCGGTCGTGGGCGTTGAGGTAGCACCGGTCGTAGAAGTTGGTGTCGGTGTGGACCGGGCGGGCGATCGGCGCGGCCGCCTGGTGGACCGGGTACTCGTCGGTGGGACCGATCGCGTCGTAGACGCCCATCAGGCGCCCACCTCCTCGAGCAGCCGCTCCACGAGCGGCCGGTGGTGGTAGACGCTCTCCACGTCCTCGGGCTGCTCGATCTCGCCGAAGTGCACCTGCCGCACGCTGGTGCGGAGGAAGACGCAGCACCACTGCACCGCGGCGTGCACCTGGTGCCAGGTGAGGTCGCCGACGGTGACACCGGTCCGGTCGGCGTACGCCGCCACCACGTCGTCGGGCCGCAGCACGTCGGGCAGCCCGGGCAGTCCCAGCGCGGTCGCGATCTCGTCGAAGACCCGGTGGGCGAAGACCAGCCAGGCGAGGTCCATCTCCCGTGGCCCGAGCGTGGCCATCTCCCAGTCGAGGACGGCCGCGGGCTCGAACCCGTCGTAGAGGACGTTGCCGATCCGCGCGTCCCCCCAGCACAGCACGGGCGCGTCGGTCGCGGGCTCGTTGGCCGCCAGCCAGGCGAGTCCGCGCTCGACCAGTGGGGAGCGGCCGAGCCCCTGCGCGCCGAACTCGTACCACGCACGGGTCCGCGCGAGGTTGCGCGCCAGGACGGTGTCCCCGTCGTGTCCGCCCCTCGCCGGGTCGAGGAAGGCGAACCGCTCCGGCGCCTCGGGGATCCCGTGCAGTCGGGCGATGACCTCGACCGTGGCGCGTTGCAGTCGTCCCCGGTTCACGGCGGTCGCGTCGGCGAACCAGTTGTCGCCGAAGGTGTAGGGCAGGACATCGGGTGGGACCCGCCCGGGCACCCGGTCCATGAAGAAGAACGGCGTGCCGAGGACGTCGCCGGTCGGCTCGAGCCAGCGCACCCGCGGCACGGGCACGTCGGTGAGCTCGCGCGCGAGCCGCATCGCGTCGTACTGGTCGTCGAGCCGGTAGTCGGGGAAGACCGGGACGTCCGCGGCGGCGGGCGCGACGCGGACGACGTACTCCCCCACCCGGGGCGCGCCGTCGTGCAGCCACGCCACGTCGAGGACGACGGTCTCACTGGACATCCCGTTGCTGTCGACGCCCTCGTGCAGGGTCACGCGAGGGCCGGCACCCGGCGGGAGCACGCCGGCGAGCCACTCCTCGAGCGCCACGCGTACGCCGTCGGCGTCGCGGCTCGTGCGCTGCAGTGCGAGGTCTGCCGGGGGCGGGGCGTCGGACACGGCCGACCTCCTGATCGTCGAGGGACGACCAGATTCCTAGAACAAGTTCTAGGTTGTCAATGGTTGGCGATCACGGACGCAGCAACCGGACGACCGTGTCGACCATGCCCCCGATGTCCACCGCGTAGACCTGCGCGTGGATCTCGTGGCCCTCGACCACGGCGTGCAGGATCTCCGCGCACGCCGTGGGCGGGATGTCGGTGCGCAGGAAGCCGCGAGCAGCCAGCTCCTCACAGAACCGGACCAGCTCCCTCTGCCAGCCCTGGTAGAAGGTCCGGATGGCCGCGACGTGGTGCTCGTTGTGCTTCACCGACTGCCAGAACTCCGCCAGCAGCAGTCCCCACGGGTTCGGGGTGGGCACGACCCCTGCGAGTCGGGCGAAGGTCGCTGCGACGACCTCCTCGATGGTGATGAGGGCGGGGTCGCGGACGACTTCCCACCACTCCCCACGGACCTCGTCGCGGTAGTCCTGCACCGCGAGGAAGAACTCCTCCTTGTTGGCGAAGTGGAAGTAGAAGCCGCCGCGACCGTGGCCGCTGTCGCGCAGGATGTCCTCGATACTGGTGGCTGCATACCCCTTGGTGGGAAAGCGCTCGAAACCGAGCGCGAGGAGAGAGCGCCGAGTCGCCTCCCGACGGATGTCGAACTTCGATCGTTTCTGGTCGGGTGACACTGAAGCACCTTAGATCGGTGGGATGAACAGGACGATTCCTGACTCCTGGGGCGAAATTGTGGACAGCGCTGTCCGAACTTGCGACAATCAACGGCGTTGGCCGGTCCGGTTGTGTCTGGGGGGAGCAATCGGGCCGGCCAAACAATGCCACATGCCCGCGATCAGGCCGGCAGGTCGACCATCCCCGCGAGCGCGGCGCGGTGGGCGCCGGGCGTCCCGAGCGCGATCTGGTCGGCCTTCGCACGCTTGAGGTAGAGGTGCGCCGGGTGCTCCCAGGTCATCCCGACACCACCGTGGAGCTGCACCGCCTCCTCCGCTGCGGTCACGGCGACGTCGCTGCAGTAGGCCTGTGCCAGCGCGGTCGCGACATCGGCATCGGCGTCCTCGGCCGCGAGGGCAGCGGCGGCGTACCGTGCGGCGGCGGCCGCGGACTCCACCGACGCGTACAGGTCGGCGAGACGGTGCTTGAGGGCCTGGAAGCCGCCGACGACCCGGCCGAACTGGCGCCGCTCCTTCAGGTGGGCGAGCGTCGCCTCCAGGCACCAACGGGCGACCCCGAGCTGCTCGGAGGCGAGCAGTGCCGCTCCCGCCCGGAGACCGGCGCGGATCGACGCCTCGGCGTCGGTGAGCACCAGTTCGCCGTGCACCCCGTCCAGCTCGACGTCGGCGAGCTGGCGCGTCATGTCCAGCGAGACCACCGGCGTCACCGTGGCGTCCGCGGTCGCGACGAGGTGGAGGTCGATCCCACCGTCGGCCGCGACGGGCACGAGCAGCCGGTCGGACTCGAGCACCCCGGCGACGCTGGTCACCGATCCCCGCAGCCCTGCGTCCTCACGGGCCACCGACGGCAACGGCGCGCGGGGCGCGGTCGACAGCGGCACCAGCAGCGCAGCGGTGCTCTCCCCCACGGCCAGGGCGTCCACCAGGTCGTGCGTGCTGTGTCCCAGGACCGTCGTGGCGATGACGGCACTGGTGAGGAACGGCGTCGGCGCGACCGCCCGACCCAGCTCCTCCAGGACGACGGCGGCCTCGACCGCAGTCGCGCCGGTGCCGCCGCGCTCCTCGGGCACGAGCAGCCCGGCGAGGCCCAGCTCGGTGGCGATCCCCCGCTGCACCGTGGCGACCAGGGACCGGTCACCGTCGTAGAGCGCAGTGACGGCAGCGGTGCCGCACCGATCGGCGAGGAAGTCACGCACCGCAGCGCGCAGGTCGTCCTCCAGGTCGGTGGCGAGCAGGTTCAGCTCGGTCACTTCGGCAGCTCCTTCCACGGGATGTCCTTGTCCTCTCGCCGTTCCGCCGGCAATCCGAGGACCCGCTCGGCGACGACGTTGCGCAGGATCTCCGACGTCCCGCCCTCGATCGAGTTGCCCTTCGCGCGCAGGTAGCGATAGACCGCGTCGCGGCCGGTGAAGTCGACGACGTCGGGCCGCACCATCTCCCAGCCCGGCTCGCTGGAGTAGCGCAGACCCTCCTCGCCGAGCAGCTCCAACTCCAGGCCGCTGAGCTGCTGGGCGAGGCGTGCGAAGGAGAGCTTCATCGCGGCCCCCTCGGGCCCGGGCTGCCCCTGGGCGAGCTTCTGGCGCAGCCGCGACCCGGTCAGCCGCGCCACCTCGGACTCGACCCACAGCCGCATCAGACGGTCGTGGAGCTCCGGCGTACGCCGCTCGGGATGGTCACGCCACGTCTGCGCGACCACGCCGACCATGCCGCTCTCGCGCGGCATCGCGCGACCGCCGATGGCGACCCGCTCGTTGTTGAGCGTGGCGTTGGCGACCTTCCACCCCTCCCCCTCGGCACCGAGGCGGTCGGCGTCGGGGATGCGGACGTCGGTGAGGAACACCTCGTTGAACTCGGCCTCGCCGGTGATCTGGCGCAGCGGCCGCACCTCGACGCCCGGATCGGTCATGTCGCACAGGAAGTAGGTCAGGCCCCCGTGCTTGGGGACGTCGGGATCGGTGCGTGCGACGAGGATGGCGCGGCTGGCGTTGTGGGCACCGGAGGTCCACACCTTCTGCCCGTTGACCACCCAGGCGTCGCCGTCGCGGACCGCGCGGGTGCCGATCGCGGCGAGGTCGGACCCGGCACCGGGCTCACTGAAGAGCTGGCACCAGATCTCCCGCCCGGTCCACAGCGGCTTCAGGAACCGCTGCTTCTGCTCCTCGGTGCCGAAGGCCAGGATCGTCGGTGCGGCCATGCCGAGGCCGATGCCGTTGGTGGTCGACCGGTTGTCCGGCGCACCCGCCTCGGCGAACAGCCGGTTCACCTCCGACTGTGCCTCCTGGGGCAGCCCGAGGCCACCGTGGCCCTCGGGGAAGTGCACCCAGGCCAGGCCGGCGTCGTACCGCGCGTCGAGCCACTCCTGCGGGTCGGTGGCCGCCGGGTCGTGCTCGGCGAGGAACTCACCGACCCGTGCCGCGAGGTCGCTCGACGCGGCCATCAGGCACCCCGCTGCGAGGCCTGCCGCCGCATCTCGTTCTTGGCCAGCGAGTTCTTGTGGACCTCGTCCGGACCGTCGGCGAACCGCAGGGTGCGGATGCCGGCGTAGGACCGTGCCAGTGGGAAGTCCTGCGACAGGCCACCGGCGCCGTGCACCTGGATCGCCTTGTCCAGGATCCACTGGACCGTCTCCGGGGTGGCGATCTTGATGGCCTGGATCTCGGTGTGCGCGCCCTTGTTGCCCACGGTGTCCATCAGCCACGCGGTCTTGAGCACCAGCAGCCGCAGCTGCTCGAGCTTGACGCGCGACTCGGCGATCCAGCCGCGCACCACGCCCTGGTCGGCGATCGGGCGACCGAAGGCGACCCGGCCCTCGGCCCGCTCGCACATGAGCTCGATGGCGCGCTCGGCGACACCGATGGAGCGCATGCAGTGGTGGATCCGACCGGGACCGAGGCGGGCCTGGGCCACGCCGAATCCGCCACCCTCCTCGCCGATCAGGTTGGTCGCCGGGACGCGGACGTCGTTGAAGACCAGCTCGGCGTGGCCGCCGTGCTCGTGGTCGTCGTAGCCGAAGACCTCCATGCCGCGCTTGACCTCCAGGCCCGGGGTGTCCCGCGGCACCAGGATCATCGACTGCTGACGGTGGCGGTCGGCATCCGGGTCGGTCTTGCCCATGACGATGAAGATCTCGCAGTTGGGGTTCATCGCCCCGGTGATCCACCACTTGCGCCCGTTGAGGACGTACTCGTCGCCGTCACGCACGATCTGGGTGGAGATGTTGGTCGCGTCGGAGGAGGCGACGTCGGGCTCGGTCATCGCGAACGCGCTGCGGATCTCACCGGCCAGGAGCGGCTCGAGCCACCGGCGGCGCTGCTCGTCGGTGCCGAACATCGACAGCACCTCCATGTTGCCGGTGTCGGGCGCCGCGCAGTTGAGTGCGGCCGGCGCCAGCTCTCCCGACCGGCCCGTGATCTCGGCCAGCGGTGCGTACTGCAGGTTGGTCAGGCCGGCGCCCTGGTCGCCGGGCAGGAAGGCGTTCCAGAGGCCGCGGCTGCGGGCCTCTGCCCGGAGCTCGGCCAGCACCGGCACCGAGTCCCAGGCCCAGCGGTCCTCCAGTGCGGCAATCTGCTCGGCGAAGACCGGCTCAGCCGGGTGGACGTGGTCGTCCATGAACTGCAGCAGGCTGGTGCGCAGCTCCTCGGTCCTGTCGTCGTGCGCGAAGTCCATCAGTGTCAACTCTCCTTGAGTGCGGTGAGGCCGGCGGCGAGCAGCGGGTGGATCGCGTCGCCGATGCTGTCGAAGCCCGGCCCGACGGTCTGGCCGTGGATGTAGCGGTAGTGGATGCCCTCGAGGATCGCGGCGAGCTTGAACGCCGCGAGGCCGAGGTAGAAGCCGAGGTGGCTCAGGTCGCGATCGCTGCGCTCGTCGTAGCGGGCGATGATCTCGGCCTCGGAGAGGAACCCGGGCGCCTTCGTCGCGTCCGCGACGACGTTCTCGTCCGCGTGCTCGGCCAGGCGGCCGTAGAGCAGCATCAGCGCCAGGTCGGTGACCGGGTCGCCGACCGTCGCCATCTCCCAGTCCAGCACGGCACGCAGGCGGTCCTCGGAATCGACCAGGACGTTGTCGAGCCGGTAGTCGCCGTGGACGATGCCCGGCACTGCGGTCGCGTCGACGTCGGGCGCGAGCGCCTCCAGGCGGGCATGGAGACGTTCGGCGTCGGGCAGGTCACGCGAGTGCGAGGCGGCGAGCTGCTTCTGCCACCGGGCGACCTGCCGGGTCAGGAACCCTTCGGGACGACCGAAGTCGGACAGCCCGACCGCGGTCGGGTCGACGTGGTGCAGGTCGACCATGGTGTCGACCAGTGCGGTCGACATGGTGCGGACCCGGTCGGCGCCGAGGGGGCGCAGCTCCTCGGCCAGCCGGTACGGCGTGCCCTCGACGGCCTCCATCACGTAGAAGTCGGCGCCCAGCACGTCCGGGTCGTCGCAGAAGCCGTACGTCGTCGGCACGGGGACCGCGGTGTCGGCCAGTGCCGACATGACGCGGTACTCCCGCCCCATGTCGTGTGCGGTGGCCAGCACGTGGCCCAGCGGCGGACGCCGCAGGATCCACTCCCGGGCGCCGTCGGTGACGCGATAGGTCAGGTTCGACTTGCCACCGGTGATCAGCGATGCGGCCAGGGCGTCGCCGTGGGCACCACTGACGTGGTCGGCGAACCAGGGGCGCAGCCGTTCGAGGTCGACGCCGGGCGGGTCGGTCCGTTCCTGATCACTCACAGCTGATCCTCCAGTCGTTGCCACAGTCGGTTCATGCCACCCAGCCATCGGTCGGTGGCGGCGGCCCGGCCGGCGTAGTAGTCGGCGACCTCGGGGTGCGGCAGGACGAGGAACTCCTCGCCGTCGAGCGCCTGCCGGGCGGCGGTCGCGACGTCCTCGGGGTCCAGCGCGGTGTCGCGGCTGAGCACCTCCTGCAGCGGGCCTGCGTTGCTGAGCATCTGCGTCCGCACGCCCTGGGGGCAGATCGCCTGGACGACCACGCCGTGGTGGCGGTAGGTCGCCGAGAGCCACTCGGCGAAGGCCACCGCGCCGTGCTTGGTGACCGAGTACGCCGGCGCCCCGAGCATGGTCAGCAGGCCCGCGGCCGAGGCGGTGACGACGTAGCGCCCCTCGCCACGCTCCACCCAGTCGGGGACCAGGAGGCGAGCGGTCCGCACGTGGGCCATCACGTTGACCTCGTGGGCCGCCGCCCAGTCCTCCTCCGCGGCGTCGAGCCCCTGGCCCCGGTCGATGCCGGCGTTGCCGAACCACACGTCGACGGCGCCGAGTTCCTCGCGGGCGGCCTCGACGAGCGCGCTCACGCCGTCGACGGAGGCAGCGTCGCCGGGCACCGCGGTGGCACCGATCTCCTCGGCGACGGCGCGCGTGGCCGCGGGGTCGAGGTCGTTGACGACGACGCGGGCGCCGTCGGCGGCCATGCGGGCGGCCAGGGCCCGGCCGATGCCGCGGCCGGCGCCGGTGACGACGACGCCCTTGCCGTGCAGGTCCATCACACGCCCCCGGTGAGGGTCAGGCCTCCGTCGATGACGAGGGTCTGGCCGGTGAGCCACGCGGCGTCGCCGCTGAGCAGGAAGGCGACCACACTGCCGATGTCGTCGGGGACCCCGAGCCGCTTGAGCGGGTAGGCGGCCGAGACCTGGTCCTCGCGCCCCTCGTAGAGCGCGGTGGCGAACTTGGTCTTGACCACCGCCGGCGCCACGGCGTTGACGCGCACGTCGGGCCCGAGCTCGACGGCGAGCTCCTCGGTGAGGTGGATGAGCATCGCCTTGCTGGCGCCGTAGAAGCCGATGTTCGGGGCGGGCTTGAGGCCGCCCACGGAGGCGACGTTGACGATCGATCCGCCGTGGTCGGCGAGCCAGGCGCGGTGGAGCTTCTGCACCCACGACAGGGCCGCGATGCAGTTGACGTCGACGATCTTGCGGGCGGCGTCGAGGTCCAGCTCGGTCAGCGGGCCGTAGGCGGGATTGATGCCGGTGTTGTTGACCAGCAGGTCGGCGCTGCCGAAGGTCTCGATCGCGGTCGCGATGACCTCGTCCTGGTGGGCGGGGTCGTCGGCGTGGCCGGCGATGCCGAGGGCGCGCTCCTCGCCACCGAGCTCGGCCACGGCCTCCGCGAGGGCGTCGGGCTTGCGGCCGGTGATGACCACGCGTGCCCCGTCGTCGACCAGGCGCTGGGCGATGGCGAGGCCGATGCCACGACTGGCCCCGGTCACGATCGCGGTCGAGCCCGCGAACCTCTCGGACATGGTGGCTCTCCTCACAGATTGACTAAGCGCTCGCTTAGCGGCAGGCTAGCGTCACCATGACCGGATCCGCAATGTCGTCCCGCTCACCGGGCCCGTCGGCGTCGTCCCGCTCCGACGCCACCCGGGCGCGCCTGCTCGACGCGGCGACCGCGGAGTTCGCCGCCAAGGGGTTCCACGGCACCACGACCCGGGACATCGCGGGTGCGGCCGGGATGAGCCCGGCGGCGCTCTACGTGCACCACCGCTCCAAGGAGGATCTCCTCTTCGCCATCTGCCGCATCGGGCACCAGCACTTCCTCGACCTGGTCCGCGACGCCGCGCGGGCGGCCACCGACCCCACGGCACGCCTGCGGGAGATCGCGCGCGCCTTCGCCCGCAACCACGCCGTGGAGCACACGCTGGCCCGCATCGTGAACTACGAGCTCGGCGCCCTCTCCCCCGAGCACCACGAGGAGGTCCTCCGCATCCGCCTCGCCATCGAGGACGAGGTCCGCACCGTGGTCGAGGCGGGCGCCACCGAGGGTGCCTTCGACGTCCCCGACACCGGCGTCGTCACGACCGCGATCCTGTCCCTGGGCATCGACATCGCCCGCTGGTACCGCGAGGACGGCCACTGGGACCCCGACCGCATCGCCGACTGGTACGCCGACCTGACGCTGCGACTGGTGGGCGCTCGGCCTTGATGGCCACCCCTACCGTCGGGACCATGAGCAACCACCGTGACGAGAAGCTGACGTCCGACGTCCGCCAGCTCCTCGGCTGACCGCGACCCGGCGCGTCGAGGCGGGCCTACTCGACGACGACCTCGACGCGCTGGAATTCCTTGAGCTCGGTGTAGCCGGTGGTCGCCATCGACCGCCGCAGCGCACCGACGAGGTTCATCGTGCCGTCGGCGACGCTGGAGGGGCCGAACAGGATCTGCTCCAGGGTGCCGACCGGCTCGAACTGGACGCGCTCGCCGCGCGGCAGCTCGGGGTGGTGGGCCTCGGCGCCCCAGTGGAAGCCGCGGCCCGGCACGTCGGTGGCGCGGGCGAACGGCGACCCCACCATCACCGCGTCGGCGCCGCAGGCGATTGCCTTGGAGACGTCGCCCGAGCGGCCGATGGAGCCGTCGGCGATGACGTGCACGTAGCGGCCACCGGACTCGTCGAGGTAGTCACGACGCGCGGCGGCCACGTCGGCCACCGCCGATGCCATCGGGACCGCGACGCCGAGCACCTTGCGGGTGGTGTGGGCCGCTCCCCCGCCGAAGCCGACGAGTACGCCGGCCGCACCGGTGCGCATCAGGTGGAGCGCCGCCTGGTGGGTGGCGCAGCCGCCCACGATGACGGGCACGTCGAGCTCGTAGATGAACTGCTTCAGGTTCAGCGGCTCGGCCTGGCTGCTGACGTGCTCGGCCGAGACGGTCGTGCCGCGGATGACGAACATGTCCACGCCCGCGTCGACCACCGTGCCGGCGAACTCCTTGGTGCGCTGCGGCGACAGCGACGCGGCGACCGTCACCCCGGACTCGCGCACCTCACGCACGCGCTCGGTGATCAGCTCGGGCTTGATCGGCTCGGTGTAGATCTCCTGGAGCTTGCGGGTGGCGTCCTCGCCCCGGAGCTCGGCGAGCTCGGCCAGCAGCGGCTCGGGGTCGTCGTACCGGGTCCAGATGCCCTCGAGGTTGAGCACGCCCAGGCCGCCGTGCTTGCCGAAGGCGATGGCGGTCTGCGGCGACATCACCGAGTCCATCGGCGCCGCCAGGATCGGCATCTCGAAGCGGTAGGCGTCGATCTGCCAGTCGACGCTCACCTCCTCGGGGTCGCGCGTGCGCCGCGAGGGCACGATCGCGACGTCGTCGAAGGAGTACGCGCGGCGGGCACGCTTGGCTCGGCCGATCTCGATGTCCGTCACGCCGGACAGCGTATCGGCCGCCCTCACCGGTGGTAGTTGGGCGCCTCGATGATCATCTCGATGTCGTGCGGGTGCGACTCCTTCAACGACGCCGAGGTGATCCGCACGAAGCGGCCCTTCTCCTGCAGCTCGGGGATGGTCTGTGCGCCGACGTAGAACATCGACTGGCTCAGGCCGCCGATGAGCTGGTGGGCGACACCGGCGAGCGGACCCTTGTAGGGCACCTGGCCCTCCACGCCCTCCGGGACGATCTGGTCGTCGCTGGTGACCTCGGCCTGGAAGTAGCGGTCCTTGGAGTAGGACTTCTTGCCGCGGCTGGACATGGCGCCCATCGAGCCCATCCCCCGGTAGGCCTTGAACTGCTTGCCCTGGTGGAACACGACGTCGCCCGGGGCCTCCTCGCAACCGGCCAGCATGGAGCCGATCATCACCGACGAGGCGCCGGCCACGATCGCCTTGGCGATGTCACCGGACTGCTGCAGTCCGCCGTCGGCGATGACGGGTACGCCGGCCGGCGCGGCGGCCAGGGAGGCCTCGTGCACCGCAGTGATCTGGGGGACGCCGCAGCCGGTGACGACGCGGGTGGTGCAGATCGAGCCGGGGCCGAACCCGACCTTGATCGCGTCCGCGCCGGCGTCGATGAAGGCCTGGGCGCCCTCGCGGGTCGCGACGTTGCCGCCGATGACCTGCACGTGCCGGGTGGCGGGGTCGGACTTGAGCCGCTTGACCATGTCCAGCAGCAGCGTCACGTGGCCGTGGGCGGTGTCGGCGACCAGCACGTCCACGCCGGCCTCGACCAGGGTCGTGGCGCGGTCCCAGGCGTCACCGAAGTAGCCGACGGCGGCGCCGACCATGAGCCGGCCGTGCTCGTCCTTGGAGGCGAGCGGGAACTGCTCGGACTTCACGAAGTCCTTGACCGTGATGAGTCCGCCGAGGCGGCCCTCCTCGTCGACCAGCGGAAGCCGCTCGCGCTTGTGGCGGCGCAGCAGCGTGGTCGCGTCGTCGCGGTCGATGCCGACGGGGCCGGTGACCAGCGGCATCGGCGTCATGACCTCGTCGACCTTGGTCGTGGCCCACTCCGCGACGGGGGTGAACCGCAGGTCGCGGTTGGTGCAGATGCCCAGCAGGCGGTTGTCGGTGTCGACGACGGGGAGGCCGGACACGCGGTACTGCCCGCACTTGTGGTCCAGCTCCTCCAGCGTCGCCTCCGGTCCAATGGTGACCGGGTTGGAGATGATGCCGGTCTGGGTGCGCTTGACCAGGTCGACCTGGTAGGCCTGCTCCTGGATGGACAGGTTGCGGTGGAGGATGCCGATCCCGCCCTGCCGAGCCATCGCGATGGCCATGCGGGACTCGGTCACGGTGTCCATCGCGGCGCTGACCACCGGCGACTTGATGACGATGTCGCGGGTGAGCCGGGTGCTGGTGTCGATGTCGTCCGGCACCAGGTCCGAGTGCCCCGGCAGGAGCAGGACGTCGTCGTAGGTGAGACCGACCGCGGCGAACTTCTCGGGTACCTCAGGCACGTCCATGCAGCGAGTCTAGGACCGCACCGCGGGCGCCTTCACATCGGCAAGGGGGATGCGGACCACGAGGCTGTCCCCCGACATCCGGATGCGTCCGCGGAGGCCCGCCGAGAGCACGACGGGCAACACGGCACGGCTCGTGGCCGGGGCCGTCAGCACCACCTCGGCGACGTCGCGGGTGCGGGCGATGCGGACGACGTCGGCGAGGAGTCGCCGTCCGATGCCGCGGCGCTGCCAGCGGTCGTCGACCCAGAGGTCGACCTGCCAGGCAGCGTCCTCCTCGGCGCCCGGCGTGACGCTCGCACGGCCGACCACGGCACCCGCGACGAGCGCCGTGACGGTGCCCTCGGAGGCGACGTACTCCGGCGCGAGCTCGCCGGGCGCCGCCGTCGGCTCCGGGGGCCGGACCCGTTCGATGACCTCGGTGACCAGTTGCGCCATGGCCGCGCCGCGCGCGTGCTCGGTCGCGGTGAAGGGCGTACTCCGCCGCACCTGCACGACCGCGGGGCCGACCGCGAGCTCCATGACGTCCTCGGCCCGGTCGGCCGGCTCGGTGTCGGCGTCGAAGAGGCGCGCCACGACCTCGGGGAACGACGCCGGCTGCGCCAGTACGGCGCGGGCCGCGTCGACGTAGCGGGTGGGTTGGTCGACGACCGCGGCCTCGGAGCAGGGCAGCGCGACGCCGAAGGTGCCGCCGGCGGCGGCGACCAGCGGTGCGAAGTCCTCCTCGGCCCATGCCTCCGGCGACCGGACGACGAGCTCGTCGGTCACCGTGCCCGAGGCGGGTGTGAAGACCTGCACGGTCAGGATGTTGACCCCGGCGGCGCCGCACTCGCGCGCGAGCGCGGCCAGCGTGCCCGGCCGGTCGGGCAGCGTGACGCGGATCCTCCAGAGCATGGCGCCAGCCTCGTGGCGTCGTGTTGCCGGGAGGGGTCATGACCGTTTCGGCGATGTCAGAACGTGGGGCGCAGACACCTGAGAGGGTGGCGCCATGCAGCGAGGCGACCTCCGGCGCTGGGTGGTGCCCGTCGCCGCCGTGGCGGCACTGGCGCTGCGGCTGCCCGGACTGGCCGGTCCGGTCACCTCCGACGAGGCCGGGTTCACCATCGTCGCCCGCACCTGGGACCCGGCGCCGGACAGCGTCTACGGCCCCCACTTCGTGGACCGTACGCCGCTGCTGATCGCCGTGTTCCGGGTCGCCGACCTCGTCGGGCCGGTGTGGGCCGTGCGCCTGCTCGGCGCGCTCGGTGCCGCCCTCACCGTGGTCCTGGTCGCCGCTGCCGCTCGCTCGGTGGCCGGCCCGTCAGCTGCCCGCTGGAGCGCGGTGGTCGTGGCCGCACTGGTGACGACACCGTTCATCGACCCCGTCTCGGTCAACGGCGAGCTCCTCGCCCTCCCGCTGCTGGCGGGCTGCCTGTGGGCGTCGTTGCGCGCCACCGCCACCCACACGACCCACCCGGTGGCGTGGAGCGTGGCCGCGGGCTGCGCCGGCATGCTCGCGGTCGGCATGAAGCAGAACCTGGTCGGCGGCCTGGTCTTCGCCGGCGTCCTGGTGGTCGTCCGTTCCTTCCGCGGCGGGCTGCCACGCCGTGACGGGACGGCCGCGCTGGCGGGCCTGGCCGTCGGCGCCGCGGCACCCGTGGTCGCGCTCGTGGCATGGACAGTCGCGGCAGGTGTCGACCTCGGCACCCTGTGGCACACCGTCTACGGCTTCCGGGCCGAGGCCTCGCGGGTGCTGGAGGACGGTGACCACGGCGCGACGTACCAACGACTGCGGATGCTGCTGGTGGTCGCGGTGGGCTCGGGCATCGCGGCCGTGCTGGTCGGCCTCGCGGTGCAGCTGCCGCGGGCCTGGCGCGCCGACCCGGGAGTGACGGCGGCGACCGCCGCCATGGTCGTGGTCCAGCTCGGTGGACTCGTCGGCGGGGGCAGCTACTGGCGCGACTACCTGTTCCCCCTCGTGCCGACCGTCGGCATGGCGCTGGCACTGCTCAGCCTGCGGCACGGCGGTCGCACCGGGACGAAGACCCGGGCCATCGTGGCGGTCGCGGTCGGCTCGACCGTCGTGGGCTTCGTCGGCTGGACGGTGTCGGCGGACTGGGGCGCCGTGCCCGCGGACGGCGAGCGGCTCGGCCGCACGATCGGCGCCGCCGCCGACCCGGGCGACACCATGGTGGTCTTCGGCGGCCACGCCGAGGTGGCGTACGCCGCGGGGACGACCACGCCCTACCGCCACCTGTGGAGCCTCCCGATGCGCACGCTGGACCCGGAGTACCGCGAGCTCGGCGAGGTGCTGGCCGGGCCCGACGCCCCGGTCTGGTTCGTGCAGTGGTGGTACGTCGGGACGTGGAGCGAGGACGGCGGCCGCCGGATCGCGGAGGCGGTCGGTGACCGCTACGAGCTGCACGCCACGTGCGGGGAGGACAAGGAGGTCTTCCTGCGCCGCGACGTCGAGCGCCCGCCGCTGCCCTGCACGGACTGACCCCGCAACGACGAACGGCCCCGCTCCGGTCGGAGCGGGGCCGTTCGTGACGGAGTGGGACGGCTCAGTGGCCGTGCCCGTGCCCGTGGCCGGCGCCGGCCGGGGCCTGCTCCTCTTCGGGCTTGTCGACGACCAGCGTCTCGGTCGTCAGCAGCATCGCCGCGATCGAGGTGGCGTTGACCAGAGCCGAACGCGTCACCTTGACCGGGTCCAGCACGCCCTGGGCGACCAGGTCGCCGTACTCGCCGGTGGCGGCGTTGTAGCCGTTGCCGACGCCGAGCTCGCGGACCTTGGTCGTGATGACGTAGCCGTTCTCGCCACCGTTCTCGGCGATCCAGCGCAGCGGCTCGTCGACCGCCTTGCGGACCACCCGCACGCCGATGGCCTCGTCACCGGTGTAGCCGAGGTCGTCCTCGAGCACCGCGGCGGCGTGGATCAGCGCGGAGCCACCGCCGGGCACGATGCCCTCCTCGATGGCCGCGCGGGTCGCCGAGACGGCGTCCTCGATGCGGTGCTTCTTCTCCTTCAGCTCCACCTCGGTGGCGGCACCGACCTGGATCACGCAGACACCGCCGGCGAGCTTGGCGAGGCGCTCCTGGAGCTTCTCGCGATCCCAGTCGGAGTCGGAGTTCTCGATCTCGGCCTTGATCTGGTTGACCCGGCCCTCGACCTCGGTCGCGTCGCCGTTGCCGTCCACGATCGTGGTGTTGTCCTTGGTGACCACGACGCGGCGGGCCTGGCCGAGCACCTCGAGCCCGGCGCTCTCCAGCGAGAGGCCGACCTCCGGCGCGATGACCTGACCACCGGTCAGCGTGGCGATGTCCTGCATCATCGCCTTGCGGCGGTCACCGAACGCGGGGCTCTTGACCGCCACGGCATTGAAGGTGCCCTTGATCTTGTTGACCACGAGCGTGGACAGGGCCTCGCCCTCGACGTCCTCGGCGAGGATGAAGAGCGGCTTGCCGGCCTGCATGACCTTCTCCAGCAGCGGCACGAACTCCTGGATCGAGGAGATCTTGCCCTGGTGCAGCAGGATGTAGGGGTCGTCGAGGACGGCCTCCATCCGCTCGGTGTCGGTCACGAAGTACGCCGACAGGTAGCCCTTGTCGAACTGCATGCCCTCGGTGAAGTCGAGCTCGGTGCCCATGGTGCTGGACTCCTCGACGGTGATGACACCGTCCTTGCCGACCTTGTCGAAGGCCTCGGCGAGCAGGGCGCCGATGCGCTCGTCACGGCTGGAGATGGTGCCGACCGACGCCATCTCCTCCTTGGTGTGGACCGGGTTCGCGGCCTCGAGCAGGGAGTCGCTGACCTTCTCGGCGGCGGCGTCCATGCCCCGCTTGAGGGCCATCGGGTTGGCGCCGGCCGCCACGGCACGCAGGCCCTGGTGGACCATCGCCTGGGCGAGCACGGTCGCGGTCGTGGTGCCGTCACCAGCGACGTCGTTGGTCTTGGTGGCGACTTCCTTGGTGAGCTGCGCGCCGAGGTCCTCGAACGGGTCGTCGAGCTCGACGTCGCGAGCCACGGTGACACCGTCGTTGGTGATGGTCGGGGCGCCCCACTGCTTGTCGAGGACGACGTAGCGGCCCTTGGGGCCGAGCGTCACCTTGACGGCGTTGGCAAGGGCGTCGACACCGCGCTCCAGCGCGCGGCGGGCACCCTCGTCGAACTCCAGAATCTTGGGCATTCACTGCTCCTTGTGAAGGGATCGAGTTCTGACGTGCCCGGCGCCCGGCTGGCACGGCGCAATGCCGCCAGCCGGGATGCCGGGTACGTCAGGAGATGACGGCGAGGACGTCGCGGGCGGAGAGGATGAGGTACTCCTCGCCGGCGTACTTGACCTCGGTGCCACCGAACTTGCTGTAGATGACCTTGTCGCCCTCGGCGACGTCGACGGGCACGCGGTTGCCGTTGTCGTCGACACGGCCGGGGCCGACGGCGAGGACCTCGCCCTCCTGCGGCTTCTCCTTGGCGGTGTCGGGAATGACCAGACCGGAGGCGGTGGTCTCCTCCGCCTCGAGGGTCTTGACGACGATCCGGTCCTCGAGCGGCTTGATGTTGATCGACACGGGATCAACCTCCCCTTTCTTGGGATGTTCTCGCTGTGTGTTCCAGCAACGGGTGGAGGGCGAGCCCTCCGAGGTCTGGGCCTGCTGGAGTACGCCGTCGCGGGTGCCGCACTCGTCGCAAGCACTGGCACACTCCACTGGAGAGTGCCAATGCAGAAACTAGCACTCACCCCCAACGAGTGCCAGAGCCGGTCCGGTTCCGGCGTCTGACACGATCGGCGCGTGGATCTCGACAGCTTCCGAGCCCTGCTCACCGACGACGGGCAGGCACTGCTGGCCCGTGCCGCCGACCTCCGCGCGGACGGGGACGAGCTGTCGGTGCAGTCCCGGCTGCGCCGCGAAGCCGACCCGGCCGTGGTGGCGGCAGCGCTCACCCAGCTCGACCTGCGGGAGCGGGCGGTGGCGAAGTTCGGCCCGGACGCCCAGCGGATGTACTTCACCCCCGACGGACTCGAGCAGGCCACGCGCCACACCGTCGCCACGCACCGCGCCGCCCGGCTCCAGGCCTTCGGCACGCGCACCCTCGTCGACCTCGGCTGCGGCATCGGCGGCGACCTGCTCGCCGCGGCACGCGCCGGCGTCGTCGTCGCCGGGGTCGACCAGGACCCGGTGCGGGTCGCGGTCGCCGAGGCCAACCTCGCCGCGCTGGAGCTCCCCGGCGCCGTCCAGGTCGCCGACGCCACCGCGATCGACCACACCGCCTTCGACATCGCGTTCGCCGACCCGGCACGACGCACCGGGGCCGGACGGAGCTTCCGCCCCGAGGACTGGACGCCGCCGTGGACGTGGGTCGAGACCCTGCTGGCCCGCGACGCCTGCGTGAAGGTGGCACCGGGCATCCCCCACGACCTGGTGCCCGACGGCGTCGAGGCCGAATGGGTCAGCGACGGCGGCGAGGTGAAGGAGGCCGCCCTGTGGGCCGGCCGCACCGCGACCTGCGCACGTCGCGCCACCGTGGTGCGCGACGGCGGCCTGGCGACGCTGACCGAGGAGGACGACCCTGGCGCGGAGGTCCGCGAGGTCGGTGCGCACCTCTACGAGCCCGACGGCGCCGTGATCCGCGCCGGCCTGGTGACCGCGGTCGCGGCCGGCGTCGACGGCGGGCTGGTCGACCCCCACATCGCCTGGGTCACCTCCGACAGCGCCTTCCGTACGCCGTTCGCCCGCGGCTACCGCGTGGTCGAGGAGCTGCCCTACCGCGAGAAGCAGCTCAAGGCCGCCCTGCGCGAGCGCGGCATCGGCCGGGTGGAGATCAAGAAGCGGGGCGTGGACGTCGTACCCGAGCAGCTGCGCAAGCGGCTCGACCTGACCGGTGACGCGGCGGCGACCCTGGTCCTCACCCGGGTCGCCGGCCGCGGCACCTGCCTGCTTGTCGAGCCGTTCTGAGGCCGGTCAGCGGCCGAGGGCCTCGATCTCGGCACCGATCGTGGTGTCGGGCCCGTGGCCGGTGTGCACCACGGTGTCCTCGGGCAGGTCGAAGAGCTGCGCCCGGATCGAGGCCTCGAGGGTGGGCAGGTCGGAGTAGGAGCGCCCCGTCGCGCCCGGGCCGCCCTGGAAGAGCGTGTCACCGGTGAAGACGCAGCCCAGCTCGGGAGCGTGGAAGCACACGCCACCGGGTGCGTGCCCGGGGGTGTGCAACGCGATCAGCGTGATCCCGGCGACCGCGATGCGCTGACCGTCGGCGAGGTCGACGTCCCACAGCTGGTCGGGGTGGGTGAGCTCCCACAGCGGACGCTCGTCGGGGTGGAGCAGGATCGGCGAGCTCACCCGCTCGCGCAGCTCCGGCGCCACCCGGCAGTGGTCGTCGTGCGCGTGAGTCAGCAGGATCGCCTTGATCGTGCGATCCCCCACCAGTTCGAGGATGTCCTCCACCGAGTGCGGGGTGTCGATGACGACGCACTCGACGTCGTCGCCGACCACCCAGGCGTTGTTGTCGACCTGGTGGGTCTCCCCGTCCAGGCTGAAGGTGCCGCTGATCTCGGCGTGGTCGATGCGGGCCGCCATCAGATCTCCTTCCGTTCGCTCGCAGTTCGATCGCTGCGTTTCCGCGTGTGCTCGCGCTCAGCGGCGCCGCGGTCTCTCGCTTCGCTCACAGGACCACCACCGAACGCAGCACCGAACCCTCGTGCATCTTGTCGAACGCCGCCTCGACGTCGCCGATGCCGATCTCCTCGGTCACGAACGAGTCCAGGTCCAGGCGGCCCTGCTGGTAGAGGTCGACCAGCATCGGGAAGTCACGGCTGGGCAGGCAGTCGCCGTACCAGCTCGACTTCAGGGCGCCACCACGGCCGAAGACGTCGATCAGCGGCAGGTCCGGCACCTTCATGTCCGGGGTCGGCACCCCGACAAGCACGAGTACGCCGGCCAGGTCGCGCGCGTAGAACGCCTGCTGCCACGTCTCCGGACGGCCGACGGCCTCGATGACCACGTCGGCGCCCTCGGCGCCCTCGTAGGTCTCCGCACAGATGCGGGCGATCTCGGGGACCGGGTCGGTCGCCGAGGAGTCGATGGTGTGCGTGGCGCCCATCTGCTTCGCCGTCTCCAGCTTCTGAGGGTCGATGTCGACGGCGATGATCGGGCTGGCACCGGCGAGCGCGGCGCCGGCGATCGCGGCGACGCCCACGCCGCCGCAGCCGATGACGGCCGCGGACTTGCCCCGCGTCAGCGCCCCGGTGTTGATCGCGGACCCGATGCCGGCCATGACGCCACAACCCAGCAGCCCCACGGCCGCGGGACGGGCCGAGGGGTCGACCTTGGTGCACTGACCGGCAGCCACGAGCGTCTTCTCGGCGAACGCCCCGATGCCCAGCGCGGGCGAGAGCTCGGCACCGTCCTCGACCAGCGTCATCTTCTGGGTGGCGTTGTGGGTGGCGAAGCAGTACTTCAGGTCACCGCGCTTGCAGGCGCGGCACTCACCGCACACCGCGCGCCAGTTGAGCACCACGAAGTCGCCGGGCGCCACGTCGGTCACGTCGTCGCCGACCGCCTCCACGACACCGGCCGCCTCGTGCCCGAGGAGGAAGGGGAACTCGTCGTTGATCCCGCCCTCGCGGTAGTGGAGGTCGGTGTGGCACACCCCGCAGGACTGCACCTTCACCACGGCCTCCCCCGGCCCCGGGTCGGGGACGTTGATCTGGACCACTTCGACCGGAGCGCCCTTCGCGCGGGCGACAACTGCGTTGACCTGTTGCATGGTGCCAACCTAGGGGACATGGCAAGGGTTCGTCGGCCCCGGTGGGCGCCTCGCTGGCGCACCTCGGGCGGCCGCGCCGAACTCGTGGCGGGACCGTTGCAACCGTTGGCGCCCGGAGTGCGTCTGGAGAGCATGGACCACGCACCGGGAGGACGCCGATGAGCCGGCGGCAGCGCGCCGCCGAGCGCGACGCGGAGTTCGCCGACTACCTGGCCGCACGCCAGCCGGCGCTGCTGCGGACGGCGTACCTCCTCACCGGCGAGCGCGCCGAGGCCGAGGACCTGCTGCAGACCTCGCTGGCCAAGCTCTACCTGGCCTGGGGCAGGGTCCGCGACAAGGGTGCGACCGACGCCTACGTACGCCGGATCATGGTCAACGAGCTGAACTCGCTGTGGCGCCGTGCCTGGAAACGACGCGAGGTCACCACCGAACAGGTGCCCGAGACCGCGCCGCACCACGACGACGCCTTCGACGGCACCCACGACGAGCTGTGGCAGGTGGTGCAGTCACTGCCGGAGCGGGCGCGCGCCGTGGTGGTGCTGCGCTACTACGAACAGCTGAGCGAACCCGAGGTCGCCGACGTCCTCGGCATCTCGGTGGGCACCGTGAAGTCCCAGTGCAGCCGGGCGATGGCGACACTGCGCGAGCGCGTGCCCGCCCACCTCCACCCCGGTCACGAGGAGGACGACCGATGAGCGACCACGATCCCTGGGAGTCGGCCATGAGCCGCGACTTCGATGCCCGGGTGCGCGACCTCCACGAGGCACCACTGGACCTGCGCGACGTCCGGGACACCGCCCGCTCCATCAGGCGTCGCCGCCGCGCCACCGCCGCCGGCGGGGTGCTGGCCGCTGCCGCGATCGTCGTACCGGTCGCACTGCTGGCCGGCCTGCCCGGCACCGAGGACCGCAGCGGCCCCGGCCCGGCCGAGGACCCGACGACGCCCGGTGAGACCGCGGTCGTCGAGCCCGCGGAACCGACCTACCTCGCCGAGGGCACCTGGCACCGCGCCGACGGCAGCACCGTGGACGTGCCCGACGAGGGCTACAACGAGGCCGTGATCTGGGACAACCGATTGGTCGCGCTGCGGTGGGACGGTGACAACTCGATCGCGGACGTCATCACCGAGGACGGCACGGTCGTGGAGTCCTTTGCCGTCCAGACCGGGAGCATCGCGGTCAACGAGGAGGGCACGACCCTGGCGTGGACCGACGGCGACGGCGAGATCATGGTCCGCTGGGAGGATGGCCGGAGGACCGTGGGCGTGGAGCGCGGCCGGGCGGTGGGGAGCCCTGTGATCGCCGTGACCGGCGACTGCAGTGCAGGTCCCACCGAGTGCACCATCTACACCAAGCACGCGGCGTACACGGCCGGGCCGGGGACCGTCGAGCCGCCGCTGGGCGGTCGGCCGACCTACAACGACGCCCGTGCTGGTCTCCTGACCCTGACCGAGGAGGTCTCCGACGACTCCTCGTGCGGCTCGATCTTCGACATCACCGGGGATGACCGCCGTGTTCGTGGGTGCGAGCACACCTTTGCCGGCATCGCACCGGGAGGCGAGTACGTCCTCGGCCTACCCAGCTATCTCGATGGCATCGGCCCCGGGAGGGCGGCAATCCTCGACGCCGCCACCGGAACAGAGCTCGCCAGGTACGACGACACCACGGTGATGCGGACTGCCTGGGTCGATGAGTCGCGCCTGCTGATCGATGCCTACGACTACGACGACCGCGTCTGGCGCCTGCTGACCCTGGCCCCCGACGGCAGCGTCACGCAAGTGGCGGGCCCGGTTCCCGGCGAGGACATGGACAATCCGTTCACCGTGGTGCGCCGCTGACCCGTCGGCGCAACTCGCTGCTCGGGACTCGTCCACAGGCCCCTTTGGTGTGGGGTCGAGATGTCGGTGGCCGGTGATCTACTGAACCCATGTCCACGCAGCCGACGCCTTCCGACTCCACCGCGGAGTTGTTGGTTGCGCTGCGTGAGCAGGAGCAGGCCAAGCGCGACGCCGAGATCGCCTCGGCACGTCACATCGTGGCCTGGGCCGGACTCAACACCGTCCAGGAGTCGGCGGACGCGGCCACGATCAGTGATGGGTACGTCGACACCGGCGTCCCGATCGCCGGTGAGGGCGCCCCGCTCGTCAGCGAGTTCGCGCTGATGGAGCTGTGCGCCGTCCTCGGCCGCTCGACCGTGGGTGGGCGGGACCATGTGGGGAAGGTCCTCGAGACCGCCTACCGGCTGCCCTCGATCTGGCAGGCCGTGCTCGCGGGACGGGTGCCGGTGTGGCGAGCGCTCAGGATCGCCGAAGGAACCCGACTCCTCCCATCCGACGCCGCCGCCCACGTGGACCGGCACCTGGCCACGTTCGCGGCCACCTGCACCTTCGCCCAGGTCGACCGGCTCGTCGAGGAAGCACTGGCCCGGTTCGACCCCACCGCCGCCGAGCAGCGACGCAGGGAGGCCGCCGACGGGCGCCGGTTCGACGTCCACACCCGCGACGCCGACATCTCCGGCACCGTCGCCGTCGACGGGATCCTCGACACCGCCGACGCCCTCGACCTGGACGCCGCGATCAGCGACCGCGCCCGAGAGCTCGCCGACCTGGGCTGTGATGCCTCACGCGGCGTACGCCGCTCCATGGCCGCCGGCGACCTCGCTCGGGGCGATCAGTCCCTGGGTCTCGACACGCGATCGCTCGTCCCTCACGAGCGCGGCTCGACCACCAAGAACCGGACCACCACCACGACGAGCCGCCGCACCGTCGACCTGCACGTCCACCTCACCGACACCGCCCTCACCGGGGCGGGCTCGACCACCGACGGAGTCGGACGGTTGGGCAACACCCGGACCCCGATCACCACCGAACAGGTCCGCGACTGGTGCGGCACCCCGGGCACCACCGTCATCGTCCGCCCCGTCATCGACCTGACCGGCCACGAGCCCGTTGAGGCCTACGAGATCCCCGACCGCCACCGCCGCCACGTGCAGCTCCGCGACCCCCACTGTGCCTTCCCCCACTGCCAACGCCGCGCCACGCGTTGCGACCTCGACCACGCCACACCCCACGCCGCGGGTGGCTCGACATGCCCCTGCAACCTGGTCCCAATCTGTCGAAGTCACCATCGAGCGAAGACCCACTCCACGTGGGGCTACACCGTCCTCGACCCCGGCCAGTACCTCTGGACCAGCCCCCACGGCCACCAGTACCTCGTCGACCACCACGGCACCCGCACCCTCGACAGGCTCGACCACCGGCAGACCCACCGACGATGACCCCGCCGCCACACCCCGCCCACGAGCGGGGCCAGCGGCATGCGCGGTGGCGGTCGATCAGGCGAGGACGTCGGTGACCGGCAGGCTGGAGTCGGCCGGCAGGTCGAAGGCGGACGGCGTACGCCCGCGGGTGACCATCTCCGAGCCCAGGGCGGCGACCATCGCGCCGTTGTCGGTGCACAGTCCCGGACGCGGCACGCGCACCCGGATGCCGAGGCCCTCCGCACGCGACTCCGCCATCGCGCGCAGCCGGGAGTTGGCGGCGACGCCGCCGCCGATCAGCAGGTCGTCGATGCCCTCGCTGGAGGCGGCATCGAGCGCCTTGCGGACCAGCACGTCGCACACGGCCTCCTGGAAGGACGCGGCCACGTCGGCGACCGGCACCGACTCGCCGCTGCGTTCCTTCGCCTCGACCCAGCGCGCGACCGCGGTCTTGAGGCCGGAGAAGGAGAAGTCGAAGCGGTGCCGCTCCAGGTCGCGCCGGCTCGTGAGTCCGCGCGGGAAGTCGATCGCGACGGTGTCGCCCTCGCGGGCCGCCTTGTCGATGTGAGGCCCACCGGGGAACGGCAGACCGAGCACCCGGGCCACCTTGTCGAACGCCTCGCCCGCCGCGTCGTCGATGGTGGCGCCCATCGGGTCCACGTCGCCGCTCACGTCGGCGACCCGCAGCAGGCTGGAGTGGCCGCCGGAGACCAGCAGCGCCAGGCAGGGCTCGGGCAACGGACCGTGCTCGAGCTGGTCGACCGCCACGTGCGCCGCCAGGTGGTTGACGCCGTAGAGCGGCTTGCCCAGGCCGAACGCGAGGGCCTTCGCCGCGGCGACCCCGACCAGCAGCGCACCCGCCAGTCCCGGGCCGCTGGTGACGGCGACCGCGTCGACCTCGTGGAGGCGCACGCCGGCGCTGTCGCAGGCGCGCTCGATCGTCGGCACCATCGCCTCGAGATGGGCGCGACTCGCCACCTCTGGCACCACCCCGCCGAACCGGGCGTGCTCCTCGACGCTGCTCGCCACGGCGTCGGCGAGCAGCGTGTTGCCGCGCACGATCCCGACACCGGTCTCGTCGCACGAGGTCTCGATGCCGAGCACGAGCGGTCCGTCAGTCATCGCCGTCATTCTCCAGTCCTCGCTCCAGGACGAGGGCGGTGACCCCGTCGCGGTAGTAGCGCGGCCGTCGCGCGATCTCGACGAACCCCTGCGCGTCGTAGAACCCCCGACCCTGGTCGTTGTCCTCACGGACCTCCAACAGCATCCGCCGGGCCCCGTCGGGCACGGCCAGCCCGATCGCGTCCTCGAGCAGGGCGCTGCCGATGCCGAGCCGACGGTCACCGGGCTGCACCACGATCCGCTGCAGCTCGGCGACGTCGTCGACCACGCTGACGGCGATGTAGCCCACGACGCCGTCCTCGTGCTCGGCGACACGGAACCGGGTCGTCGGCCACCCGCCGGCCACTCCGTCGGTGACCATCGCCCGGGACCACGCACTGACCGGGAACGCGTGCTCCTCCAGGGCGGCGACCGGTTCGACGTCGCCGCCGCTGGCCGCACGGACCGCGAGGTTCACGACACCTGCTTGGGCGGCCGCGGCGCGGCCGTGTCGGGCCGGCGGAGGTAGAGCGGCTCGGGGTCGGTGAGCGGCGCGCGCTCCTCGGCGACGGTGCGCGCCAGCCACCCGGCGCTGGGCCGCAGCGGCTCGCGGCCGTCGGGGAACTGGTCGGGATAGAGCGTGGCGCCCTCCCCCACGACCGGCGCCTGCGTGGCCACGTCGACGGGCTTGCGGACCTCCGGCCCGCCGGTGCGTACGCCGTCGGCGTAGGTGGCGACGTACACCTCCCGCCGCCGGGCGTCGGTCGCCACGACGAACTCCTCCGGCACCGCACCGGTGTCGATCGCCTGCACGGCGAGCACGTCGAGCGAGCAGACGCCGTACACCGGGACGTCGAGGGTGTGGGCCAGCGTCCGCGCCGTCACCAGGCCGACCCGCAGGCCGGTGAAGGGACCGGGCCCGACACCGACGGCGAGGGCGGTGAGGTCGCGCGGCACCACGCCGACGGCGTCCAGCACCCGCTGGATGGTCGGCATGAGCTGCTCGCCGTGCTTCATCGGCTGCTGCGAGACCTCCTCGGCCACCACGTCGGTGCCGTCGTGCAGCGCAGCCGTCACCGTGGGCGAGGAGGTGTCGAAGGCGAGCAGCACGCCGTCGAGGTTAGGGCATCACGGTGCGCCGGGGAGGTCCGCACCGAGCCAGCGCGCGCCGCACGGGTCGATCTCGACGGTGCGCGGGTCGTCGCCGTCGGGCGCCGCGGCGCTGCGGTGGATCCGGATCTCCAGCGGTGAGTCGCTGAGCACCTCGGCCAGGCCCTCGCCCCACTCGACCACGGTGACGGCGTCGTCCAGCTCCGCGTCGAGGTCGAGGTCGTCGAGCTCCACGCCGTCGTGGAGCCGGTAGGCGTCCACGTGCACCAGCGCCGGCCCGTCGGTGAGCGAGGGGTGCACCCGGGCGATCACGAACGTGGGGGAGGTGACGTCGCCCCGCACCCCGAGCGCGGCACCGAGACCCTGGGTGAAGGTCGTCTTGCCGGCGCCGAGGTCGCCGCTGAGCACCAGCACGTCGCCGGCGCGCAGCACCGCAGCGGTGCGGTGCGCGAGGTCGCGCATGTCCTCGGCCGTGGGCACGGTGACGCGACGCGGCAGCGCGCGCACCATCTCGACGTACGGCGCGTCGCGGTAGGTCTCGCCGAAGCCCTGCCGGCGCCAGAACCGCAGCGTCGCGGGCAGCTCCTCCCGGGCGAGCACGGCGACCCGGTCGACGCCGTCGAGGGCGGCGGCCGCGTCCAGCGCCGCGGCGGCGAGCACCCGGGCGACGCCGCGGTCCTGCGCGTCCGGCACGACGCCGAACCGGCGCAGGTAGCAGGTCTCGCCCTCGGGGTCGAGGAGCACCGTGCCGACGGCGTCTTCCCCGCGGTGGGCCACCAGGCCCCCGCCGCGCTCGAGGCGGCGGCCGACCGTGGCGGCCGTCTCCCCCAGGGCGTCGGTGGGCGGGGTCAGCGTCGGGCGGTCCTCGAAGGCGGCGCGGATGACCGCCAGGACGGTGTCGGCGTCCTCCGGCCCGACCGGCCGGATGTGCAGGTCGGCGCTCATCGCGGCGACGTGGCGGTGGTGGCGGCCGTGATGAGCTGGTCCAGCTCGGCGTTGACCCGGTCGTGCTGCTCGAGGATCACCAGGTGGCCGGCGCCCTCGCACTCGGTCAGCCGGGAGCCCTCGATGCGTGACTGCAGCTTGCGGGAGTGCCCGATGGAGGTGACCCGGTCCGCGGTGCCGCACACGATGGTGGTCGGGACCCGGGAGAGCACGTCGACGACGTCGAACTTGTCCAACGTCTGGAAGTGGCCGAAGAACTCCGCCACGACCTCGAAGGGCGTCGCCGCCAGCATGTCGTCGACGAACTCGACGTAGCGCTCGGGCACCCCGGCGCCGAAGGCGAACCGGTCCACCGCGACGGTCGCCAAGCTCGCGCCGACGCGGCGGGCGAGGTCGATCGCCCGGTGCCCGCGCCGCAGCGCCGACATCGCGCGTCGTGCCGGCGTTGCCGTCAGGTGGGCAGGCACCAGCGGCACGAGCAGTCGCGCCGGGTCGAGACCGCCCGCGGTGGTGCTGATGAGGCCGACTCCGACGATCCGGTCGCCGATCAGCTCCGGGTACTGCTCGGCGAAGGCCACGATCGACATGCCGCCCATGGAGTGGCCGACCAGGACCACCGGCCCCTCGGGCGCGGTGGCGTCGATGACGGCCCGCAGGTCCGCGCCGAGCTGGTCGATGGTGGCGTGGGCGCGATCGGAGCGTCCCGACCGGCCGTGGGACCGCTGGTCGTAGTAGACGGTGCGCACCAGGTCCCGGTAGGCGGCGCGCTGGAAGTGCCAGCAGTCCAGGTTGAGGCAGAAGCCGTGGACGAACACCACGGTCACCGGCGGCGTGGTGCCGTTGCCGCGCCAGGCGGACCGGACCCCGTTGAACGCGGCGTCCACCTCGTCGACCTCCACGTGGAGCGGTACGCCGTCATCGGCGACGACCGTGCGCGGCTCGGCGCGCAGCGCTCCGAAGGTGACGTCCTCCCCCGCCCGGCGGCCGATGGAGCGTCGCTGGCGCAGCACGCCGACCGTGGTGCCGGCGGCCGCGACGCCCAGGCCCGCCGCGATCGATCCCAGGATCCTGCCGCGCCGGCCCATCAGCTCTCCTCGCTCTCGGTGTGGTGCGTGTCGTGCGCACCGTCGGTGTCGATCCAGCGCCGCGGCACGCGGGTGCCGCCGATGCGGGTGACGATCTCGTAGTTGATCGTGTCGATGGCCGCCGCCCAGTCCTGGGCGGTCGGCGTACCGGCGTCGGGCTCGCCGAAGAGGACGACCTCGGTGCCGGGGGCGACGTCGTCGCCGTCGAGGTCGACCACGAACTGGTCCATGCACACCCGGCCCCGGATGGGACGCCGCTTGCCGGCGACGCCCACCGTGGCGAGGTTGGAGGCGTGCCGGGGCACGCCGTCGCCGTAGCCCAGCGGCACGAGGCCGACCGTCGTCGGCCGGTCGGCGGTCCAGGTGTGCCCGTAGGACACCGACGCCCCCGGTTGCAGGTGCTTGACCATCGCGAGGTGGGTCCGCACGGTCATGGCCGGGCGCAGCCCGATGTCGGCGGTGTGGCCCGGCGCGGGGTCCTGGCCGTAGAGCGCGATGCCGCAGCGCACGGCGTCGTAGCGCGCACCGGGGCGCAGCAGGGTCGCGGCGGAGTTGGCGAGGTGGCGCACCTCCGGGTCGAGCCCGGCGGCCGCGGCGGCGGACAGCGCGTCGTCGAAGACCGCCTGCTGCTGGTCGTTGGCGGGATGGTCCGGCTCGTCGCTGCAGGCGAAGTGGGACCAGATCCCGGTGATGCGCCACAGGCCCGCGCGCTCGCCCTCACGGGCCCGCTCGAACAGCCGCGGCCAGTCCGCGGGCACGGCGCCACCGCGCCACAGGCCGGTGTCGACCTTGAGCTGCACCCGTGCGGGCGTGTCGGTCACGCCGGCGGCGATCGCGTCCAGTTGCTCGACCGAGTACGCCGTCACGTCGATCCCGGCGGCGACGGCGTCGGCGTAGTCCTCCCCCGGCACCGCGAGCCAGCACAACAGCGGCCCGGTGTCACCGGCCGCCCGCAGCGCGAGGGCCTCGTCCTGGGTGGCGGTGGCGATCCAGTCCGCTCCGCCCTCGCGGGCGGCCCGGGCCGCGGGCACCATGCCGTGGCCGTAGCCGTCGGCCTTCACCACCGCGATCAGCGGCACGCCCGCAGTCGCGCGCAGCAGGCGCGCGTTGGCGCGGATCGCCGCCGCGTCGACGACGATCTCGGCGCGCTCAGCTCGCTGGTCCACCCGGCGATCCTGTCACGGCAGGGCGCGCAGCACCGCAGGCACGGCGCGCGCGACGTCGCTGGCCACCAGCGGGCCACCGCCCGACGCCGCCGTCGCTGCGGCGCCGTGCAGCCACGACCCGACCGACGCCGCGTCGTAGGGCGCGAGACCGCCGGCGAGCAGGGCACCGATGAGGCCGCCGAGCACGTCACCGGCGCCGGCCGTGCCCAACCAGGGCGTCCCGGCGAGGGTGACGCGGGTGGCGCCGTCCGGCGCCGCCGTGACCGTACGCCGCCCCTTGAGCAGCACCACGGCGTCCAGCTCGCGCGCGGCCCGGCGCGCGTGGTGCAGCGGTCGCGCCTCGATCGCCTCGCGGGACTCCTCCAGCAGTCGGGCGAGCTCCCCGGCGTGCGGCGTGAGGACGGCGGCCGTCCCGCGCACCCGGTGGGCGTGCTCGAGGGCGTCGGCGTCCACGACGAGCGGCACCCCGTCCTCGCAGGCCTCCTCCAGTGCGGTGCCGGCCGTCCCGGCACTGCCGGATCCGACGACCCAGGCCTGGACCCGGCCGTTGCCGACGACTTCGGGGTGTGCGCCACGGACGCGGTCGGCGACGACCTCCGGTCCGACGTAGCGCACCATGCCGGCCAGCCCGGTGGCCGCGCCCGCGACACTGAGCAGGGCGGCGCCCGGGTAGAGGTCGGAGCCGGCGCGGACGCCGACGACGCCGCGGGTGTACTTGTGGGCGTCCGGGGCCGGGCGCGGGACGAGCGCGGCGACGTCGGACGGTTGCAGGGCCTCGACGTCCGGCGCAGGCAGGTCCAGGCCGAGGTCGACCAGCTGCACGGCACCGCACGCCCACGCCGCCGGGTCCGCGAGGTGACAGGGCTTGTGGGTGCCGAAGGTGACGGTGAGGTCGGCGACGACGTGGGGACCACTGACCTCACCGGTGTCGACGTCGACGCCGCTGGGCGTGTCCACGGCCACCACCGGGATCCCGGCCACGGCCTCGACGGCGCTCGCGGCATCCTCGCGCAGGCCACCGCGGCCGCCGATGCCGACGATCCCGTCGATGACCACGTGCCAGTCGTCGCGGAGCGTGGCGGGCGCCCGGTCCCGGACCCGGCCGCCGGCAGCACGCAGGGCTGACAGCCCCCCGGCGTGGGCGCGCTCGGAGAACAGCCACGCCTCGACCAGGGCGCCGCGGCGCGCGAGTCGGGCGCCGGCGTACAGCGCGTCGCCGCCGTTGTCACCCGAGCCCACCAGCAGCAGCACCCGACGGCCGTAGGCGCCGCCGAGGAAGTCCACCACCGCGTGGGCGAGACCCGTGGCGGCACGGTCCATCAGGGCGCCCTCGGGCAGGCGTGCGAGCAGGTCGTCCTCCGCGGCGCGCACCGCCGCGACGTCGTGGGCGTGCAGCATGGGTCCTCCCGGCCTGTGCCTGGTCCGTCTAGTCCTCGGCGACCACCATCGCGGTCGCCACCCCACCGTCGTGGGAGAGCGAGAGGTGCAGGCGCTGCACGCCCAGCTCGTGGGCACGTGCGGCGACGGTGCCCCGCACCTCGAAGTAGGGCTGCCCCGCCTCGGTGCAGTGGACCTCGGCGTCGTGCCAGGCGAGCCCGCCGGGTGCCCCCAGCGCCTTGGCGAGCGCCTCCTTGGCGGCGAACCGGGCCGCCTGGGACTCCAGCGACAGGGAGCACTCGGCCGGGGTCAGGAGCCGCGCCGCCAGGCTCGGCGTCCGCTCGGTGGACTCCCGGAACCGGTCCAGGTCCGCGACGTCGATGCCGATCCCGACGACGGCCATCACTCGGCCTTCACTCGACGGTGACGGACTTCGCCAGGTTGCGCGGCTGGTCGACGTCGTGGCCGAGCACCGTGGCCAGCTCGCAGGCGAACAGCTGCAGCGGCACGACCGCGACCAGCGGCTGCAGCAGCACCGGCACCTTGGGCAGCAGCACCAGCTCGTCGGCGTAGGGGCGGATGGTCTCGTCGTCGGACTCGACCAGGCAGATGGTGCGGGCGCCGCGTGCTCGCACCTCCTGGATGCCGCTGATCATCTTGTCGTGGAGCTGGTCGCGGCCCCGTGGCGGCACGACGCACAGCACGGGCAGGCCTTCCTCGATCAGCGCGATCGGGCCGTGCTTGAGCTCGCCCGCGGCGAAGCCCTCGGCGTGGAGGTAGGCCAGCTCCTTGAGCTTCAACGCACCTTCCAGCGCGACCGGGTAGCCGGCGTGACGCCCGAGGAACAGCACCGAGCGGGTGTCGACGTGCGCGCTGGCCAGGTCGTAGACGGCGTCGGCCCGCTCGAGCACGGTGGCGATGTGGTCGGGCATCTGCTCGAGCTCGGCCATGATCTGGTCGATCTCGTCGCCGAACCGGGTGCCCTTGGCCTGGGCCACGTAGAGCGCGAGCAGGTAGCAGGCGATCAGCTGCGTGAGGAAGCCCTTGGTGGAGGCGACACCGATCTCGGGGCCTGCGTGGGTGTAGATCACCGCGTCGGACTCGCGCGGGATCGAGGACCCGTTGGTGTTGCAGATCGCCAGCACCTTGGCGCGCTGGTCGCGGGCGTGGCGGATCGCCTGCAGCGTGTCCGCGGTCTCCCCCGACTGGCTGATCGCCACCACGAGGGTGCCGGCGTCCACGATCGGGTCGCGGTAGCGGAACTCCGAGGCGAGCTCGACCTCCACCGGGGTGCGGGTCCAGTGCTCGATGGCGTACTTCGCCACGAGACCGGCGTAGAAGGAGGTGCCGCAGGCGATGATGATCATCTTGTCGATGTCGCGGATCTCGCTGTCGTCCAGCCGCATCTCGTCCAACTGGAGGCGCCCGTCGACCCCGCGACGCCCGATGAGGGAGTCGGCCACGGCCCGTGGCTGCTCGAAGATCTCCTTGCGCATGAACCAGTCGTGGCCGTCCTTCTCCGCCGCCGAGAGGTCCCAGTCGACGTGGAAGCGGCGGGCCTCGACGGGCGTCCCCTGGAAGTCGGTGACGGTCACCTCCTCGGGGGTGAGGACGACGACCTGGTCCTGGCCGAGCTCGAGCGCCTCGCGGGTGTGCTCGATGAAGGCGGCGACGTCGGAGCCGAGGAAGTTCTCCCCGTCGCCGATGCCGACGACCAGCGGCGAGTTGCGGCGCGCGGCGACCACGGTGCCGGGGTGCTCCCGGTCCACGGCGACCAGCGTGAAGGCGCCCTCGAGGCGGCGGCAGACCGCCTGCATCGCGGCGGGGAGCGCGGCACCTCCGGCCACCTCGCGCTCCAGGAGGTGCGCGGCGACCTCGGTGTCGGTGTCGCTGACCAGGTCGTGACCGTCGTCCTCGAGCTCCAGGCGGAGCTGGGCGAAGTTCTCGATGATCCCGTTGTGGACCAGCGCCACGCGGCCCTCCGCCCCGAGGTGGGGGTGGGCGTTGGCGTCGGTCGGCGGCCCGTGGGTCGCCCATCGGGTGTGACCGATCCCGACGTTGCCGACCGGCAGGGCGCTCTCGTCGAGCGCCTTCTCCAGGTTGGCGAGCTTGCCCGATCGCTTCGCGAATCCGAGGTTGCCGTCCACCACGACCGCGACGCCCGCGGAGTCGTATCCGCGATACTCCAGGCGTCGCAGCCCGTTGACGACGACATCCGTTGCCGACTGAGGCCCGGCGTAGCCGACGATCCCGCACATGGTCCTGCAGCCTACTTCTCCTGTGGGGCACGGGCTCATCGCCACGGCCGAACTGGAAGAATCCCCGCCATGACGTCAGCGGAGGGCGCTCCCGGTACGCCTGCCGAGGCCCCGCGGGAGACCTCGCCGTACCTCAAGCTGGACCGTGCGACGTGGGCGGCGCTGGCCACCGAGACCGAGAGCCCGCTGACCCAGGACGAGGTCGTCGCACTGCGTGGCCTCGGGGACTCCCTGGACCTCGACGAGGTGACGCAGGTCTACCTCCCGCTCTCGCGACTGCTGAGCCTGCGGGTGGAGGCCGCGGCGCGGCTGCACCGCGAGCAGGAGGAATTCCTGCACCGCCGGACGCCGCCCCGCACGCCGTTCGTCATCGGGTTGGCCGGGTCGGTCGCGGTCGGCAAGTCCACGGCCGCCCGCGTGCTGCAGCAGATGCTCGCCCGCTGGCCCGAGCACCCCAACGTGGCCCTGGTGACCACCGACGGCTTCCTCTACCCCAACGCCGAGCTCGAGCGTCGCGGCCTGCTCCAGCGCAAGGGCTTCCCCGAGTCCTACGACCGCCGCGCCCTGCTGCGCTTCGTGGTCGACATCAAGTCCGGCCGGGAGGAGGTGGAGGCCCCGGTCTACTCCCACCTGGTCTACGACGTCACCGACGAGAAGGTCCTCATCAAGCAGCCCGACATCGTCATCGTCGAGGGCCTCAACGTGCTCCAGCCCGCGCGGACGCGCGAGGACGGCACCACGGGCCTGGGCCTGTCGGACTTCTTCGACTTCTCCGTCTACGTCGACGCGGCCACCAAGCACATCCGACGCTGGTACGTCGACCGCTTCCTCCGCCTCCGCGAGACGGCCTTCCGCGACCCGCAGTCCTACTTCGCCAAGTACGCCGACCTCTCCCGCGACGAGGCCGTGGCGGAGGCCGAGCGCATCTGGGACGCCATCAACGGACCCAACCTGGAGCGCAACGTGCTGCCGACGCGGTCCCGCGCGGCGCTGGTGCTGCGCAAGGACGACGACCACTCGGTCCGCTACGTCCGCCTGCGCAAGATCTGACCCGGTCCACGACCGGTGTGACGGCAGGGGCTGGTCGGTCGTGCGCGCACGACTGATGCCAAAATGACGGAAGTGAGAGACGGGACAGGTGTTAATAGTCTACGCTTCACTCCGGCCCAGAACTTGGAGGACACGCCGTGCGAATCACAAAAATGCGGGGAGCGTTGTTTGCCGTCGCCCTGTCGACCGCAGCAGCTCTCGCGGCGCCTGTCGCCGTCTCGGCCCCGGAGGCCGTCGGCGTCGATTCCTCGATCGCCACGGACGTGACCACCAGCATCTCACAGGGCGTGGAGTACCGTCCCGACATCGTCTACGGATCCGCCCGTGACCACACCGGCAGGCGGCAGCGGCTCGAGCTCGACCTGTGGCTCCCGCCCGAGAGCGGGACCCGCCGTCCGGCCGTCATCCTCGCCCACGGCGGTGGCTTCTACCGCGGCCACCGCAAGATGCGCCGGATCCGCGCGCTCGCCGAGTCCATCGCCGAGCGCGGCTACGTCACCGCCTCGGTGACCTACCGCCTGAGCCCGACCCGTCCGCGCCGTCCGCGCGGCGGCATGGGCCTGATCCACTCCCCCGAGGCCCGCGACGCCCAGCACGACCTCCAGGCCGCCGTCCGCTTCCTCCGCAGCGAGGCGCGCGCCCTCAAGGTGGACCGTCGACGCATTGCGTTCCTCGGCACCAGCGCGGGCGGGATCGCAGCGCTCCGCGCGGCGTACCGGCCCTTCGACGCCGGTCGGAGCGGTCACCGCCGCTACCGGTCGACCGTCAGTGCCGTCGTGTCGCTGTGGGGTGCTGCCGACCGCCGGATGGTGCCGCGCAACGCGCCGCCGGTGCTGATGTTCCACGGTCGTCGCGACAAGGTGGTGCGCTTCCACCTCGCCCGCCAGACGTGCGCAACGACGCGCCACCGGGGGTCGACCTGCCGCAAGCGGTGGTGGGGGCGCGAGGGCCACTCGCCGTGGCACCGCACCGACGAGATCGTCCGCAAGACGGTGCGCTTCCTCGACCAGCAGCTCGCCTGAGCAGCGGCCGCGGCCGGCGCGGGTGCGTCAGTCCAGGGCGAGCCGGGAGCGGACGACGTCGGCCAGGCCGTCGGCCACCGACTGCGCCTGCTCGACCGAGGGCGCCTCGACCATCACCCGCACCAGCGGCTCGGTGCCGGAGGGACGCAGCAGCACCCGCCCGGTCTCCCCGAGCGCGGTCTCGGCGTCGGCGACGGCGGCCACCAGCGCGGGGTCGTCGCAGCGGTCCTTGTCGACGCCGGAGACGTTGACGAGCACCTGCGGGAAGCGGGTCATGACCGACGCCAGCTCCTGCAGGGACCGTCCGGTGGTCGCCATCCGGTGCATCACCTGCAGCGCCGTCAGCAGGCCGTCGCCGGTCGTGGCGTGCTCACGCATGATCACGTGGCCGGACTGCTCCCCACCGAGGACGTAGCCGCCGGTGCGCATGTCCTCGAGCACGTAGCGGTCCCCCACGGCTGCGCGCCGTACGGTGATCCCGGCCTCGGTCATCGCCAGGACGAGACCGAGGTTGCTCATCACGGTGGCGACGAGCGTGTCGTCGACCAGGTCGCCCTTCTCCTGCATCGCGAGGGCGAGGATCGCCATGATCTGGTCGCCGTCGACGAACTCGCCGCGGTGGTCCACGGCCAGGCAGCGGTCGGCGTCGCCGTCCACGGCGAAGCCGGCGTCGGCGTCGTGCTCGACGACGGCACGCTGGAGCTGCGCGATGTGGGTCGATCCGCAGCCGTCGTTGATGTTGAGTCCGTCGGGCTCCGCGCCGATGGGGATGACGGTCGCGCCCGCGTCGCGCAGGGCGGCCGGCCCGACCTCGCTGGCCGCGCCGTGGGCGCAGTCCAGGACCACGGTGAGGCCGGCCAACGGCTTGTCGATGGTGCGCACCAGGTGTGCGGCGTAGTCGGCCTGCGCCGCGTCGTAGGTGCGGGCGCGGCCGACAGCAGCGCCGGTCGGACGGTCCCAGTGGCCGTCCAGGTGCTCCTCGATCTCGCGCTCGACCGCGTCGGCGAGCTTCACGCCACCGCGGGAGAGGAACTTGATGCCGTTGTCGGGCATCGGGTTGTGCGAGGCGGAGATGACCACCCCGATGTCGGCGCCCAACGTGTCGGTCAGGTGGGCGACGCCGGGGGTCGGGAGCACGCCCAGGTCGTGGACGTCCACGCCGGCCGAGAGCAGCCCGCCGATGACGGCGTGCTGCAGGAACTGCCCCGAGACCCGGGTGTCCCGCCCGACGACCGCGAACGGCCGCTGGCCGTCGTAGTCGCCGTGCTCGACGAGGACGCGCGCCGCAGCGGCGCCGAGGCCCAGCGCCAGCTCCCCGGTGAGGGAGCCGTTCGCCAGGCCTCGGACGCCGTCGGTGCCGAAGATGCGCGGCACGTGCGCGGTCAGCGCTTGGAGTACTGCGGGGCCTTGCGGGCCTTCTTGAGCCCGGCCTTCTTGCGCTCCACCGCACGGGGGTCGCGCGTGAGGAGGCCGGCCTTCTTCAGCACGGGGCGGTTGGCCTCGGCGTCCACGGCGTTCAGCGCGCGGGCCACACCCAGGCGCAGGGCACCGGCCTGGCCGGTGATGCCGCCGCCGTGGATGCGGGCGATGACGTCGAAGCGACCCTCGAGTGCCGCCGCCACGAAGGGCTCGTTGACGACCTGCTGGTGCAACTTGTTGGGGAAGTAGCTCTCCAGCGTGCGGCCGTTGACGGTCCAGTTGCCGGTGCCGGGCACGATGCGCACCCGGGCGACGGCGTTCTTGCGGCGGCCGGTCGCGATCGCGGGCGCGATCGTCGCCGGGCGGGCGTCGTCGGCGGTCGGGGCGCTCTCGGAGCTGTAGGCAACGCCCTGCTCGTCGGCGGTGTAGGTCTCCTCGACCTCGGTGTTCTCTACTGCGTCAGCCATGTCTGTCAAAGTCCTCGGGTCGTCACTGGGAGATCTGGGTGATCTCGAACGGCGTGGCCTGCTGGGCCTGGTGCGGGTGGGTCGGACCGCTGTAGACCTTCAGCTTCTTGATGATCTGGCGACCGAGCTTGTTCTTCGGGAGCATGCCCCACACGGCCTTCTCGACGGCCTTGCGGGCGTCGGAGTCCAGGACCTCCCCGATCGGGGTCGCGGTGAGACCACCGGGGTAGCCCGAGTGGCGGTAGACCATCTTGTCCTGCCGCTTGTGGCCGGTCAGCGCCACCTTCTCGGCGTTGACGATGACGACGTAGTCGCCGGTGTCAGCGTTGGGGGCGTAGATGGCCTTGTGCTTGCCGCGGAGCAGGTGGGCCGCGGTGACGGCGAGGCGACCGAGGACGACGTCGGATGCGTCGATCACGTGCCAGTCGCGCTGGATGTCACCCGGCTTGGGGTTGTACGTGCGCACGTCGGATTCACTCTCTGTCGTTCGTGGACTCGACCACGGCGGTGGCCGAGCTTGCTGCTGGCGCCTTCTGACGAACTCTGCCCGGCCACGCCTGCGGCGCCTCACGGCGGCTGCGGCGTCCGGGTCTGCCCCACGATCCGGCGTGCTGACGGAGCGCAGGACGGCAGGAGACGCGACTGGAAAGAATACGGTCAGCGGGAGGGGCGGTCAAAATCGGTACGGCGCCCGGGAGCCACGCTTCAAGACACCGGGTTCACGCCGCGTGCGGGCGCCCATTACGGTGAATCGCGTGACTGACTCTCTGACCGTACGCGACAACCGCACCGGAGCGGAGTACGAACTCCCGATCACCGACGGCACCATCCGCGCCGCCGACCTCGGGCAGATCAAGGCCGACGACGACAGCCCCGGCCTGGCTGCCTACGATCCCGGCTTCGTCAACACGGCCTCCTGCCGCAGCGCCGTCACCTACATCGACGGTGAGGCGGGCATCCTGGAGTACCGGGGCTACCCGATCGAGCAGCTCGCCGAGCACTCGAACTTCCTCGAGGTGGCCTACCTGCTCATCCACGGTGAGCTGCCCACCCAGGAGCAGTACCAGGCCTGGGAGCACGACATCACCTACCACACGTTCGTGCACGAGAACGTGAAGAGCTTCATGCAGGGCTTCCGGTACGACGCCCACCCCATGGGGATGCTGATGGCCTCGGTCGGTGCGCTGTCGACGTTCTACCCCGAGTCGCGCACGATCAGCGACGCGGAGAACCGTCGCATGCAGATCGTGCGGATGATCGCCAAGATGCCCACCCTGGGCGCCTGGTCGTTCCGTCACGCGCAGGGCAAGCCGTACGTCTACCCGGACAACGACCTGTCCTACACCGAGAACTTCCTCTCGATGCTGTTCAAGATGAGCGAGTACAAGTACGAGCCGGACCCGCGCATCGCGAAGGCACTCGACACGCTGTTCATCCTCCACGCCGACCACGAGCAGAACTGCTCGGCCAACGCCGTGCGCTCGGTCGGCTCCTCCCAGGTCGACCCGTACTCCGCGGTCGCCTCCGGCGTGGGTGCGCTCTTCGGCCCGCTGCACGGCGGCGCCAACGAGTCGGTGCTGCGGATGCTGCGCCGCATCGGCTCGACGGAGAACATCCCCTCCTTCATCGAGGGCGTCAAGAACGGCAACGAGCGGCTCATGGGCTTCGGCCACCGGGTCTACAAGAACTACGACCCGCGCGCGAAGATCATCAAGAAGGCCGCGGACGACGTCTTCGAGGTCACCGGCGTGACCAACCCGCTGCTGGACATCGCCAAGGAGCTGGAGAAGATCGCCCTCGAGGACGAGTACTTCATCCAGCGCAAGCTCTACCCGAACGTGGACTTCTACTCGGGGCTGATCTACGAGGCGCTGCAGTTCCCGCCGGAGATGTTCACCGTCCTCTTCGCGATCGGCCGCACCCCCGGCTGGCTCGCCCAGTGGGAGGAGCTGGTGCAGGACAAGGAGCAGAAGATCGCCCGCCCCAAGCAGATCTACACCGGCGACCGCGGGCTGGAGTTCGTGCCCGCCTCCAAGCGCTGGGCCTGAGCGACCCGACGCACTCCACCGAGCCCGCGGTGCGCCCCCGAGAGGGGTCGCCGCGGGCTCGTTCGTTGCACGGCCCACGCTTGAGCGCGAATGTGGCGTGGGCCACAATCGGTGCCGTGACGAATCCAGCCGCGCAGCACACGACCTCGAGCATCGACACCAACTGGCCGCCGGCCGTCCCGGCGGAGCCGACCTACATCGACGACCGCCTCAACCACTGGGCCGCCGCGACGCCGGACGCCGAGGCGATGACCTACCTGGGGCGCACCTGGACCTGGCGCGAGTGGCACGACCGCGTGCACCGCGCTGCCGGCGGCCTGCGCGAGATGAACATCGCCCGCGGCGACATCGTGTCCTTCCTGGACAAGAACCATCCCGCATGCGTCGAGGTCAGCCTGGCGGCCGGCTCCATCGGCGCCGCCAACGCCATCGTCAACTGGCGCTCCTCGGCCGACGAGGTCGAGTACGCCCTCAACGACTGCCGCGCACGCGTGCTCTTCGTGGGCCAGGAGCTGCTGCCGACGGTGGCGGCGATCCGCGACCGGCTCCCCCACGTCGAGCGGATCGTCGCGGTGACCCCCGACGGCGTCGACTGCGAGTACGAGGAGTTCCTCGCCGGGTCCGAGCCGGTCGAGGACGGTCCCGACGTCCTGGCGGACGACACCTGCCTGATCATGTACTCCTCTGGCACCACCGGCCGCCCCAAGGGCGTGATGCTGACCCACCGCAACATGGTCAGCCACACCGTCAACGCCCACGACGGCTGGGGTTTCGACGAGGGCGACAAGTCCATGGTCGCGATGCCGCTGTTCCACGTGGGCGGCTCCTCCTACGTGCTGTTCGGCATCCACGACGGCGTCCCGAGCGTCATGACCCGCGACCCCGACGGCGCCTCGCTGGCCGGCGCGATCATGGCCGGCGCCAACCGCACCTTCCTGGTGCCCGCGGTCCTCGCGCAGGTGCTGCAGTCCGGCGAGGACGCGATCAAGCTCTTCGGCGCGCTGAAGACCTACACCTACGGCGCGGCGCCGATGCCGCCACCGCTGCTGCGGGCCGCCATGGAGGCATGGCCCGAGACCGAGTTCATCCAGGTCTACGGCCTCACCGAGGTGGCCGGCGTCGCCACCCACCTGATGCCCGAGGAGCACCGCAGCGCCGTGGCCGGCGACCGGCCCGAACGACTGGTCTCGGCGGGCAAGGCGATCCCCGAGTGCGAGGTGCGCGTCGTCGACGTGGCCACCGGCGAGGGGCTCACGACCGGAGAGTCCGGCGAGATCTGGTTGCGCACACCGCAGCTGATGAAGGGCTACCTGGGCAAGCCGGAGGCGACGGCGGAGGTGATCACCGAGGACGGCTGGTTCCGCACCGGCGACATCGGCCACCTCGACGCCGACGGGTACCTCTACGTGTCCGACCGGCTCAAGGACATGATCATCACCGGCGGCGAGAACGTGTACTCCCCCGAGGTCGAGCGCGTCCTCAGTGAGCACCCGGCCGTGATGGAGGTCGCCGTGATCGGCGTCCCCGACGACACCTGGGGCGAGTCGGTCAAGGCGGTCGTGGCCCTGCACGAGGGCCAGCAGGCCACCGAGCAGGAGATCATCGACCACTGCCGCGAGCACCTGGCCCACTTCAAGTGCCCGCGTTCGGTCGAGGTCGTCGAGGCGCTGCCGCGCAACCCCACCGGCAAGATCCTCAAGAAGGACCTGCGCCAGGAGGCCTGGGCCGACCGCGACCGTTCGGTGTAGGCAGCGCCTCAGCGGCGGTGGCTGGCGAGCACCCGGAACCCCTTGGCACTGGCGAGGCGCTCGGTGGGGTGGCCCTGCTCGGTCAGCCACCGCTGCAACGAATCGGCACCGAGGTTCTTGCCCACGACCATCACGGCCCGTCCGCCGGGCGCGAGCCGCGGCAGCCAGGTCAGCAGCAGCTCGTGCAGCGCGGGCTTGCCGATGCGGATCGGCGGGTTGGACCAGATCTCGTCGTACGTCGCCGCCGGGTCGACCGCGTCCGGTGTGCGGGCGGTGAACCGGTCGGCGACCCCGAGCCGCTCGGCGTTCTCGGCCGCGAGCGCGACGGCGCGCTGGTTGACGTCGACCGCGGTCACGGCCGCGTCGGGCACCGCCCGCGCCACGGCCAGTCCGATCACCCCGTAGCCGCAGCCCAGGTCCAGCACGCGCCCCGGAGCGGGCGGCTCGGTCGCGCGGAAGAGCACCTCGGTGCCCTTGTCCAGGCGCCCCTGGGCGAACACGCCGGACCCACTCACCAGGTCGAGGTCCTGGCCCCACACCGTCGTCCGCACCGGGACGCGGCGGAACTCGGCCGTGGGGTCGGCGGAGAAGTAGTGGTCGCTCATCACCGACTCCCCCGTGCCGGCTCGCCACGCTTGGCGGAGGTCTGGGTGACACGGGCGGCGAGGTCCTCTTCGGCCGGGTAGGCGACCTCCTCCAGGGTCAGGCCGTGGGCGTGCAGCACCGCGACCGACGGGTCGCGGCGTCGCGCCCCCAGGATCTCCGCGGCCCACTCCGGGGAGCGGCGCCCCTCCCCGATGGCGACCAGGCAGCCCACCAGCGCACGCACCATGGAGTGGCAGAACGCATCGGCACGGACGTGGCCCACCAGCACCCCTGCCTCGTCGCGCGACCAACGCAGCTCCTGCAGGGTGCGGATCGTGGTGGCGCCGGGACGCTGCTTGCAGAAGGAGGCGAAGTCGTGGAGCCCGACCAGCGTCTCGGCGCCGGCGTTCATCGCGGCCACGTCCAGCGGTCGTGGCCAGGCGAGCACGTGGTGGCGCTGCAACGGGTCCAGGGCCGCGGCGCCGTCGGCGATGCGGTAGGCGTAGCGCCGCCACAGCGCGGCGAACCGCGCGTCGAAGTGGTCGGGGGCGCGGCGTACGCCGCGGATGCGCAGGTCCGCCGGCAGTACGCCGTTCAGCCGCCGGGTGAGCTTGTCGACCTGGTCGTCCTCGACCGTGTCGGGCACGTCGCAGTGCGCGACCTGGCCGCGGGCATGGACGCCCGCGTCGGTGCGCCCCGCGCACACCACCCGCACCTCGGGCAGCCGCAGCACCGTCGCCACCGCGGGCTCGAGCTCGCCCTGCACCGTACGGAGTCGGGGCTGGGCGGCCCACCCGTGGAAGTCGGTGCCGTCATAGGCGAGGTCGATCCGCAGCCGCACGGCGGCAGCCTACGGGCCCGGGCATGCCCTAGGGTCCGGGGCGTGGCACTGGAGACGTCCGTGGAGAAGCCGGCACCGGTCCGGGCGATCGCCAACGCCATCTCCGGTTGGATCGACCGGCTCGGCGCCGTGTGGGTCGAGGGCCAGGTCGCCCAGGTCAACCGCCGCCCCGGCATGGCGACGGTGTTCCTGACGCTGCGCGACTCGGTCGCCGACATCTCCGTCACCGTCACCTGCTCGCGGGTGTACTACGACAGCCTGCCGGCGCCGATCCAGGACGGCGCCAGCGTCGTCGTGCACGCCAAGCCGTCCTACTACGCCAACCGCGGCACCCTGTCGCTGCAGGCGCGCGAGATCCGGGCCGTGGGCCTGGGCGAGCTGATGGCGCGCATCGAACATCGCCGCCAGCTGCTCGCCGCCGAGGGCCTCTTCGCCGCCGAACGCAAGCGACCGCTCCCCTTCCTCCCCGGCCGGATCGGGTTGGTCACCGCTCCCAACTCCGCGGCCGAACGGGACGTGCTGGACAACACGACGCGACGCTGGCCCGGCGTCGCCTTCGAGGTGGTCCACGCCGCGATGCAGGGCCCGCGGTCGGCCGAGGAGGTGATCGAAGGGCTCCGGCGCCTCGACCGCGACCCGTCGGTCGAGGTCATCGTCATCGCGCGCGGTGGTGGCTCCTTCGAGGACCTGCTCTCGTTCTCCGACGAGGGCCTCCTCCGCGCCGTCTCCGCGGCACGGACCCCGGTGGTGAGTGCCATCGGCCACGAGCCCGACACTCCCCTGCTGGACCTCGTGGCCGACCTGCGCGCCTCCACGCCGACCGATGCCGCCAAGCACATCGTCCCCGACGTCGTCCACGAGTCCGCGGGCGTCACCCAGGCGCGCCAGCGGCTGCGCCGCGCGGTGCAGGTCCGGGTGGATCGCGAGCAGCAGCGGCTCGACGCGCTCCGGTCCCGGCCGGCGCTGGCCGACCCCCGTTCCCTGGTCGACGACCGCCTCGCCGAGCTCGACGACCACCGGGTGCGGATGCGGCGTACGCTCGGGCACCGGCTCGACCGCGCCGCCGACGACGTCGCCCACCACCGCGCGCGTGCCCGGGCGCTGTCGCCGCTGGAGACGCTGCGCCGCGGCTACGCCGTGCTGCAGGACGGCGAGGGCCACGTGCGCACCAGCGTCGCCGACGTCGGCGCCGGCGAGACCATGACCGTCCGGGTCGCCGACGGCCGCCTGCACGTCACCACCGACCACGCCGAGCTGCTCGAGGAGAGCGATGACTGACCCCACCGACGCGACCGAGGCCGAGCAGGGCCTCACCTACGAGGAGGCCCGCGAGGAGCTCGTCCAGGTGGTCCAGCAGCTCGAGACCGGAGGCATCACCCTGGAGGAGTCCCTGGCGCTGTGGGAGCGCGGCGAACGTCTCGCGACCCGGTGCCAGGAGTGGCTCGACGGCGCGCGCGAGCGGCTCGACGCCGTGCTCGACGCGGACGCCGAGGAGGACTGATCAGTCCCGCAGTTGCTCGCGGGTGAGGCTCTCGATCACGATCTGGAGCTCCTCGGGCGAGGCCGATCCGTAGACGAGCACGGTGGTGTCGCCCACCTCGGCGGCGTACGCCGTGTCGCCGCCGAGGTCGGTGTAGCCCGCCCACTCCGAGGCCACCGACCTCGTGGCGTCGTAGCCGGGAGCGTCGCTGATGTCCTGCTCGTCCTCGTCGACGTGGCGCCGCAGGAGGGTGCCTGCGGACTCGTCGGCCTGGCTGATGCCCACGAAGTCGTCCTCCGCGGTGAGCAGCTTGAGCCCGTAGGAGTTCGCCGTCCCGGGGTCGACCTCGAAGCCGGTGGCGATCCATCCGCCCGGCAGTGACGAGGGGTAGACGGGACGCTGCCCCGCGTCCTGCGCCGCGCCGATCGCCTCGGTGTAGTCGATGGGCGTGGGCTCGACCTCCGGCGCCGAGCGGAACAGGCCCATCAGCCAGACCACCAGCAGCACCAGCACGCCGATGACCAGCAACGAGGCCACCAACCCGCTGGCCGATCGCTGGTAGCGCCCCGGCTTCCCGTTCTGCTCGCTCATGGTGGCGCCATCCTCCCATCCCCGACCCGAGCCTCCCCGGCACCCCAAGTACTCACGCAGATGCGGGGCCAAATGTGGCTTTTGCTCCGCAGGTGCGGAAGACTTCCACCGTGACGACCTATCGGATCGCGGAGGCAGCCGAGGTGCTCGGCGTCAGTGACGACACCGTGCGGCGCTGGATCGAGGCAGGCCGCCTGCCCAGCACCACCGACCGTGGGCGCTCGGTGGTGGCCGGAGACGACCTCGCCGCGCTCGCCGCGTCCCTGGTCGACGCCGCCGAGCACGACCGCACCCGTGGTGGCTCGGTCAGCGCGCGCAACCGGATGACCGGCATCGTGACCCGCGTGGTCGCCGACGGGGTGATGGCGCAGATCGAGATGGTCTGTGGCCCCTACCGGGTCGTGTCGCTGATGAGCAGCGAGGCCGCCACCGAGCTCGGCCTCGAGCCGGGCGTGCGAGCGATCGCCTCGGTGAAGTCCACCGCGGTGGTGGTGGAGACCCCGTGACCCGTCACCTCCTCGCCGCGACCGTCCTCGCACTGGTGGCCCCCCTCGCCGCCTGCTCGCCCGGCGGCGACGCACCGACCGTGCGGGTGCTGGCCGCGGCGTCGCTGACCGATGCCTTCACCGACCTGGCCGAGGACTTCGAGGCCGCCCACCCCGACGTCGAGGTCGAGCTCTCCTTCGCCTCCAGCACCAGCCTCGCCGAGCAGGCGGCCGACGGCGCTCCGGGCGACGTCCTCGCGACCGCCGACCCGGCGGCGATGCGGGTCGCGACCGACGCCGACGCCGCCGGAGAACCCACGCGGTTCGCCACCAACGTCGTGGTCATCGCCACCGCGCCCGGCAACCCGGCCGGGATCACCGACCTCTCCTCGCTCGCCGGGACGACGTGGGTCCGGTGCGCCGACCAGGCGCCCTGCGGTCGCGCCTCGCGGGAGCTGCTCGACGCCGCGGGCGTCGACGCCGAGCCCGCCAGCCTGGAGGAGGACGTACGGGCCACCCTGGAGAAGGTCACCTCGGGCGAGGCCGACGCCGGGCTGGTCTACGCCACCGACGCCCGCGCCGCCAGCGACGCCGTCACCGCCGTGGAGGTGCCGGACGCCGACACGGTCGCCAACGACTACCTCGTGGCGCCGCTCGCCCAGTCCGAGCACCCGGACCTGGCCGAGGACTTCGTCGAGCTCGTGACCGGCCCGGAGGGCCAACGCGTGCTCGGCGAGGCCGGCTTCCGGTCGCCATGAGGCGCGCCGACCCGCTCGGTCGGGCACCCCTGGTCCTGCTGCTGCCGGCGCTGCTCGCGCTGGGCGTGCTGGTCGCGCCACTGCTGACCCTCGTGCTGCGCACCGACTACCTCCGACTGGCCGACCAGCTCGGCGACGAGACCGTGCAGCAGGCGCTGTGGCTCTCGGTCACGACCTCGACCGCCGCCACGCTCGCCTGCTTCGTGCTCGGGCTGCCCCTGGCATGGCTGCTGGCGCGCGTGGAGTTCCGCGGACGCCGAGTGGTGCGGGCCCTGGTGATCGTGCCGATGGTGCTGCCGCCGGTGGTCGCCGGCATCGCCCTGCGCACCGCGTTCGGCCGCACCGGCGTGCTCGGCGAGCCGTTGCTGCAGGCCACCGGCTTCGCGTTCCCCTACACCGCGTGGGGCGTCGTGCTCGCCCACACCTTCATCGCGCTGCCGTTCGTGGTCATCAGCATCGAGGGCGGGCTGCGGGCCGCCGGGGCGGCGTACGACGCGGCGGCGGCATCCCTCGGCGCCACCCGGTGGACGACGTTCCGGCGCGTGACGGTGCCGCTCGCGCTGCCGGGGATCGCCGCGGGACTGGTGCTGGGGTGGGCGCGGTCCCTGGGCGAGTTCGGCGCCACCATCACCTTCAACGGCAACTACCCCGGCGCGACCCAGACGATGCCGACGCTGATCTACCTCGAGCGCCAGCGCGACACCGACGCCGCGCTGGCGCTGAGCCTGCTGATGCTGCTCATCTCCGTGGCCATCCTCGCGGCGCTGCGTGACCGCTGGCTGGTGACGACGTGACGCTCGACGCCCGCCTCGAGGTGCCCGACCGGCTCGACGTGGCCCTGACGGCCGCGCCCGGCGACGTGGTCGCCGTCGTCGGGCCCAACGGCGCGGGCAAGACCACGTTGGTCCAGGCGCTCGCCGGCCTGCAGCCGGCCGCCGGCAGCGCGACGCTGGCCGGGACCGACCTCACCGGCCTGCCGGCACGCGAGCGCCGGATCGGTCTGGTCTTCCAGGACCAGCGGCTCTTCCCCCACCTGGACGCGGTGGAGAACGTCGCGTTCGGTCCCCGCAGTCGCGGCGTACGCCGTCCGGAGGCACGGGCACTGGCACAGGAGTGGCTCACGCGACTGGGGGTGGCCGATCTCGCGCACCGGCGGCCGGGTGCGCTCTCGGGCGGCCAGGCACAGCGGGTGGCGATCGCCCGCGCGCTCGCCGCCGACCCGGACCTGCTGCTGCTCGACGAGCCGTTCACCGGGCTGGACGTCGGCGTCGCAGCGGCGCTGCGCATCGAGCTGGCCCACCACCTCGCGGAGTTCGGGGGCGTCACCGTGATGGTGACCCACGACGCGCTGGACGCGCTGACCCTGGCGACCCGGGTCGTGGTCCTCGACGAGGGACGGGTCGCGCAGACCGGGACGCCCGACGAGGTGGCCGCACGCCCGCGGACCGAGCACGTCGCTCGCCTGGTGGGGCTCAACGTGCTGCGCGAGGGCGACACCTTCCGCGCGTTCTCGCCGTCCTCGGTCGCGGTGTCGCTCGCGCGGCCCGACGGGTCCGCGCGCAACTGCTGGCTCGGGCGGGTCCGCAGTGCGGCGCCGCACGGGGACGCCGTACGGCTGCGCACCGCCGGCGAGGTCGACCTCATCGCCGACGTCACGCCCGGCGCGGTGCGCGAGCTGGCCCTGGCCCCCGGCCAGCAGGTCTGGCTCTCGGTCAAGGAGACCGCGGTGACGACCTACCGGGCTGGGACCGGACCTGAGACGTGAAGCAGCCGGCGGCCAGCGCTGACCGGCGATGGTCGACGCCGCTGCAGTGATCCGTGGCGCGGTGCGGACCACCTCCTAGAGTTCTCCCATGGAGCCTCCGGTGCGCTACATGTCCCCGGACGAGGACAGTGCCCGTTGGTCGGAACTCTCGCTGCGCCCGGGCGACGTCGTGATCAGCACCCGCTCGAAGAGCGGTACGACGTGGATGCAGCAGATCTGCCTGTCGCTCGCACTGGGCAGGGCCGAACTCCCCGATGCGCTCGCCCGGCTGTCGCCCTGGGTCGACTGGCTCGCCGAGCCGATCGAGGACGTGAGCGCACGTCTCGCGGCGCAGGCCCAGCCGCGCGTGCTCAAGACCCACACCCCGCTCGACGGCATCCCGCTCGATCCCCGGGTGACCTACATCGTGGTCGCCCGGCACCCACTGGACGCGGCGGTCTCCCTCTACCACCAGGGGGAGAACCTGAACCGTCGACGAATCTGGCAACTGACCGGTGCGCAACCACCTCCGTGGCGCCCACGGTTGAAGGAATGGCTCCTTCGCTGGATCCACGACGACGTCGACCCACGTGAGTCCCTGGACTCCCTTCCGGGTGTGATGTGGCACCTCACTGACGCCTGGTCCCGACAGGGAGCGCCCAACGTCCACCTGGTCCACTACGCGGACCTCCTGAACGACCTCGACAGCGAGATGCGTCGCGTCGCCGACATCCTCGACGTCCCTGTCGACGAGGGCGCCTGGCCGTCGCTGGTCCACGCAGCCACCTTCTCGTCGATGCGGGCGCGGGCAGCCGAGTCGGCGCCGGCTTCGAACGGGCTGTTGAAGGACCCGTCCGCGTTCTTCCGGCGCGGCACGGTCGGTGACGGGGAAGCCCTGCTCACGGCCGACGAACGAGCGCGCTACGAGGATCGGGTCGGCGGCCTCGGCCCTCCAGAGCTCATCGACTGGTTGCACCGCTGATCCGACGGTCATCATCGATCGCGCGGCGGTCGGGCCCGGTGCCTGACGGCGTGCACGAGGTCGTCGACCGCGTCGACCTGGACGAGGTGCCCGGCACCGGGCACGACCGTGGGGGCCGGGGCGCCGAGAGCGGCGGCCAGCCGGTGCGCGTGCTCGACGGGCAACCAGGCATCCTCCGCACCCCAGACGACGGCGGTCGGACAACGCACGTGCGGCAGCAGGTCCTCCACCTCGACGGTCCACTGCTCGTCGGCCTGGGCGATCTGGGCGTAGAACGCCGCCCGTCCCCGGGCGCCGAGCCACGGGTCGACGATCCCCGCCAGGGTCGCATCGTCGAGCGAGCCGTGGACCGCTCCCCTGACGTAGGCCTCGACCAGGCCCCGGTGCATGGCCTCGGGCAGTGCCGCGAAAACCTCCGCGTGGTCCCGGACCAGGCGGAAGAAGTCCGAGCCCCACGGCCGGAGCACCACCGCATCGACGAGCACCAGCGTGGAGTAGTCACACCCGTGGAGCAGGTGGGCCCGCAGGGCGGTGGCACCACCGATGTCGTGGGCGACCACGACGGGATCCCGCAGCTGCCAGTGGTCGAGCAGCGCGGCCAACGCCCTGCCCTGCACCCCCAGGTCGACGGCGTGGTGAGCCGCCTTGGAGGACCGGCCGTAGCCGGGCATGTCCCAGAGGTGGACGGTGTGGTCGGCAGCCACCCGTGCCACGAGGTCCGTCCAGACCTCGGAGGAGAACGGAGTGCCGTGGCAGAGCACCAGCGGCGGTCCCTGCCCGACCCGTCGCCAGGCGATCTCCCGGCCGTCCCAGTCGAAGGTCTGCCACTGCTCGTCGTTGCGGTGCATGCGATGAACGTAGGGATTCAGGTTGACCTGAAGGCAAGGGCTGGACACGATGCCTGGGTGCGGATCGGTGAGGTGGCGCGGCAACTGGAGATCGACGCGCATGTCCTGCGCCACTGGGAGGACGTCGGCGTGGTCCGGCCGGCCCGGAGCCCGCAGGGCTACCGGGAGTACGACGAGGAGAGCCTCGCCCGTCTCCGCGTCGTCCGACAGTGCCAGGAGGCCGGGATGAGCCTGGCGCAGATCCGCGGCGTCCTGGACCGGACCGAGGACGGGCGGGAGGCAGTGATCCGCGCCCACCAGCAGGTGGTCCGTTCGCAGTTGCTCCTGCTCGAGCGCACCTCGACCTTCCTCGACCACGTGCTGACGTGCCGCCACTCCCTGATGTCGCGCTGCCCCGACTGCGCGGCGTACAGCGACGGCGACCGACCGTGATCCCCACCGTGCGCGACACGACCCCGCAGCACGGATGAGGGACGCGGTCGTTCCCGGATAGGGTTCTCCCATGGTTCCCGAGTCCCCGAATCCGACTGCTCCCGACCGCAACCTGGCGCTGGAGCTCGTCCGCGTCACCGAGGCCGCCGCCATGGCGGCCGGCCGGTGGGTCGGCCGGGGAGAGAAGAACGGCGCCGACGGGGTCGCCGTGGAGGCGATGCGGGTGATGATCTCCTCCATCGGCATGCGGGGCACCGTGGTGATCGGCGAGGGCGAGAAGGACGAGGCGCCCATGCTCTTCAACGGCGAGGCCGTCGGTGACGGCACCGGCGCCGAGTGCGACGTCGCCGTGGACCCGATCGACGGCACCACGCTCACCGCCAAGGGCATGAACAACGCCGTCGCGGTGCTGGCGGTCTCCCCCCGCGGCACCATGTACGACCCCTCGGCGGTGTTCTACATGGAGAAGCTCGTGACGGGCCCCGAGGCCGCCGACGTCGTGGACATCCGCGCCTCGGTGTCGGACAACATCCACGCCGTGGCCAAGGCCAAGGGCCGCAACGCCTCCGACGTGACCGTGGTGGTGCTGGACCGTCCGCGGCACGACCAGATGGTCGAGGAGATCCGCAGCACGGGAGCGCGGATCAAGTTCATCACCGACGGTGACGTCGCCGGCGCGATCATGGCGGCCCGTCCCGACACCGGCATCGACATCCTGATGGGCATCGGCGGCACCCCTGAGGGCATCATCGCCGCCTGCGCCATGAAGTGCATGGGCGGCGTGCTCCAGGGTCGGCTGTGGCCCAAGGACGACGCCGAGCGCCAGAAGGCCATCGACGCCGGCCACAACCTGGACCCCGACCACGTGCTGCTCACCGACGACCTGGTGACCGGCGACGACGCCTACTTCGTGGCCACCGGCATCACCGACGGCGAGCTGCTGCGCGGCGTGCGCTACCGCGGCGGCGGTGCCACCACGCAGTCACTGGTCATGCGCTCCCACAGCGGCACCATCCGCACCATCACCTCGGAGCACTCGCTGCAGAAGCTACGCGGTTTTTCCGCGATCGACTTCGACTGAGACCTCGCCCGCACCGACCAGCGCGGCGGTGACGGCCCGCGCGACCTGCGGGTCCAGCGCCATGCCGATGTGGGACGCGGTCACCTCGACGGGCTCGCCCGCCGGGTCGATGCAGGCCTGCCAGTCGACGATGCCGTCGCGCTGGGAGTAGACGTTGGTCAGCCCGATCCCCGCCGGGAGCGGAGTCTGCGCCTCGGTGAAGCTCGCCTCCGCGCACGCTCCGCCGACGCACTGGCGCGACATCACGCCGGGCACGCCGACGCTGCTGAGCGTCGCCAGCATGTGCACCCCGCCGGTGAGCACCTTGTGGTGGGCGGCCGGCGCCATGATCGGGCTGCCCATGGTGACCACGCCCGCGACCAGGTCGGGACGGCGTACGGCGACGCCGCGGGCGATCATGCCTCCGAGGCTGTGGCCGACGACGTGGACGCGGGCGTCGCGGCGTTCGACGATCGACTCCAGGCGCGCCTCCACCAGCGCGGCGGCGTCCAGGGTGCAGCTGACGTTGGCGAGGATGCCCGAGCGGTAGGTGCGGAATCCCTCGCTGCGCAGTTCCGCGGCCAGGGCTCGCAGCGTCCAGTCCCCGGCGAGGAAGCCCGGCACCAGCAGCACCGGCTCGGCGCGGCGCGGCCGCGGACGCTCGGCCCAGGACCGGCGCCGGTCGGCCCGCTTGCGCGCCCCGCGATGGAGCACCAGGCGGCCGGCCTCGCACATCACGCTGCCTTCGTGGGTCAGTGCCCGCAGGCGTGGCCGCTCGAATCCCTCCGGGAGCAGGAACGGCGCCAGGATGTCAGCCATACCGGGACGTTAACCCAGTTGAAACCTGGATTGGTGGGTTCTGGCCAATCCGGGCGTCGCCCCACGCGGCCCGGTCTGTTTGACTGCCCCCATGTCCACCACCGACGGCACCGCCGGTTCCGAGGAGCTCATCGCCCCCCTCGGACCCGATCTCGAGCTGTGCTACCAGACCTTCGGCTCCCCCGACGACGAGCCGCTGCTGCTCGTCATGGGCCTCGGCGGACCGATGACCTGGTGGCCGCGTGAGCTCTGCGAGCGCCTGGCCGACCGCGGCTTCTACGTCGTGCGCTACGACAACCGCGACACCGGCAGGTCCAGCCGGATGGACCAGCGCGTACGCCGCAGCCACCTGGTCCGCGCGTTCCTCGGCGCCGCGGGCTCCCCGCCGTACTCCCTGACCGACCTCGCGGGCGACGCCGTCGGGCTGCTGGACCACCTCGGGATCTCCAGCGCCCACGTCGCCGGCGTCTCCATGGGCGGGATGATCGCCCAGACCGTGGCGCTCGAGCACCCCGACCGCGTGCGCTCGCTCACCTCGATCATGTCCACCACGGGCCGGCGGACCGTCGGCTGGCAGCACCCGGCGCTGCTGCCGTCGCTGTTGTGGTCCCGCGGCGAGCGCGAGGGCTACATCGAGTCCAGCGAGAAGCTGTGGCGCATCATCGGCTCGCCGGACTACCCCACCAGCGCCCAGGAGCTGCGCGACCGTGCGGGCGAGACCTTCGACCGCGGGATGAGCCGCATGGGCGTGATGCGCCAGATGCTGGCCATCCTGGGCCAGCCCGACCGCACCGACGCGCTCGGCGCCCTGACGGTGCCCACCGCCGTGGTGCACGGGCGGGCGGACAAGATGGTGCACGTCTCCGGCGGCCGCGCCACGGCGACCGCGATCCCCGGTGCCGAACTGGTCCTGGTCCGGGGCATGGGCCACGACCTCCCCGCGGGCCTGTACGAGACGTTCGTGGCCACCATCCGCCGCACGGCCGACCGGGCGCGCCGGACCGTGGGCGCGGAGACTCCGTAGCGACCCGTCCCCACCGGCGCCGGTCCGACGTAGGTTGGACGCCATGGCGCTGCATGTCGTGGCCACGCGCAGCGACGGGAGCGTGTTCACGCTGCCGTGGTCGACGCCGCTGGCCGAGTGGGACGAGCGGTACGTCGTCCCCGCGGCCCGGGGACTGTCGCGCCACGTCGTCCGCATCGTCCGGGTCGACCAGCAGATGCTGGCGGTCAAGGAGACCGACGAGCGCATCGCGTTCCGCGAGTACCGCCTGCTGCGGGAGCTGCAGCGGCTCGGGCAACCCGTCGTCGTGGCCCGCGCCGTGGTCACCGGCCGCCGGACCGAGGACGGCACCGAGCTCCCGGCGGCCCTGGTCACCGACCACCTGCACTACTCGCTGCCCTACCGGACGCTGTTCCAGCACGGCATGCAGGGCGAGCAGCTGCCACTGCTGGTCGACGCGCTGGTCGTGCTGCTGGTCCGCCTGCACCTGGCCGCGTTCCACTGGGGCGACGTGTCGCTGTCCAACGCGCTGTTCCGTCGCGACGCCGGTGGCTTCGCGGCGTTCCTCGTCGACGCCGAGACCGGCGAGCTGCACCCGACGCTGTCGGAGCAGATGCGCGAGCACGACGTGGCGGTGGGGCTGGAGAACGTCTTCGCCGAGCTGCTGGACCTGCAGGCGGCCGGCGACCTCGACCCGGACGTCGCGGCCCACGACGTGGTCGAGCTGCTCTCCGAACGCTACCGCGCACTGTGGCAGGAGGTGACGGCCGCGGAGGAGTTCGATGCCGCCGAGTGGTGGCGGGTCGAGGAACGCCTGGGGCGGCTCAACGACTTGGGTTTCGACGTCGACGAGCTCGACGTCCGGGCCGACGGCGAGCGGGTCCGGATCACCCCGAAGGCGGTCGAGGCCGGGCACCACCGACGCGAGCTGCGCGAGCTCACCGGCCTCAACGTCGAGGACGAGCAGGCCCGCAAGCTGCTCAACGACCTCGCCGCGTTCACGGCGGCACACGACCTCGGCGCGCTGGACCGCGCCACGGTGGCACGTCGATGGCTCACCACCGTCTACACCCCGCTGGTGGGGCTCGTGCCCGCCGAACGCAGCGCCGAGGTGAACCCGCCGGAGTACTTCCACGAGGTGATGGAGCACCGCTGGCGGCTCTCGGAGCAGGCCGGGTACGAGGTCGACATCTTCGGGGCCGCGACCGACTTCATCGAGCACGTGCTGCCGAACCGGCCGCCCGACGTGCAGTGGCGGACCGACGCGACGGGTGGCCCGGGCACCGGATCGCCCTGAGGTCCTTCCCCACTCTGGACAAACCCCTCCCATGGGGACAAAGTGGCACTGATCACACCTTCGTTTCGGGAGGATTCGATGGCGAATCGGTCGGAGGGATCGCGGTCGGCACCGGCCGTGCGAGGTCCGAGCAGGCGAGCGCGCGGGCGCATCGCGGCCCTCGCCGCGCTCGGGATGTCCACCGCCCTGTTGGCCGCATGCGGCGCCGAGGGCAAGCCGGAGCTCCACTGGTACGTCAACCCCGACGGCGTCGACACCTTCGAGACCTACGCCGACACCTGCTCCACCGACGAGTACGACATCTCCGTGGAGCAGCTTCCCTCCAGTGCCACCGACCAGCGGGTGCAGCTCGCCCGCCGCCTCGCGGCCGAGGACTCCTCCACCGACCTGATGAACCTCGACCCGGTCTTCGTGGCGGAGTTCGCCAACGCCGGGTGGCTGGCCGAGGTGCCCGAGGAGACGGCCGAGGAGATCATGGGCAGCGTCGAGGGGCAGGGCAGCTACCTCGCCGGCGCGGCCGAGACGGTCATCTGGGACGACACGGTCTACGCCCTGCCGCAGTGGGCCAACACCCAGGTGCTCTGGTACCGCAAGTCGCTGGCCGAGGCGGCCGGGCTCGACATGACCCAGCCCGTCACGTGGCAGCAGATCATCGACGCGGCCGCCACCGAGGGCGGCAGTGTGGGGGTGCAGGCCAACCGCTACGAGGGGTACGTCGTCTGGCTCAACGCACTGATCCAGGGCGCCGGCGGCGAGATCGTCGGCAACACCGAGGCCGGTCGTGACGCCGAGGTCGAGCTCGACTCCGACGCAGGTCGTGCCGCGGCCGGCGTGGTCCAGGCCCTCGCGGACTCCGACGCCGCCCAGCCCGACCTCTCGGTCTCCAACGAGGGCACCGTGCTCGGACCGATGTGGACCGACCCCGGTGAGTTCATGGTCAACTGGACCTTCGTCTACGCGACCTACCGCGACACCGTCGGCCAGCCCGGCGGCCCGGCCGACGAGCAGGCGTTCGAGGACCTCGGGTGGGCGCGCTACCCCGCCACGGTCGAGGGTGAGGAGTCGCGTCCGCCCATCGGTGGCATCCACATCGGTGTCGGCGCCTACTCCGACCACCCCGACCACGCCGCCGAGGCCGCCGCGTGCGTCACCTCGACCCAGGCGCAGGTCGACCTCGCGCTCAACAACGGCCTGATGCCCTCCACCGAGGAGGCCTACGAGGAGGTCGCCGACAGCGGCGAGTTCCCCGAGGACCTCATCGACCTCTACCGCACGAGCGTGGACACCGGCGGCCCACGCCCCAAGAGCGCGTTCTACCCGTTGATCTCCAACGCGGTGCAGGACCAGTGGCACTCGCCCGCATCGGTCGACCCGGACCGCACGCCACAGCGGTCCGCGGACTTCCTGCGAGCCGTGCTGAGCGGGGAGGAGCTGCTGTGACCGGCGCCCACGTCGCCACCGCGCCGACCGGCGGCGCCGTCGACAGCGACCGCACCCGTGCGGAGAACAGCCTCGGCCGACGGCTCGTGCTGCCGGCCGTGGTGTTGATGCTGCTCGTCACGGCGTTCCCGATGCTCCGTGCGATCTGGCTCTCGACGTTCGACTACTCCCTGACCGCACCCGACGAGCGCAGCTTCGTCGGGCTGTCGAACTACTGGACCGCGCTCACCGACGACCTGTTCTGGCAGACGACCGGCATCACCGTCTTCTACATGGTCTTCACGGTCGCGGTCGAGCTCGTCATCGGCTTCGCGTTCGCAATGGTGATGCACCGGGTGATCTTCGCCCGAGGCGTCGTCCGCACCTCGATCCTGATCCCCTACGGCATCATCACCGTCGTCTCGGGCTTCGCCTGGCAGTTCGCGTTCTCCTCGACCAACGGCTTCGTCAACGGCTGGCTGCCCTTCATCGGCGACGACTTCAACTGGTTCGGCGAGTCGATGCCGGCGATCGTGGCGATCTGCGTCTCGGAGATCTGGAAGACCACGCCCTTCATGTCGCTGCTGCTGCTCGCCGGCCTCGCGCAGGTGAGCGAGGACATGCTCGAGGCGGCCAAGGTCGACGGGGCGACGTGGTGGCAGCGGCTGTTCAAGGTGATCCTGCCCAACATGCGGGCCGCCATCATGGTCGCGGTGCTGTTCCGGGCGCTGGACGCCTACCGCATCTTCGACAACATCTTCGTGATGACCAACGGCGCCCAGGACACCGCCTCGATCAGCTTCCTGACCTACCGACAGACCATCGAACAGTTCCAGCTCGGGCTGGGCTCGGCCCTCTCGGTCCTGCTCTTCCTCTCCGTCCTGCTGGTCGCCTACCTGATCGTCAAGCTGTTCCGGGTGGACCTGGCCGCTGCCCGGCAGGAAGGGTGATGACCGCCGTGAAGAAGCTCGGACTCCCCCTCGGCATCCTGCTCATCCTGGCGTGGTGCCTGCTGCCCGTGGTCTGGATCATCTCCCTCTCGCTGAAGTCGGAGGAGTCGATCACCGCCGGCAACCCCGGGTTCCTGCCCGCCGAGGGCACCTTCGTCGGCTGGGAGAACTACGAGAAGGTCCTCACCGACCCGTTGTACGACTACTTCCCGCGGGCGATCCTGAACTCGATCGGGATCAGCCTGATCGCGACCCTGCTCTCGGTCATCGTCGCCACGCTGGCGGCGTACGCCATCGCGCGGCTGGAGTTCCGCGGCAAGCGACTCGTGCTCTCGATCTCGCTGGCCATCGCGATGTTCCCGGTCGTGTCGCTGGTCGGTCCGCTGTTCGACATGTGGCGCGCGTTCGGCATCTACGACACCTGGCCGGGCCTGATCATCCCCTACATGTCCTTCACGCTGCCGTTGGCGATCTGGACGCTGTCGGCCTTCTTCCGCGAGATCCCGTGGGAGCTGGAGCAGGCCGCACAGGTCGACGGCGCCACGTCGTGGCAGGCCTTCCGCAAGGTGATCGTGCCGCTGGCCGCCCCCGGTGTCTTCACCGCCGCGATCCTGACGTTCTTCTTCGCCTGGAACGACTTCGTCTTCGGGATCTCGCTGACCTCGACCGAGGCGGCGCGCCCCATCCCGGCGTCCCTCGCCTTCTTCGTCGGCTCCGACCCGTTCAACCGACCGGCGTCGCTCCTGGCGGCCGCAGCGGTCCTCGCGACCATCCCGATCATCGTCATCGTCCTGATTTTCCAGCGCAAGATCGTCGCCGGCCTGACCTCCGGCGCAGTGAAGGGGTGAGCCCACCGTGGCGACCATCGACATGAACCACATCGTCAAGCGGTACGGCGACGGCTTCCCGGCCGTCAACGACGTCAGCATCGACGTGCAGGACGGCGAGTTCATGATCCTCGTCGGACCGTCGGGGTGCGGCAAGTCCACCCTGCTGCGCATGGTCGTCGGACTGGAGGACATCACCTCCGGCGACATGGTCATCGGCGGCACGCGCGTGAACGACCTGGCACCGCGCGACCGCAACCTCGCCATGGTGTTCCAGAACTACGCGCTCTACCCCCACCTGACCGTCTTCGAGAACATCGCCTTCCCGCTGCGGCTGGCGAAGGTCGACGACGCCACGGTCGATGACAAGGTCCGGGCCGCGGCCGAGACGCTCGAGCTGACCGAGCACCTCGAACGCAAGCCCGGCAACCTCTCCGGCGGCCAGCGCCAGCGCGTCGCGATGGGTCGAGCCATCGTGCGCGAGGCCGACGCCTTCCTCTTCGACGAGCCGCTGTCGAACCTCGACGCCAAGCTGCGCGGCCAGATGCGCAGCGAGATCAGCCGCCTGCAGAAGCGGCTGGGCATCACCACGATCTACGTCACCCACGACCAGACCGAGGCGATGACGCTGGGCGACCGGGTCGCCGTCCTCAAGCGGGGCCTCCTGCAGCAGCTCGCGACGCCGCGGGAGCTCTACGAGAACCCCGGCAACCTCTTCGTCGCCAGCTTCATCGGGTCCCCGCCGATGAACTTCCTGCCCGTCACCGTCGAGGGCACCACGGCGAAGCTGCCCTTCGGCGACGTGGAGATCCCCGCCGACCGGGCCGCGAAGGCCGACGGCCGGGGCCTGCTCATCGCCGGCATCCGCCCCGAGCACTTCGAGGACGCCGCGGTCGCCCGCGGCCAGGGCGGCGGCACCTTCCGGGCGCCGATCGAGTTCGTGGAGTGGTTGGGCGACAGCATCAACGCCTTCGTGCCCTTCGAGGCGCCGGCCGAGGTCGAGGAGCAGATCGCCCAGATCGCCCAGGACACCGACAGCGAGTCCCTGCGCACCGAGCTCGTCGTGTCGCTGTCGGGCAACAGCACCATCGCTGCCGGCGACGAGGCCGAGCTCTGGGTCGACACCTCCCAGATGCACCTCTTCGACCCCGCCACCGGGGCGAACCTCACCGTCGACGAGTCCCGCGCGGGTCGCATCCCGGAGCGGGAGAAGGACGCGGTCGGCTGACCCGTCGGGTCACGACGACCGCCCGGAGCGGTCCTCGGTGTCGGGCAGCCGCACCCAGGCCGCCGTGTCCGGCGGCAGCGCCTCCCCCGCGTCGGCCGCGGAGTGGAGCAGGACCGGGCCGGGCAGCGCGACGGAGGCTCCCGAGGTGTTGAGCCAGCAGGCGAGGTCGCCACGACGGAAGGCCAGCACGCCCTCGGGCGCCGGCACCCAGGCCAAGTCGGGCGCGTCCACCCACCACTGCCGTCGCAGCGCGATGGCACGCCGGTAGAGCGTCAGCGTCGAGGCGTCGTCGTGCTCCTGCGCGGCGACCGTGAGCGGCCCCCACCCCTTCGGTTGGGGCAGCCAGGTGGCGGCGGCAGCGCCGGGCCCGAAGCCGTACGGCGGCTCCTCGCCCTGCCACGGGAGCGGCACCCGGCAACCGTCCCGGCCGACGTCGGCGCCGCCGGAGTTGTGGAAGCGGGGGTCGAGCCGGCGGTCGTCGGGGATGTCCTCGACCTCGGGGAGGCCGAGCTCGTCGCCCTGGTAGACGTACGTCGTGCCCGGCAGCGCCAGCGTCAGCAGGGCAGCCGCGCGGGCACGGCGCCGTCCCACCTCGAGGTCGACCGGCTCACCGCGCCGCTGGCGCTCCATGATCCCGTCCGCGAACGACCGCTCGGGCTGGGCGCGTCCGTAGCGCGTGACGTGGCGGACCACGTCGTGGTTGGAGAGCACCCACGTCGTGGGTGAGCCAGTGCCGGCGAGCGCGGCCCGCGCGTCGTCGATGACCTCCCGCAGCACGTCGGCGCGGAACGGCGCGAGCAGCAGGTCGAACTGGAAGGCGGTGTGCAGCTCGTCCTCGCGCACGTAGTGGGCGAGCCGCTCGTTGCTGGGCACCCACGCCTCGGCGACGAAGACCCGCGGGGCGGCGTACTCGTCGGCGATCCGGCGCCAGCGGCGGTAGACCGCGTGCACGCCGTCCTGGTCGAAGGCGGGGTGTGGTTCGCTCAGCGCCGTCGTCCCGCCCGCGTCGGGAAGGCCGTCGGCCTTCACCAAGCCGTGGGCGACGTCGACCCGGAAGCCGTCGACGCCCCGGTCGAACCAGAACCGCAGGACGTCGTCGAACTCGTCCCCGACCGCGGGATGGTCCCAGGCCAGGTCGGGCTGCTCGGGAGCGAAGAGGTGCAGGTACCACTCCCCGGGGACGCCGTCGGCACCCGTCGTGCGCGTCCAGGCGGGACCACCGAACAGGCTGGTCCAGTCGTTGGGCGGGAGCTCGCCCGATGCGCCGCGACCGGGACGGAAGTGGAACCGCGCCCGCATGGCCGGGTCCCCGGCCAGCGCGGCCCGGAACCACGGATGCTCGTGGGAGACGTGGTTGGGCACGAGGTCCAGCAGCAGCCGGATGCCGGCCGCGTGCAGCTCGGCGACCAGTGCGTCGGCGTCGGCCAGGGTGCCGTAGGCCGGATCGATGTCGCGGAAGTCGGCGACGTCGTACCCGGCGTCGTGCTGGGGCGAGGGGTACCACGGGTTGACCCAGACCGCGTCGACGCCGAGCCGCGCCAGGTGCGGGATGCGCGAGCGCAGCCCGGCGAGGTCGCCGACACCGTCCCCGTCGCCGTCGGCGAAGGAGCGCGGGTAGCACTGGTAGACGACGGCCGTGCGCCACCACTCCGGGTCGATCACGCGGACGACCCTACCCAGCGCACCGACCGCGGGACCGTCCTAGCGGGTCGCCGCGCGGCAGGCTCGCGGCGCGCAGCCGTCCCACCGCTCGAGCCGCCGCCGCAGGTCACGGGCCCACGGCTCGTCGTGGGCCTCGGCGAAGACGTTGCGGTCGGCGTACCCGCTCTCGTAGTCGTAGAGCTCCCACGCGTGGTCGGCCCGGTCCCACCGCGGGTCGAGGTCGACGCGGACCAGCAGCCCGCGCCGGCCGCGGACCGCGACGTAGGACGGGATGATCGCGAGCGTGCCCCCCACGTGCACGTCCGCGTCCACCTCACCGGGCCGGACCCGGGCATAGGTGTGCTCCAGGAAGGCGTAGCGCGCACCCGGTGCCCCGGCGTCGGCGAGGCTCGGGACGAACGACGTCCCGCTGCGCAATGCCGGTGTCCGTGCGCCGGCGAGCGCCTCGAACGTCGGCGCCAGGTCGATGTTGGAGACGAACTGCTGCCGCTCGCCCGGCGCGACGTCGGGACCGACGACCAGCAGCGGCACCCGGCTGTCGGTGTCGTACGGCGCGCCCTTGCCGCCGTTGAGCCGGTGCTGCCCGAGGTGGAAGCCGTTGTCGGAGGTGAGCACGACGTAGGCGTCATCGCCGACCGCCTGCCGGATGCGCCCCACCATGCGGTCGATCGACTGCACCATCCGCGCCCGCTCGCGCAGGAACCGCACGGCCCGCTCGTCGGTGATCCGGATCGGGTTGGTGCGCCAGGCAGGAGCCGGACCGGTGGTCCCGTCGGGGTGGAGCCGGGTCGGCGCGTTGTCGGCCCGCGGGTCGTCGTACCCGACGAGGTCGGCGAGGGTGAGGTCACCGCACGCGATCGCACCGCAGTTGCCGCCGTCCGGGACGCCCTCCGGGGCACGGTCGCGCAGGGCGGGCGGGAAGAGCGGGACGTCCGGCGGCGGCTTGACCGCACCGTGCGGCGCGTAGGTGGACACCGTGAGGAAGAACGGTGCGTCGTCGTCCCGGTGCTCGCGGATGAACCGCAGGGCGGTGCGGGAGATGTGGTGCCCGACGTAGCTGCGGTCCTGCTCGGTCTCGGGCTCGGCCTCCGGCGGCACGGGGTGCCACCGGGTGGTCATCTCGGAGCCGGGCACCTTGGTCAGGGTGCGGTAGCCCCACCCGTTGTAGCCGCCGGCGAGCACGGGTCGCCACTCGTCCCATCCCGCCACCGGCGGCGGCAGCCGGAGCTGCCCGTCGTCGTGGGAGACGTTGTAGCCGTTGAGGAACTTGCCGATGAATCCGGTGGTGTAGCCGGCCCGCTGCAGTGATCGTGCGAACTGGCGGTGCTCCAGGCCGTTCGCCTGCCAGGCGGCGTACCCGCCGATCGGGGTGTCGGGGTCGTTGGGCGTGTTGACCAGCACACCGGTCTGGTGCGGCGCCTGACCGGTGAGCAGGGCGGCGCGCGAGGGGCAGCACAGCGAGTCGACCACGAAGGCGTTGGCGTACGACGCGCCGTCGCGCTGCATCCGCAGGGCCTGCGGCATCGTCTGCAGCAGCTCGGTGGAGAAGTCGTCCATCAGCACGAAGACGATGTCGGGGCGCGCCGGCGCGTCGACGGCGGACGGGCTCGGGTCCTCCGCGGCGGCGCTCGGCGAGGCGGTCGCGGACGGCACGACCGGTGCCGCCGTCGGCTCGCCCGGGTCGCCGGTGCAGCCGGCGAGCACGACGGTGGCCAGTGCCAACGCGGTCGCGACGACCGTGCGCGGCCGCGGCCGCCCGACGCTACGCATCCGCGCCGTCCAGCAGTCGCTCCAGCACCCGGGCCACCCCGTCGTCGTCGTTGTCCGCGGTGACCTCGTCGGAGACCGCGAGGACCTCCTCGCAGGCGCCGGCGACCGCGACGGCGTGCCCTGCCCAGGCCAGCATCGAGGCGTCGTTGGGCGCGTCACCGAACGCGACGACGTCCTGCTGCGCCACGCCCCACTCGCGGCACAGCCGCGTCAATCCGCTGGCCTTGTCCGCTCCCTCCGGCTGGACCTCCACGAACGGTGCGCCCGAGCGCGTGAGGTGCAGTCCCGGCACCGCGAGGCGCCCGACCAGGCCCCACAGCGTCTGGGCGTCCATGCCCGGGTGTCGCACGATGAACTTCAGGCTCGGCCGGTCCAGCACGGCCGCGCGGGTGCCCGTCGTCATCGACTCGGGGTCGCGCTTGTGGTCGGCGTAGGTGGCGGTGGCGGCGTACGCCGGCTCGGCGAGGAAGGTCTCCCCGCGGTCGCGCACGCTGGCGTAGACCAGGCCGGGCACGGCCGCGTCCAGTGCGGTCACCAGCGCTCGTTGCGCGGTGGGAGCGATCGCGGACTCGAACAGCACCTCGCCGGTGCCGAGGTGGATCCCCAGCGCACCGTTGCTGCACAGCGCCCAGCCGTCGAAGCCCGTCGCCTCGGCCACGTCCCGCATCCCCTCGGGCTGCCGCGCGGTCACCGGCACGACGGGGATCCCCGCCGCCCGGACAGCATCGAGCGCGGCACGCGTGCGTGCACTCACCGAGAGGTCCGAGCGGAGCAGCGTGCCGTCCAGGTCGGTCGCGACCAGACGCAGGGGCACGAGGCGGATCGTAGTCGCGGAGACCGGCTCCCGTGGGGAGAACGCGACATCGGCGCGGGGCGCAAACCTCGCCCTAAACCTCTCCGTTCGGCGGGGCACAGCGCCCACGTCGATCACTAATGTGCGGGCGGTCACACCCCCACGAAAGGAGCAGCCCATGGAGCCCGAGGACGCACCGCAGACTCCCGACGTCGCCGCGGAGGACCTCATCGAGGAGGTCTCGATCGACGGCATGTGCGGCGTGTACTGATGCCGGACCCGATGCTCGAGGAGCCCTGGACGTTGTCACCGTCGGTCGCGCTGCGGCCCGAGCCGTTCGGTGCGCTCGCCTACCACTTCGGCAATCGCAAGCTCTCCTTCCTGAAGCGACCCGAGCTGGTGCGGGTGGTCCGGGCCCTCGAGCACTCGGCCGACGTGGCCCAGGCGCTGCACCGCGCCGGCGTCCCGGACTCCCAGCACGCGGCGTACGTCGCGGCGTTGCGGGGGCTGGCCGCCACCGACATGATCCGACCCCGCCCCCAGGAGGCAGCATGACCATCGCACCCGACCGTCCGGTGGGCGGCACGTTGGTGGAGCAGTTCGAGTTCGGCCTGGATGCGCCGATCTGTCTGACGTGGGAGCTGACCTATGCGTGCAACCTGGAGTGCGCGCACTGCCTGTCCAGCTCCGGGCGTCGTGACCCCGATGAGCTCTCGACCGAGCAGTGCAAGGCCGTGATCGACGAGCTGCAGCGGATGCAGGTCTTCTACGTCAACATCGGTGGTGGGGAGCCCACCATCCGGCCCGACTTCTGGGAGCTGCTGGAGTATGCGGTCGACCACCAGGTCGGGGTCAAGTTCTCCACCAACGGTGCCCGGATCACCCCGGAGCGTGCGGCGTTCCTGGCCGCGACCGACTACGTCGACGTGCAGGTCTCCCTGGACGGGGCGACCGCCGAGGTCAACGACTACGTCCGTGGCCCGGGCTCGTACGAGATGGCGCTGCGGGCGTTGGAGAACCTGCAGCAGGCCGGGTTCGCCGACGCCAAGATCTCGGTGGTCTGCACCCGGGAGAACATCGGCCAGCTCGATGAGTTCAAGGCGCTGGCCGACGCCTACGGTGCGACGCTGCGGCTGACGCGGCTGCGTCCCTCGGGGCGTGGTGCGGACGTGTGGGACGAGCTCCACCCGCTGCCCGAGCAGCAGCGCGAGCTCTACGACTGGTTGATGGCGCACGGTGAGGACGTGCTGACCGGTGACTCCTTCTTCCACCTGGCCGCGTTCGGTGAGTCCCTGCCCGGGCTCAACCTGTGCGGTGCGGGCCGGGTGGTGTGCCTGATCGACCCCGTGGGCGACGTCTACGCGTGTCCCTTCGCGATCCACGACGAGTTCCTCGCTGGCAACCTGCTCACCGACGGCGGCTTCGGCCGGGTCTGGCAGGACTCGGCGCTGTTCAACGAGCTCCGTTCGCCCCAGACCGGCGGCGCCTGCTCCTCGTGTGCGTTCTTCGACTCCTGCCGCGGGGGCTGCATGGCGGCGAAGTTCTTCACCGGCCTGCCCCTGGACGGTCCCGACCCCGAGTGCGTGCAGGGCCACGGCGAACACGCCCTGGCCGGTGACCGCGCCGTCCCTGCCGCGTCCAAGGACCACTCCCGCACCACCCCGACCCGCAACCAGCCCGTCATGCTCACGCTGGGCACCACCCGGCTGCGGCCCCCGGTCTCGCCGTGCGCCGAGGACCCGCTGGCCGACTTCACCCCCTGAGGAGAGGACCCGACATGGCCAAGCCGGAGTGGCTGGAGAACCCCTGGAAGCAGAACCCGTGGTTCGAGTCCGTCGCCGTCGCCCAGGAACGCGCCCGCAGGAAGCTCCCGCAGCCGGTGTACGGCGCGCTGGTCGCGGGATCCGAGCGCGGCCAGACCGTGCACGACAACCAGGCCTCCTTCGCCGAGATCGGGCTCGCGCCACACGTCGCCGGGCACCCCGCCGAGCGCGACCTGTCGACCTCGGTGCTGGGACAGCAGGTCTCGCTGCCGGTGCTGATCAGTCCGACCGGGGTGCAGGCCGTGCACCCCGACGGCGAGGTCGCGGTCGCGCGGGCCGCGGCAGCACGCGGCACGATCATGGGCCTGTCGAACTTCGCCTCCAAGTCCGTGGAGGAGGTCACCGCCACCGGCGCCACCACCTTCTTCCAGATGTACTGGACCGGCGACCGCGACACGATGGTCCAACGCATGCAACGCGCCCACGACGCCGGATCGCAGGGCCTCATCGCCACCCTGGACTGGTCCTTCTCCATCGGCCGTGACTGGGGCAGCCCCGAGATCCCCGAGAAGGTCGACCTCAAGACCATGGTCCGCATGGCCCCCCGCGTGGCCACCAAGCCCCGTTGGCTGTGGCAGTTCGGCCGCACCGGCGAGATCCCCGACCTCACCGCCCCCAACCTCGCACCCCCCGGCGGCGAGGCACCCACCTTCTTCGGCGCCTACTACGAGTGGATGACCACCCCGCCCCCCTCCTGGGACGACGTCGCCTGGATGGCCGACCAGTGGCGCCAGATCTCCGGCGGCGCCCCGTTCGTCCTCAAGGGCGTGTGCCGCGTCGACGACGCCCTCCGCGCCGTCGACGCCGGCGTCGCGGGCATCTCGGTGTCCAACCACGGCGGCAACAACCTCGACGGCACCCCCGCTGCGATCCGCATGGTCAAGCCCATCGCCGACCGCGTCGGCCACCAGGTCGACGTCGTCATGGACGGCGGCGTACGCCGCGGCTCCGACGTCGTCAAGGCCCTCGCCCTGGGTGCCAGGGCCGTCCTCATCGGCCGCGCCTACCTCTGGGGCCTGGCCGCCAACGGCCAGGCCGGCGTCGAGAACGTCCTGGACCTCCTCGGCGGCGGCATAGACTCCGCCCTCCGCGGCCTCGGCGTGGCGTCGGTGCGCGACCTGACGCCGGAGATGCTGCTCCTCCCCGGCGACTTCCACCGCCACCTGGGCGTGCCCGAGACCGCGGACGTGTGATGTCCGCGCTGGCGCACGCCACGTCGCCCGAGGCACGGCGCGCCTCGCTGCTGCTGGTGCCCGTGGGCGCGGTGGAGCAGCACGGGCCCCACCTGCCGCTGGACACCGACACCGTGATCGCCCGCGCCGTGGCCGACGCCGTCGCCGAGCGGCTCGCCGCGCAGGGGGTGGCGACGTGGGTGACGCCGCCCCTCGCCTTCGGATCCAGCGGGGAGCACCAGTCCTTCGCGGGCACGCTGTCGATCGGCCACGACGCCCTGGTCCACCAGGTCGTGGAGCTGGTGCGGTCCGCGAGCACGTGGGCGCGACGCGTGGTGCTCGTCAACGGCCACGGTGGCAACGCTCCCGCGCTCGCCGACGCCGTCGACCAGCTGCGGTACGAGGGACTCGACGCCGCATGGCTGCCCTGCGCGGTGGGTGCCGAGGACCTCCACGCCGGGCGGACCGAGACCTCACTGCTGCTGCACCTGCGCCCGGAGTCGGTGCGCCTCGAGCTCGCCGAGGCCGGCAACTGCGACCCGCTGGCGGACCTGCTGCCCCGGATGCGCGTCGGCGGCGTCGCCGCCGTGTCGGCCAACGGCGTGCTCGGGGACCCCACCGGCGCGAGCGCCGCGGAGGGGGCGGTACTCCTCGCGCGGACGGCCGATGCCGTCGCGGTCCGCGTCCTCGCCCCCGACGGCATCGCGGTGGGGTGAGGCCACGATGACCCGGCCCAGCGCCCTGGTCACCGGCGCCGCGGGCGGGATCGGCTCAGCCGTCGTACGCCGCCTCGACGCGGAGGGCTACGACGTACTGGCCGTCGACCGGTGCGCAGGTCCCGACGCAGCGCCGTACGCGATGCCGAGCGAGGCGGACCTCGCCGCTCTCACGGCCGGCCTGGACCACGTCTGGCCGCTCGTGGCCGACGTGTGCGACCCGCACCAGATGCGCTCGGCGGCGGCCCGGGCGATCGAGCAGTGGGGGCGCCTGGACGTGGTGGTGGCGGCAGCGGCCGTGGTCGGGGGCGGGGCACCGCTGTGGCAGACCCCGGCGGCCGAGCTCGACCGGCTGTGGCGCGTCGATGCCGAAGGGGTGTTCCACACCGCGGCGGCCACGGTCCCAGAGATGCTCGCAGGCCCCGACCCCTCCCGTGGCCGGTTCGTCGCGATCGCCTCGGCGGCAGGCTCCCGCGGCATGTTCGGGCTCGGCGCCTACACGATGGTCAAGCACGCCGTCGTCGGCCTGGTGCGCGGCCTGGCTGCCGACCTCGTGGGCACCGGCACGACGGCGGTGGCGGTCTCCCCCGGCGCGACCCGGACGCCGATGCTGGAGCAAACGGCGGCCCTCTACCCCGACACGACCGTCGCGGACCTCGCCTCCCACCAGTTGCTGCGGCGGGTCCTGGAGCCCGACGAGATCGCCGCCACCGTGGCGCTGTGCTGCTCACGCGAGGGAGCCGCGCTCAACGGTCACGTGGTGCACGCCGACGGCGGGTTCGCGTCGTGAGCGGCACGACGAGGTACCCCGACGGCTTCGAGGTCCGCATCCGCTCCGACGTACGCCGCGTCGACGGCGACCTGCTGCTCGGCGGCTCGCCGATGCGGGCGGTGCGACTGACCAGCGCCGCACTCGGCATGGTCCAGGGCGCACGGTTGCGCGTCACCGGGGAGCCCTCCGGGGCCTTGGCGGCCCGGCTGGTCGACGGCAACCTGGCCGACCCGGTGCTCTCCGGCACCGGGGTCGATGCCGGCGACCTGACGGTGGTGGTCCCGGTGCGGGACCGTCCCGAACAGCTCGGTCGGGCCCTGGCCGACCTGGCTCCGCTGCGGGTGCTCGTGGTCGACGACGGGTCGTTGGAGCCGGCCGCGGTGGCGGTGGTGGCGGCATCCCACGGGGCCGAGGTGCTCCCGCTCCCGGTCAACCGCGGTCCGGCGGCCGCCCGCAACGCGGGACTGCGTGCTGTGACCACGCCCTACGTCGCCTTCGTCGACTCCGACGTCCACACCGATGCCGCCACGCTGCTGCGATTGACCCGGCACTTCGCCGACCGGTCCGTCGCCCTGGTGGGACCACTGGTGCGCAGTAGGTCCCGCGCCGCACGGCCACGGTGGTTCGAGCGCTTCGACGAGCAGGACTCCTCGCTCGCGTTGGGCACCCGGGGCTGCTCGGTGCGGCCCGGCGCCGCGGTGGGATGGCTCCCCAGCGCCTGCCTGGTCGCGCGGGTGGACCTCCTCGGGGACGGCTTCAGCGAGGACATGCGAGTGGGCGAGGACGTCGACCTGGTGTGGCGGCTGGTCGACCGGGGACACGTGGTGCGCTACGACCCCGGCGAGGTCGCGCGGCACGACACCCGGACGACCGTGCGCGGCTGGCTGGGCCGCAAGCTGCTCTACGGCACCGGCGGCGCGGACCTCGCGGCCCGCCACGGCCGCAAGGGCGCGCCGGCGATCATGTCCGCGACGACCGCGGTCGCGGCAGCCGCGGTGATGGCGCGGCGCCGCTGGTCCCTCCCGGTCGCCCTGGCGGGGTTCGCCTACGGCACGCAGTCACTGCGGCGGCGGCTGCCGGAGAGCTCGACGACGACCACGCTGTCGGTCGGGCTCGGGGCGCAGGGGCTCGGCTGGGCGGTGCGGCAACAGAGCGCGCTGCTGCTGCGGCACTGGTGGCCGGCAACGGCGCTGTTGGCGACGCGGAGCACCACCGTCCGTCGAGCGGTGGTCACCGCACTCGTCGTCGACGTGGTGGCCGCACGCATCGACGACCCCGACGGCCCGTACCACCCGCTCGGGCGTCGGCTGGACGACCTCGCGTACGGCAGCGGACTGTGGCTCGGCGCGCTCCGTTCGCGGTCGATCACCTGCCTGCTGCCGCGGCGTCCGGGCGACACCTACCGGAACGGGTAGGTCGGGCCCCGACCGGGCGGTGGGTTTCGATTTCCTCGTCTGTTCCCTGTGACGCCGGTCACCTAGCGTCCCGAGCGTCAGCTGCCCCCACCCGAGGAGATGCGCGCCATGCAGGTCGACGAGTTGCTCAAACCCTTCCCGATCAAGGAGTTCCATCCGTTCCCGAGGGCCATGATGGGTCCCGGCGCCTGGGAGATGATCGGCCCGGAGGCCCTGAAGCTGGGCTTCCGCAAGACGCTGGTCATGACCACGGGACTCCGCGGGACCGACATCGTCTCCAACATCGTGGAGTCGATGAAGTACCACGGCCTCGACGTCGTCGTCTACGACAAGGTCGAGTCCAACCCGAAGGACTACAACGTCATGGACTCGGTGGCGCTGTACCAGGAGAACGAGTGCGACTCGTTCGTGTCGATCGGTGGCGGGTCGGCGCACGACGCGTGCAAGGGCGCTCGGGTGTCGGTCGCCCACGACGGACGCAACATCAACGAGTTCGAGGGCTTCAACATGTCCGAGAACCCGAAGAACCCGCCGCACATCGCGGTGTCGACCACGGCCGGCACCGGCTCGGAGACCTCGTGGGCCTACGTCATCACCGACACCACGACCGATCCCGACAACCCGCACAAGTACGTCGCCTTCGACGACGCCTCGGTCACCTCGCTCGCCGTGGACGACCCGGTGCTCTACTACGACTGCCCGGTCGACTACACCGCGCAGTGCGGGTTCGACGTACTCGCCCACGCCAGTGAGCCCTACGTGTCGCGGATCAACTTCGACCCCTCGCTGGGGAACGCGCTCCACGCCATCAAGCTGACCGCGGCGAACCTGCGGGCAGCGGTGTGGAACGGGCAGGACCTGCCCGGACGCGAGGGCATGATGTACGCCCAGTACATCGCCGCCCAGGCCTTCAACTCCGGCGGTCTGGGGATCATCCACTCGATCTCCCACGCCGTGAGCGCGTTCTACGACACCCACCACGGGCTCAACAACGCCATCGCCCTCCCCCGCGTGTGGGCGTTCAACATGCCGGTGGCCTACAAGCGATTCGCCGACATCGCCCGCGCGATGGCGATCGACACGCACGGCATGACCGACGTGCAGGCCGCCGAGGCCGCGCTCGAGGCGTCGATCCGCCTGCTGCGCGACGTCGGCATCACCGAGCGGTTCGTCGACGTCACGGCCGACTCCTACTCCAAGAACCGCCTGGGCCAGGGGCCGACGAAGTTCTACGAGAACGCCAAGGAGATCAAGGGCGACGCCGCCGACGTCGACCGGATCACCCACCACGTCCTGGGCGACGCCTGCACGCCGGGCAACCCCAAGGAGTGCACCTTCGACACGGTGCGTCCGGTGGTCGACCACTGCATGAACGGCGACCTGGACGACCTGCTCACCTGAGACGACTCACGTCTCCCTCCCCGTTCGGTGCCGGTGCGCGTCCTTCCCGCACCGGCACCGAACCCCTTCCCGGCAAGGAGCCTGCATGTCGAGTAGCCCCGACCCCACCGTCGACACCACAGCGGAGGAGTTCACCGACGTCGACGACGTCCTCGCGCGTTTCGGCGAGCACGGGTACCTGGCCGACCAGCGCCTGGCGACCACGGTCTTCCTCCAGTCACGGCTGGCCAAGCCGCTGCTGCTCGAGGGACCCGCGGGCGTCGGCAAGACCCAGCTCGCCCTCAGCCTCGCCGAGGTGACCGGCCGCAAGCTGCTGCGGCTGCAGTGCTACGAGGGCCAGGACGAGTCCAAGGCGCTGTACGAGTGGGACTACGGCAAGCAGCTGCTCTACACCCAGATGCTGCGCGAGAAGATCCACGACATCGTCGACGACACCGACACCCTGGCCGATGCGGTCGAGCGCATCGCCGCCCAGGACGACGTGTTCTTCTCCGAGCGGTTCCTTGCTCCGCGGCCGCTGCTCCAGGCCATCGACAGCGACGAGCCCGTGGTCCTGCTCGTCGACGAGGTGGACCGGGCCGACGAGGCGCTGGAGGCCCTGCTGCTCGAGCTGCTCTCGGAGTACCAGATCTCGATCCCGGAGATCGGCACCAAGCGCGCCGAGCAGTTGCCCTACGTCGTGTTGACCTCGAACAACACCCGCGACCTCTCGGCGGCCCTCAAGCGGCGCTGCCTGCACCTCTTCCTCGACTACCCCACGCCTGAGCGCGAGTTGGACATCGTCCACTCCAAGCAGACCGGCCTGCAGGAGAGCGTCGCGCAGCGCCTGGTGGAGGTCGTGCGCGGCCTCCGGGACCTGGACCTGCGCAAGGCACCGAGCATCTCCGAGACCATCGACTGGGCCCGCACCCTGGCCGTGCTCGGCGTGAACGAGCTGCGCGCCGACGTCCTCGCGGACACGCTGGGCGTGGTCGTGAAGTACGAGCGGGACCTCGCCCGCGCCGGCGCCGCGTTGCCGCGGCTGGTCGACCCCAACGCCGTCGTCCCCGAGGAGGCGCACGGCCACGGCCACGGTCATGGGCACGGGCACGACCACCACGAGGGGGACGACCCGTCGGCGGACGGCGTGGCCAGGCGACGCACCAAGGACCAACCCGGGCGCCACGACGAGGCGTACTACAAGGGCGGCCCCCCGGCACCGAAGTCGGTGCCCACCGGGCAGGGGGGACGCTCCTTCGCCGCGGGCAAGCCACGCAAGCGGCCCTTCTGAGGCGGCAGCATGGAGGCCGCACTGCACCGCTTCGTCCGCCTGCTCCGGCTGCGCGGGGTCCGGGTGAGCGTCGCGGAGGTCATCGACGGGCTGCGCGCCGCTGCGCAGCCGGGGGTGCTCGCCGACCGGGAGGTGCTGCGGTCCGCCCTGGCGGTGAGCATGGTCAAGGACCGGCGGGACCTGGCCGCCTTCGACGAGGTCTTCGACCGGTTCTTCGGGCTGCGTGCCGTCGTCGAGGACCAGCACCACGGCCACAGCCACGAGCACGACGACCTGACCGACGAGGGCGAGCTGACCGACTTCACGCTCTCCGATGACCCCGGCGACCAGCCGCAGCAGGGGCACTCCCACGGCAAGCCGGTCGACCTGCACTCCTTCTTCCGTCGTGAGGACATGGCGACCCAGTACAACCTCCACCAGGAGGCGGACCGGCTCGACATGGCCAACCTGACCGACGAGATCGTCCTCTCCGACCAGGCCACGGGCGCCGACGACCTGGCCCGCGTGCAGCTCTCGGCGTCGCGGATCCACAATCCCGGCGTGCCCGGCGACATCGCCCGCAACCCCGGCCTCCAGCTCGATGCCGAGCTGAGCGTCGCCCAGGAGATGGCGCTGCTGGCGTGGCTGGGCGAGGACACCGAGGACTCCGGGGACGAGGAGGCGGAGGACGACCCGGACCCGTCCCTGGCTGCCCTGCGCGAGTCGCTGCGGCCCTGGCTGGAGGGCCTGCCGGAGCGACTCAAGGACCACCTGGAGAAGCTCCTCGCCGCCGACCACGAGCTCGAGCTGCGTGAGCTCGAGGCCGCGCAGGCCGAGACCGTGGACGAGCAGGACCGAGCCGCACTCGAGGAGACGCTGCGGCGGCTGCTGCGGAGCCTCCACGGGGCACCCCGCCCCAAGCGCCGCGTCTCGGGGAAGGGCACGGTCGACGCCCGCCTGACGATGCGGACCAACCTCAAGTACGACGGCGTCCCGTTCCGCCCCGTCACGGTCACCAAGGTCGAGGACCGCCCCCACCTGCTGGTGCTGTGCGACGTGTCGCTCTCGGTGCGGCAGACCTCGCGCTTCACGCTGCACCTGGTGCACTCGCTCCAGTCGGTCGCCCCACGCGTGCGCACCTTCGCCTTCGTCAAGGACCTCGTCGAGATCACCGACCTCTTCGCCGAGCACCCCATCTCCGAGGCCCTGTCACTGGTGATGTCGGGACTGCCGGAGGGCGGCGTGCTCGACGTCGACGCCGACTCCGACTACGGCTCGGCCTTCGCCGAGTTCGCCGAGCGGTTCGGCTCGGCCCTGACGCGGCGTACGACCGTCATCGTGCTCGGGGACGGCCGGGGCAACGGCAACGACCCCCGCACCGAGGTGTTCGAGGAGATCGCCAGACGGGTGCGCTCGGTCGTCTGGCTCACCCCGGAGCCGCGCTACTCGTGGGGCCTGGGCAGCTGCGACCTGCCGCTGTACGCCGAGCACTGCGACAAGGTGCAGGTCGTGCGGTCGCTGACCGGGCTCGAGCACACCACCGTCTCCCTCGGGACCGCGTGATGGTGCCACCGCGCACCGAGGACCCCGGGACGGTCGACCCCTTCGCGTCCGGTGCCGACGGCTACGTCGACGACCTCGTGGAGGTGCGCGACCTCGGCGGCACCCGGCCCCGTCGCACGCTCGGCATGGTCCGTACCCCGCACTTCGACGTGACCCACGCCGAGTCGCGGGTGCGCATCGGGCACCGGGTGGCCCCCACCGAGGTCCACGAGGGCCTCGGCGGCGTGATCGCGCAGGAGCTCTTCGGGCCCGGCTGGTTGCGCGGCCAGGAGCTGTTCGAGCGGATCTTCACCGGCGTCGTGGTCAGCTCGGCCCCGGACCCGCTGGCGGGCTGGGAACGCTTCTACCGCAACAGCGTGGCCCTGATCGACGACGCGATCACGCGCGGCCTCGGCGAGGGCGCCGGTCATGCCAGCATCGCCGACTACGCACCGGTCTACGAGCACGCCGCCGGACTCCTGGCACCCGGCCCGGTGATCGAGCTCGGGTGCTGCTTCGGCTTCTTCTCCCTCCGCGTCGCCGCCGCCGGGCGGCCGGTGACCGGCGTGGACATCGAGCCGGGCACCGTGCGCCTGCTGGACGCAGTCGCGGCGCGGCTCGGGACCGACCTGCAGACCCTCACCGCGGACGCCGCCCACGTCCCGCTGCCCGACGGTGCGGCGGAGAACGTCGTCGCCCTGCACCTGCTGGAGCACCTGTCACCGGACCAGGGCGACGCGGTGGTGCGCGAGGCCCTCCGGCTCGCCACCCGCACCGTCGTCATCGCCGTCCCCCTGGAGGACGAGGCCGACACCACGTGGGGCCACGTGCGCACCATCAGCCTGGCGGACCTGGCCGCCTGGGGACGAGCCACGGGGCTTCCCCACCGCGTCCACGAGCACCACGGCGGCTGGCTGGTGCTCGATGCCGGCGCGCGCTGAGGTCCGCTCAGAGCAGGCCGGCCTTGGAGGCCTCGTAGACCGCCTCGGCCCGACGCGTCACCCCCAGCTTGCGCAGGATGTTGCCGACGTGGAACTTCGCCGTCGTCTCGGAGACGAAGAGCCGCTCGCCGATCATCCGGTTGGACATGCCCGCCGCGAGCAGCCCGAGGACCTCGAGCTCCCGTGCGGTCAGCTTGGTCGGGGGCTCCGGCGGCGGGGCGTTGAGTCCCTTGACCATCGCCGCCGCCGAGCGGGGATCGAAGGCGCTGCCGCCACGACTCACGTCACGGATCGCGCGGACCAGGCCGGTGGTGTCGACGTCCTTGACGACGTACCCGGCGGCGCCGGCCCGCACCGCACGGAGCACCAGCTGCTCGTCGAGGAAGGTCGTGAGCACCAGCACCGCGACGTCGGGGTGGCGCTCGGAGAGCATCGCGCACACCTCGAGTCCCTCCCGGTCCTTGGAGGTCGAGAGCTTCAGGTCCAGCAGCACGATGTGGGGCTGCTGCTCGGCAACCATGACCAACGCCTCGTCGGCGCTCGCCGCCTCGGCGACGACCGAGAGCCCCTCCTCCCGCTCCAGGACCGATCGGAGGCCCTGCCGCAGGATCGCGTGGTCGTCGACGATGGCGATCCGCAGGATCTCCGCGGACGGCTCGGCCGGGGTCGTCGTCATGACGCCTCCTCCGGAGCGCTCGGCTCGGTCAGGTGCTCGATGATCGAGGACTGCGAGGCCGGCAGCGGCAGGGGCACGCGGATCTCCACACGCACCCCGCCGAGCCGAGCGCGGCGGAAGGCGAGCCGGCCACCGAGCTCGGAGACCCGACCCTCGATGTTGGCCAGGCCTCGGTGGTGACCGTCCATCGCGTTCCCGCGCGCGAGGCGCAGCATCCTGCTCAGCTCCCGGGGATTGCCCACGCCGTCGTCGGCGACCGAGACCAGCAGCTCGTCACTGCGGTAGCGCAGGCGGACCACGACCCGTCGTGCCTCGGCGTGCATCGCGACGTTGAAGACCGCCTCGCTGACGGCACGCGCGATCTCGTGGTCGGCGTCGGCGGTGAGGTGGGCGACCTTGCCCTCCACGCGCAGCTGCACGGCGAGCTGAGGACGGTGCTGCTCGGCGATCTCGCGCAACAGGTCGGGCAGCGGCGATCGCGTCGCGCTGTGGGCTCGGTCCAACGCGTAGATCGCCCGCCGCAGCTGGTCGACTGCCTGCTGGGAGAGGCCCTTGGCGTTCGCCAGTCGGTCGACGAGCCGGGCATCGGCACCGAGGATCCCCTCGACCTCGCCCCGAGCGATCTCCACCTCGATCCCCGCGGAGAGGACGTAGTGCGTGACCGAGTCGTGCAGCTCCCGGGCGATCCGGTGCCGCTCGGCATCGAGCAGCTCGCGCTGCTCGGCAAGGACCAGGCGTCGCTCGGCGTGGCGCAGCTCCCGGGTGCGGGAGGCGAGGTCGCGGGCGCCGGCGCGCACCTCGTCGTAGAGGTGCTGCGCGCGACGGTGCATCGCCAGCCCGGCCTGGTACTGCTCGGAGGTGTGGAGGGAGACCGCCGCCTGGTTGGCCAGGATCCGCAGGACCGCCAGGTCCCCCGGCTCGGGGTCGGCCACCAGCCCGTGCAACCCCACCAGGGCCCCGACCTGGTGGCCCTCCAAGGTCATCGGGACCCGGACCCACCGCTCGTCCTCACGGGTGCGGACCGACAGCCCCGCCCGGATGGCGCCGAGCTCGCGGCGTACGAAGGCCGGCAGGTCGCCGTCGTCGTCGACGGGGTGCTCCTCCCCCGCCCCCAGCACCAGGAACCGGGGGCGGGCCCCGGGCAGGTTGCCGTCGCTGAGCGCGAGCAGCGTCCAGGTCGCGGCGAGGTGGCCACCGGCGGCGCGCACGACCTCCTCCAGCAGCCCCCGTGGACCCTCGGTCGTCCGCACCAGGGCGCGGGAGATGGAGTCCATCGCCCGCACGGCCTGCTGGGTGCGCTGGTCCGAGCGCACGTACGCGCGGTAGTAGGACTCCTTGCCGGAGCGGACCCCGGTCAGCGCGGCCAGGTCGGGAGGAGTCGGCGCCGCGCTCACGACGACCCGCCCCCCGGGTGAGGGAGGAGTCGTCGGCACGTCCCCGGGCTCACAGCGCTTCCCGGAAGAGTTCCTTGATGTCGGCGTGCTCCGCGGGCCGCGGATTGGTGGTGAGGCAGGCGTCCTCGAGCGTCGTGGTGGCGAGGGTGTCGAGGTCCTCCTCGGTGACACCGAACTCGCGCAGCCCGGTGGGCACGCCCACCGCGTCGGCGAGCGAGCGGACGTGGTCGGCGAGCATGTCCGCCGCCTCCTCGCCCGGGACCCGGTCCACGTCCAGGCCCGCCGACCGGGCGAGACCGACGAACCGTTCCGGCGTCGCGCGGGCGTTGAAGCGGATGACGTGCGGCAGCAGGACGCCGTTGACCACGCCGTGCGGCGCGTCCAGCAGGCCACCGACTTGGTGGCTCATCGCATGGGTGGCACCGAGGATCGCGTTGGTGAACGCCAGTCCGGCCTGCAGGCTCGCCTGCGCCATCTCGCAGCGTCCCTCGATCGCGTCCGGGTGGTCCATGGTGCTGCGCAGGTGGCGACAGACCAGCCCGACGGCGGTGATCGCGTGGGCGTCAGCGAGCGGGTTGTGGGCGAGCGAGACGTAGGACTCGATGCCGTGGGTGAGCGCGTCCAGCCCGGTCGCGGCGTTGAGCGCCTCGGGCATCGTGGTGAGCAGCCGTGGATCGGTGATCGACACGTCGGGCACGAGGGCACGGCCCATGATGGTCAGCTTCACGTGGCGCTCGGTGTCGGTCGCGATGCAGAACTGCGACACGTCCGCGCCGGTGCCCGACGTGCTCGGGATCATCAGCATCGGCGGGATCGGCGCCGTCGCCTGGTCGATCCCGGCGTAGCTGCGGATGTCACCGCCGTTGCCGGACAGGACCGCCACACCCTTGGCCGCGTCGATGCAGGAGCCGCCGCCGATGGCCACGATCACGTCGCACTCGGACTCCCGGTAGCGGTCGAACGCGCGGTGGATCTCGTGGTCCTTGGGGTTCGGGGTGACATCGGTCCACACGACCGGTGACAGCCCCTCCGCACGGAGCAGCGGGAGCAGTTGGTCGACCCAGCCGGCCTCGACGATGCCGGGGTCGGTCACCACGAAGGGACGACGGGCACCGAGCCGGCCGGCGGCGTACCCGGCCTCCCCGAGCGAGTCGGGCCCGAAGACCACCTCGGGTGCATGGAACTTGACCAGCGGCGGCCCTGTCGGGTCGTGGCGCTCGGGACGCGACGCCCCGGGCCCGGCGGTCGTGCCGGACATCGCCATCGTCGTCATCCTCACCTCCGAGTCGTGGTGTCGGATTCGGTCACCGTCGTTGCCTCGTTCACAGTCCGATCTCGCGGTCCAACCGACCGATCTGGCCCTCGGCCAGCGCCAGCAGCGGCGAGCCGGTCGGCAGCAGGTCGCGCAGTCGGACCCACATGTCGTAGTCGTCGGCACCCCACACCGATCGCGTCCACGTGGAGAGCAGGTCGGGCTGGGCGGAGTGGAGAACGGCCGAACGCAGCTGGTCCGCGAGCCCCTCACGGAGCCGTGTCACCCCGGGCGCGGTCGAGCGCGGCAGCATCGGTCCCCGGTAGGCCCGCACCGCGCCGGCCACGTCACCGGCCGCGAGCTGTGCCTCCACGGCGAGCCAGTCGCCGGTGACATCGGCGGTGATCCGGTAGGGCCGGGACACCAGCAGGTCCTCACCGAGCAGGTCGCGCAGGCGCTTGAGCTCTGCCCGCAGGGTCGAGGACCCGCCGTCCTCCTCGTAGAGGAGCACGGCCAGCTCGTCCCCGGACAGGCCGCGCGGAGCGCTGGCCAGCAGCAGGAAGATCTCACTGTGACGGGGCGAGAGACGGACCTGGCCCCGCTGCCCCCAGCCGTCGTCGACGGAGAGCAACAACTCGTGACGTCCGAGGCACTCCACCGCGATCCGCCCACGACCGGTGCCGGGGTCGGGTCGGCTGGGCACGAGGAGCTCGCGCGCGAGCTCCGACTCCGCGAGCCGGGCGGCGGCGCGCACCATGCCCATGGTCTGCGGGACGACGATCGCATCGCCGCCGGTCACGTCGAGCACCCCCAGGAGCCGGGAGTCGATGGGGTCGTGGATCGGCGTCGCCGCGCAGCTCCACTGCTTCACTGAGTGCCGGAAGTGTTCGGCGGCGACGATGCTCGTGGGCCGCCCGAGGCGTAGTGCGAGTCCGGGGGCGTTGGTGCCCGCCAGTCGCTCGTCCCAGTTGCTGCCCTCGACGAAGCCGATCCGCTCGGCGCGGCGCATCGCCGACGGCGCACCACACAGCCACAGCAGCTGCCCGACCTCGTCGGAGACGGCCATGATGGCGTCACAGTCGCGCGCTGCCTGGCCGAGCACGTCGTCCAGCAGCGGGAACACCCGCGCCAGGGGGTGGGCATCACGCAGGTCGCGCAACTGGTCACCGGTCACGGTGACGGGCGCACAGGAGTCCTCCGCCAGCACCCCGGCCGCCGCCGAGCGGTGCCACGAGTCCGCCACTGCCGCTCGCATCGCGGTGGCGTCCCTGATTGCCATCATGTAAACGGACCTCCTCGAGGCAGGATGACACCGCAAGGTTGCAATTAGGTTGCCTCCCGAGCGCCTCCCCACGGCCCTGTCGCGCGCAACGCCGCTGCAACGTCACCGCTCCTAGCGTCGTGACCGTCGTCACACCTACGCCTGAGGAGACCAGCATGACGATCTACGCAGCCCCCGGCACCGCGGACAGCCCGGTGACCGTCGCGCCCCGCTACGGCCACTTCATCGGCGGTGAGTGGACCGAGCCGTCCAGCGGCGCCTATTTCGAGAACATCTCCCCCGTGAACGGCAAGCCGTTCACCGAGATCGCCCGCGGCAACGCCGCAGACGTCGAGGCCGCCATCGACGCCGCCCACGCCGCCGCGCCGGCCTGGGGCCGCACCGACCCCGGCACCCGCGCCACGATCCTGAACAGGATCGCGGACCGCATCGAGGAGAACCTCGCCGACCTCGCCGTCGCCGAGACCTGGGAGAACGGGAAGCCGGTGCGCGAGACCCTCGCTGCCGACCTGCCGTTGGCCGTGGACCACTTCCGGTACTTCGCCGGCGTCCTGCGCGCCCAGGAGGGATCGATCTCCGAGATCGACGGCGACACCATCGCCTACCACTTCCACGAGCCACTCGGCGTGGTCGGCCAGATCATCCCGTGGAACTTCCCGATCCTGATGGCGACCTGGAAGCTGGCCCCCGCGCTGGCCGCCGGCAACGCGATCGTGCTGAAGCCGGCCGAGCAGACCCCGTGGTCGATCCTCAAGGTCGTCGAGCTCATCGCCGACCTGCTCCCCGCCGGCGTGCTCAACGTCGTCAACGGCTTCGGCGTGGAGGCCGGCAAGCCGCTGGCCTCCTCCAGCCGGATCGCCAAGATCGCCTTCACCGGCGAGACCACCACGGGCCGGCTGATCATGCAGTACGCCAGCCAGAACATCATCCCGGTCACCCTCGAGCTCGGCGGCAAGAGCCCCAACATCTTCTTCGACTCCGTCGCCAGCGAGCGGGACGCGTTCTACGACAAGGCGCTCGAGGGCTTCGCGATGTTCGCGCTCAACCAGGGCGAGGTCTGCACCTGCCCGTCCCGCGCACTGGTGCAGCGGTCGATGTACGCCGACTTCGTCCATGACGCCGTGGCACGGGTGGAGCAGATCAAGCAGGGCAACCCGCTCGACGACACGACCATGATCGGTGCGCAGGCCAGCAACGACCAGCTGGAGAAGATCCTCTCCTACATCCAGATCGGCAAGGAGGAGGGCGCCCAGGTGCTCACCGGCGGTGAGCGCACCGTCCTCGAGGGCGACCTCGCCGAGGGGTACTACGTCGCGCCGACGGTCTTCGAGGGCAACAACGCGATGCGGATCTTCCAGGAGGAGATCTTCGGTCCCGTGGTGTCACTGACCTCCTTCGACGACGAGGCCGACGCGATGAAGATCGCCAACGACACGCTCTACGGCCTCGGCGCCGGCGTGTGGACCCGTGACAACGCCCAGCTCTACCGGGCCGGCCGGGAGATCCAGGCCGGGCGCGTGTGGTCGAACTGCTACCACGCCTATCCCGCCCACGCGGCGTTCGGTGGCTACAAGCAGTCCGGGATCGGCCGCGAGAACCACAAGATGATGCTCGACCACTACCAGCAGACCAAGAACCTCCTGGTCTCCTACTCCCCGGACGCGCTGGGCTTCTTCTGATGTCCGAGCACGGCGCATCGCGGGGAGCGAGCGAGGAGGGCATCGAGACCAGCCGCGTGGCGGTCAGCGACCGGGCGGCGGACCTGCTCCGCCGCCTGGTCGGCCTGCACGGTCCGGTGATGTTCCACCAGTCCGGCGGCTGCTGCGACGGCAGCTCACCGATGTGCTACCCCGACGGGGAGTTCCTGGTCGGCGACTGCGACGTCCACCTCGGCGACCTGGACATCGGCCTGGACCGGGCCGTCCCGGTCTGGATGTCGGCCTCGCAGTTCGGCTACTGGTCCCACACCCACCTCACGATCGACGTGGTCGAGGGACGCGGTGCCGGCTTCTCCCTCGAGGCCCCCGAGGGGGTGCGGTTCCTGATCCGGTCGCGCCTCTTCACCGACGCCGAGTCGCGGGCGCTCGCCGCACAGGAGCAGTGAGCCGCGGGGGACGGGTCGATCCCACCCGTCCCCCGCACCGCCGGGACCTAATCCGCAGCCGACGGGTCGACGTACACGCTCTTGCCGAGCTCGATGAACTCCCGTGACTTCTCCCGCATCCCGGCCTCGGGATCGAGACCGGCACCCAAGTCGCTGCCGAACCGGTCCGCGATGTCCTGGCTGATCCTCATCGAGCAGAACTTCGGCCCGCACATCGAGCAGAAGTGGGCCGTCTTCGCCCCCTCGGCCGGCAGCGTCTCGTCGTGGAACGCCTCGGCGGTGTGCGGGTCGAGGCTGAGCGCGAACTGGTCGTGCCACCGGAACTCGAACCGCGCCTTGGACAGCTCGTCGTCCCAGTCACGGGCACCCGGGTGCCCCTTGGCCACGTCGGCGGCGTGCGCGGCGAGCTTGTAGGTGATCACCCCGGTCTTCACGTCGTCGCGGTTGGGCAGGCCGAGGTGCTCCTTGGGGGTGACGTAGCAGAGCATGGCCGTGCCGTGCCAGGCGATGGTGGCCGCACCGATCGCTGAGGTGATGTGGTCATAGCCCGGCGCGACGTCCGTGGCGAGCGGGCCGAGGGTGTAGAACGGCGCGCCGTGGCACCAGTCCTGCTGGAGGTCGACGTTCTCCTTGACCAGGTCCAGCGGCACGTGGCCCGGCCCCTCGACCATCACCTGCACGTCGTACTTCCACGCACGGCGGGTCAGCTCGCCCAGGGTGCGCAGCTCCGCGAGTTGGGCCTCGTCGTTGGCGTCGGCCGTGGAGCCGGGTCGGAGGCCGTCACCGAGGGAGAACGCGACGTCGTAGCGCTGGAAGATCTCGCAGAGCTCGTCGAAGTGGGTGTAGAGGAAGCTCTCCTCGTGGTGCGCCAGGCACCAACCGGCCATGATCGAGCCGCCCCGGCTGACGATGCCGGTCACGCGGTCCGCCGTCAGCGGCACGTGGCGCAGCAGCACCCCGGCGTGGATCGTCATGTAGTCCACGCCTTGCTCGGCCTGCTCGATGACGGTGTCGCGGAAGACCTCCCAGGTGAGCCGGTCCGCCTCGCCGTCCACCTTCTCCAGCGCCTGGTAGATCGGCACCGTGCCGATCGGGACGGGTGAGTTGCGGATGATCCACTCCCGGGTGGTGTGGATGTCGTCGCCGGTCGAGAGGTCCATCAAGGTGTCGGTGCCCCAGGTGATCGCCCAGGTGAGCTTGTCCACCTCCTCCGCGATCGAGCTGGTCACCGCCGAGTTGCCGATGTTGGCGTTGACCTTGACCAGGAAGTTGCGCCCGATCACCATCGGCTCGGACTCGGGGTGGTTGAGGTTGTTGGGCAGGATCGCGCGACCGGCGGCGATCTCGTCGCGCACGAACTCCGGCGAGCACCCCTCCCGGACCGCGACGTAGGCCATCTCCTCGGTGACGATGCCCTGCCGTGCGTAGTGCAGCTGCGAGACGTTGCTTCCCGGCAGCCCGCGACGCGGGGCCACGCGTTCGCCCCGCCACTCGTCGGCCGCGTGGCCGGCACGGATCGCCTTGCGGCCGTTGTCGAGCAGCTGGACCTCGCGCCCCTCGTAGGTCTCGGTGTCGCCGCGCGCGAGGATCCACTCCTCGCGGAGCCGGGGCAGCCCGACCTCGGGGTCGGACCCCGGCCCCTCGGTCGTGTAGCGGTCGAAGGTGTCGCCGTTGGTCAGGTGTACGCGGGTGGTGGGCACCCCGAGGTCGCCGTGGAGCACGCGGCGGTGCTGGGGATGCACCGGGCGGTGGAAGGGACTGGCCTCCTCGGTCGTCGCGGTGGTGGCGTCGGTGTCGGGTCGGGCGGTCTGGGTCATGGCGTCCTCTCGTGATGGGGATGGGTGTGGGCAATCGGTCCCCGGCCGCGGCCGAGGGTCCAGTGCTGGCTGGTGCGCAGCTGGTCGACGACGTACGCCGCCGCGGCAGCGGCCGCCAACGGGAGGGTGTCGCCGTGGGCGAGCCGGGCGGCGAGGGCGGCGGAGTAGGTGCAGCCGGTGCCGTGGTCGTTGTCGGTGGCCACGACCGGGTGGGGCACGAGGACCTGCTCGGCGCCGGGCACGCAGATCCGGTCGTCGCCGGCGCCGCCGGTGCGGATGACCGTGCCGCCGTGGGCGCGGCCCAGCAGGTCGTCCTCGTCCGCGTTGGGTGTGGCGACGGTCGCCACCGGCAGCAGGTGGTCGCGGTAGGCGCGGACGACCTCGTCGTCGGCGAGGACCGCCCCCGAGGTCGCCACCACCACGGGATCCACGACAAGGATCCGGTCGGCACAGCGCTCGGCGACCAGCCGCACCGTGCCCGGCGTGGCCAGCATGCCGGTCTTGACGGCGACCGGGTCGAGGTCCTCCAGCACCGCGTCGAGCTGCGCGGCGACCATGTCGTCCGACATCGGCTCGACGTCGCGCACCCCGGTGGTGTCCTGGGCGGTGACCGCGGTGATGACGCACGCGCCGTGCACGCCGTGGGCGGCGAAGGTCGCCAGGTCCGCGGCGACGCCCGCGGCACCACCCGAGTCGGTGCCGGCGATCGTGACGACGACGGGCGGGTTCATGCGACCACCTCCCGCAGCCGCGCGACCAGCGCCGCGGGGTCGGACGCGCGCATCCACGCGCCCATCACGGCGACGCCGTGGGCGCCCGCCCCGACCGCGGCGGCCGCGTTGTCGGCATCCACGCCGCCGAGCGCGTACACCGGCACGGGGAGGTCGGCGTACTCCTCCCGCGGGAGCGGGGGGCCGTGGCCCGGCTTGCTGGCGGTCGCCGCGAACGGCCCGAGCGTGGCGTACGACGCCCCGGCCGCGGCAGCGCGACGGACCTCGGCCGCGCTGTGGCACGACCGTCCGTGCGGTGCCGAGTCGGCGTGAACTCGGCCGAGTTGGCGCCGACTCGGCGGGTTGGTGGGCCGAGTTGGCGCCGACTCGGCAGGGAGATGGACCCCCACGCATCCCGGCAGCGGCCGGTGGGCGGCGATGACGGTGGCGCCGACGTCGACGAACTCCTCGGCCAGGCCGGCCCGCTGCTCCCACGGCAGGTCGAGCTCGCGCAGCACCACGTGGTCGACGCCGGCCGCGACCGCGGCGGAGACGGTCGCGCGCAGGCTGCGGCCCAACGGCAGCTGCGAGCGGTCGGTCAGCAGCAGGACGGGCGGCATCATGCGATCCGCCCGCGGGTCGGGGAGGAGGCGCGGGCGACGGCCTGCCGCGGGATCCGCCCGGCCGTGCGGGCGGCGTACCCCGCCTCGACGCCGAGCCGCATCGCGTGGGCCATCGCGACCGGGTCCGCCGCCCGGGTCACCGAGCTGGCGACCAGGACCGCGTCGCAGCCCAGCTCCATGGCCTGCGCCGCGTCGCTGGCGGTGCCGATGCCGGCGTCGAGCACCACCGGCACGTCCACCGCGGCCCGTACCGCCGCCACGGCGTGGGGGTCGAGGATGCCCAGGCCCGACCCGATGGGCGAGCCCAGCGGCATGACGGCCACGCAGCCCACGTCGACCAGCCGACGCGCGAGGACCGGGTCGGCCGTGGTGTAGGGCAGCACGGTGAAGCCGCGCCGCACGAGCTGCTCTGCTCCGTCGAGGAGCTCGACGGCATCCGGCAGCAGCGAGGTCTCGTCGCCGATGACCTCGAGCTTGACCCAGTCGGTCCCGAGCGCCTCCCGGCCGAGCTCGGCGGTGCGGACCGCCTCCCGGGCGGTCAGGCAACCGGCCGTGTTGGGCAGCACCGGCACCCCGCCCGAGCGGAGCGTGGCGAGGAGGCCTCCGTCGTGGGTGCTCGAGGCGCGGCGCATCGAGACTGTCACCATGCTCGGCGCCGCGGCGTCGAGCACTTGGGGCAGGAGCGCGAGGTTCGGCAGCCCTCCGGTCCCGAGCAGCAGCCGGGAGTCGAAGGGGTGGTCGGCGATGGTGAGGCTGCTCATCCGCCCTGCACCGCCATCACGATCTCGACCTCGTCGCCCGCGGCCAGCACGTGGGTGGCCCACGCGTCGCGGCGTACGACGTCCTCCCCGACCGCGACCGCGATGCCGGTGGGCCGCGCGTCGCCCAGTCGTTGCTCCAGCAGCTCGGCGACGGTGCCGCCGAACTCCTGGGGCTCTCCGTTGACGGTGATCTGTGGGGTGCTCATGTGTCTCCTTCCCGGGTCCTGCGGGGGTCCAGGGCCGGTTCGACGGCTCCGGTCTCGAGGTGGTCGGCCACCAGTCGGGCGGTCAGCGGTGCCAGCAGGACGCCGGCACGGTGGTGGCCGGCGGCCAGGACGACGCCCGGCAGGTGGGTGGGTCCGACGAGCGGCAGGTGGTCCGCCGTCGCGGGTCGGTCGCGAGCGATCGCCTCGTCGAACACGGCGCGGTCCAGCCCGGGCAGCAGCGCGCGGGCGGCCTCGAGCAGCCGGAAGACGCCCTCCACGTGCGGTGCGGGGTCCCCGCCGTGCTCCTCGGAGGTGGCGCCGATGGCCACCTCCTGCCAGCCGTCGCGGACGCGCCGCGGCACGGCGTAGACCGGCTGGCCGTGGGCCCAGCCGCGCACGGTGCCGTGCAGCGGGTCGTCGGTGCGCACGCGCAGGATCTCCCCCCGCACGGGTCGCACGAGGTCGGTGAAGGGCGCGGGCAGCCGCGCACCGGTCGCGACGACGGTGACCGGGGTCTCGACAGGCTCGACCACCGAGGACGGCTCGACCACCGGGGACGGCTCGACCTGCTCGACGGGGACCCGCCGGCGCAGCGCGGCCAGCACCTCCCGCGGGTCGACGCTGTGGTCCTCGGGCAGCAGCACTCCCCCGGCGACCCGGCCCAGGCCGGGCTCGCGGGCGACGAGCTCGCGCCGCGTCAGCGACTCCGCCGCGACGCCCGCCCCGCGCAGCAGCTCGGCGCGACGGTCGACCTCCTGCAGGTCGGCGGCGTCCCGCCCGACGAGCACCGTGCCGGTGCGCTGCAGCGCCACACCCAACGCCTCGGCGTACGCCGGCCACTGTGCCGCCGAGGCGAGTCCGAGCCGGAAGAGCTCACCCTCGCCGTGCCACAGCTCGCCGGCGGGGCTCAGCATCCCCGCGGCGGCGTACGACGCCCCCGTGGCCGGGGACGGGTCGTGCACCACGACGTCGTGGCCACGCCGCAGGAGCTCCTCGGCCACGGCGAGGCCGACGATGCCCGCTCCGAGGATCCGGACGCGCATCACGCGACCTCCGTCACCAGCTCCTTCGCGGCCGTGACGGGGTCGGGCGGGCGCCAGATGCCGCCGATGACGGCGACGCCGTGGGCGCCCGCGTCGCGGGCCCGACGTGCGTTGCCGGCGGTGATGCCGCCGATCGCGACCAGCGGCAGCAGCCCTGCCGCGGTGGCGACGGCGTCGGTGCCGAGCGGGTCGGGCAACCCGGCCTTGGAGTCGGTCGCGAAGACCGGGCCGAAGCCGGCGTAGTCGGCCCCGTCCACCGCGGCGGACCCGACCGAGGCACGGTCGCGGCAGGTGGCACCGATGACCAGGGACGGTGCGGCGCGGCGCACGGCGGCGACCGGCAGGTCGTCGTCGCCGAGGTGGACCCCGTGGGCGCCGGCGGCGAGGGCGATGTCGACGCGGTCGTTGACCACGACCTGGGCGCGGTCACCGACGGCCGCCATCACCTGCTCGACCAGCGTGAGGTGCGGCCGCGCTGCGAGGCCCTTGGCGCGCACCTGGAAGCCGTCGACGCCGGCATCGGCGAGCGCCGGCAGCAGCGTGAGGTCGTCGTGGTCGGAGACCAAGCAGAACAGTCGAGCGATCAACGCGAATCCGTCCCTTCGCCGGCATGATCCGGATCAGGTGTGACGGTCGGAGCGGCTCCAGCTCCCTCTCAGCCCGCTGCCGCGGACTCCCGTGGTGTGCAGTTCACCGCCACCGTAGCGCACGGCGTGACGACGGTCGACGGGTCGGCACGTGGGCGTCGGTGGTTCAGGCCGCGCGGCCCGTCGCACGCTCCTGCAGGTGGCGGCGTACGGCCAACGCCGCGGCGCGGCCGGCGCGGTTGCCGCCGATCGTGCTCGCCGAGGGCCCGTAGCCCACGAGCTGGACCCGCGGGTCGGCCGCGGCTGTGACACTCGCCTGGACGTCCTGCCCACCGTCGAGCAGCGCGATGCCGCCGTCCGCACTGCGCAGGTGCAACGGCGCCAGGTGGCCGATCGCCGGGCGGAAGCCCGTCGCCCACAGGATCGCGTCCACCCGCTCGAATGCCGCCTGCCCTGCGCCCGCGGGGTCGTCCCACCGCACGCCGTCGGGTTCGATCCGGGAGAACATCGGCCGCCGGGCGTCGTAGGTCCCGAGCCGGGCCGCCTCCTGCTCCTGCGGGCGCAGCGCCAGGCCGGTGACGCTGGCGATGCTCTCCGGCGGCAGGCCACGGCGTACCCGCTCGTGCACGCGCGTGATGGCGCGACGGCCGGCGTCGGCGTCGAAGTCCTCACGCCACACGGGCTCGCGGCGCGTCACCCACAGCACGTCGGTCCGCGGCGCGAGCTCGCCGAGGAACTGCACCGCCGACGCACCGCCACCCACGACGAGCACCCGTCGGCCGTCGAAGTGCGACGCACCCGGGTAGTGCGCGGTGTGCCACTGCTCGCCGCGGAAGGAGCGGGCGCCCGGGTAGGACGGGACGAAGGGCCGCGTCCACGTGCCCGTCGCGTTGACCAGGGTCCGGGCGGTCCAGCGCCGCTCCCCCGCACCGACCACGAGGAGCGCGCCGTCGGTCTCGACCCGGTCGACCCGCACCGGCCGCTCCACGGGCAGGTCCCCGTCGCGCTCGTAACGCTCGAACCACGCCGGCAGCACGTGGTTGGCGCGAGCGTCGGAGCGCACCGGGGCCGGCGCGTCGGGGAGGTCGGCCACGCCGTGCACGTCGTCCATGGTCAGCGAGTCCCACCGGTGCTGCCAGGCGCCACCGGGCCCGTCGTTGGCGTCGAGGACGACGTGGTCCAGGCCCAGGCGGCCCAGGTGGTACGACGCGGAGAGGCCGGCCTGGCCGGCCCCGATCACCACGGCGTCGTAGAGGTGCATGCCACCTCAACGGTTCCGGGCGTCGCGGTATGCCCGCCGCCGCGGGCGCGGTCACCCGTCCGGGCCGGGCGGCGTACGCTACGGATTCGTGGCCGACGCAGAGTTCCGATACGCAGACCTCCTCCCGACCAAGGGCAGCAACGGCGAGGACGAGACGCCGTACCGCCTCCTCACCACCGAGGGGGTCGAGACGGTCGAGGGGCCCGGCGGGCGCACCTTCCTGCAGGTCAGTCCCGAGGCGATCCAGCGGCTCACCCGCGAGGCGATGCACGACATCTCCCACTACCTGCGCCCGGGCCACCTCCAGCAGCTCCGGAAGATCATCGACGACCCGGACGCCTCGGGCAACGACCGGTTCGTGGCGCTGGACCTGCTCAAGAACGTCAACATCTCCGCCGGCGGCGTCCTGCCGATGTGCCAGGACACCGGCACCGCGATCGTCATGGGCAAGAAGTCCGAGGGCGTGCTGACCGGTGCCGACGACGCCGAGTGGATCAGCAAGGGCGTGTACGACGCCTACACCCAGCTCAACCTGCGCTACAGCCAGATGGCGCCGCTGACGATGTTCGAGGAGAAGAACACCGGCTCCAACCTGCCGGCCCAGGTCGAGCTCTACTCCACGCCGGGGGACGCCGACACCCCGCCGGGGTACAAGTTCCTGTTCATGGCCAAGGGCGGCGGGTCGGCGAACAAGTCCTTCCTGTTCCAGGAGACCAAGGCGATCCTCAACCCCGAGCGGATCCTGGACTACCTGGACGAGAAGATCCGCTCCCTGGGCACCGCCGCCTGCCCGCCGTACCACCTCGCCGTGGTCATCGGCGGCACGTCGGCGGAGTTCGCGCTGAAGACCGCCAAGTACGCCTCCGCGCACTACCTCGACGACCTGCCCACCGAGGGCTCGATGAGTGCCCACGGATTCCGCGACACCGAGCTCGAGGAGCAGGTCTTCGAGCTCACCCAGTCCTTCGGCATCGGAGCGCAGTTCGGCGGCAAGTACTTCTGCCACGACGTGCGGGTCGTGCGGCTCCCCCGCCACGGCGCGTCCTGCCCCGTCGCGATCGCGGTGTCGTGCTCGGCCGACCGCCAGGCCCTGGGGAAGATCACCGCCGACGGTGTGTTCCTCGAGCAGCTCGAGACCGACCCGGCGCAGTACATGCCCGACACCGGCGTGGCCGAGGACATCGCCGGTGGCGAGGTCGTGTCGATCGACCTGACCCGCCCGATGCCGGAGATCCTCGCCGAGCTGTCGCAGCACCCCGTGAAGACCCGGCTCTCGCTGACCGGGCCGCTGGTCGTGGCGCGCGACATCGCCCACGCCAAGATCAAGGAGCGCCTCGACGCCGGCGAGGAGATGCCGGACTACCTCAAGGACCACCCGGTCTACTACGCCGGCCCGGCCAAGACCCCCGACGGGATGGCCTCGGGCTCCTTCGGACCCACGACCGCCGGCCGGATGGACTCCTACGTCGAGCAGTTCCAGGCGGCCGGCGGGTCGATGGTGATGCTGGCCAAGGGCAACCGGTCCAAGCAGGTCACCGAGGCCTGCGGCACCCACGGCGGCTTCTACCTCGGTTCGATCGGCGGTCCCGCCGCCCGGTTGGCGCAGGACTGCATCAAGAGCCAGGAGGTCATCGAGTACCCCGAGCTCGGCATGGAGGCGGTGTGGAAGATCGAGGTGGAGGACTTCCCCGCCTTCATCGTCATGGACGACAAGGGCAACGACTTCTTCACCGACCCGGGCGGCGAGGTGACGGTGCCGCTGAGCGGCATCCGGGTGCGCTCGCAGGAGTAGCCCGACCGCCTCACGCGTCGGCGGTGGCCAGCTCCGGCTCGGCGTCGACGTCGGTACGCCGCCGCGGGATCGTGGCGGCGATGGCCACCCCGACCAGCGCTGCGGCCGCACTGATGACGAAACACCACCGGAAGGCGCTCTCGGTCGGCACGGCGACCGGTCCCAGCGACATCGTGGAACTGGTGAGCACCGTGGCCATCAGCGCCGAGGCGATCGTGGTGCCCAGCGAGCGCATCAGCGTGTTGACCCCGACGGCGGACCCGGCCTCGTGCGGCGGGGACGCGTCGAGGATCAGAGTCGGCATCGCGGCGTAGCCGATGCCCACGCCGGTGGAGATCACCAGCGTCGCGATCACCAGCTGCCACGGGCTCCCCATCAGGCCGAGCGCGACGACGTACCCGAGTCCGAGCACGGTGGCGCCGATCATCAGTGTCGGCTTGGCGCCGATGCCGGTGATGAGGCGGCTCGACACGGGGGCGAAGACCATCATCATCAGGCCACCGGGCGCCATCCACAGGCCGGTCGCGAGGATGCTCTGGCCGAGCCCGTAGCCCGCCTGCTCGGGGATCTGGAGGAGCTGCGGGATGACGATGGCCTGCGCCATCATGCCCATGCCGATCGCCACCGCTGCGATGTTGGTGAGCAGCACCGGCAGCCGGGCCGTGCTGCGCAGGTCGACCAGCGGCTCGCTGGTGCGCAGCTCGAGCCAGGCCCAGGCCACGAGGACGAGGATGCCGCCGACGAGGCATCCCACGGTGCGCTCGTCGCCCCAGCCCCAGGTGCTGGCCTTGGACAGCCCCACCAGGGCGAGGACCAGTCCGACGGCCAGCCCGATGGCGCCGGGTACGTCGAACCGCGCCGGTCGGGCGTCGTGGACGTGCGGCACGAGCGCGAGCACCGCGACCAGCACCAGGGCGGCCGCACCCGAGGAGACCCAGAACAGCAGGTGCCAGTCGCCCACGTCGACGATCCAGGCGGACAGCGGCAGGCCGATGGCGCCGCCGACGCCGAGGGTGGCGCTCATCGCCGCGATCGCGGTGGCCGCCAGGTCCGGCGGCACGATCTCGCGCAGCAGGGCGATGCCGACGGGGATGAAGCCCATGGCCACGCCCTGGAGGCTGCGGCCGACGAGCATGGCCGCGAGCCCGTCCGCGAGCGCGCAGACGACGGACCCGACGAGCAGGACCACGGCGCTGGCGACCAGGACGCGCTGCTTGCCGATCATGTCGGCGATGCGTCCGGTGATCGGCATCGCGACGGCCGCGCTGAGCAGGGTGATGGTCACCACCCAGGCGGTGTCCACCGCGGCGGCATCCAGCAGCCGGGGCAGGTCGCTCTGGATCGGGATGACCATGGTCTGCGTCAGCGCCGCAGTGAGGCCACCGAAGCACAGGGCGATGACCGCGAGCGACGGGCGGTCGGCACGCTGGGTGGCGTCGGGCATGCAGGTTCCCTTCCGGGGAGGAGGATCAGATTTGGTTGACAACATCAACCGTGTCAACCGCGTTGACCATACGGGACGACGCCGACCGGCGCAAAGCAGTTGTGCCCCACCCCACAGCCGCCGACCCCGGTGCCCGGTCGAGGCGTCACCGGACCGTAAGGGTCTGCCACGCCCGCGACGGCCTACCCTCGGGGCAAGGATGTGATCGTCATGATGGACATGCTGATGTCGGGCGAGGCCGTCGTACTCCTGCTCGCGCTGATCTCGATCGCGGCCGTCGTACTCGTGGTCGTACGCGTGGTGGGGGCCCGAGCCGTGCGCGGCGACCACCCGGACGACCCGGAGTACGACCCCGCGCAGCACCGACCACGACCCCCCGAGGAACCCCGATGACCCGCACCGCACTCCGCGCGCTGGCGCGACCGATCCTCGCGACCGGCCTCGTGCTGGGCCTGGCCGCCTGCTCCGGCGAGGCCGAGCCCACCGCGAGCAGCACCGCCTCCGCCACGCCGTCGGCGCCGGAGGACCCGACCCCCGCCGACGACGATGCGGCCACCGAAGGCTCCGCGGAGCCGGCGACCGCCACGCCGACGGCCGAGGCGCCGGTCCCCGAGGTCCTCGAGTTCGAGGCGACCACCGTGGGCGGGCGCTCCTTCGAGGGCGCCTCCCTGGCCGGCCAGCCCGTGGTGGTGTGGTTCTGGGCTCCGTGGTGCCCGGTGTGCCGGGGCCAGGCCGAGGAGGTGACCGACCTGTCGCAGCAGTACGGCGACCAGGTCGCGTTCGTCGGCGTCGGGTCACTCGACGGCGGCGACGCGATCGCCTCCTTCGCCGAGGACGCACCCGGGCCGACCCACCTCAGCGACCCCGACGGCGCCCTCTACCGGCACTTCGGCATCACCGAGCAGTCCTCCTTCGTGGTCCTCGACGACGGCGGTGAGGAAGTGCTGCGCACGGGGTACGGCGACGACGCCGCGATCGCCGACGCCGTGGCCGGCCTCGTCGGCTGACGACCGCCCCACAGCGGGTCCACGGCGTCCGGACAGGTTCGCGGCCCATGCTGCGGACATGGCCGCCCAGCCCCGTCACCGCACCCGCCGACACCCGTCGGCCTCGTGGCGCACCCGCGGCAGGCGTGCCGCGGCCGCCCTCGCCCTCACCGCCGCGACCCTGGTCGCGGGGGCGGCGCCGAGCAGCGCGCTCGCACCCGACGGCGCCCTCGCCGCACCGGCGGCGAGTGAGTCCACCGGGGAGGAGTCGCTGCGGGCGCGCCTGACGGCGGAGTACGCCGGCGCGGTGCCGGCCGCCGACGTCGCCTCACTGGTGGCCGGGGTGACCGACCGGCTGCAGCAGGACGCCTCGCCGACCGAGCGGTTGCTGCGCACCGCCGAGGCGATCTGCCGGCGCGCGTTGACCGACCACCTGGCCCGGGGCGTCCCACTGCCCCCGGGGTAGCCGGTCAGCGGTGGGACGCGCGCTGCTCCTCGTAGAGGTCGTAGGGGTCGGCGAGCGGCCGGCCGAGGGCCTCCCGCATCCAGTGCGCGTCGCGCGTCGCGGCTGCCTGCCCGGCGTCGGCCGCCGTCTCCCGGTCCAGGTTGGAGGCGAAGATGCCGGCCGCCGAGCGCGGCAGGAAGTCCTCGTACACGATCGGTCGGAGACCGCCCGCACCGTCGGGCACGTAGTAGGCCAGGTCGGCCTCGTGGAGCTCCGCCTCGGTGGCGGGGAACGCCTCGATCCCGTGGTCGTCGTACAACGCCCGGCCGGCGGGGGTCAGCGCGACGCCGCGCGCCTCGACCTCGCCGAACCGGACCCGCAGCGCCCCCTCCCCCAGGGTGCCGTCGGGCTCGCGGAAGGTGCGCGGCTCGGCCAGGGCACGGAAGGAGGTCTGGCGCAGCAACACGTCGGGGCGATCGGTCCGCGGCGGGCCCTGGATGGCATCGATCATCGTGATGCCGCGGTCGGTCATCCGGGCGTAGAGCTCATCGATGTCCAGCACGCGGGGCGTGAGGTGGTTGATGTGGGTCGAGGTCACGCCGCCGATGTCGGCCGCGACACTGGAGACCTCCTCCAGCCGGTCGTACCACGCCCGGTCGATCGGCTCGGGCGAGAGCGCGAAGGCGGCGGTGGCGAGCTCGAGGAAGCGGTCGGCGTCGTCCTCGGCGAGTCCGCCCTCGGCCTCGGCACGGTCGGCGAGCGCGAGCAGCTCGGGCGCGAACAGCTCGCGGGCGGCCAGTCGCTCCCCCAGCTCCGCGGTCAGCGACTCGTCGAAGAAACGGCGGTCGTCGGCCACCAGCACCGAGGTGAAGACCCGGAACGGGTTGGCCGCGAGCTCGTCGACCTCGGTCGGGCGGAACGCCGTCGAGACGACCGGGATCGGCACGGTGGCCTCCCGCAGGTCGTAGAAGCCCACCGGGTGCATGCCGCACGCCCCGAAGACCCGCGCCACCTGGGCCAGCTCCTCGGCGGTCCCGACCCGGATCGCGCCGTGACGCTCGGCGGTCACCCGGTCGATGGTGCCGAGCCGCTCGGCCTCCTCGCCCAGGCGCTCGAGCACCTCGGCGTTGACCTCCTCACTGACCTCCACCAGCGTCGTGTACGCCGGCACCTCGGTGCCGTAGAGGTCGGAGAGGCTGCGGGCGAAGCGGGCCCGCAACTCGGTCGGGCCGACCCTCATCCGAACTCGACTCCCTGTGCCAGCGGCAGCTCGTCGGAGTAGTTGACCGTGTTGGTCGCGCGGCGCATGTAGGCCTTCCAGGCGTCCGAGCCGGACTCCCGGCCACCGCCGGTCGCCTTCTCACCGCCGAACGCGCCGCCGATCTCGGCACCGGACGGGCCGATGTTGACGTTGCTGATGCCGCAGTCGGAGCCCGCGGCGGACAGGAACCGCTCCGCCTCCCGCACGTCGCGGGTGAAGATCGAGGCGGACAGGCCCTGCTCGACGCCGTTGTGCAGCGCGATCGCCTCGTCGAGGTCGTCATAGCCCATCACGTAGAGGATCGGCGCGAAGGTCTCGGCGCGGACGATCTCGGTCTGCTCGGGCATGTCGACCACCGCCGGCTGGACGTAGTGCCCGTCGCCGGCGACGCCGTCGTGCGCCCCGCCGCCGGTCACCACCTTGCCACCGTCCGCACGCGCGGCCTCCAGTGCGGCTCCGAACGCCGTGGCGGACGCCTCGTCGATCAGCGGACCGACGAGCGTGCCCTCCTCCAGCGGCGAACCGATCGGCAACGTCTCGTACGCCGCCCGCAGCCGCTGGACGACCTCGTCGCGGATGGAGTGGTGCACGATCAGGCGGCGCAGCGACGTACACCGCTGGCCGGCGGTGCCGACGGCGGAGAAGACGATGCCGCGGACCGTGAGGTCGAGGTCGGCCGACGGGGTCACGATCGCGGCGTTGTTGCCGCCGAGCTCGAGCAGGTAGCGGCCGAGCCGACCGGCGACGCGGGGGGCGACCTGGCGACCCATCCGGGTCGACCCGGTGGCGGAGAGCAGCGCGACGTCGCGGTGGTCCACGAGCGCCTCGCCGACATCGGCGCCGCCGAGCAGCACCTGGGAGAGCCCGGCCGGGGCGTCGACGCGACGCGCGGCCTCCTCCAGCAGCGCCTGGCAGGCCAGGGCGGTGAGCAGCGACTTCTCCGAGGGCTTCCACACCACGGGGTCACCGCACGCCAGCGCGACGGCGGTGTTCCAGGACCACACGGCCACCGGGAAGTTGAAGGCGGTGATCACGCCGACCACGCCGAGCGGGTGCCACTGCTCCATCATGCGGTGGCCGGGCCGCTCGCTGGCGATGGTGAGGCCGTGGAGCTGGCGGGACAGCCCGACGGCGAAGTCGCAGATGTCGATCATCTCCTGGACCTCGCCCAGGCCCTCTGAGCGGATCTTGCCGGCCTCGACGGTCACCAGCGCGCCGAGGTCCTCCTTGTGCTCGCGCAGCAGGTTGCCGAGCTCGCGAACCAGCTGGCCGCGGACCGGCGCCGGCGTGGTGCGCCACTGCTCGAACGCCGCACCGGCGGTGGCCACGGCGTCGTGGACGTCGACCGGCCGGTGGGCCGGCAACCGTCCCAGCTCGGAGCCGTCGATGGGTGAGCGGCAGACGAGCTCGCCGTCACTGGTGAAGGGGTCGCCCGCCCCGATGCGCTCGAGGGCGCCGCGGGCCACGGCGGCCGGCGTACGCGCGTCCTGTGCGGTCATGTCAGATCCTCCCCTCGACGGCGAAGCGCTTCCCGGCGCGCGTCGCGGTCAGGTCGTCGAATGCGATGTCCTCCTGCCGGATGAAACCAGACGCCGGCAGGGTGCCGTCGGCGACCATCTCCACGACGCCGGTGACCGAGCAGGCGGTGGTCCACGAGATCGCCCGCCAGGTGCGGCCCCCGATCTCGAGCGGCAGGTAGCCGCGGACGAAGTCCTCGCGGTGGGGTCGCCCGTCGCGGGTGCCGTCGACGGCGGCGTAGAAGAACACGATGTCGTGGGTGACCGGCGGCTTGGCGGTGGTGAGCAGTCGGCAGGCGAGGTCGAAGTCGGACCGCAGGCCGAGCTCGTCGAAGAGGAACCGCATCTGCTGGAAGTGCCCCGGGTAGCGCAGCGACTTGTAGTCCAGCCGCTGGGCGCGCCCCTCGAGGGTGCGGCACATGGTGCCGAGCCCGCCGGAGGTCAAGGCGGCCTCGAACTCGACGCCGCCGAGCACGATCCGCTCGGTCTCCGACATCGCCGGCAGCCACGTACGGCGGCCGCCGCGGAGCACCTCGCAGTCGTTGAGGTACTCGTTGACCACGCCCTCGGGGGACCAGTTGAAGGCGTAGCCCAGCAGGCCCGCGGGGTGGCGGGGCAGCGCGCCGACGCGCAGCTCGACCGAGCGGATCTCCTCGAAGGTGGCGGCCAGCGAGGAGCCGACGATCCCGATCAGGCCGGGCGCGAGGCCGCACTGCGGCGCGAAGACCGTGCCGGGGTGCTGCTCGGCGAGTTCCATCACCCGGTTGGTGGTGGGCACGTCCTCGGTGAGGTCGAAGTAGTGGGTGCCCACCTTCGCGGCGGCCTCGGCGACCGCGACGTTCAGGGCGTACGGCAGGCAGGACACCAGCGCGTCGACGGCGCCGAGCGCCTCGGCGAGCGCGTCGCCGTCGGTGACGTCCAGCGGCCTCACCTCCGTTCCCGGAGGTGGCGCGGCGTCATACGCGACGACGTCGAATCCGGATTCCGTCAGCATGTCGACGACGAGTTCGCCGACGGTGCCGATCCCGAGGACAGCGACCGATCGAATGCTCCGTTGCATGTCGCGAACGTTAGGCAGATCACACCGAGAACTCCATCCCCGGCCCTCGCCGCATCGACAACGTTTCGGCAACGGCGGCCCGCCGGGGCCGCACGGGTTGGTCACGGAACGGTCACTGGCCCACGCGACGGGCGCGCGAGTAGCGTCGGGAGGGTGAGTGAGAACGACTACCGCATCGAGCACGACTCCATGGGCGAGGTCCGCGTCCCGGCCGACGCGCTGTGGCGGGCCCAGACCCAGCGCGCCGTGGAGAACTTCCCCATCAGCGGGACCCCGATCGAGCCGGCGCTGATCCACGCACTCGGCCACGTCAAGGCGGCCGCGGCGCGCGCGAACGCCGACCTGGGGGTGCTGGAGGGTCCGATGGCCGACGCGATCGTCGCCGCCGCGGGGGCCGTCGCGGCGGGTGAGCACGACGACCAGTTCCCCATCGACGTCTTCCAGACCGGGTCGGGCACGAGCTCGAACATGAACGCCAACGAGGTCATCGCCTCCCTGGTAGCGGCGGCCGGCGACGTCGAGGCGCACCCCAACGACCACGTCAACGCCAGCCAGTCCAGCAACGACACCTTCCCCACCGCGATCCACGTCGCCGCCACGATGGCCGTGGTCGCCGACCTCCTCCCGGCACTGGACGTGCTGGCCACCTCGCTCGAGGCGAAGGCCACCGAGTTCGCCGGGCTGGTGAAGTCCGGTCGCACCCACCTGATGGACGCGACGCCGGTCATGCTCGGCCAGGAGTTCGGCGGGTACGCCGCCACCGTCCGCCACGCCGCAGAGCGGCTCGAGGGGGTCCTCCCCCGGGTCCGCGAGCTGCCGCTGGGCGGCACCGCCGTCGGCACCGGGATCAACACCCCCGACGGGTTCGCCCCGGCGGCGATCGCTGCCCTCGGGGAGGCGACGGGCCAGGAGTTCACCGAGGCCCGCAACCACTTCGAGGCCCAGGGTGGGCGCGACTCGCTGGTCGAGCTGAGCGGCGTGCTGAAGACGCTCGCGGTAGGGCTGACCAAGATCTGCAACGACCTGCGGTGGATGGGGTCGGGCCCGACGACCGGTCTGGCCGAGATCCGGCTGCCCGACCTCCAGCCCGGCTCCTCGATCATGCCGGGCAAGGTCAATCCTGTGCTGCCCGAGGCGACCGTGATGGCGTGCATGCAGGTCGTGGGCAACGACGCGACCGTCACGGCGGCCGGCGCGAGCGGCAACTTCGAGCTCAACGTGGCGATGCCGGTGATGGCACGCAACGTGCTGGAGTCGGTGCGCCTGCTCTCGACCAGCATGCGCACCCTGGCCGAGCGCTGCATCGACGGCATCGAGCCCGATGCGGAGCGCATGCGCCGCTACGCCCAGTCCTCGCCGTCGGTGGTGACCCCCCTCAACGCCCACATCGGCTACGAGGAGGCCGCGAAGGTCGCCAAGCAGGCGCTCGCGGACGGCGCGACGATCCGCGAGACGGTGCTCGCGATGGGCTACGTCGAGCGCGGCGTGCTCACCGAGGAGCAGCTCGACGCCGCCCTCGACGTGGCGTCGATGACCAACAGCGACTGAGCGACACCGCTCCGCGTCCCGCCCCGAGTGGCGGTCCATATCGACCTATGTCAATATTCACGCGTGTCGATGCCTTTGGAGATGACCCCGACCGAGACCGTCGCGTGCTGTGCACCGCTGGTCGCGACGCCACTGACCGCGGACCAGGCCCGCACCATCGCGCCGATGATGAAGGCGCTGGCCGACCCGGTCCGACTGCGACTGCTCTCGCTCGTCGCGTCGCACGCCGACGCCGAGGCGTGCGTGTGCGACCTGCTGGAGGCCTTCGACCTCTCCCAGCCCACCATCAGCCACCACCTCAAGGTGCTGCACGACGCCGGGCTGCTCACCCGCACCAAGCGCGGCACCTGGGTCTACTACGCCGTACGCCGTGACGTGCTGACCCACCTCGGCGCCCTCATCGGGGGTCAGGCATGAGCGCCCCGGCGCGGGACCTGCCGCGCAGGGCGACCGCCGAGTTCGTCGGCACCGCGTTCCTGGTCGCCGGCGTCGTCGGCTCCGGGATCATGGCCACCCGCCTCTCCCCCGACGACGTCGGCCTGCAGCTGCTGCAGAACAGCATCGCGACGGGGGCGATCCTGGTGGCGCTGATCCTCACGCTGCAGCCGGTCTCGGCCTCGTTCAACCCCGTCATCACCGGCATCGAGGCGGCACTGGGTGCCATCTCGTGGCGCGAGGCGGCGGCGCTCTCGACGGCCCAGGTCGCCGGCGGGATCACCGGCTCGGTGGCGGCCAACCTGATGTTCGACCTCGACGCGGTCAGCTTCGCGACCACCGACCGGACCGGCGGCGGGCTCTGGCTGGCCGAGGTCGTGGCGACCCTGGGACTCGCGCTCATCGTCTTCGGCGGGATCCGCACCGGCCGCACCGAGACGGTGGCGTTCGCGGTCAGTGGCTACATCGCCGCCGCCTACTGGTTCACCGCGTCCACCTCGTTCGCCAATCCCGCGGTCACGATCGGGCGGATCTTCTCCGACACCTTCGCGGGCATCGACCCGGCATCGGTGCCGGTGTTCCTGGCCATGCAGGTCGTCGGTGGCGCAGCGGCGTACGCGCTGGTGCGCTACCTCTACCCGTCCTTCACGCGCGACGACGTCGCCGACCCCACGACGGGACGCGGGCCGGGCTGAGGACGTCGCTCACTTCCGGTCGCCGGCGAACACCGGCGCGAAGGCCAGCAGGGCGATCGCGGCGATGACGGCGAACACGAATCCCCAGAAGTTGAGCTCGGTGATCGAGCCCTTGCCGATCAGGCTCGCCGCGACGCCGCCGACCAGTGCCCCGGCCATGCCGAGGACGGCGGTGAGCTTGAAGCCGAGCTTGTCGCGTCCGGGCTTGACCACGCGGGCGACGTAGCCGATGACCACGCCGATGAGGAGGAAGCCGAGCAACTGGATGATCGCGTTCATGGCCTCACCCTAGACACCGTGCCGCGCCTCCCGATCGGTGCGCCTCAGTACCAGTTGACGCGCTGGCTGTGGCCCCACGCCGCGCACGGCGAGCCGTAGCGGTCCTGGATGTAGCCCAGCCCCCAGGTGATCTGGGTGCGCGGGTTGGTCGCCCAGTCCGATCCCGCCGAGGCCATCTTCGAGCCGGGCAGTGCCTGCGGGATGCCGTGGGCACCCGAGGACGGGTTGCGGGCTGCCGGGTTCCAGCCCGACTCCTTCTGCCACAAGCTGTCGAGGCAGCCGAACTGGCTGGCGCTGAAGCCGAAGTCGCCCATCAGGGCACGGGCGATCGTGCGCGGGTCGGAGCCCTCCAGCGACTCGGTGCGGGTCTCGGCCTGCGGCTTGCCCGGGTCGAGTCGGGCCGACTTCTCCGGGTCCGCGGGCTCGCGGCGGTCACTGCGGGAGACCACCGCCTGCCGCTCGACGTCGGGCGTGGTCTCCACGGCCTGCAGGTCCACCACGGCGCCGAGGTCGCCGGAGACGCTGCCGGCGCCGGGCTGACCGAGGACGCCGACCCCGACGGCGCTGCCGGTGATCAGGGCAGCGGCGGCGCCCAGGCCCGCCTTGGCCAACCAGGCCGGCCGGGCAGGCTTCGCCGCGCGCCGTCGGGCTCCGTGGGAGCTGCGGTGCGGTGCAGATGACATGCGATCAGGATCCGGGGGTCGGGGACATGGTCGTGCTAGCTGCTGCAAGCACACTACGCAGGGGCCGGGCGGAACCACGATTCCGCGCGGTGTGAGGTGAGGCTCAGTGGTAGCGCTCCCCCGCCCAGTTGCAGGCCCAACGGGTACGTGCCGGCCGAGGGAGTGCTGATCCCCTCGTTGCGGTCGTGGGCGTTGGGCTCCGACGCCTCACCACGGGTGCCGTTGAGGTTCCAGGAGCGGACCCAGTCCATCTGCATGCGGCTGCGGTTCATCTGCTTGCCGTTCTGGGCCTGCATCTTGAACCGGATGGTCAGCGGCGTGCCCGAGATGGCCTCGGGTCGCTCCTCGATCCCGACGATGTGGGCGTCGATGAACCAGGTGATCCGGTCGGGAGTGATCTCCACACCGAAGGTGTGCCACTCGTCGTTGCCGATCCGCAGCGGGTGCTTGTCGCGGAACTCGTTGTCCTTGCGGGTGCGGGCGTAGGTGCGCACCGCGTTCCACCGGATCCGGTACTTCTCCAGCGCCACGTTGCGGGCTCCGCACCACTGGTTGCGGCCCACCTCGGGCACCAGTTCGGTGACCACGGAGTAGTTGTCGGCGGCGTTGCCGTAGCGGCGCAGCCGCAGCCTGGTCTCCCACCGGCCGTAGGCCGCCCCGCCGCGCTTCAGCGTGGCCCGGACCGTGCCCCGGTCGCCGGTGTTGAGGGTCAGCATGCCGTTCTGGTTGCGGACGTTGCCGCCGTGGCGCAGGCCGGCACCGCTGGCCTTCCAGTCCGACCCCAGCGCGCCGTGGAACTCCTCGCGCCAGCGCAGCGAGCCGTGCTGCCACCACCCGTAGGTGTTGTACGCCGCGGTGGGGCCGGGTGCCGGTCCGGCGTGGTCGGCCGAGGCCGGCGCCGTGAACAGCGCGGCCAACAGCGCAAGGGCGAGCAGGGGGGCCGAACGACGAAGCATCGGGCCAACCTACGTCATCGTCCGGCCCCGCTGCCCTCAAACGCCGGAATGCTCCAGCATCTCGGTGACCAGGGCGGCGATCGGCGAGCGCTCCGAGCGGTGCAGCGTCACGTGGCCGAACAGCGGGTGTCCCTTCAGCTTGTCCACCACGGCCACGACACCGTCGTGGCGGCCCACCCGGAGGTTGTCGCGCTGGGCGACGTCGTGGGTGAGCACCACCTTGGAGTTGGCGCCGATCCGGGAGAGCACCGTGAGCAGCACGTTGCGCTCCAGGGACTGCGCCTCGTCGACGATGACGAAGGAGTCGTGCAGCGAGCGGCCACGGATGTGGGTCAGCGGGAGGACCTCCAGCATGCCGCGGTCGAGGATCTCCTCGATCACGTGCCGCGAGGTCAGGGCACCGAGGGTGTCGAACACCGCCTGCGCCCAGGGCGACATCTTCTCCGACTCCGAGCCCGGCAGGTAGCCCAACTCCTGACCGCCCACGGCGAACAGCGGGCGGAAGACGACGACCTTCTGGTGCTGCTGGCGCTCCAGCACGGCCTCCAGCCCGGCGCACATCGCGAGCGCCGACTTGCCGGTGCCGGCCCGCCCGCCGAGCGAGACGATGCCGACGTCGGGGTCGAGCAGCAGCTCCAGGGCGATGCGCTGCTCGGCGCTGCGGCCGTGGATGCCGAACGCCTCACGGTCCCCGCGGACCAGGTGGACCTGCTTGTCGGGACCGATCCGTCCCAGTGCGGTGCCCCGGTCGGAGAGCAGGACGAGCCCGTGGTGGCAGTTGAGGTCGCGTGCTTCCTCCAGGTCCAGCGAGCCGTCCTCGTAGAGCTCGTCGAGCTGGTCCGCGGTCACGTCCATCTCGGCCATGCCGGTGTAGCCCGTGGCGGGGTCGGCGTCCTTGCCGGCCTCACCCCGGTACTCCTCGGCGGAGAGCCCGACGGCGGAGGCCTTGATCCGCAGCGGGAGGTCCTTGGAGACCAGCGTGACGTCGTGGCCCTCCCGGGAGAGGTTGTGCGCGACGGCGAGGATGCGGGTGTCGTTGTCCCCCAGCCGGAACCCCGAGGGCAGGGTCTCGGCGTCGGTGTGGTTCAGCTCCACGCGGATGGTGCCGCCGGCGTCACCGATCGGCACCGCGGTGTCGAGGCGCCCGTGGGCGACACGCAGCTCGTCCAGCGACCGCAGGGCGGTGCGGGCGAAGTACCCCAGCTCGGGGTGGTGGCGCTTGCCCTCGAGCTCGGTGATGACCACGACCGGCAGCACGACCTCGTGCTCGGCGAACCGCCGGAGGGCGGACGGGTCGGCGAGCAGGACGCTGGTGTCGAGCACGTAGGTACGGCGTTCGGTGACCGGGGTGCTCGCGCGGTCAGGACTGGAGTTGGTCATGGTGCACCTCACCGGACCGTGCGCGCACCCACGCGCGGCCCTTCTGCGCGTGGATGGACCGGGAACCGTGGTCGTGGCTGGCGCAGCAGCCTGCCCGAACGCCGGAGTGCCGGCGCCTGTCCGCCCTCTCGAGGGCGTCGTGGTCGTTGGTCAACGAACGGGCCTTCCCGATGATGGCGAGCTTCCCCACCCGCCACTGATGGTGAAGTTACGCCGCGAAGCCAACCGTTTGCGGCGACACGCGGATACCCCGTTGTGAACGTCAGGTGACGCGGCGGTAGGTGAAGTCGGTGATCGCGCGCCCCGCCGCGACGCCGCGGCGCTCGAACTTGGTCACCGGACGCTCGTCCCACCGAGGGACGATCCCGCCCGCCAGGGACGGTTCCGCGTCCAGGACCTGGTGCATGTGGTCGGCGTAGTCGGCCCAGTCCGTGGCCAGGCGCCATCGCCCGCCCGGCACCAGCCGGGACGCGACGACCTCGGCGAACCCCGGCTGGACCAGGCGTCGCTTGTGGTGGCGGGTCTTGCGCCAGGGGTCGGGGAAGAACGTCCAGAGCTCCTCGACGCTGTCCGGCGCGAGGACGTGCCGGAAGGCCCAGGCGGCGTCGACCCCGCACAGCCGGACGTTCTCGGCGCCGACGTCGGCGAGCCGGCCCATCGTGGCGGCCATGCCCGGCCGCCACACCTCGAAGGCGAGCACGTCGTGGCCGGGCCGTGCGGCGGCCAGGGCCGCGGTCGCCTCCCCGATGCCGGAGCCGATCTCCACGATCAGCCCGTCCCGGTCTGCCGGACCACGGCCGAACCAGTCGGCGAGGTCGAAACCGGCGTCCTCCAGGGCCTCGTCGGGGATCACCCAGCGCGCGTGGTGGGCCTGCCACGCCGCGGCCTGCCCGGAGGTCATCCGGTCCCCGCGGCGTGCGTAGCTGAGGACCTCACGGCGCCGCCGACCGTCCTCGGTGAGGCGGTGGTGCGGACGCGCGGGTGGGATCGGGTCGTGGCTCACGGCGGCTCAGCGACCGGTGGCGGCCATGGTGCCGAACCCGGCCACACCGACGATGACGATGGCGGCGGCGAACACGAGCACGGTGATCGCGAGGATGATGGTGCCGGCGATGCCGAGCGCCCAGCCGACGGTCACCTGGGTGCTGCCGCCGATGGTGCCCTGTGCGGCCTCGATCTCCTTGCGGGCGCGCCCACCCATGACCAGCGCGACCGGCCCCAGGAGCTGGCACAGCGTGATGCCGAGGACCCCCAGGACCAGGATCAGCGTCGCCTGCGGGTGCTCCGAGGGCGGCGGTCCCCACGGACCGCCGGGCCCCGCCGGCGGCTGGTAGGGGTTCTGCGGCGGCTGCTCACTCACCCGCGCATTCTCCGGCGCCGTGCCGAGTCGGCGCAAACTCGGCACTCCGAGACCGTCGTACGGCGAGCGGACGGCCCGGAAACGCAAAGGACCCCCGAGCCGTGCGGCTCGGGGGTCCTCCGACTGCGTTCAGTCGATCACTTGGTGATCTTGGTGACGCGGCCCGCGCCCACCGTGCGGCCACCCTCACGGATGTTGAAGGTGAGCTCCTCCTCCATGGCGACGGGCTGGATCAGCTCGACGCTCATGTCGGTGTTGTCGCCCGGCATGACCATCTCGGTGCCCTCGGGGAGGGTCACGACGCCGGTCACGTCGGTGGTGCGGAAGTAGAACTGCGGGCGGTAGTTGTTGAAGAACGGCGTGTGACGGCCGCCCTCCTCCTTGCTCAGGATGTAGACGCGCGCCTCGAAGTCGGTGTGCGGGGTGATGGAACCCGGCTTGCACACGACCTGGCCGCGCTCGACCTCCTCGCGCTTGGTACCGCGCAGCAGCAGACCGACGTTCTCACCGGCCTGGCCCTCGTCGAGGAGCTTGCGGAACATCTCGACCCCGGTGATGGTGGTCTTCTGCGCCTGCTCCTTGATGCCGAGGATCTCGACCTCTTCGTTGACCTTGACGACGCCACGCTCGATACGGCCGGTGACGACGGTGCCGCGACCGGTGATGGTGAAGACGTCCTCCACCGGCATCAGGAACGGCTTGTCGAGGTCACGCTGCGGCTCGGGGATGTACTCGTCGACGCGGTCCATGAGCTCCGCGATCGAGTCGACCCACTTCTGCTCGCCCTGCAGGGCCTGGAACGCCGAGACCTGCACGACCGGCAGGTCGTCGCCCGGGAAGTCGTACTCGGTCAGGAGGTCACGGACCTCCATCTCGACGAGCTCGATGAGCTCGGCGTCGTCGACCATGTCGCACTTGTTCAGCGCGACGACGATCGAGGGCACGCCGACCTGGCGCGCGAGCAGCACGTGCTCACGGGTCTGCGGCATCGGGCCGTCGGTGGCGGCGACCACGAGGATCGCACCGTCCATCTGCGCGGCACCGGTGATCATGTTCTTGATGTAGTCCGCGTGACCCGGGCAGTCGACGTGCGCGTAGTGGCGGTTCTCGGTCTGGTACTCGATGTGAGCGATCGAGATCGTGATACCGCGCTGGCGCTCCTCGGGAGCCTTGTCGATGTCCTCGAACGGCGACTCCTCGTTGAGCTCGGGGTGCTTGGTGTGCAGCACCTTCGAGATCGCCGCGGTCAGCGTGGTCTTGCCGTGGTCGATGTGACCGATGGTGCCGATGTTCACGTGCGGCTTGGTCCGCTCGAACTTCGCCTTAGCCACTGGGGCTCCTCCTGATGTGATTTCCTACTGGACTCGTACTTGCTTCGGTGGTGATGCCGAGGGTCCAGGCGACCAGCCGGGTGGCTACTCGCCCCGAACCTTCTTGATGATCTCGTCGGCGATGTTCTGAGGAACCTCGGCGTACGAGTCGAACTCCATCGAGTACGAAGCCTGCCCCGAGGTCTTCGACCTCAGGTCGCCAACGTACCCGAACATCTCGGACAGCGGCACCAGAGCGTCGACGACCATGTCGCCGTGGCGCTCTTCCTGTGCCTGGACCTGACCACGTCGAGCGTTGATGTCACCGATGACCGTGCCGAGGTAGTCCTCGGGGCAGGTCACCTCGACGGCGAACATCGGCTCGAGCAGGACGGGCTTGGCCTGGCGTGCGGCCTCCTTGAAGGCCTGGTTGCCAGCGATCTTGAAGGCGAGCTCGGAGGAGTCGACGTCGTGGAACTGACCGTCCTCCAACGACACCTTCACGTCGACCATCGGGTAGCCGGCGAGGATGCCGAACTCCATGGCCTCCTGTGCACCCTCGTCCACGGACGGGATGTACTCCTTGGGCACGCGGCCACCGGTCACGTTGTTGACGAACTCGTAGCCCGCGCCCGCGCCGGTCTCCTCGTCGATGCTCGGCTCGAGGGTCATGATGACCTTCGCGAACTGGCCCGAACCACCGGTCTGCTTCTTGTGCGTGTAGCTGTGGTTCTCGACCTTCCGGCGCAGCGTCTCGCGGTAGGCGACCTGCGGCGCACCGACGGTCGCCTCGACCTTGAACTCCCGCTTCATGCGGTCGACCAGGATGTCGAGGTGGAGCTCGCCCATGCCACCGATGATGGTCTGGCCGGTCTCCTCGTCGGTCGCGACGGTGAAGGTCGGGTCCTCGTCCGAGAGTCGCTGGATCGCGATGCTCAACTTCTCCTGGTCGCCCTTGGTCTTGGGCTCGATGGCGACCTGGATCACCGGGTCCGGGAACGTCATGGACTCCAGCACGACCGGGTTGGACTGGTCGCACAGCGTGTGACCGGTCTTGGTCTGCTTCAGGCCCATGACGGCGACGATCTGCCCCGCACCCACCGACGCGATCTCCTCGCGCTTGTTGGAGTGCATCTGGTAGATCTTGCCGATCCGCTCACGCTTGCCGCTGACCGGGTTCAGGACCTGGCCACCGGCCTCCATGACGCCGGAGTAGACGCGGACGTAGATCAGCTGACCGAGGTGCTGGTCGGCGGCGATCTTGTACGCCAGGGCCGCGAGCGGCTCCTTGTCGCTGGGCTTGCGGACGACCTCGACCTCTTCGTCCTTGGGGTCGTGGCCCACGATGCCCTCGACGTCCAACGGCGAGGGCAGGTAGTTGATGACCGCGTCGAGCAGGGTCTGCACGCCCTTGTTCTTGAACGCGGTGCCGCACAGGACCGGGTTGACCTTGTCGGCGATCGTCGCGCGACGGATCGCGGCGTGCAGCTCGTCGACGGAGATGTCCTCGCCCTCGAGGTACTTCTCCATGATGTCGTCGTCGGCCTCGGCCAGGGTCTCGAGCAGCTTCTCGCGGTACTCCGCGGCCTGCTCGGCGAGGTCGGCCGGGATCTCCTCGGTCTCGTACTGCTCACCGAGGCCGGTCTCACCGCGCCACACCTTGGCGTTCATCTCCACCAGGTCGACCACGCCGATGAAGTCGCTCTCGGCACCGATCGGCAGCTGCAGCACCAGCGGGGTGGCGTTGAGCCGCTCGACCATGGAGTCGACGCAGTAGAAGAAGTCCGCGCCGGTGCGGTCCAGCTTGTTGACGAAGCACATCCGCGGCACGGAGTACTTGTTGGCCTGGCGCCACACCGTCATCGACTGCGGCTCGACACCGGCCACGCCGTCGAAGACCGCGACCGCACCATCGAGCACGCGCAGCGACCGCTCCACCTCGACGGTGAAGTCGACGTGCCCGGGGGTGTCGATGATGTTGATCTGGCGGTCCTTCCACCAGCAGGTCGTCGCGGCGGACGTGATGGTGATGCCGCGCTCCTGCTCCTGCTCCATCCAGTCCATGACGGCGGCACCGTCGTGGACCTCACCGATCTTGTGGGAGATGCCGGTGTAGAACAGGATCCGCTCGGTGGTGGTGGTCTTGCCGGCATCGATGTGCGCCATGATGCCGATGTTGCGGACCTTGGTCAGGTCCGTGGTGATGTCGACTGCCACTTTGAGTCAGTGTTCCTTCGGGGGTCGAGGATGTGACGGGGCCGGGGTCGGCTCTCGGGTACCGCTGGTCACCAGCGGTAGTGGGCGAAGGCCTTGTTGGACTCGGCCATCTTGTGGGTGTCCTCGCGCTTCTTCACCGCGGCACCGAGGCCGTTGCTGGCGTCGAGGATCTCGTTCATGAGGCGCTCGTGCATGCTCTTCTCACGGCGCGCCTGGGAGTAGCCGACCAGCCAGCGCAGCGCCAGCGTCGTACCGCGGTTGCCCTTGACCTCGACGGGGACCTGGTAGGTCGCACCGCCGACGCGGCGGGACTTGACCTCGATGGCGGGCCGGACGTTGTCCAGCGCACGCTTGAGGGTGACGACCGGGTCGGTGCCGGTCTTCTCGCGGCAGCCCTCCATGGCGGAGTAGACGATGCGCTGCGCGACCTGCTTCTTGCCGTCCTGCAGCACCTTCGACACCAGCTGGGTGACGAGCTGGGAGCCGTAGACGGGGTCGACGTCGATCGGACGCTTCGGTGCGGGGCCCTTGCGCGGCATTACTTCTCCTTCTTCGCGCCGTAGCGGCTGCGCGCCTGCTGACGGCCCTTGACGGCCTGGGTGTCCAGCGAACCGCGGACGACCTTGTAGCGAACACCGGGCAGGTCCTTCACACGGCCGCCGCGGACGAGCACGATCGAGTGCTCCTGGAGGTTGTGGCCCTCACCCGGGATGTAAGCGGTGACCTCGATGCCGCTCGACAGGCGCACACGGGCGACCTTGCGGAGGGCAGAGTTCGGCTTCTTCGGGGTGGTGGTGTAGACGCGGGTGCAGACGCCGCGGCGCTGCGGGGAGCCCTTGAGGGCTGGCGTCTTGTTCTTCGCCACCTTGTCGTGGCGGCCCTTGCGGACCAACTGCTGAATGGTGGGCACCTGGTGGTTCCCTTTCGGTCTGGTCTCAGTGCCCGACGATCTGCCGGACACGGGAGTACTGCTGTGGTCTTCGTGCCATGGTGGCCCGCCCTGTTGAGGGCATGCGCAACGTGCCCGACGAGTCAGGCACGAGAGTCGAGATTACTCGCCCGCCCGTCGCGGTCAAAATCCGAGCACCCTGCGCATCTGCGAGGAGGTCGAGCCGCGGCCGCGACCGAGGCACGAGGTCGCGACGCCGGGTGTCGAGGCCCGAGCACGCTGGGGCGTCAGGTCAGCCACGCGGTGATCGGGTCGATGGCGAAGTACACCACGAACAGTGCCGAGATCAGCCACAGCAACGGGTGGACGGTCCCGGCCTTCCCGCGGACGACCTTGAGGAAGGTGAAGGCCAGGAATCCGGCGCCGATGCCGGCGGTGATGGAGTAGGTGAACGGCATCAGGATCACGGTGAGGAAGGCCGGGATCGCGATCTCCACGTCCTGCCAGTCGATGTCGGTGATCTGCTGCATCATCAAGAACCCGACCAGCACGAGCGCGGGCACCGCCGCCTCGGACGGGATCATCGCCACGAACGGCGCGAGCACGATGGTGGCGAGGAAGAGCACGCCGGTGACGACCGAGGACAGGCCCGTGCGGGCGCCCTCCCCCACGCCGGAGGCGGACTCGATGTAGGCGGTGTTGGACGAGACGCCGGCGGCGCCGCCGGCGACGGCGGCGAGGGAGTCGACGACCAGGATGCGCTGCGTGCGCGGCGGCATGCCCTGCTCGTCGAGCAGGCCCGCCTCCGCACCGATCGCGGTCATCGTGCCCATCGTGTCGAAGAAGTCGGCCAGCAACAGCGAGAACACCAGCAGCACGACGGCGATGAAGCCGGCGTTCTGCCACGACCCCAGCAGGCTGAACTGGCCCAGTGTGCCGAAGTCGGGCGTGCGCCACGGGTCCTCGGGCACCGCCGGCACGGTGAGCGCCCAGGCGTCCCCGAGGTCGGCGGCGGCCTCGATCGCGATGGCCACGACGGTCATCGCCAGGATCGAGACCAGGATCGCTCCCCGGACGCCGCGGGTCCACAGCGCGAAGACCAGCAGCAGGCCGACCATGAAGACCACGATCGGCCAGCCGCTGAGGGTGCCGTCGTCGCCGAGCTGGACCGGCACGGTGGTCTGGGCCGCGTCGGGGACGCGGGTGACGACGCCGGCTCCCACCAGCCCCACCAGCGCGAGGAAGAGGCCGATCCCGACCGAGATGGCCACCTTGAGCTGGCGCGGGATCGCGCGGAACACCGCGGTCCGGAAGCCGGTCAGCACCAGCACCAGGATGATCACGCCCTCCATGACGACCAGGCCCATGGCGTCGGCCCAGGTCATCTGCTGGCTGGCGACGATCGCTGCCAGGAACGCATTGAGGCCGAGTCCGGTGGCGACGGCCAGCGGGAAGTTCGCGACCACCCCCATGAGGATCGAGAGGACACCGGCGACGAGCGCGGTGCCGGCAGCGATCGCGGCCAGGTTGGGCTCGCTGCCCCCGGCGAGGAACTCCCCGTCGAGATCGGCGATGAAGCCCAGGATCAGCGGGTTCAGCACCACGATGTAGGCCATGGTGAAGAAGGTCACCACGCCGCCACGGACCTCACGAGCGAGGGTGGAGCCGCGTTCGGTCACCTGGAAGAAGCGGTCGAGAGCAGCAGGCTGGGCCGAGTTCACGAGCCGCAGCATCGCATGTCCTGCCCGCCCACAGACGTGGCCCCTCGACCCGCGTCAGGCAGCGGTGACGGCCGGCACCCGCTCGTGGGTCGGCGTACGCCGCCGGGTCGCCTCGTGGACCAGCAGCGCGAGGAGCACGCCGAGCAGCACGAGCACGCCGCCGACCACCAGCGTCCAGCGGGCACCCCACTGCTCACCGATCCAGCCGATGACCGGGGCCCCGAGCGGGGTGCCGCCCATCAGGATCGTCATGTAGATCGCCATCACCCGTCCCCGCAGGTCGGGGTCGGACTCGATCTGCAGGGTGGCGTTGGCCGAGTTCAGCAGGGTGATCGTGGCCAGGCCCAGCAACGGGCAGAACAGCACGAACAGCAGGTAGGTGGGCTGGACCGCGGCCGCGATCAGTGCGAGCCCGAAGCCGATCGCGGCCACGAAGAGCAGCCGGAGGCGCACTCGCGTGCGGCGGGCGGCCAGCAACGCACCGCCCAGGGAGCCGACCGCCAGCGCGGAACCGAGCACCCCGAACTCACTGGCGCCCTTGCCGTAGACCTCGGTCGCCATCAGGGCGGAGGTGATGGTGAAGTTCATGCCGAAGGTGCCGACGAAGAACACCAGCACCAGGATCATCAGCATCTTCGGCTGCCCGCGGAGGTACACGAGGCCGTCGCGCAGCATGCCGCGCCTGCGGCTCGACGGGCGCGTCGAGAGCAACCGACCCGGATCCATCCGGTGCAGCTGGCCGATGACGGCCAGGTAGGAGACGGCGTTGAGGCCGATCACCCAACCGGTCGCCACCATGCCGCCACCGAGGGTGCCGATCAGCAGCCCCGCGAGGGCGGGACCGACCAGCCGCGCGGTGTTGAACGCGGCGGAGTTGAGGCCGATCGCGTTGGGGACGTCGTCGGGCCCGACCAGCTCGGAGACGAACGCCTGCCGAGCCGGGGCGTCGAACGCCGCGCCGGTGCCGAAGGCGAAGGCGAGCACGTAGACGTGCCAGGTCTGGGCCGCGCCGAGGATCGCGATGACGGCGAGCACCGCCGCCGCCAGGGCCATCGCGGCCTGGGTGACCTGGAGCAGTCGCCGCTTGGGGAAGAGGTCGGCCACGACGCCGGCGTAGGGCGAGAGGAGCAGGATGGGCAGGAACTGGAGCCCGGTGGTGATGCCGAGCTCGGACCCGCCGTTGCCGGGGATGCTGAGGACCAGCCAGTCCTGCGCGATGCGCTGCATCCAGGTTCCGATGTTGGAGACGACGCTCCCGGCGAGGTACAGCCGGTAGTTCGGGTGGGACAGGGATCGGAACGTGGGACTCGTGGTGCCTCCTCCGGACGCGCGCGGACGATGGGGTCAACACCGGCGACCGTCCCGACATTCCCGCGGCGCCCCACGGCCGCGACTGGCACGCTGTCTACGATGGCGCCGTGGACCTGAGCGAGGAGGAGCCGGACCGGCACGAGATCGGCAACCGCACCTACTTCATCGCCCCCGTGGAGCCGCTGGACGTCGACGGCGTCCGCACGGTCCAGGTGGGCACCCTGCTGTTCTTCGTGGCCTTCGTCGGGCTGCTGCCCTTCTACGGCCGGCTCGAGGAGCGCGACCAGACCTGGGTGCTGTGGATGTGCCTGGCCGGGGTCGGGCTCGGACTGCTGGGGGCGGAGTACTGCCGCCGTCGCCGCAACCACCGCGCCGCCCGCGAGGCGTCGTGACCGGCCTGCCGCCGACCCGGTGGGCGCTCGGCGGGCACCGCAACGCCGGCTACGGCGAGCGGTTCGCCGAGATGATCGCCGATGGCAAGGACGTCGCCGGCGAGGCCCGACTGGCCGACGCCCTCGCCGAGCGCGGGGCACGCATCCTCGACGCGGGATCGGGCATGGGCCGGGTCGCGGCGTACCTGCAGGCGGCCGGGCACCGGGTGGTCGCCGCCGAGCCGGACCCCACGCTCGTGGCACAGTCCCGAACGACCTACCCCGACCTGCCGGTGCTCCCCCACGAGATCCTCGAACTCACGCCCGAGGTGCTGGCCGGGGCCGGCCAGCCGACCGCCTTCGACCTCGTCGTGGTGGTGGGCAACGTGATGACCTTCGTGGCCAAGGACACCGAGGTGGCGGTCCTGGAACGGCTGGCGTCCCTGCTGGCTCCGGGGGGCCGCATCCTGCTCGGCTTCCACCTGCGGGGCGGTCCGGCCTCGGCTCGGTCCTACGCCCCCGAGGACTTCATGGCCGACGCGACCCGCGCGGGGCTCACCGTCCAGCACCGGTTCGGTGGCTACGACCTGCGTCCGGTCGATGACGAGTACGCCGTGTGGGTGCTCTCCGGTGCGGCGCAGTGACGCCGGATCACGTCACCTGCTCGAGCACCGCTTCGGCGGCGAGCCATTCGCCATCGACGATGTTCAGCGTCACCTCGAGCAGATAGGTCGCCTCCACACGCTCCCCGCTGCGGTTGCTGGTCACCGTGCCCGAGGCCGCGACGAGCAGTTGCGCCGCGGTGGGGAGGAAGATCGTGACGCCGACGGCCTCGACGTCGATGTCGAGGACCGATCCGTCCCGGCGGGCTCTGCGGCGCAGGTCGTCGTACTCCCGCTCGTACTGCGCCCCGAGGCTCTCGGTGACCAGGTTCTGGAGTCGCTCCTGACGTCGCCCCATGGAGCGGTGGTCGACGTTGAGCAGCGTCGTCGCGAACTCGGTCGCCCTGGACATGGCCGCGCGCCGCGCTGGGTCCGATTCCGAGACCTGGGTCCCGCGGTCGAAGGCGAGGTCGTCCACGAGCCATCCCTCGCCGTCGCGTACGAGATCCACGACCACCCACTGGCGGAACGGGTCGGACCGATCGCCGTCGGCCTCGACCCGCACCGAGTTCGCAAGGACGAGCACCGACATCCGGTCCGGCGTGCCTCCGGCCACCGCGGTCTCCTCCACCGTCAGCACGGTCCGCACCGTGCCCGGGGGCATCGAGGAACGAATCTCCTGGACGGTGCTGCGGTAGTCCTCGGCGTAGGCGTCGGTCATCAGCCGGGCCGCGGCTGCGTCGTCACGATCGGCACCGTTGCGCTCCAGGCCGGCGATCTCGGACAGCGCCAGGTCCGCGAACCGCCGAGCGCTCGACCGCTCTTCTTCGGTGGGTCCCGCCGCTGCGGACCCGCGGCTCACCGGGAACGTGACGTCGGCTGCGGCCGGGCCGCGTTCGGCCCGTGCTCCGTCGTAGGCGTCGACCAGCGCCCAGGACGCACCACCCAGGGCCGCGACTGCCAGGAGGCTCCCGACCACGACGAGCGCGATCCCGGCGCGGCGTCGCACCGGCGCGACCGAACGCGCGTCGACCCCGGACTGCACGCCGGGGCTCAGAAGAGCTCGAGCTCGTCGAGGGTGAGGGTGTCGAAGACGTGCTCGGGCAGCGGCCGGGCACGGTGCTTCTTGGCCAGGCGCACCTCGGAGTGCGCGCCGCAGCCGTGGTCGAAGGCGACGACCTTGCCGTCGTCGTTGGCGTCACCGTTGGCGCAGACGCCGAAGCGATCCGCCAGCGGTCCGGCGAGCCGGACGAGGAAGCCACAGGAGTGGCAGCTCTCCGGAGCGGAGCGCGCCAGGGGCGCGTCGGGGCCGGCGTTGTTGGCCAGCCACCGCTCCGCGGTGCCCGCCCGCCCCTCGGGCGACATCGTGCGCACGCGCCCGAGGCCGAGGTCCTTGGCCACGGTGCGGATCTGTGCCTTGTCGTCGGCGTCGAGCGGGTCGTCACCGAAGGAGTAGGTCGGCACGAGCCGGGGGTCGTCGTCGGCCACCGGCAGCAGGTCGCCCGGCGAGAGGTCCCCGGGCTGGATGCGGTCCCGGTAGGGCACCCAGTCGGGCGCGGTGATGGCGTCCTCGCCGGGCAGCAGCACGACCTCGTCCACCGTCACGCGCCGCTGACGGGAGGCGCGGGTGACGGTGACCGCCCAGTGCCAGCCGGTGTACCCGGCCCGCTCACAGGCGAAACGATGGGTCACGACGCGCTGGCCCTCGCCGACCGTCCCGAGGTGGGGACCGACGTCGGCGGCAGGCACCTCCTCGACCAGTGCGGCGTGCGCCTGGTCGACGGCGGCCGCGGCGGCAGTGTCCACGCGGTGGCGGGCAGCAACGGTCATGCGCCCCATCATCACCCATCGGTGTCGGAGGGGTCGATTCCGGGTCCGCACCGGTGCACCCCGCGTGTCGCTGCGGTGCCACCCGGCAAGATGGGGCCCGTGAGCGAAGGACGGGACCACAGGAACGATGCCCCGGGCGGACCGCCGCCCGGCGCCCCTCCCCCGCCCTCCTCGTCCACGGACCGGCCGGCCGGGTCCGGGTCGGCCGGCTCGGGACCGTCGCGGACGCGAGCACTCGGTGACGGCGCGAAGGCGACGGCACGCGGCCTGGCCGCGGCCGGACGGGTCACCGGCCGGGCAGGGCGTACGACGATGCACCGCGCCCGCCGCGCCGCGAACGCCGAGGGCGCCGACCGGTCGGGCCTGAACCGGCTGATCGAGCTCCACGTGTGCAACGCCGCCGGCGACACCGCGGTCGCGATCGCGCTGGCCGGCACCATCTTCTTCTCCGGGGCCACCAGTGAGGCGCGCACCCAGGTCGCGCTCTTCCTGGTGCTGACCATGCTGCCGTTCGCGGTCGTCGCGCCGTTGATCGGTCCGTTCCTGGACCGCTTCAGCCACGGTCGTCGCTGGGCCATCGGCGGCACCTTCGCGATCCGCGGGTTCCTCTGCTGGGTGCTGGCCGGCCTCGTGGCGGTCGAGTCGGTCTGGATGTACCCCGCCGCCCTCGGCGTACTGGTCTCCTCCAAGGCCTACGGCGTCACGCGCGCCTCGGCCATCCCCCGCCTCAAGCCCGAGGGGATGGAGCTGCCCAAGGCCAACGGCCGCGTCTCCCTGGCCGGCGTCGTCGGTGCGTCGGTGTCGGCACCCCTGGCGGGTGCGGCGTCGTACTTCGGCTCCGACTGGGCGCTGCGCTACGCGTTCCTGGTCTTCGTGCTCGGCACCATCGCCGCCATCGTCCTCCCGGCCCAGGTGGACTCCCGGGCAGCCGACGCCCCTGCCGGTGAGCAGCCCCGACGCGCCATCAACCCGCCCAGCGTCGCCTTCGCGCTGCGCGCCAACTGCGGTCCGCGCTGGCTGTCGGGCTTCCTGACGATGTACATGGCCTTCCTCCTGCGCGACAACCCCATCGACGGGTGGGAGGAACGCGGCACCCTGCTGCTCGGGCTCGTGGTCGGCGCCGCCGGCCTCGGCAACGCCCTGGGCATCCTCACCGCCTCACTCGCCCGTCGGATCTCGCCCACGGTGACGCTGGTGGCCATGATGCTCCTCGACGTCGGCGTGGTCGTGGTCGCCGGCGTGCTCTACGGCCTGCTGCCGGTGGTGCTGCTGGGGCTCACCGCCGGGCTGGCGCAGTACCTCGCGAAGGTCTCGCTCGACGCCACGATCCAGACCGAGATCCCGCACCGGTCCCACGCGAGTGCCTTCGCGCGTGGCGACACCACGCTGCAGCTGGCGTGGGTCGTGGGTGGCTTCGTCGGCATCGTGATGCCGTTGATCCCGCGGGTCGGTCTCGGCATCGCTGCCCTACTGCTCGCCGGATGGGCGGTCTACGTGCTGCGCACCCGTCCCCGCGGGACCGGCCCGGACGCGGACGGCCCCGGACACCGGCCCGGGCAGCACACCGAGCCCGCCGGCACCGACACCACGCCGCGTCCCGCCAACGGCGGTACGCCGCCACCTCCGCCGCCGCCCCCACCCGCACGCTGAGGGCCGGTCGGGTCAGAGCTCGAGCTGGTCGGCGAGGGCCCGGAGCAGCTTCGCGGTCGGCTTGGCCGTGCGCGTCTCGGGGTGACGACCCCGGCGGTAGGTGCCCTCGACGTCGTCGAGGAGCTTGATCAGGTCCTCGACGATGGTGACCATCTCCTCGGGCTTCTTCCGCTTCGCGCGGTCCTGGTTGCGGGCGACCGACGCCGGCTTGTCCAGGAGCCGCACCTGGAGCGCCTGGTCACCGCGGCGGCCCTGGGCGATGCCGAACTCGACACGCGTGCCGGACTTGAGGGCGGTGACGCCGTCGGGCAGCGCGTCGGACCGGACGTAGACGTCCGGTCCCTCGGCCTGGGAGAGGAATCCGAAGCCCTTCTCCGCGTCGTACCACTTCACCTTGCCAACCGGCACGGCTCCAACCCTTCGTCTGCGACGGCGCCCGGCGGCTCCGGGCGGCCCGAACGCGCATCGTAGGTCATCGCCGGTGACGCCGCCGAACGCGTTTCCGGCCGGCTGTTGTGGGGATCTTGTGCACTCCCCCGTCCCATGCGTCACAATGGATGGCTCGTGGGGACCAGACGAACGGGGAGGACCATGACGCGCAGCCCGGGCACGCGCGCGCTCGCGCGCCGCACGCGGACCATGCCGTGGCCCGCCCTCGCCTCGGTGCTCGTGGCGCTGCTGGCGGTCGGACTCCTCCCGGCCCAGGCCGGGGGCGCCGCCCCGCACGCAGGCGACGAGCCCTCGCTGACGCTGGTGACCCTGACCGGTCCCGGTCTGGCCGGGCTCGACGGCGAGGAGTCCGCCGACGACGCCCGGCAGCGCATGCGGCGTGACCAGGACCAGCTGCTCGCGGCCGTCGACGCCCCCACGCCGGTCTACCGCTGGACCGATGCCCTCAACGGCTTCGCCGTCGAACTCGACGCCGAGCAGGCCCGGACCCTCGCCGGCAATCCGCGGGTCGCGCTCGTGGAGGAGAACGAGGTGCGCTCCCTCACGGCGCTGTCCTCCTCCCACGCCACCGCCGCAGCAACGTCCGCCGCACCGGCCCCCGGCGGCGCCGGCACCGTCATCGGCTTCGTCGACTCCGGCATCGACCCCGGCAACCGCGCCTTCTCCGACGTCGCCCCGCTCGGGCCGGACCCCCGCTACCGCGGTGAGTGCACCGGCGCGGCGGAGGACGGCTCCTGGAAGGCCACCGCCTGCGGCGCGAAGCTGGTCGGCGCGCAGTACTTCGTCGACGGCTTCGGTGCCGACGGCGTCCGCTCCGGCGACTCGCTCTCCCCCCGCGACACCGCCGGCCACGGCACCCAGATGGCCTCGATCGCGGCCGGCAACTCCCAAGTCCCGGTCCGGGTCGACGGAGACGGGATGGGACGCCGGTCCGGCGCCGCCCCGCGGGCCCGCATCGCGGCGTACAAGGCCTGCTGGAGCGCCCCCGACCCCGACGACGACGGCTGCGCGACCGCCGACCTGGTCGCCGCCATCGACCGCGCCACCGCCGACCGGGTCGACGTGCTCAACCTCGCGGTCGCCGGCCCCGGCAAGATCGACACCGTCGAGCGCGCACTGCTCGGCGCAGCCGAGGCAGAGGTCGTCGTGGTCGGCGCAGCCGGCAACGACGGCGACGACGCCTACGCCGCCCACCCCGCACCGTGGGTCCTCACCGTCGGCGCCACCTCCGGCGACGTCCGTGCCGGAGTGGTCGAGGCCGGACCGCACACCCTCCACGGCCGGATGGCCTCGGGGACGTCGGTCACAGGTGCCCGCGTCGTGCACGCCGCCGACGTCGCGGCCCCCGGCGCGAGCGTCCGTGACGCGCGGGTCTGCCGCGACGGCAGCCTCGACGCCAGTGAAGTCGCCGGCGCCGTGGTCATCTGCGAGCGGGGCGCCACGGCCCGCGTCGCGAAGTCCGAGGCGGTCGAGCGGGCCGACGGCGTCGGCATGGTGCTGGTCAACAAGGGGACCGGCTCGGTCAACGCCGACCTGCACGCCGTCCCCACCGTGCACCTGCGCGAGAGCGCCGGCCGGACCCTGTCCCGCTGGGTGCGCTCGAGCAAGGACGCCCGGATCGACCTCGAGGCGCGCGGCACCGTGCGGCGTACGCCGCAGGTCACCGGGTTCAGCAGCGCCGGCAACCCGCGCCTGTCCCTGCTCAAGCCCGACCTGGTCGCGCCCGGGTCGGAGGTGATGGCCGCCGTCCCCGGCGGCTGGGACCTCGCGACCGGCACCTCGGCCTCGGCGGCCCACGTCAGCGGCCTCGCCGCACGCCTGCTCGCACGGCCGGCGTCGGACCCGCAGCAGGTCCGCTCGGCGCTGGTCACCATGGCGCGCCCGGTCCGCGACGCCGGCGTGAGCAAGGCGGGCGCCGGCTCGGCCACGGGTGGCGCGCTGCCTCCGGTGTCGTACCTCGTGCCCGAGCGTCACTACCGCACCTGGCTCGAGGGCGACCGGACGACGGTCAACCAGCCCCACGCGCTGCTCAACGGCAGCCAGTCGCAGGTCGAGCGCACCCTCACCAACACCAGCGACCGCATCGTGCGCGTGCAGGCCTCCACCGAGGGCTTCACCGATCCGGTGCGGGTCTTCCCCTCCTGGGCGGAGCTGGCGCCGGGCGATGCCCTCACCTTCATGGTGACGCTGCCCGAGGACACCGCAGTGGAGCGCGGCACGGTCACCTGGAGCACCGAGGACGGCGAGCGCACGCGCTTGACGGTCGTCTCCGGGCGCTGAGGACCAGCAGGACCCTCCCCGCCGGGCTCAGGAGCCTCCGGGCCCCAGCACCTCGACGCTGACGCCGTCACCGAGGTCGATCACCGCGCCGACCACCAGCGGGACAGCGATGCCCGGCCGCAGGTCGCGCGGCTCCTCGCCGGGAGCGGTGAGGACGGTGCCGTTGGTCGAGCCCATGTCGGTGAGCATCGCCACGGCCTCGCCGGCTCCTCCCGGACGCACCTCGGCGTGGGTGGAGGAGATCTCCTGCAACCGGCTGGGCACGCTGAGCAGCGTCGCCTCCTCGGCGTCGTCACGCGGCCGGGGTGCGCGCCCGATCAGCACCACCCGGTCGATCGCGACGCTCTGGCCATCAGAGCTGCGCAGCATCGGCGCCGGGGCGGGATCGGCCGGCGCCGTGTCGACCGGCACCGCGCCGGTCGGCACCGCGTCGGCCGCAGCCGCGGCGCTCGATACGGCGACCGCGGGCGCGTCGGGCACCGCGGCGAGGTGCGCGCCGCCGCCGGTCCCCCGCTCCGCGGTGATCGGCGTGGTGGGGTGCGCCTCGACGCGACTGACCCGCACCAGGCCGGTGCGGACGGCGTACTCGCGGTCGGCGTCGGGCTCGGCCGCACGGCCACGCGCGGGCAGGTCGACGGTGAGCGAGGTGACGCCGGAGAGGCGGCGTTCGGCCCAGATCGCGTCGTCGGGCCCCTCGATGCGGACCTCGTCGGTGTCACCGGCCGCGCGCACGGCGAGTCCTTCGCCCCGCACGACCACCCGGGTCAGGTCCTCGGAGCGCTCGACGAGCGCGAAGGACGGACACCGGGCGAGGCCGTCGGCCAGGAGGCCGTCGAGCACGTCCTCGACGGTGGCACCACCCTCGACACGGCGCCACACCTCGGCCACCAGCGCGTGGTCCGGGACCGGCAGCGCGATCGTGATCGCGTCACCGAGGACCGCGTACCAGGGTCCCGGACGGTAGGACCACTGCAGGCTGTCGGTGCTCATCGCGCCCCATCCCACCACATCCCGATGCGCCCACCCCGATCCTCGGGGGAGCGGGCTGAGTACGGTGGTCGGGTGTCGGAGGGGACGGGCCACAGATCGCTGGCCGACCAGTTGCGGCAGTGGTCCGATGACCGCCTCGCCGCCCTGCTGACCGCCCGGCCCGACCTGGCCTCCCCCGCGCCGCGGGACTGCAGCCAGCTCGCCTCCCGCGCCGCCGTGCGCAGCTCGATCGCGCGGGCGCTGGACGGGCTCAACCGCGGAGAGCTCTTCGTCCTCGACGCCGTCACCGTTGCCCGGACCACGACGGCTGCGGAGCTGCGCTCCCTGGTGGCGGCCGCACCGGACTTCGTCGACGCTGCCCTCGCGCGGCTGGTGCAGCTCGCGGTGGTGTGGGAGTCGCCGGAGGGCCTCCGCGCACTCAGCATGGTCACCGACTGCCTCGCCGGCGGCGAGGACGGCGGCGTCAGCGGACTGCATCCCCGCTCCACCCGTGACCCCGGCGCCGCGGTGGTCGCCGACCGGCTCGCTGCCCTCTCCCCCGCTGCGCGCGGCCTGCTCGAGCACGTCGTCGGTGAGGGCGGCACCGCCACCGCGGGCCGCGCACGGCGCAACGTCCGTCCCGCGGCCGCCGAGAGCCCGGCCGAGGAGCTCCTGGCCCACGACCTGCTGGTGGCCGACGGCGAGGAGCTGCTCGTGGTGCCCGGCGAGGTCGGGATGTCGCTGCGCGGCGGCACCACGACCACGGCACCGGTCGACGTACCCCCTGACCTCGCCACCGACGACACGAACGCGAGGTTGGCCGCCAACGTGGCGGTGGCGGCAGCCACCGAGTTCGTGCGCCGCGCCGGCGTCCTGCTCGAGACCTGGAGCCACCGCCCACCGGCCGCGCTGCGCTCGGGCGGGCTCGGGGTCCGCGACCTGCGCGCTGCTGCCACCCATCTCGGCGTGACCGAGGCCGAGGCCGCCCTGGTGGTGGAGGTGGTGGTCGCCGCCGGGCTGGCGGCCAGCCGGGCCGACGGCGAGGGCAACCCGGTGTGGGTGCCGACCGACGCGTTCGACACCTGGGCCGCGGCTCCGGTGGCGGACCAGTGGTCCCGCTTGGTCCACGCGTGGTGGACGACGTCACGCGTGCCGGCCCTGGTGGGTGAACGCGACGAGGACGGTCGTGCCCGCAACGCCCTGCTGCCTGACCTGGCCTCGGCCACGGTCGCCGAGACCCGCGCCATGGCGCTGAGCGAGCTCGCGGACCTGCCCGACGGCGTCGGCCTCGCGGCCGGCACCGGCGGCAACAGCCTGCTGGAACGGCTGCGGTGGCAGCGTCCCCGCCGACCGCGTGGGCGGGCCGACGAGGTGGCGTGGACCCTGCAGGAGGCCGAGGCGCTCGGTCTCCTCGGCCGCGGGGTGCTGAGCAGCCAGGGCCGGGCGCTGGTGGCCGGCGAGGACGTCGGAGCGGCCCTCACCGACCAGCTGCCGCCGCCGGTGACCGAGGTGGTGATCCAAGCCGACCTCACCGCGGTCGCACCGGGACCGCTGGCCCCGGACGTGGCGCCGGCCCTGCAGGTGCTCGCCGACGTCGAGTCCCGCGGTGGGGCGACGGTCTACCGCTTCACCGCCGCTTCCGTACGCCGTGCGCTCGACGAGGGCTGGTCGGCAGCGGAAATCCACGACTTCCTCGACTCGGTCTCGGCGACCCCGGTGCCGCAGCCGCTGCGCTACCTCGTCGACGACGCCACCCGCACGTTCGGCCGGCTGCGGGTGGGGCACGCCGACGCCTTCATCCGCTCCGACGACGAGGCCGCCCTGGTCGAGCTGGTGCACCACCCGCAGGCCGACGCGCTCGGGCTGCGGCGGATCGCCCCCACGGTGGTCATCAGCACCACCCCGGTCGACGTGCTGCTGCCCCGGCTGCGCGACCTGGGACTCGCCCCGGTGGTCGAGGCGCCCGACGGCACCCTGCGGGTGGGCCGGGTCGAGGCGCTGCGCGCCCGTACGCCGCGGGACCGGGCTCCCGGCTCCGCGCGCGCCCGGGAGGCCAGCCGTGTCGCCGCGGCCGTGCGGGCCGTCCGGGCCGGCGAGGTCGCCGCCCGCACCGAGCCGGCACGCGCCGTCACGCCCGGCGGCGCCCTCTCAGCGCTGCGGGACGCCGTCGAGCGGGGCAGCACGGTCGTCATCGACTTCACCGACCACCAGGGCGTCATCGGCGAGCGCGTCGTCGAGCCCGAGCGCGTCGAGGGCGGCCAGCTGACGGCGTACGACCGGGCTGCGGACGACACCCGGTCCTTCGCGGTGCACCGCATCCGGTCGGTCCGACCGGCGGAGTGAGCCGCGGGCGTCAGCCGGAGGCGAAGACCGCGGCCGGCAGGGCGTCCTGCTCGAGCACCTGCTGGACCAGGGGCGTGGCCAGCTCGTGGAGCCGCGCCAGGCCCTCGTCCCCGAGGTGAGCCCACGGGGCGAGGTCGAGCTCGTCGGTCGCCACCTCGATGTCGCGACGCAGCTCGCGGCCCTGCTCGGTCAGCGCCCCGTCGGTGTCGAGCAGGCCGCGGTCGACCAGTGCGGCCTCGCCCACCGCCCACTCCTCGTCAGAGTAGCCGCGCGACTTCTTCGCCGCCTCCAGTCGGAAGCCCTTGCCGGTCGCCGTGTGGGTGATGAGCGACTCCAGGCCGCTGAGGCCCGCACGGAGCAGGGTCGCCACATGGCCGTCGCCGCGGTGCTCACGCAGCAGTGAGAGGGCGTGCCAGAACACCAGGTGCGGCTCGTCGGGCCAGTCGAGGTCGGCGTGGCCGGCGTACAACGGTCGCCCCTCGGGGCGGCAGGCCTCGGTCGCCCGCCGCGCGAGGTCGGCCGCCTCGGCCAGTGACTCGGAGGCCAGGACCTCCTCGCCGAGCAGGCGGCGGTAGGAAGCGTCGATGCCGGCGAAGCGCGCGGCGACTGCTGCTCCGGGGGTGGTGGCCTCCCACACCCCGGTCATGGCGTGGGCGACGAGCCCCGGGTGGAAGTTGTGGAACGTGGCCGTCACGGTGCCTGCGCCCACCGCACCCATCGGCGCGGAGCGGGAAACGAAGTAGCGCGCCCTGCCGCGCAGGCCGAGCTCTCCCATCGCCGCGTCGACGTCGGGGCTGAAGTAGCCCAGTGCGTGCAGGGGCTCCAGGGTGCGGGCCGTGCGCTTGGCGGTGCGTGCGTCCATGGCGCCTGTCTACCGCACGCCGCCACCGCACCGACGGGCGCCGTCCCGGTGACGCCGAAGCCGTCGTGCAGCCGCCCGAACCGTAGGCTGGTTCGGTGACCGGCGGACCCCTGATCGTGCAATCGGACAAGTCCCTGCTGCTCGAGGTCGACCACGAGCAGGCAGGTGAGTGTCGTCGCGCCATCGCGCCGTTCGCCGAGCTGGAGCGCTCCCCCGAGCACATCCACACCTACCGGCTGACGCCGCTCGGGCTCTGGAACGCGCGGGCCGCGGGGCACGACGCCGAGCAGGTCGTCGACACCCTGCTGACCTACAGCCGCTACCCGGTGCCGAACGCACTGCTGGTCGACGTCGCGGACACGATGGCGCGCTACGGGCGACTGCGGCTGGAGAAGCACCCCACCCACGGCCTGGTGCTCGCCAGCACCGATCGACCGGTGCTCGAGGAGGTCCTGCGCGCCAAGAAGATCGCCGGGATGCTCGGTGCCCGCATCGACGACGACACCGTGGCGGTGCACCCCAGCGAGCGGGGCAACCTCAAGCAGGCACTGCTCAAGCTCGGCTGGCCGGCCGAGGACTACGCCGGGTACGTCGACGGGGAGGCCCACCCCATCGACCTGGACCAGGCCGACTGGTCGCTGCGCGACTACCAGGCCGAGGCGGCCGAGTCCTTCTGGCACGGCGGCTCCGGCGTGGTGGTGCTGCCGTGCGGCGCGGGCAAGACCCTGGTCGGTGCGGCCGCGATGGCCCACGCCCGGGCGACGACGCTGATCCTGGTGACCAACACCGTGAGCGCCCGGCAGTGGAAGGACGAGCTGGTGCGGCGTACGTCGCTCACCGAGGACGAGATCGGCGAGTACTCCGGCGCGGTGAAGCAGATCCGCCCGGTCACGATCGCCACCTACCAGGTCATCACGACCAAGCGGAAGGGCGTCTACCCGCACCTGGAGCTCTTCGACGCCCGCGACTGGGGCCTCATCGTCTACGACGAGGTGCACCTGCTGCCGGCGCCGATCTTCCGCATGACCGCGGACCTGCAGGCCCGGCGCCGCATCGGGCTCACCGCCACTCTGGTGCGCGAGGACGGCCGCGAGGGCGACGTGTTCTCCCTCATCGGCCCCAAGCGCTACGACGCACCGTGGAAGGACATCGAGGCGCAGGGCTGGATCGCGCCGGCCGACTGCGTCGAGGTGCGGGTGACGCTGCCGGAGTCCTCCCGGATCACCTACGCCACCGCCGAGCCCGAGGAGCGCTACCGGCTCGCGGCCTGCACGCGGGAGAAGGTCGACGTCGTACGCCGGCTGGTGGCGCACCACGCCGACCAGCCGACGCTGGTGATCGGGCAGTACCTGGACCAGCTCACCGAGCTGGGCGAGGAGTTCGACGCGCCGGTCATCACCGGCGACACCACGGTCCGGGAGCGTCAGCGGCTCTTCGACGCCTTCCGCTCCGGGGAGCTCGGCCTGCTCGTGGTGAGCAAGGTGGCCAACTTCTCCATCGACCTGCCCAGTGCCGAGGTCGCGATCCAGATCTCGGGCTCGTTCGGCTCCCGCCAGGAGGAGGCGCAGCGGCTGGGGCGCCTGTTGCGGCCGGGCGAGCCGCGCCCGGGCGAGGACCGCAAGGTCGCGCACTTCTACACCGTGGTCGCCCGCGACACCGTCGATGCCGACTTCGCCCAGCACCGACAGCGGTTCCTGGCGGAGCAGGGGTATGCCTACCAGATCACTGACGCCGAGGCGCTGGAGCGAGGTACGAGCGGGTAACGCCGAGGCGTCCGGTCAGCCCGTCGCGGCGGGACAGTGGCTGTCGGCTGTGCCGCGGTAGAGCGTGGCGGTGGGGAGCGCGATGTCACGGTCGCGGCCCCAGGCACGCACGGTGGCGAAGCTGCCCGCCCACAGCACGCTCCCGCGAGCGGTGCACCCGGCGGGCCGGAAGACGACCCGGATCCGCAGTGAGGTGCTGTCACCGGCCGGCAGTGCGACCTCCCCGGTCCAGCGGGCCTCGACGTCGCCGGTCTGCTCGGGGTCGCCGCCGTTGATGGCGTCGACGCGGAAGGCGGCGCCGCCCTCGGGACCGGAGATGGCCTGGTGGAACCCGGTGAGCGTCAGGTCGGTGTCGCCGGTGTTGTGCAGGCGGTAGGCGAGGCGGCACTCCATGCCGGCCTCGAGCGGGATCGCGGGCAACCGGGAACCGGCCCAGCTGGCCGTGCCGACCTCCGTGCCGCCGCACCGCGGCACGCTGGCGTCCACGCGGACGGCATCGGTGGCCTCGGTGGCGATGCCGCGCCACCCGAGCAGGCCGGTGACGAAGAGCAGGATGCCCACGAGGGCGACACCGGCGGCCCGTGAACGCATGGCGCCGATCATTCCAGAGCGGGCTCCGCCCGGTGGTCGTTTCGCGCGATCCTCAGTCGCCGGAGCTGGTGAACTGCTGGTGGTTGCGGATGACCTCGGCGATGATCACGTTGAGGATCTGCTCGGCGAAGTGCGGGTCGAGTCCGGACGTCTCGGCCATGGAGCGCAGGCGCTCGATCTGCACGGCCTCGCGGTCGGGGTCGGCCGGTGGCATGCCCGCCCGCGCCTTCAGGCGACCGACCTGCTCGGTGCACTTGAACCGTTCGGCGAGCAGGTGCACCAGGGCGGCGTCGAGGTTGTCGATGCTGGCGCGCAGCGCGAGCAGCTCGGCACGGGCGTCGTCAGTCACGGGTCCCATCCTCCCCGATGCCGCTGCGTCGGGGCGACCCCCTCCCGGCCCGCGGACGCGATGGGTTTCAATGGTCCGATGGCTGACCAACCTCCGCCGCCCTGGCCCCTCTCCGACGGAGAGGGGCTGCACGAGGAACTGCTCGCCGCGTGGCGCGACGAGCACCGCGGCTACCACGACCTCGCCCACCTGACCGCCGTGCTCGCCCGGCTCGACGAGCTGGCCGCCGCCGGGACGGCGTACGACGACCTGCCGGTGCGGCTCGCGGCGTGGTTCCACGACGCGGTGTACGACGGGGAGCGGGATGCCGAGGAGCGGTCGGCCGCCTGGGCCGAGGAGGCGCTGCCGGGGCTGGTGGACGAGGCCACGGTCGCGGAGGTGGCCCGCCTGGTGCGAGTGACCGAGGAGCACCGGCCGGCCGAGGACGACGCCAACGGCTGCGCGCTCTCCGACGCGGACCTGGCGATCCTGGCGGCCCCGCGCGAGCAGTACGACGCCTACGTGGCGGCGGTCCGGACCGAGTACGCCGACCTGCCCGACGAGGTGTTCAACCGTGGCCGGGCGGACGTGCTGCGCTCGCTGGCCGAGAAGCCGCGGCTCTTCCACACCGCGCACGCGACGGCCCGCTGGGAGGCCCCGGCGCGGGAGAACCTGGAGCGCGAGCTGTCAGGTCGCACCGCGGCGACGGCGTAGTCCGGCCTCCCGGAGCCGCGCGACGAGCTCGCGGGAGCTGACCGGCTCGGCGCCGGCGGCGACCACGGCGTCGTACCACTCGGCGGGGATGTCGTAGTGGTCCCGGTCGAACCCGCGCGCGGGGATGGCGAGCCGCTCGGCGAAGAGGTGCAGCTCCTCGTAGTCGCTGTCACTGGCCAGGTGCGACCACAGGCGCCCGTATCCCTCGGTGTGCGGCGGGTCGATGAGGATCACGGCCCCGAGCCTAGGGCGTGGGCACGCGCGGCATCGGAGAACAGGTCCGCGAACTCCAGCAGGTCCTCCAGGCGCGCCCGCTGCTCGGCCACCCAGCCGCGGACGTCGCCCTGCACCGAGAGCAGGAAGTCCACGATCTCCAGCACGCGTTGCACGTCGTCGATGATGTCGGTCACCGCGTCGAAGCCGTGCAGCAGGAAGTCGGTGGCGAAGGCCGCCGCCCCGATGGGTCCGCAGACGCGCGCGAGCAGCTTGGTGAGCAGCCACCGGCCGCGCTCGCAGAGCTCCATCACGAGCTCCTCGACCTCGATCGCGAGCCGTTCGCTGTACTCGGCGATCTCGGTGAAGACGACGTCGCCGTGCGCGATCAGCTCCCCGGCGCCGCGTGCGATCGCGGCGTGGGCGTTGAGCCGCAGGAGGTACGCCGTCGCGGCCGCACCGCCCCAGCGCGGGTCGACGGCGAGCGAGAGCCGGGCGACGTTCCCGGCGTAGGTCGCGAGGCAGTCGCGCATCTGGCGGACCGCAGCGGCGTTCTGCCGGATCGTGAGGTAGTCGCCGGTGAGCGGCATGACCAGCAGCTCCTCGAGACTGCCCTCGGGCAGGCGCCGCAGCCCGGCGCCGACGTGGTTGAGCGCGTCGATGCCGAGGTTGATGCCGTCACGCAACGTGGAGAGGCCCGCATCGAGTGCCACGAACTCTGCGTCGTGGCGCAGCACGGCATCACCGCGGGCGGGCGTGGCCAGGGTGAGTGGCTCCGCGTCCAGCAGGCCGCCGCGACCGGTGGCGGTGGCCAGGAGGTGCGGCTCGGCCACCTCAGGCCACCACGGGGAGCGCGTCGGCCACCCGCTGGTCCAGTGCCTGCATCTCACCGGTGACCGCGGTGACCGCGGCGGCGAGGTCGTCCCACTCCCGGTGGACGAGCCCCTCGGCGGCCCCGATCGCCTCCTCCAGCCAGTCGAGGAACTCCCCCAGCGGCTGGAGCAGGCAGACCGGGCTGGGCGCGAAGCCGTCCTTGTTGCACGCCCAGGTGCGGGCGTGGTCGCCCAGGCGGCGGAACTGCTCGTCGAGCGCGGCCATGTCCTCGCGCAGGCCGGCGAGGTCGGTCCAGGACGTCACGTCGATGACGCCGTCGGTGACGACCCCGGCGGCGGCGTCGGCGAGCGCAGTGGTGGCGGTGTCGGGCATCGGTGCCTCCTCAGTGGAGCGGACGGGAGGCTCACCGTGCCCCGTGCGACGGCCGCCGGCAACCGACCGGACGCGTGCCTGTGGACAGCCGCCGTACGCCGACCCCGCGGCGCGTCGTACGAACACCTGTTCGAAGGGGTCCTAGGCTGACGGGGTGGACTTCCAGAGCACGCTCTTCGCCGACACCGACTGCCGCGACCTGTCCTTCGCCGAGGTGGAGCACCGCGACCTCGGGGACGGCGCCTGGCTGGAGGTCGTGCGCGACTGGCTGCCGGAGGCGGACGAGGTCTTCGCGACCCTGGAGCGGGACGTGCCGTGGCGCACGGAGCGTCGGCAGATGTATGACCGGGTGGTCGACGTCCCGCGGCTCACCTACACCTACATGATCGGCGAGCCGCTCCCCCACGCCGGCCTGGAGGACGCGCGCGAGGCGCTCTCGGACCACTACGAGTCCCGCCTGGGCGAGCGGTTCCGCACCGCAGGGTGCTGCTACTACCGCGACGGTCGCGACAGCGTCGCCTGGCACGGCGACACCATCGGGCGGGGCGCCACGCACAACACGATGGTCGCGATCGTCTCCATCGGCGACCCGCGCCGCCTGGCCCTGCGGCCACGTGGCGGCGGGGACGCCCTCTCGGTCGAGATGGGCCACGGGGACCTGGTGGTGATGGGGGGCAGCTGCCAACGCACCTGGGAGCACGCCGTCCCGAAGGTCGCCGGCGCCGGGCCGCGGATCTCGGTGCAGTTCCGCCCGTTCAACGTGTTCTGACCCCGCACCGTGGGCCCACGCGGGTCAGTCGGTGCCGTGGGCGGCGACGAAGTCCAGGATCGGCCGCGCCAGCTCCGGGCGGCACACGATGAGGTCGGGGAGGTACACCTCGGACTGGTTGTAGCGCAGCGGCGCGCCGTCCACCCGTGAGGTGTGCAGGCCCGCCGCACGCGCCACCGCCACCGGGGCGGCGGAGTCCCACTCGTACTGCCCGCCGGCGTGGACGTAGGCGTCGGCGACGTCGCGCACCACCGACATGACCTTCACGCCGGCCGAGCCCATCGGGACCAGCTCGGCGCCCAGCTCCTCGGCGAGCGCCTCGACGAAGGCGGGCGGCCGGCTGCGGGAGACCGCGATGCGGGGCGGCTGGCCCGCGCGGTGCTCGCTCCCGTCCAGGCCTGGTACGACGGGTGGTTGGCCGGTGTTGAACGTCTCGCCCAGCGCGGGCTGGCCGACGGCGCCGGCGACCATGTCGCCGCCCTGCCACAGTCCGACGTGGACCGCCCAGTCATCGCGTGGCGGTTCGGAGAACTCGCGGGTGCCGTCCAGCGGGTCCACGATCCACACCCGCTCCGCATCGAGCCTGAGGTCCTTGTCGGCAGCACTCTCCAGCGCCTCCTCGGACAGCACCGCGTCCGAGGGCCGGTGCTCGCCCAGCAGGCGCATCAGCAGCTCGTGGGCGGCGGCGTCGCCGGCGTCCTTGAGCTCCTTGCCCGCCAGGCCCTGCTCACGGACCTCCAGCAAGCGCTGACCGGCCGCCTCGGCGAGCCAGACGGCGAGACGGTGGTCGTCGGCGACGACGTCGGGCGCGGGGGTTCCGGGATCGAAAGTCACGGACCGCACCCTATCGAGCCGGTGGGGACGCTCGGCGGCGAAGTCCGCGCCGCGCACCCGCGCGTCAGGAGTTGAAGCGCTGCTGGGTGGTGGGGAGGCCCTCGGCGACGAGCGACTCGACGGCGTCGGCCGCACTGTCGACCTGGAAGGGGAGCTCCTTGCGTTCGACCTTGGAGTAGTCCGAGAGCACGAAGTCGGCCACGTCCTGCCGACCGGGCGGCCGCCCCACGCCGGCGCGCACGCGGTAGAAGTCGCCGGTGCCGAAGGAGGACCGCAGCGAGCGCAGCCCGTTGTGGCCGTTGTCGCCGCCGCCGAGCTTGATCCGGAGCGTGCCGAAGTCGATGTCGATCTCGTCGTGGATCGCGACCAGGTGGTCCGGGTCGACCTTGTAGAAGCCGGCCAGCTCCTTGATCGGGCCGCCGACGGTGTTCATGTAGCCACGGGACCTGGCCAGCACCACCCGGGGGCCCGGGACGCCCGGTGCGCCGAGGCGGCCCTCGACCACCTCGGCACGCCGGGACTTGTGGGCACGGAAGGAGCCGCCCATGCGCTGGGCGAGCTCGTCGACGACCATGTGGCCGATGTTGTGGCGATGACCGGCGTACCCGGGGCCGGGGTTGCCCAGGCCCACCACGAGCCAGACCTCCTCAGTCATCGCGCCCCTCCTCGGAGCCGTCGTCCGCGGCGGAGCCGTCGGCCCCGTCGCTGGTGTCAGGGCGCGGCGGTCGGGCAGGAGGAGCGACATCCCCCGCACCGCGTGCGGGGGATATCAACCGACCCAGGAACCACCGGAGCCGGCCGGCGAAGCTCACTCGTTGTCGCCGCCCTCGGAGTCGTCGCCGCCCTCGGAGTCGCCACCCTCGGACTCCTCGTCGGCGGCGTCCTCGGCGCCCTCCTCGCCCTCCTCGGGCTCGGGCTCCGGCTCCTCGTAGACCTCGGTGACGTGCACGATGAGGTCGTCGGGGTCGGTGTAGAGGGTCGAGCCCTCGGGCAGCACCAGGTCGCGGGCGAAGATCTGGGCACCGATCTCGGCACCCTCGACGTCGACCTCGATGTACTCGGGGATGTGGGTCGCCTCGGCCTCGATCTCCACGGCCTGCACCTCGGCCATCGCGACGCCCTCGGCCTCGGCGACCTCGCCCACGACGTGGATCGGGACGTCGACGTGGACCTTCTGGCCACGCTTCACGGTGACGAAGTCGATGTGCTCGATGATGCGCAGGATCGGCGAGGCCTGCACCTGCTTGGTCAGCGCGAGCTGGTCCTTGCCCTCGATCTCGATCTCGAGCAGGGCGTTCGCGCCGCCGTGCTTGAGCGCCATCTGGGTGTCGTGGCCGGGCAGGGTCAGGTGGACGGGGTCGTTGCCGTGGCCGTAGACGACGGCCGGGATCTTGCCCTCGCGGCGGATGCGGCGGGCCGCGCCCTTGCCGAACTCGGTGCGGACTTCTGCCTTGATGCGCTCGGTCGCCATGGCGATTGCTCCTCTGGTGGTGGTCGATGGGGCCCGGGACGAGGAAACGCCGCGGCCGTGTCCGTCATCGGGCAGGCGCGCGGCGTCGTACGTCGAACGCGGGCCCAGTCGATCACGGAGTCACAGCAGTGCTCCCTCGCCGAGGCAACCCGACAACTCTACGGCGGCCCGGCCGGATCATGCCAATCGCGGCGGCGGTGCGGCAGGTCAGGCGTGGCCGTCGAACATCGAGGTCACCGAGCCGTCCTCGAAGACCTCGCGGATCGCGCGGGCGAGCATCGGCGCGATCGAGAGGGTGGTGAGCTTGTCGAACTGCTTGTCGGCCGGCAGCGGGAGGGTGTTGGTGATGACGACCTCCTGCGCCGCGCTGTTCTTGAGCCGGTCCACCGCGGGGTCGGAGAAGATCGCGTGGGTGGCGGCGATGATCACGCCGGCCGCGCCCTCGGCCATGAGCGCCTCGGCGGCCTTCACGATGGTGCCGCCGGTGTCGATCATGTCGTCGGTGAGGATGCAGATGCGGCCCTCGACCTCGCCGACGACGCGGTTGGCGACGGTCTCGTTGGGCCGGTCGATGTCGCGGGTCTTGTGGATGAAGGCCAGCGGTACGCCGCCCAGGCGCGCCGACCAGCGCTCGGCCACCTTGATCCGGCCGGCGTCGGGCGAGACGACGGCGAGCGGCTGGCTGCCGTACTTGTCCTGGATGTAGTCGGTGAGCAGCGGCAGCGCCATCAGGTGGTCGACGGGTCCGTCGAAGTAGCCCTGCAGCTGGTCGGCGTGGAGGTCCACCGAGATCACCCGGTCGGCACCGGCGGTCTTGAACAGGTCCGCCATCAGTCGGCCCGAGATGGGCTCACGGCCGCGGTGCTTCTTGTCCTGGCGGCTGTAGCCCCAGAACGGCATCACGACGGTGATGCGCTTGGCCGAGGCACGCTTGAGCGCGTCGACCATGATCAGGTGCTCCATGATCCACTGGTTGATCGGCGCGGTGTGGCTCTGGATGACGAACGCGTCGCAGCCGCGCACCGACTCCTCGTAGCGGACGTAGATCTCGGAGTTGGCGAAGTCATAGGCAGACGTCGGCACGAGGGGGGTGCCGAGGATCTCGGCGACCTCGTCGGCCAGTTCGGGGTGTGCGCGGCCCGTGAAGACCATCAGATTCTTCTCGGTGGTGCGCTGGATTCCCGTCACGCGTGACTCCTGGTGTCGCCGGCCGCCGTCGTCGTCGGTCGATTCTGCCGCCTCGGGACGGCGTTGCCCAAGTCCGGGTCAGTCCGCGGACCCGTCGGCGCCGTGGGGACCGTTTTCGCCGGCCTCCCGGGCGGCGCGCGCCGCGTCGCCCTGCGGGGTGTCGGCCCGCTTGCGCTCGGCCCAGCCCTCGAGGTTGCGCTGGCGCGCGGCGCTGAGCCCGAGCGCGCCGGGCGGGACGTCGTTGCGGATCACTGCGCCCGCCCCGGTGCCCGCACCGTCGCCGATGTGGACCGGTGCGACGAAGGTGTTGTTCGAGGCCGTGCGCGCGTGACGACCGACCGTGGTCCGGTGCTTGGCCACGCCGTCGTAGTTGGCGAAGATCGTGCCGGCGCCGATGTTGGTGCCCTCCCCGATCTCGGCGTCGCCGACGTAGGACAGGTGGGGCACCTTCGCGCCGGGGCCGATGTCGGCGGCCTTGGTCTCCACGAACGCGCCGATCTTGCCGCCGTCGCCCAGCCGGGTGCCCGGGCGCAGGTAGGAGAACGGGCCGACGGTGGCCCCGGCGCCGATGACGGCCAGCTGGCCGTGCGTGCGTACGACGCGCGCACCGCTGCCGATCTCGCAGTCCTCCAGCGTGGTGTCGGGACCGATCACGGCGTCCTCGGCGACGCTGGTGGCGCCGAGGAGCTGGGTGCCGGGGAGGATCGTGACGTCGGCGGCGAGCTCGACGTCGGCGTCGATCCACGTGGTGGTGGGATCCATGACCGTGACGCCCTCCCGCATCCAGTCCTCGAGGATGCGGCGGTTGAGCTGGCGGCCGAGCTCGGCGAGCTGGACCCGGTCATTGGCCCCCTCGGTCTGGCCGACGTCGTCGATCGGATGGGCGGTGACGGTCTGGCCGTCGTCGCGCGCGAGCTGCACCGCGTCGGTGAGGTAGTACTCGCCCTTGGCGTTGTCGTTGCCGATGCGCTCGATCACCTCACGCAGGAAGCCGGCCTCGAAGGCGAGGATCCCGGAGTTGATCTCGCAGATCGCGCGCTGCTCGGCCGTGGCGTCCTTCTCCTCCACGATGGCCAGCACCTCGTCCTCGCCGTCCCGGACGATGCGGCCGTAGCCGAACGGGTCGGGAACGACACCGGAGAGGATGCTCACCGCGGCCTGGGCGGCGTGGTGCTCGGCGGCGAAGCGCGTGAGGCTGGCGCCGGTGAGCAGCGGAGTGTCGCCGGTGGCGACCAGGACGGTGCCCTCCTCGGGCAGGTCGTCGGCGTCGGCGAGGGCGGCGAGTGCGGCGCGGACCGCGTCCCCGGTGCCGTGCTGCTCCTCCTGGACCGCGAGCACGACGTCGTCGTGCAGGTCGCGGATGTGGTCACCGACCAGCTCGCGCTGGTGGCCCACCACGGCGACGACCCGCGCGGGTCGGGCGCTGCGCACCGCCGCCAGGACGTGCCCGATCATGCTGCGACCGGCCAAGGAGTGGAGCACCTTGGGCGTCTTGGACTTCATCCGCGTGCCGCCCCCGGCGGCCAACACGATGACGGTCAACTGGTCGCTCGTCACGCTTCCCCATCCTTCTCGCCACGGCTGTCGGCCGGCATGGCTCCCCGGGTAGGAGTCGAACCTACGTCGCTTGTCCTGATTCAAAGTCAGGCGGGCCCTGCCGACAGACCAACCGGGGATCGCTCACCAACCCTAGACGTGAGTCGGGCCCTGGACATGGGTCGGGGGGGGCAGTCGATCTGCCCCGCCCGATCATTGACGGCTCTCGGTCCGGTCGGCCGCCCCGAGCTTGCGGCCGACCGGACCGAGAGACGAGCCCTCTAGCAGCAGTGCTCGGTCGTGTTGGTCTTCACGACGGGCGCCGCCGCGGCCGGCGAAACCGGAGCCACCGCTGTCACGAACGCCACGGCCATTGCTGCCACTGCCAACTTGGTCTTGGTCACGGTTCCACTCCTGAGTTGTGTGAGGCTGGTGCCGACCCGGGAACCGACAAGGACTATGTCACATTTCGGCTTGCCTAGTTGTCAAATCCCGATCAGTGTACCTATTCTTGGTGCTCAGTTGTAGAGGCAAAAGCGCGAGGACGATGTCTCCCTCATGTCGCGTCGGAGCGCCCGCCCCTGCAGCATCCCGGGAAGTCCCCCCAAGTCCCGGGCAGATGGCCCCCAGGCCTCCGGCACCCCCCGCCGGAGCGGGGGCCATCTCCAGTTGGATGAACATTTGACAAACTTGCCTGTGGTTGTGTCACAATCTGGTCCATGCGCGTCAGTCACGCCGATCGCCTGCGCACGATCGACTCGGGAGAACTCGGCTCACGCCTGCGCCGAGCACGGTTGGCGAGCGGATTGACCCAGACCGAGCTGGCCGGCGAGGACATCTCCGTGGGCTACGTCTCCCGGATCGAGACCGGCGACCGGCGTCCCAAGCTCGACGTCCTCACCACGCTCGCCGAGCGCCTCGACGCCCGGCTGGACGACCTGCTCCACGACGCGGGCGCCCAGGACCGCGAGGAGATCCGCCTCGGCCTCGACTACGTTCAGCTCGCGCTGGAGACCGGCGAGTCCCGCGAGGCCGAGCAACAGGCCCGCACCCTGCGCGCCCGTGCGGCAGAGATCGACTCCGCGGACCTCGCCCACCGCGCCACCTACCTCCACGCCCGCGCCCTGGAGGCGCTCGGCGACGTCGACGCCGCAATCACCGGCCAGGAGGACGTGGTCGCCCAAGGCTCTGGCCTGGTGGTCCTCGAGGCGGCGATCGCCCTGTGCCGCTGCCTGCGCGAGACCGGTGACTTCACGCTCGCCATCGAGTCCGGCGAGGCCGTGCTCGCGGGCCTGGACGAGTCCGGCCTGGCCCACACCGACGAGGCGGTCCAGCTGGCCGCCACGACGGCCTCGGCGTACGTCGAGCGGGGCGACCTGCACCGCGCGATGCGCATCTGCGACGCCGCCCTCTCCCGCGCCGAGGAGGTCGCCACCCCGAAGGCCCGGGCGAGCGCGGCCTGGCAGGCCAGCATCGTGCACTCCCACCGCGGCGACCTGTCCACGGCCACCCGGCTCGCCTCCCGCGCCCTGGCGTTGCTCTCCGAGGGACAGGACCGGCGCAACCTGGTCCGACTGCGGGTCCAGGTGGCGTCGCTGCGCCTGCGCGAGGACCCGTCGCAGGCGGCCTCGGTCATCGCCGACCTCACCGCCGTGCGCGCCGAACAGACCGATTCCAGCGCCTCCCGCATCGAGCGGGCCCGGGCCGGGATGGTCATGGCCCACGCGCACCTGGTCACCGGTGAGCCCGAGCTCGCACTCCACCTCACCGACGAGGCCCGGGAGGCCGCGGGCGACCGCGCCGCCCAGCTCCAGGTCGAGGCCCTCGTCATCCGCGGCCAGGCGTTGACCGCCCTGGGCCGGTCCGAGGAGGCCAGCGCGGCCTACCGCGAGGGCGTCACGCTCCTCACCGGCGCCGGCGCCGACCGTTCCGCGGCCCAGCTGTGGTTCGAGCTCGCCGAGCTGCTCGAGGGCGTCGGCGAGGAGACCGCGGCGCGGCATGCCTACCGCAGCGCGGCGGCATCCACCGGGCTCGTATCCCGCGCCCCCCAGTGGTCGCCGATCACGGCGCCGCCGGCCCCGCTGGCCTGAGACTGCGCGGCGCCGCACCGCGCCTCAGGAGAGCAGGTCCCGCCCCACGACCATCCGCTGGATCTGGTTGGTGCCCTCGAAGATCTGGGTGACCTTCGCGTCGCGGAAGAGCCGCTCCACGGGGTACTCCCGGGTGTAGCCGTTGCCGGCCAGCACCTGCACCGCATCGGTGGTCACCCGCATCGCGGCATCGGTGGCGGTCAGCTTGGCGATGCTGGCCTGTCGCCCGTAGGGCTTGCCGGCGTCCTTGAGGCGCGCGGCGTGCAGGTACGTCGCGCGGGCGCGCTCGACCTCGGTGGCCATGTCGGCCAGCAGGAACTGCATCCCCTGGAACCGCCCGATGGGCTGGCCGAACTGCTCCCGCTCGCCGGCGTACTCGACCGCGTGCGCGAGCGCCGCCTGGGCGATGCCGGTGGCGACGGCAGCGATCCCGAGCCGGCCCGCGTCCAGGGCCGACAGGGCCACCGGCATGCCGCGGCCCTCCTCGCCGATCAGCTGCGCCGCGGAGACCCGCGCGTCGTCGAAGAGCACCTGGGTGGTGACGTCGCAGGCGAGCCCCATCTTCTTCTCCGGTGCGCCGAAGGACATCCCCTCGGTGCCGTCGGGCACCACGAATGCGGACAGTCCCCGCTTGGGGTCCTCGCTGGTGCGTGCGAAGAGGATGTAGTAGTCCGCGCACGAGCCGTTGGAGATCCACTGCTTGGTGCCGGACACGGCGTACTCGTCGCCGTCCCGACGGGCCGCGGTGCGGATGCCGCTCACGTCGGAGCCGGCCTGCGGCTCGGAGAGGCAGTAGGCGCCGAGCCAGTCGCCACCCAGCATCCGGGGCAGCCAGGTGTCCTTGAGCTCCTGGGACCCGTTGGCCCACACCACGGTGGCGGTGAGCGAGTGGACGCTGGTGCCGACGCCCACGCTCGGCCAGGCGGTGGCGATCTCCTCGATCACCTGCAGGTAGACCTCGTAGGGCTGCGCACCGCCGCCGTACTCCTCGGGGAAGGGCAGGCTGAGCAGCCCGGTGCGTCCCAGCAGCCGGTAGGCCTCCTCGGGGAACTCGGCCCGCTCCTCGGCCTCGGCGACCTGGGGCGCGAGCTCCTTGGTCGCGATCTCCCGGGCCAGTCCGAGCAGCTCCTCGGACTCCTCACTCGGCAACAGCCGCTCCACCTGCGTACCCATGGCGCCACCCTAGGACGCGGGCTCCTCCTCCGCCTCGTCCGCGTAGGTCAGCCGCTCGTAGTCACCGACGACGTAGGCGCCGTTGGTCTCCAGTCCGACGGACTGGATGCCGACCGGACGCCCGTCACGGTAGGTCACCAGGGCGACACCGGCCTGGCGACGGGGCTTGCTCCCGGTCGCGATCGCGTACGCCGCTCCCCCGGTGGTCCCGACCGTGTAGGTGTAGCCGGTGGTGCCGTCGGTGCCGATCACCTCGGTCGGCCCGGCCTGCACGTGCGTGTGTCCGCCCAGCACCAGGTCGACGCAACCGCGGGTCAGCGCCGCACGTCCGAGGTTCGCGTCGTGGACCAGGAGCGTGTTGACCCGGTCGCCCCGTTCGTCGGCCTCGCACGCCGCGTCGGCCAGCCGCTGGCGGACCTCGTCGAAGGACAGGCCGGACTCCTGCCGCCAGTCCCCCAGTCCGCTGGCGCGGGGGTCGTCGATCCCCAGGATCCGTGAGTCGCCGGGGCCGTCGACGACCTCGTCGTCGAAGTAGGTCCACCCCAGGCCGGAGAGCCGGTCCCGGACGAAGCCGCCGTGGTCGTGGTTGCCGGCGACCGCCCACCGGCCGGACACGTCGTCGAACGCGGCGTTGAGGGAGTCCAGTGAGAACGCCTCCCACGACTGGCCGGTCGAGGTGTCGTCGCCGGCGTTGAGCACCGCGGTCGCGCCGGCGCGGTCACCGATGGCGCGGGCGACCCGGTCCATGCCGACGTTGTCGTGACGGTCGGAGACCAGCAGGGCGACCGTCTCGTCCTCCCGCGGCTGGCGCAGGTCGAGCATCGTGGCGTCGGCGGCGGCGACGTCGTAGAACGCCTGGCTCTTCTCATACGTGCTCAGTGCGCTCTGGACCAGCCGCCGGGTCTGCTGCGCCGCGGCACCGCCGGCGGCCTCCACCCCGTCGAGGTCGCCGGGCAACGGCACGCCGGGTCCGACGAACGCCGACAGCGGCTGCCAGGCACGAGGCGTTCCCGGGTCGGCCGCGGGAGGGTCGGACTCCCACGGCTGGGTCAGGCCGGCGCCGACGAGCACGACGGCGCCCGCCCCGACGAGGCCGGCCCGCGTCGGCAGGCGCCGCCACAGCTGGCGGCGGCGCTCCCGGCCGACGACGTGCCAGCCGATCAACGGGAGCAGTCCGACGGCGAGCCCCCGGACGCCCGAGTCGACGGCCATGTCGGTCAGGGAGCGGCGTACGGCGTCGATCTGGCCGTCGGGGTTGCTGCCGATGGCGGCGTACCGGCGACCGAGCTCGGGCAACGAGCTCGCCGTGGTGTCGCCCAGCGTGATCGTCACCCCGACGGGGGTGTCGGTGTCGAGCCGGAAGTCGGGGAAGACCGGGCCGGTGCGGACCACGGCGTAGCCGGAGAAGTCGGGACGCAGCGTCGCGGTGTGGCTGGCGACGTCGACGCTGCGTTCGGAGGTCAGGAAGAACGCCAACCCGGCGACGGCACTGACCAGCAGCCACACCACCAGGTGGACCACGACGACCAGGGCGGACCTCAGCACACGCGTCCTCACCGGGACGATCGCGCCTCCGCGATCGCGTAGAGCGCCACCGATGCGGCGACGCCCGCGTTCAGGGACTCGACCGTGGTGGCCATCGGCACGCCGACGAGCCGGTCACAGGTCTCGCTGACCAGCCGGGAGAGACCACCACCCTCGGCGCCCACGACCACCACCAACGGGTCCGTGGCGAGGTCGGGGTCGGCGGCGAGGTCGGGCAGCGAGAGGTCGCCGTCCGCGGCCAGTCCGACGACGAAGCAGCCCGCCTCCTGGTACTCCTTGAGCTGGCGGGTCAGGTTGACCGCCTGCGCGACGGGGGTCCGCGCGGCCGCTCCCGCCGAGGTCTTCCACGCGGCGGCCGTCATCCGCGCCGTACGCCGCTCCCCGATCAGCACGCCGTGGGCGCCGAACGCCGCAGCGCTGCGGACGATGGCGCCCAGGTTGCGCGGGTCGGTGACCTGGTCGAGCACCACGATCAGGGGCGCCTGCCCCGCGTCGTGGGCACGCTCCACCAGCGACATCGGCGTGGCGTACTCGTAGGCGGGGATGCGCGCGGCGACGCCCTGGTGGACGGCACCGCCGGTGAGCCGGTCGAGCTCGCCGCGACCGACCTCGGAGAGCCCGACGCCGCGGTCGGCGGCGATGCGGAAGACCTCCTTGATGCGGTTGTCGCGCTCGGCGCCGTCGGCGACGTAGACCGTGCTCACCGGGACGCCCTCGCGCAGCGCCTCGACGACGGCGTTGCGTCCGGCGATCCACTCGGTCTCGGCGCCGCTGCGGCGCTTGGCGGGCGGCTTGGAGCCGCCGCTGCTCGCGGCCTGCTTGCGCTTGTGCGCCTTGTGGTAGACGCGGTCCTCGGCCTTGGGCGTCGGGCCCTTGCCGGCCAGGCCGCGGCGTACGCGGCCACCCGAGCCTGCGGTCCGGGCCTTGTTGCTGTCCTTGCGGACCGCACCCTTGCGCTTGGAGTTACCGGCCATGGGTGGGGGTTCCTTCCGTGGTCACGAGACCGTCCACTGCGGACCCGACGGGGTGTCGGTCACCTCGACGCCGGCGGCCTTGATGCGGTCGCGGATGGCATCAGCGGTCGCGAAGTCCTTCTCCGCGCGGGCGCGGGCGCGCTCCTCCAGCAGGCCGTGGACCAGCGCGTCGACGGCCGCGGTCAGCCGGTCGGCCTCGTCCGAGCCCTGGTCGCCCCACGCCGGGTCGGCCGGGTCGAGGCCCAGCACGTCGAGCATGGCACGCACGGCCCCCGCAGCTCCCCGGAGCGCGGCGTGGTCGCCGCCCTCCAGGAGCTTGTTGCCCTCGCGCACCACCTCGTGCAGTGCTGCGACCGCGGCGGGCGTCCCGAGGTCGTCCCCCATCGCAGCGACGAAGTCCGCGCAGGGCACGCCCGGGTCGACCGCTCCGCCCAGGGTCCTCGCGGAGCGGTCGAGGAAGTGCTCGATGCGCCCGAAGGCGGTGACCGCCTCGTCGAGCGCCTCGAAGCTGAACTCGACGTGGGAGCGGTAGTGCGCGGCGACGATGTAGTAGCGCAGCTCGATGCCGCGGTAGCGCTCCAGGATGGCTGGGATGCTCAGCGTGTTGCCCAGCGACTTCGACATCTTCTCGCCCGCAGTGGTGATCCACGCGTTGTGCATCCAGTACGACGCGAAGTCGCTCCCCGCGGCACGGGACTGCGCGATCTCGTTCTCGTGGTGGGGGAAGCGCAGGTCGACGCCGCCACCGTGGATGTCGAACGCGCCACCGAGGTACTTGCCCGCCATCGCCGAGCACTCGATGTGCCACCCCGGACGACCGCGGCCCCACGGGGACGGCCAGGAGGCGGTGCGCGGCTCGGAGTCGGACTTCCAGCCCTTCCACAGGGCGAAGTCCCGCGGGTCCCGCTTGCCCCGCGGATCGGCGTCCTCGGCGGGCTCCATGTCGTCGATGCCCTGGTGGGTCAGCTCGCCGTAGTCGGCCCAGGAACGCACGTCGAAGTAGACGTCCCCGGACCCGTCGCCGGCCGGGTAGGCGTGCCCGCGCTCGACCAGCTCACCGATGAGCTCGACCATCTCCGGCACGTGGCCGGTGGCCGCGGGCTCGTACGTCGGCGGCGCCACGTTCAAGGCGGCGTACGCCGCGGTGAGGGCGCGGTGCATGGCCTGCGCGTGGGCGTACCACGGGCGGCCCGCGTCCTCGGCCTTGGTGAGGATCTTGTCGTCGATGTCGGTGATGTTGCGGATGAAGGTGACGGCGTACCCCTCGTGGCGCAGCCAGCGCTGCAGCACGTCGAAGTTCACCGCCGACCGCACGTGACCCACGTGGGGCTCACTCTGCACGGTGAGGCCACACACGTACAGACCCACTTCGCCCTCGCGCAGCGGCGCGAAGTCACGTACCTCGCGGGTCCTGGTGTCGTACAGCCTCAGAGTCACGCGCGCCAGTGTAGGAGCCTCGGCGAGGCCGACCGGCATCCCAGCGCCACTGCCGAGTCGGCGCGAACTCGGGCGCAGGCGTGCCGAGTCGGTGCCAACTCGGCAGCGCGGGGGCCGGACGGTGCTGTTCCGGGCCCAGTTCACGCCGACCCGCTCGTCCCTCGCTCCCGGCGTTCAGACGCCACCATCGGCGCTTCACGCCGACCCGCTCGTCCCTCGCTCCCGGCGTTCAGACGCCATAACCACCGTCGACGTCGAGCTTCTGGCCGCTGATGAACCCCGCCCGCGGCGAGGCGAGGAAGCAGACCGCCTCGGCCACGTCGGCCGCCGTGCCGAAGCGGCGCAGGGCGATGTGGCCGCGGGCGACCGCCAGGGCATCGGCATCGAGCTCGCCGCTGTCGATGAGCCGGGCGGCCATGCCGTCGGTGAGCATGCCCGGCCCCACGGCGTTGACCCGCACCCCGAACCGGCCTTCCTCCGCCGCGAGCGCACGCACCAGCGCCTCGACCGCCGCCTTGGGTGCCGAGGAGAGTCCGTCACGGACCGGGTAGCGCGTGGTGGCCGCCGTGGTGACGGCGACCAGGGACCCGTGGCTGGCGCGCAGCGACGGCAACGCAGCGTGGGCCACGGCGAAGAAGCCGGCGGAGTCCGCGGCCAACTGGTCGGCCATGGCGTCCGGTGCCACCGTCGAGAGGTGCTGCATGGGCACGTGGGGGCCCGCGGCGTACACCACGGTGTGGAGGCCGCCCAGCTCCTCCGAGGCGCGTGCCACGACGTCGGCGACCGCGGCACGGTCGGTCAGGTCGAGCTCGTGGGACGCCTCGCCGACCTCGGCCGCCCGGCGGCGGTGGGTGACCACGACCCGGGCGCCGCGCTCGGTCAGCAGCTCGGCGATCGCGCGGCCCAGCCCACCGGAGCCACCCACCACGAGCGCACCGCCGGGCATCCCGGCGAAGTCGGCCTCGCTCATGCGCCGACGGTGAAGTCGACCGTGTGCCACCCCGTCGCGCCGTCGGGACGTACGCCGGTCACCGCGCCGGTCTGCACGGTGCCGTCGGCGTCGATCGCCCGGACGCGGAGCCGGTGGTCACCCGCCGGGGCGTCGACCGTGGCGCGCCACTGCACCCAGGTGTCGACGTTGGGGACCTCGGCGAGGTCGGCCGGTTGCCAGGCGCCGCCGTCCAGGGAGACCTCGACACCGGAGATGCCGGTGTGCTGGGCCCAGGCCATGCCGGCGCAGAGGATCGAGCCCTCGGTGAGCTCGTCGCTGCCGGACGGGACGTCGATGCGGGAGGACATCTTGACCGGGCCCATCTCCGACCAGCCCTTGTCGCTCCAGTAGGCGGTGATGTCCTCGAACCGGGTCACCTCCATGTCGACGACCCACTTGCAGGCCGAGACGTAGCCGTAGAGGCCCGGCACGATGGTGCGGACGGGGAAGCCGTGCTCGATCTCGAGGGGCTCGCCGTTCATCGCCACCGCCAGCATCGCGTTGCGCTCGTCCATCAGCGCGGCCAGCGGGGTGCCGCAGGTCCACCCGTCCTCGGAGGTCTGCAGCACCGCGTCGGCCCCCTCGAGCGGTCCCGCCTCGGCGAGCAGCGAGGCGAGTCGGTAGCCGCTCCACCAGGCGTTGCCGATCAGGTCGCCGCCGACCTCGTTGGACACGCAGTTGAGCGTGATCCAGTCCTGGGTGATCTCGCGGTCGTCGGAGACGAGGTCGTCGAAGTCGAGCTCGATCTCCTGCTCGACCATGCCGTGGATCCGCAGTCGCCAGTCGGCCGCCTCGATGGTCGGCTTGATGAGCGCGGTGTCGATCAGGTAGAAGTCCTCGGCGTTGGTGCGCCACGGCGTCACGCCCTCGACACCGACTCCCACACCCACCGGACTGGGTGGCTTGGTGACGCTGTTGAGGCGCAGCAGGTTGCGGCTCTCCTCCGCCGCGCGCCGGCCGCCGGCGGCGACCTTGCCCAGGACGGCGGTGGCGACCGCGGCCACGCCGACGAGCCCGACCGCGCCGAGGAAGCGGCGGCGGGAGTGGGTGGCCTGCTCGGACTCCTCGTCGCCGACGTCGGCGACCTCCCAGTGGCGCAGGCGCTCGGCGGCGACGGCCAGGGCGAGCAGCCACACCACCAGGCCGACGGCGATCGGGGCGAAGTCGACCAACTGGGTGCCCGGCTTGGCGGCGACCGCGACGGCACCGACAGCGGCCAGCACGCAGAACCCGGTGACGGCTGCCCACCACCGCTCCTGGGCCAGCTGCCCGAACCAGCCGAAGAGGAGGCCGAGCACGACGGCCATGCCCACACCCAGGGCGAGCTTGTCGCTCTCGCCGAAGGTGGCGATCGCCCAGTCCACGACGGGGCCGGGGGTGAGGGCGACCGCTCCCTCCCCGACGGCGACGACGGGAGCCTCGCGCACCCGGAGGATGCCGGCGGCGAGGTAGCTGGTGGTGACACCGAGTGCGCCCGCGGCGACACCCGCGGACCACCACCAGCCTCGGAACGTGCTCACCCCTCGATTGTGGCCCAGAAGGCCAGACGGCGGGTAGCGCGCCCCCGCGAGGGTGGGGCTGAGGCATGATCGGGGCGTGCTGTCTCCCCGGGTCGGCCTCGGCGCCGACGTCCACCGCCTGGTCCCCCGTGAGAGCGACGACGCGCCGATGGCGCTGGCCGGGCTGACCTGGCCCGACGAGGGACACCGGCTCGAGGGCCACTCCGACGCCGACGTCGCGGCGCACGCCGCGTGTGACGCGCTGCTCTCGGCAGCGGGCCTGGGAGACCTCGGCAGCAACTTCGGCACCGCAGAGCCGGAGTGGGCAGGCGCAGCGGGCGCCGTACTGCTGGCTGAGACGGTCCGGCGGGTGCACGCAGCAGGGTTCAGTATCTGTAACGTGGCGTTACAGGTGATCGGCAACCGGCCCAAGCTCGGGCCGCGGCGGGACGAGGCCCAACGGGTGCTCTCCGACGTGGTCGGGGCTCCGGTGACGGTGTCGGCCACGACCACCGACGGCCTCGGCCTCACCGGACGCGGCGAGGGTGTCGCGGCCATCGCCACCGCCCTGCTCACCGCCGAGCCCCCCGACCGGGAGGAAGCGCCCCGATGACCACCCACCGACTGCGGACCGCCGACGACCTGGAGCTCCACGTCAGCGTCCACGGCCCCGCCGATGCTCCCCTCACCGTGCTGCTGGCGCACTGCTGGACCGCGGACGAGGACGACTGGCACTACCAGACCCGGGCCGTGCTGAGCCGCTACGGCCACGGCATCCGCCTCCTCACCTGGGACCACCGTGGGCACGGTCGGTCCGAGGCCGCCCCGGAGGCGGCGTGCACCATCGCCCACCTCACGCGCGACCTCGGCGCCGTGGTCGACGCATTCGCCCCCACCGGCCCGCTGCTCGTGGCCGGCCACTCGATCGGCGGCATGGTCATGACCGCCATCCCCGAGGAGCGACCCGACCTCGTCCCACGGATCCGGGGCCTCCTGTTCGTCTCCACCTCCGCGGGCGAGCTCGACGGCGTGACGCTCGGGTTCCCCGAGGCCACGGCGCCCCTCGTCCGCGCCCAGCTGCCCCGCATGCTCGCCACCCGGGCGCGCATCCTGAGCCGCTCCAAGCGCCTGAGCCAGCCCGTCACCGAACGCCGGGTGGTGCGCCACTTCCTCTTCGGGCGCCCACGACGCCTGCGCGACACCGGCCTCGTCGTGGACCAGCTGATCAACTGCCCGCCCGCCACCATGTCGGGGTTCGTCCACGACTTCATGACCCACGAGCGTGCGGCCGGGCTCGCGGCGTACGCCGGCATCCCGGCGACCGTGCTCGTCGGCACCCGCGACCTGCTGACGCCGCCGCCGCACGCCCGACGGTTGGCCCGCCACCTGCCCGGCGCGCGGCTGCTGGTCGCGCCGGAGGCCGGCCACATGCTGCCCCTGGAACGCGACGAACTGGTCTCCACCGAGCTGTGCCGGCTCATCGACAGCGCCCTGGCGACGCGCGGCGCCCGTGTCTCAGCGGCGCCGGCGCGAGCCGATCAGGACCGTGCCCCGCGCGACCTTCACCCGGTAGACCGGGACGGCGACGTGCGGGTCGTCCAGGCACCGGCCGGTCCGTAGGTCGAAGCCGTGCCGGTGCGCCGGCGACCCGACGAACCAGTGGCCGTCACGACGGCCCACGATCCCCTTCGCCAGCCCTCCCGAAGCACTGTGGGCGAAGGGGTCGTGGTTGCCCAGGGCGTGCACGGTGCCGTCGTCGACACGGAACACCGCGATGGCCTGGCCGTGCGCCAGCACGGTCACCCCACGGCCGACCTCGAGCTCGTCGACCGGGCAGGCGCGCTGCCACTCCCGCGGAGCCGTGCTGGCCGTCATGGACGCCGACGCTAGGGACGTCGTGTTCGCGTTGTCCTACGCGGATGTAACGGTCGTGAAAACGCCACGCGCGCGGCCGCACCACTAGTCTCGCCGTCGTGCCTGCCAATGCCGCCGTCGTCGTCCTCGCCGCGGGATCGGGGACCCGTGTCGGCGCCGAGGTGAACAAGGTGTTGCTGCCCCTGCACGGCCGGCCCGTCATCGGGTGGTCGCTGCTCGCGGCGCTCGCCGTGCCCGATGTCGACCCCCTCGTGCTCGTGTGCCGGCCGGCCGACCGTGCCGCGACGGAGCAGGCCGTCGCGCCCCTGCTCGGCGAGCGCGAGGTCCTGCTGGTCGACGGCGGGAGCACGCGCCACGAGTCCGAGGACCGGGCCCTGCGGGTGCTGCGGCCACGCATCGAGGCCGGCGAGGTCGACGTGGTCGCGATCCACGACGGCGCCCGCCCGCTCGCCGCCACCGCGCTCTTCGCCCGCACGATCCGGATCGCCAGGGAGCACGGCGGCGCCGTTCCCACCGTGACCCTGCCCGGCCTGCTGTCACGGGACCCGGGCGCCACCGCGTCGGGCACGCTGGTCGGCGTCCAGACCCCGCAGGCGTTCCGGGCCGCGCCCCTGCTCGCGGCGTTCGACGCCGCGCGCTCCGACGGGTTCGAGGGCACCGACACGGCCGCCTGCCTCGCGGCGTACGACGCCGAGGTGACGGTGCGGGCCGTGCCGAGCGGGCCGGACAACCTGAAGGTCACCTGGCCCGAGGACGTCGCGACCGCGGAGGCCCTACTGGTGCTCGGCGGTGAGGGCGGCGAGGACCCGCAGGTCCTCGACTGACGCGACGCGGCGGGCACTGGGAGGCGCCTCGAGGAGGCGCGTCTCGTGGTCGCGCCGCAGCTGGCCGACGAGGGCGGCGAAGTCCGTGGTCGGCGGCCCGTCGACGAGGTCGGCGACCACGGCGGCGGGCAGCACGATCGGCGAGCAGACACCCACCAGGCCGGAGCGGTCCACGGTGGCGCCGAGGTCGGCCTCGACGAGCTGCTTGACGGTGTCGGTGACGGGGCGTACGCCGACCACGACCGCGTCGTGCTCGACCGACTCCGCGATGCAGTGGGCGATCCAGTCCGGCGGCGTCATGGGGCACAGCGGGTCGTGGAGCACGACCGGGCCCCCGTGGGCGATGACGTTGGACCAGGGCACGCCCTGGTCGACGATCTCGACCTCCGCCTCCTGCAGCGCCCACGCGGCGACGGCGACCAGCGCCTCGCCGTGGATCAGGCGGTAGGGCAGCGACCCCCGGTCCTCGTCACAGACGAGTCCGACGGCCGCTGCCTCCTCCGGCGTCAGGACGCGAGGACCTCGTCGAGGATGGTCTCGGCCTTGTCCTCGTTGGTGTTCTCGGCGAGCGCGAGCTCGGAGACCAGGATCTGGCGCGCCTTGGCCAGCATCCGCTTCTCACCGGCGGACAGGCCGCGGTCGCGCTCGCGGCGCCACAGGTCACGCACGACCTCGGACACCTTCATGACGTCTCCGCTGTGGAGCTTCTCGAGGTTGGCCTTGTAGCGGCGCGACCAGTTGGTCGGCTCCTCGACGTGCTCGGCACGCAGGATGCCGAAAACCTTGTCCAGCCCCTCCTTGTCGACGACATCGCGGACGCCGACCAGGTCGAGGTTGCACGCCGGCACCCTCACCACCAGGTCCTGCTGTGCGACGATCCTCAGGACGAGGTACTGACGCTCCTCTCCCTTGATCGTCCGCATCTCGATGTCCTCGATGACTGCGGCCCCGTGATTGGGGTAGACGACCGTTTCTCCAACGGTGAAAGTCATATGTGGCGATCCCCTTCCTAGGGCTTCATCATACCATGCCCAGACGGTGCTCTCGGACGGTGTTTTCGCAGGTCAGAGCGGCATTCGCGGGCTTGACAGAAGGCCATCGGTGTGGTCCACGCCGCATCGGCGGACCCAGCGGTCACGAGGTTTCCGCGCGAATCGCTGCACAATCGGCTGCGCCGCACGGCGCCGGTGGTCAATACTGCACCGCATGGCGATCATGCAGCGCTGGCGGCGCCGCGACCCCGCCACCGAGGAGGACGCGCGCCCACGCCCGGCACCCCCTTCCGCCGGCGCCCCGGACCGCTCCCCGCACCGTGACGCCGCCACCACCCAGTCCGCGGACTCCCCGAGTGGCTCGCTGCTGGACTCCCCGGCCCTGCTGCTGGTGCGGGCCGCGCACCCCAAGCAGGGCGCCCTCACCGCGGCCGTCGTGTTCGGCGTCGCGGTCCTGGCCGGGCGCCCGGCCCGCGAGGCAGGGGTGATCCTGGCGACGGTGCTCACCGGTCAGGCGATCCTGGGCTGGCACAACGACCTCGTCGACCGTCGACGCGACCGCGCCCACGAGGCAACGGGCAAGCCCCTCGCCGACGGCCGGCTCTCACCGGCCAACACCTGGTTCGCCCTGATCCTGGCAGCGCTCCTGCTGCTGCCGCTGTCGATCACGACCGGCATCACCGCCGGCATGATCTACCTGGCCTCGGTCGCCGTCGGGATGCTGGGCAACGTGCTGTTCCGCACCACTCCGCTGTCGTGGTGGTCCTGGGCCGCCTCCTACGCGATGCTGCCGGCCTACCTCACCTACGGCGGCTGGGGCGGCCAGGCGACCGGCGCCCCGCCGGAGACCGCGATCACGGTGCTCGCCGCCCTCATCGGTGTCGGCGTCCACTTCCTGCGCTCGGTGTGGGGACTGGTCGGCGACCACCAGGACGGCTGGAACTCGCTGCCGCTGAAGGTCGGACTCAAGCTCGGCGCGACGCGACTGCTGATGCTGTCCTCGGTCTACCTGGGCGTCATGGCGGTGGTCACCGTCGTGGTCGCCAGCCAGGTGGGCATCGCGCGCTGATCGCGCCTCGATCGCGCCGACGGCCAGACTGCCTTCGAGTGGCCGGCACGCTGACGCTAGAGTGTGGCCGCTCCCGGAGAGCACACGGAAACGTCGATCACGTCCGAGGAAACAGCCCATGATCGCAGCGGAGGCCCGCCGAATGCCCCACCGACGAGCGACCGCGCCCGTTGCCGTACTCGCCCTGCTCCTGGGCGGTGCCCTCTCCGCGTGCGGGTTCGACGCACCGACCGACCGCATCAACACCATCGCGGCCGGCTCGAACGAGCGCAGCGCCCAGGTCGACGCCCTCGGCATCCGCGTCCTGTCCGCCCGCGCCGGCGAGGGCCGCCTGATCGGCTCGCTGGCCAACAACACCGGCGACGAGGCCGCACTGACCGACGTGAGCGGCGAGGGCATCAGCCTCGCCCGCTTCCGGCCCGTCACCGTGGCGGGGTCCGCCGGCCTGAACCTCGCCAGCGACGTACCGGCACCGGTCCTGCTCACGGGCGAGTTCGCCGCCGGCCAGGTCCTCACCCTCGACCTGGCCTTCGACACCGGCGAGACGGTCACCCTGGACGTGCCCGTGGTCAAGTACTGCGGCCAGTACACCCAGATCCCCGAGCCCGTCGTCGACCTCGGCTCCTCGGGCGAGGAGACGCCCGAGGGCGACGCGACGTACCTCTGCGAGCACCCGCACGACGACGAGGACCACTGAGCCGGGAGGCCACGATGACCCACACCCTGGTGCTGCTCCGCCACGGCGAGAGCGAGTGGAACGCCGAGAACCTCTTCACCGGGTGGGTCGACGTCGACCTCACCGACAAGGGACGCGCCGAGGGCGCCGGCGCCGGCCGACAGCTGACCGGGGCCGGGGTGCTGCCCACGGTGCTGCACACCTCGCTGCTGCGCCGAGCGATCACCACCGCCGGCCTCGCCCTCGACGTCGCCGACCGGCACTGGATCCCGGTCCGGCGGACCTGGCGACTCAACGAGCGGCACTACGGCGCGCTGCAGGGCAAGGACAAGAAGCAGACGCTGGAGGAGTACGGCGAGGAGCAGTTCATGCTCTGGCGCCGCTCCTTCGACACCCCTCCCCCCGTGCTGGCCGATGACGACCAGTACTCCCAGGTGGCCGACCCGCGCTACGCCGACCTCGGCGAGGAGCTGCCGCGCACCGAGTGCCTGGCCGACGTCATCACCCGCCTGCTGCCGCACTGGGAGTCCGGCATCGTGCCCGACCTCCGCGCCGGGCACACCGTGCTCGTCGCCGCGCACGGCAACAGCCTGCGCGCCATCGTCAAGCACCTGGACCAGATCAGCGACACCGACATCGCGGGACTGAACATCCCCACCGGGATGCCGCTGGTCTACGAGCTCGACGACGACCTGCGCCCCACCCAGCCCGGTGGTCGCTACCTCGACCCCGACGCGGCCGCCGAGGCCGCTGCCGCGGTCGCCAGCCAGGGCCGGTAGGCACCGGCCCCGCCCGGGTTCGTCCCGGCGGCGGGCTCAGGCGTTCGCCGCCTCCGGGTAGTGGCCGGTGACCACGAACACGACGCGGTTGGCCACCGAGACCGCGTGGTCGGAGATCCGCTCGTAGTAGCGGCCGAGCAGGGCCACGTCCACCGCGGACTCGACACCGTGCTCCCACTCACCCTCGAGCAGCTCGGCGAAGCTCTGCCGCCGGAGGCGGTCCATCTCCTCGTCGTCCTTGCCGAGTGCGATCGCGGCCTCGACGTCCTGGGTGAGGATCACCTGGCGCACCCGCTCGGTCATGTCCTTGGCGACCTCCGACATCGACCCGAAGAGCCCGGCGAGCGGCGCGGGGACGGCGTTCTGGGGCACGCGCAGGCGCGCGATCTTCGCCACGTGGACCGACAGGTCGCCCATCCGCTCCAGCTCGCTGACCATCCGCAGCGCCGCGACGACGATCCGCAGGTCGGTGGCGACGGGCTGCTGCTGGGCGATGAGGTTGAAGGCCTTGTCCTCGATGATGTCGCGCGCCTCGTCGATCTCGACGTCGGCCGAGATGACGCGTTCGGCGACGGAGGCGTCGGCGTCGGTCAGGGCGGTCGTGGCATCGGCGACGGCGCGCTCGACCTTGCGGCACATCGCCGCGAGGTCGAGGAAGATGCCGTCGAGCTCGGTCTGGTAGGCCTCACGCATGGGCCATACGGTAGGCCAGCCGGGAATCCGCTCACCATGGCAGCGGTGAACGCGCGGTGAACATCGGGTAGGTCGGCTGTCCGAATTCGCAGGCTGAACTGCGCAGAGTCGTAGCATCGGAGCATGGATCCAGCAACGCAGGCGTTCCTGGCCGCGTTGCTCGGGGCCGCGGTCGCGGGTGGTGCCGTGCTGGCCTGGCACCTCAGCGACCGCCAGCAGACCCAGCAACCGACGGCACCGGCTCCCGTGCTGCCGCCGGGCGTCGCCGCAGTGCTCTCGGTGCTGCGCAGCAGTGCCGTCGTGGTCGACCAGAGCGACAAGGTCGTGCAGGCCTCGGCGCCGGCGTACGCCATGGGCCTGGTGCGCGGCACGGGGCTCAGCTCCACCGACCTCGCCGACACCGTCGCGGAGGTACGCCGGGACGGCCAGATCCGCGAGATCGAGATGTTCGTGCCCCGCACCAACGGCCCCGACCGGACCGTCATCGCGCGCATCGCGCCGCTCGGCCCCCGGTTGGTGCTGGCGCTGGTCGAGGACCGCACCCGGGAGCGCCGGGTCGAGGCGGTGCGGCGCGACTTCGTCGCCAACGTGAGCCACGAGCTCAAGACGCCCGTCGGTGCGATCCGGGTGCTCGCCGAGACGATCCTCGCCGCCCCCGACGACCCCGAGGCCGTGGAGCGCTTCGCCAGCCGGATGCTGACCGAGTCCGACCGGCTCTCCCAGCTGGTGCAGCAGGTCATCGAGCTGTCCCGGCTCCAGGGCGACGAGCCGATCGACGCCCCGGTCCCGGTGTCGGTCGACCACGCCGTCGACGTCGCGATCGACACCTGCGCCATCGACGCCGACGCCAAGCACATCACCGTGGTGACCGACGGCGACGAGGGCCTGAAAGTGCTCGGCAACGAGGAGCAGGTCACCGCGGCCGTGGCGAACCTGGTCGCCAACGCCGTCCACTACTCCGATCCCGGCGCGAAGGTGCTGGTGGCCCCCCGGGCGACGGAGGGGTTCATCGAGATCTCGGTCGTGGACCAGGGCATCGGCATCCCCCAGTCCGACATCGACCGCATCTTCGAGCGGTTCTACCGGGTCGACCCGGCCCGCCACCGGTCCACCGGCGGCACCGGCCTCGGCCTGTCCATCGTCAAGCACGTCGCGGCCACCCACGGTGGCGACGTCCGGGTGTGGTCGGTGGAGGGGCAGGGGTCGACGTTCACCCTCTCCCTCCCCCAGCACGCACCCCCGCCCCACCCAACACAGCAGGAGGAACGCCGGTGACCCGGGTACTTGTCGTCGAGGACGAAGAGAGCTACAGCGAGGCGCTCGCCTACATGCTGCGCAAGGAGGGCTTCGAGGTCGCCATCGCCGCCGATGGCAACACCGCGCTGGAGGAGTTCGAGCGCAACGGCGCCGACATCGTGCTGCTGGACCTGATGCTGCCCGGCATCCCCGGCACCGAGGTGTGCCGCACCATCCGGCAGACCTCGAGCGTGCCGGTGATCATGGTCAGCGCCAAGGACGACGAGGTCGACAAGGTGGTGGGCCTCGAGCTCGGGGCCGACGACTACGTCACCAAGCCCTACTCCCCCCGCGAGCTCACCGCCCGGATCCGCGCGGTCATGCGGCGCGGCCAGTCCGAGACCGAGTACGACGTCGACGACGTGCTCGAGGCCGGCCCGGTCCGGATGGACGTCGAGCGCCACGTGGTGACCGTGGACGGCTCCGAGCAGCGGCTGCCGCTGAAGGAGTTCGAACTGCTGGAGATGTTCCTGCGCAACCCGGGCCGCGTGCTGACCCGGGGCCAGCTGATCGACCGCGTGTGGGGCTCGGACTACGTCGGCGACACCAAGACCCTCGACGTGCACGTCAAGCGCCTGCGGGCGAAGCTCGAACCCACCCCGAGCGACCCGAAGTTCCTCGTCACCGTGCGGGGCCTGGGCTACAAGATGGACGTCTGAGGCCAGCCGGCCGCGAGCGTGCGAGCGGCCGGCGTCGGCCGAAGAGGTCGAGTGTCCGCACGGGTGAGCCTGCGAACCCGTGCGGACGTGTCGAGACCCGTGAGGCCAGCGATCCGCGACTGACCGGATATCCGGCTGCCCCGTCCGAAAACCGCTCGTACGCCGTCCTGATCGCTCCTAGCGTGGCGGGGTGACCCAGACCCGTCCCGACGCCCGCCACGACGCCACCCCGACCCGCACGGCACCGGTGCTGCCGCTGGTCGCGGCGGCGACGACGCTGGTGCTGTGGGCCTCGGCATTCGTCGCGATCCGCCACCTCGGCGAGGACGTCGGCGCCGGGGCGCTGTCGCTGGGACGGCTGGTCGTGGCGGCCGTCGTACTCGGGGGCCTGCTGGCCCTGCGGGCCGCGCGTGGCGCGACGCTGACCCGGCCCGGCAGCCGGGACTGGCCACTCCTGCTGCTGTGCGGCGTCAGCTGGTTCGGCATCTACAACATCAGCCTCAACGCGGCCGAGCAGCGCATCGACGCGGGCACGGCCGCCCTGGTGATCCAGGTGGGGCCGCTGGTGGTGGCCGTGCTGGCGGCGGTGTTCCTCGCCGAGCCGCTGCACCGCTGGCTGGTGGTCGGCATGGCGGTCGGCTTCGCCGGGGTCGCGCTGATCGCCCAGGGGTCGGCGTCCGCGGCACGCCTGGACGGTGTCGGGGTGGCACTGGCACTGCTGGCCGCGCTCACCTACGCCATCGGCGTGCTCTCGCAGAAGCCGCTGGTGGCGCGGCTCGCGCCGCTGGAGATCACCTTCCTCGCCTGCGTCATCGGTGCCCTCGTCTGCCTGCCGTGGGCCGGGGACCTGCTGGCCGTCGTACGCGACGGGTCGGCGGCCACGACCTGGTGGATCGTCTACCTGGGGATCTTCCCGACCGCGGTGGCCTTCTCCACGTGGGCCTACGCACTGAGCCACACCGACGCCGGCGCGCTGGCCCTGACCACGTTCCTGGTGCCACTGATCGCGACGGTGATGGCGTGGCTGCTGCTGGCCGAGGTGCCGCCGGTGCTGTCCCTGGTCGGCGGTGCACTGGCGATCGTCGGCGTCCTGCTGACGCGGCGGCGGCCTCGCCCGGCGAGACCACAGGACTGATCACTGGTGACCGATGTCGAGGATCCCGGCCGGGCTCCGTCCTAGGGTTGCAGGCGGCGAACGGCGCCGCCTCGATCCGAGGAGATCACCATGGCGAAGTACCTGTTGCTCAAGCACTACCGCAGCGACCACGCGATCGCGGCGGAGGACATCCCACCCATGGACCAGTGGCAGCCCGACGAGGTCGAGGCCCACATCGCCTTCATGCATCGGCTCAACGCGGAGCTCGAGGCGAGCGGCGAGTTCGTCGACGCCCAGGGACTCTCTCCCGAGGGCACCTTCGTGCGCTACGACGGCGACGGCCGCCCGCCGGTGACCGACGGCCCGTTCGCGGAGACCAAGGACCTGATCGCCGGGTGGTGGATCGTCGACGTCGAGTCCCGGGAACGGGCACACGAGATCGCGGCGTACGGCTCGTCGGCCCCGGGCCCCGGTGGTCGACCGATCCGGGAGTGGATCGAGGTGCGCCCCTTCATGGGCCCGCCCCCGTCGGTCTCGGAGTGAACGACCAACTGCTGCGCGACCTGGCGCCGCAGGTGCTGGGAGTCCTCGTCCGCCGCGGGAACGACTTCGCGGCGGCCGAGGACGCGGTCCAGGACGCACTGGTCGAGGCGGTCCGCCACTGGCCCGACGCGATGCCCTCGGACCCGCTGGCGTGGCTGGTCACCGTGGCGGGCCGCAAGCTCGTCGACGCCCAGCGCTCGGAGGCGTCACGTCGCCGGCGCGAACGGCGCGACCACCAGGAGCCGCCACCGGGACCGACCGAGCAGGTCGACGACACCCTGCTGCTGCTCAGCCGCTGCTGCCATCCGGCGCTCACGCCGGGGTCCGCCGTCGCCCTGACGCTGCGGGCAGTGGGTGGACTGACCACCGCGCAGATCGCCCAGGCCTTCCTGGTGCCCGAGCCGACCATGGCCCAGCGGATCTCGCGGGCCAAGCGCACCGTCAGCGGCGCACGGTTCGACACCGCGGGCGACGTGACCGCGGTGCTGCGGGTGCTCTACCTGGTCTTCAACGAGGGGTTCACCGGCTCGGTCGACCTCGCCGAAGAGGCCATCCGGCTCACCCGACAGCTCGCGGCGGCCACCGACGACCCGGAGGTCGACGGGCTGCTCGCGCTGATGCTGCTGCACCACGCCCGTCGCCCGGCGCGGCGTACGCCGTCCGGTGCGGTCGTGGCGCTCGCCGACCAGGACCGCTCCCGCTGGCACCACGCCTCGATCGCCGAGGGCGTGGACCTGCTCCAGGCGGCCCTGGCGCGCGACCGGCTCGGCGAGTACCAGGTCCAGGCGGCGATCGCGGCGCTGCACGACGACGCCCCCACGGCCGCGGAGACCGACTGGCCGCAGGTCCTGGAGTGGTACGACGAGCTGGTGCGGCTCGCGGACAGTCCGGTGGCGCGGCTCAACCGTGCCGTGGCCGTGGGCGAGGTGGACGGGCCGCGCGCCGGGCTCGCGGCGCTGCGGGAGCTCGACCCCGGGCTGCCGCGGTGGGACGCGGTGGCGGCCCACCTCCACGAGCGGGCGGGTGAGCGCGACCTGGCCGCGGCCCACTACGCAGCGGCTGCGGCGCGGGCCGACAACCAGGCCGAGCGGGACCACCTCACGCTGCAGGCGGCACGGCTCAACCAGCGCCGGTGAGGCCGGCGACGAGCTGGTCGACGACCTGCTCGACCAGGTGGTCCGAACGCAGCGACGGGTAGTGCCCGTAGACCATGATCGTGAGGATCGGGCTCACCAGCATGGCCGCCGCCAGCTGCGGGTCCACGTCCGCGGCGAGCACGCCCTCCCGCTGCCAGTGGGCGAACACCTCGATGGTGGCCTCCCGGCGGCGTGCCATGAGGCGCTCCTGCTGCTGGCGCAGCTCGGGGTTGGTGTCGGACTCGACCATGATGCACTTGAGCACCCGGCGTTCCTTGCTGCTCACGTCGGTGCGGATGGCCCGCCCCAGCCGCACCAGGTCGTCGCGCAGCGACTCGTGCGGCAGGTCGTGCACCGGCGGGGACTTGATGCTCTCGACCGCCGCCGCGATGAGCTCCTCGCGCGAGGACCAGCGGCGGTAGATCGTCGCCTTCGACGCCCCCGACCGGGCGGCGACCGCCTCCACTGTCACCGCCCCGGTCGCGCCGTGCTCGGCGATCAGGTCCAGCGTCGCGGCGAGGATCGCGCGACTGGCCGACTCGCTGCGCGGCCGCCCCTGGCTCACTGCTCCACCGCCGCGGGCGCGGTGGTGGGGTCCTCCTCGCGGTCACCGGCGGTACGGCGCGGCTCGGGCCGCGGGAAGTACCGCGCGACGATCACCATGCCGAGCACCGCGATGGCCGCCGACACCGAGGCGGTGGTGTGCATCGCGCCGACGAAGGCCCGGTCGGCCGCGGCGAGCAGCTCGGCCGCCTGGTCGGCGGGGAGCCCGCCACGCTCGACGGCGCCGTAGGTGGCCGACAGCGACAGGGTGGCCTCGTCGGGCAGCTGGGACAGCGTGGGGCCGATGCGCCCCTGGTAGGACTGCGCCATCACGGTGCCGAGCACGGCCACACCGAGCGCGCCGCCGACCTGGCGCAGCGTGTTGCCCAGCGCCGAGGCGACCCCGGCCTGGTGGCGCGGCACGGTCGACATCAGCGTCGTCATCGCCGGCGGCATCAGGTTGGCCATGCCCATCGACTGCACGAAGAACAGCACCGCCAGCAGCCACAGCGGCGTGGTCTCGTCGAACCGGGTGAAGGCCAGGAAGACGCCCACGATCAGCGTCAGCGCCGCCAGCCCGAGCCGACGGGTGCCGAACCGCTCCACGAGCGTGTTGGACAGCGGCGCGAAGATCACCATGCCCGACCCGAAGGCGAGGAACAGCAGGCCCGCCTGGAACGGCGTACGGTCGCGCACCAGCTGGATGTAGAAGGTCATGAAGAAGAACAGGCCGAGCATCGCGAAGAAGACGAGCGCGATGATCGCCGACGCCGACGCGAAGCGCGGGTTGCGGAACAGCCGCACGTCCAGCGAGGCGTGCGGCGTGCGCAGCTCCCACCACACGAACGCCACCAGCCCGGCGACGCCGAGCGCGATGGTGCCCCAGACCCCGATGCCGGTCCACGAGCCGGAGTCACCGGCCTCGATGATGCCGTAGGTGAAGGTCACCAGGGCGAGCACCGAGAGCGCCATGCCGCCGAGGTCGGGGCGCTTGGTCACGCCGCGCGACTCGGGGGCCAGCGTGGCGATCATGACGATGCCGAAGATGACGATCGGCACGTTGATCAGGAAGACCGAGCCCCACCAGAAGTGCTCCAGCAGGCTGCCGCCCACGATGGGCCCGAGGGCGCCGCCGACGCCCACGGCACCCATGTAGATGCCCAGCGCCCGCGGGAACTCGTCGTCGGGGAAGAGCGCCCGCACCAGCGCCTGCGTCGCCGGCATCATCGCCGCGGCACCGGCACCCATGAGTGCGCGGTAGCCGATGAGCTGCTCCGGGCTCTGGGAGAACGCCGAGAGCAGCGAGGCGATGCCGAACACGACCAGCCCACCCAGGAGCATCCGCTTGCGGCCGACCCGGTCGCCGATGACACCGAAGGCGAAGAGCAGGCCGGCGAAGACCAGCGTGTAGGAGTTGATCATCCAGGCCAGCTGGCTCTGGGTGGCGCCGAGGCCCTCCTGCGGGTCCGCGAGGGTCTTGAGGGCGACGTTGAGGACGGTGTTGTCCAGGACGGCCACGATCAGGCTGACGACCAGGACACCGAGGATGAGCCAGCGGCGTGGGTGGCCGGTGACCTCGTGCTCCGTGGGGGACATGCGACTCCGTTCGATCCGTACGGCGGGGTGGCGCCGCCGGGCGCCACGCTACGCCGATACGAAACGAAACGGTAGCGTTTCTTATTCCTCGCCCGCGGGGCCGTGCTCCAGCCAGCCGCGGAACGCCTCCAGGTTCTTCGTCGACTCCCCCCGGTCCCGGCGCCACTGCCACTCCTTGCGGATGGAGGACTCGAAGCCGAGCTCGAGGATGGAGTTGAACGACTCGTCGGCGTAGGTCAGCACCGCCCCCAGGATCCCGTCGAGGTCCTCCGGGGTCACCGCGGAGAGCGGCAGCCGCGCGTCGAGGTAGATGTCGCCGTGCCGGTCGAGCGCGAACGAGACCGCATACATCCGCAGGTTGCGCTCCAGCAGCCAGCGGTAGGTGCGCTCGAACTCCTCGTCGGGCCGGCGGCACACGAAGGCGTGCACGCCCAGCGCGTGGGAGCCGACGTCGATCCGCACCGGGGTCTGCAGCTTGCGCTCCCCCGGCAGCGAGAAGGAGAAGACCCCCTCCTCGGTCTCGTCGAACTCGATCTCCTCCGCCGCGAGGTGGCGGCGTACGGCGTCGACGCGGGTCGCGTGGTCCTCGGCTGCGCTCACACGGTCTCCTCCATCATGCTGCGTGCTCGTTCGTAGACGGCCAGGGTCGACTCGGCGGTGGCGTCCCAGGAGAACTGCTCGGACTGCGCCAGCGCGCCGGCGGCGAGCCGGTCGCGCAGGCCGGGCTCGGTGATCACGCGCTCCAGGGCGCGCCCCCACGACGCCGGCTCGTGGTCGTCGAGGAGCAGGCCGCTGTGGCCGTCGCGGACGACGGTGGTCAGCCCGCCCACGGCGGCGGCGACGACCGGCGCGCCGCACGCCTGCGCCTCGGCCGCGACGAGGCCGAAGGACTCGTTGTAGGAGGGGACCGCGACCACGGAGGCGGCGGCGTACCACCCGGCGAGCTCGTCCTGCGGCACCGGCGGGACGAAGCGGACGACGCCGGCGATGCCGAGCTCCTCGGCCAGGCGCACCAGCGAGGTGGGTTCGGCCAGGCCGGAACCCGAGGGACCACCCACGATCGGCACGACCAGCCGGGAGCGGAGCTCGGGTCGCCGCGCCAGCAGGGACGCGACCGCACGGAGCAGCACGTCGGGAGCCTTGAGCGGCTGGATGCGGCCCGCGAAGAGCACGACGTGGGCGTCGGCCGGCAGGTCACGGGCAGCACGCGCGGCCGCCCGGTCGGTCGGCCGGAAGACGTCGGTGTCGACGCCGGGGTAGACCACCTCGACGCGGCCGGGGTCGGCGTCGTAGGCGTTGATCAGCTGCTTGGCCTCGAGGTCGGTGTTGGCGACGAGGACGTCGGCCGCACCGACGACCTCCTCCTCCCCCACGACCCGCGCCAGCGGCTCGGGGCTGTCGCCGTCGGCGAGGGCGTCGTTCTTGACCTTGGCCATGGTGTGCATCGAGTGCACCAGCGGCACGCCCCACCGGTCGCGCGCCAGCACCGCCACCTGGCCCGAGAGCCAGTAGTGGGAGTGCAGGGCGTCGTAGTGACCGAGGGGGTGCGCCGCCTCGGCGCGCAGGACCTCCCGGGCGAAGATGCAGAGCTGTCCGGGCAGCTCGTGCTTGGTCATCCCCTCGAACGGCCCCGCGTGCACGTGCTTGACGGTGACGCCGTCGCACACCGCGACCTCGGGCTCGAGCGCGGAACTGGTCGCGCGGGTGAAGATGTCGACCTCGATGCCGCGGGCCGCGAGCCGCCGGGCGACCTCGGTGACGTAGACGTTCATGCCACCGGCGTCGCCGGTCCCGGGCTGGTCCAACGGGGAGGTGTGCAGCGAGATCATCGCCACGCGACGAATCGGGTCCGCCATGCCTCTCCTCTCCCTGCACACCTGTGGGTGGTCAGCGGGCACAACCACCGAGCTCGGCGAGACATTCCCCGACCCGGCACACTGGCCCCATGAGCAACCAACGCCCCCTCGCCGTCGTCACCGGAGCCAGCAGCGGCATCGGCGCCGCCACCGCCCGTACCCTCGCCGGGGCCGGGTTCGAGGTCATCTGCGCCGCACGGCGTACCGAACGGATCGAGGCGCTCGCCGCGGAGATCGACGGCCGCGCGGTGGCCTGCGACGTGACCTCGGAGGACTCGGTGGCCGAGCTGGCCGCCGAGGTCGGCGACGAGCTGCGGGTGTTGGTCAACAACGCCGGCGGCGCCTTCGGCCTGACGCCGATCGCGGAGGCCGACAGCGAGCAGTGGCGCCAGATGTACGAGGTCAACGTGCTCGGCCTGATGCAGGTGACCCGAGCGCTGCTGCCCGCGCTCATCGCCAGCGGCGACGGCGTCGTCGTCAACGTCGGCTCCACGGCCGGTCGCATCGCCTACGAGGGCGGCGCGGGCTACACCGCCGCCAAGCACGGCACCCAGGTCGTGACCGAGACCCTGCGGTTGGAGCTCTACGACCAGCCGGTGCGCATCAGCGAGGTCGCGCCGGGCATGGTCCACACCGAGGAGTTCTCCCTCGTCCGCTTCGGCGGCGACCAGGCGAAGGCCGACGCCGTCTACGCCGGCGTCCGGGACCCGCTGACCGCCGAGGACGTCGCCGACGCGATCTCCTGGGTGGCCACCCGCCCCGCGCACGTCAACATCGACGAGCTCGTCATCAAGCCCCGCGCGCAGGCCGCGCAGCACAAGGTGCACCGGGAGTGAGCCGGGGCGGGGCGTCGCCACAAGCGTTCTTGTCGTGACGGACCCGCCCGCCGTCGCTACAAGATCGCTTGTGACAACGCTCCTCAGCCGAGCGCGCGGTCGAGGGCGGCCTCGACGTGCAGCGAGGTGCAGCCGAAGACCGGCAGCTCGGAGTCGGCCTGCTTGACCAGCAGTTCCAGCTCGGAGCAGCCGAGGATGACGCCACCGGCCCCAGCGTCCCAGAGCTCCTCGATGAGCGCGACGACCTTGCGTCGGGAGTCGTCGACCACCTGGTAGTGGACGAGCTCCTCGTAGATGATCCGGTCGAGCTCGGCGTGGCGGTGCTCCTCGGGCACGATCACCTCGAGGCCGTGCCGGGCGATGCGCTCGGTGAAGAAGGTGCGCGACATCGCGAACTGCGTGCCCAGCAGCGCGACCTTCTCCACCCCGGCGGAGACGCAGGCCTGCGCGACCACGTCGCCCAGGTGCAGCAGCGGGATGTCGACCGCGTCCTGCACCTGCTCGGCGACGCGGTGGAAGGTGGTGGTGCACAGCATCAGGAAGTCCGCGCCGGCACGGTCGACGCCGGTCGCCGCCTCGGCCAGGACCTTGGCGACGCCGTCCCAGTCCTCGGTCTCCTGCATGGCGGTGACCTCGGCGAACTCCACCGAGGACATCACCGTCTTGGCCGAGTGCAGGCCGCCGAGTCGTTCCTCGACGCCGCGGTTGAGCGCCTCGTAGTACGCCGCACTGGATTCCCAGCTCATGCCGCCGACGAGTCCGATGGTCTGCATGGCGGCAGTTTCGCGTACTCCGCCGCTGGGTCCAACCCGACCCGCGGCACCGACCCAGGGTGTCAAGGTCACTTGACATCGCCCACAATGTCAAGCACGCTTGACATTGTGAAGAACGCCGTACGCCGCCTCCGCACCGAGCGCGACCTGTCCCAGGCAGCACTCGGATCGGCACTGGGGGTGTCACGGCAGACCGTGAACTCGATCGAGACCGCGCGCTACCTGCCCTCGCTGCCGTTGGCGCTGCAGATCGCGAGATTCTTCGAGACGACCGTGGAAGAGGTCTTCGATGTCGACGACTGAGACACCCGCCCGTTCGCAGTGGGTGGTGCCCGGCGTGGCCGTCGGGATCGGCCTGGTCTACCTCGGCGCGGGCGTCCTGGCCGGCGAGCCGTGGTGGGGCGTCGGTGGGCTGCTCCTGATGACGGCCATCGCCGGGGTCCTGCTGCTGATGGCACGCACCAGCGAGACCACTCGCGGCCTGCTGGACCACCGCGACGAACGCATCGCGGCGATCGACCGCGACGCCTCACTGGTCGGCGGCATGACGGTGGTGATGGCGGCGCTGGTGATGTTCGTGGTCGAGATCGCCCGTGGGCAGGACGGCTCGCCGTACTTCCAGCTCGCCGGGCTCGGCGGGATGGCCTACTTCCTCGCCCTGGTCTGGTACCGGGCGCGACGCTGAGGCCGGCTCAGCTCGGCGCGCGGTCGGGCGGGAAGCCGCCGCGGGCGACCGGACCCCAGTCCTCGACGGTGATGCGCAGCAGCGACTTGCCCTGCTTGCGCATCGCGTCGCGGTACTCGTCCCAGTCGGGGTGCTCACCGGAGATGCAGCGGAAGTAGTCGACCAGGCCGTCCTCGGCCTCTCGGTCGGGCATGTCCAGCACCTCGGCGCGACCGTCGACCTGGACGTAGGGGCCGTCCCAGTCCTCGGAGTGGACCAGCACCGTCACGGTCGGGTCACGGCGCAGGTTGGCGGCCTTGGCCCGGTCCGGGTAGGTCGAGACCACGATCCGCCCCTGCTCGTCGACGCCGCCGGTGACCGGCGAGACCTGCAGTCCGCCGCTCTGCCGGTGGGTGATCAGGGTCAACTGGTGGCGGGTACGGACGAAGTCGAGCAGGCCGTCGCGGTCGACGCGATCGGCGCGGGCGAGGGTGACCATGACTCGAGCCTACGGACCAACAGGTGCAGGGAGGGCGACGTACGCCGACCGCTGCCTACACTCGGTGCTCCCCCCTGCTGCTGGGGGAGCAACGAGCGGCTGTCGCTCCGAACCACGAACCGAGAGGTCCCGGCCATGTCCTCCCCCGTCACGGCGTCCGGTGTCGACCGCGACGCACTCGCGTCGCTCCGACGCTGGAACCTCGGCCTCACCGTCCTCCATGCGCTGCAGGCGGTGGTCGTCCTGGTCCTCGCGACCGACTTCGCCATCGCGGTCACCGCGACCTTCCCGCAGGGCCCACCCGGGAGCGAGCCGCCGGCACCGGAGGCACTGTTCGACGTGCGCATCGGGTGGGCGATCGCCGCGTTCCTGCTGCTCGCCGCCGTCGACCACGGCCTGACCGGGACGGTGTTGCGCCGCCGCTACGACCGCGGCCTGCAGCGTGGGATCAACCGTTTCCGCTGGGTCGAGTACTCGGTCAGCGCGACCGTGATGATCGTCCTGATCGCCTTCTACAACGGCATCACCGACGTGGCAGCGATCGTCGCGATCATCGGCGCGAACGTCGCGATGATCCTCCTCGGCTGGGTCCAGGAGCTCATGAACCCACCCGGACGCGACCGCACCACGATGCTGCCCTTCTGGTTCGGCACCTTCGCCGGGCTCGCGCCGTGGGTCGCGATCGTCGTCAACACCGTCGGCGCCGACACCGTGCCCGGGTTCGTCTACGGCATCGTCGTGTCGCTGTTCGTCTTCTTCATGAGCTTCGGCCTCAACCAGTGGCTGCAGTACCGGCAGGTCGGCCCGTGGCGCTCCTACGCCTTCGGCGAGAAGGCCTACCTCGTGCTCAGCCTGGTGGCCAAGAGCGCCCTCGCCTGGCAGATCTTCGGCGGCTCGCTCGCCGGCTGAGCGCCTGCCACCGAGGGTCCACCGGCTGCTCGAATCGTTGTTCGACCTGCGGCGTCGGTAGGATCCACGCGGCCGGAACCGGCCATCCACGCGACTGAAAGCGACGCCGTTCCCGCATGTCTGGACAGACCACCCGCACCGACCTCCGCAACGTCGCCATCGTGGCGCACGTCGACCACGGCAAGACGACGCTCGTGGACGCCATGCTCCACCAGTCCGGCGCGTTCACGGCCCACCAGGCCGAGGGCGTGGCCGAACGCGTCATGGACTCCGGCGACCTCGAGCGCGAGAAGGGCATCACCATCCTCGCCAAGAACACCGCCGTCTCCTATGCCGGCACCTCGGCGCAGGAGCTCGTGGGCGGCGAGGTCACCATCAACATCATCGACACCCCCGGCCACGCCGACTTCGGCGGCGAGGTCGAGCGCGGCCTGTCGATGGTCGACGGCATCGTGCTCCTCGTCGACGCCTCCGAGGGGCCGCTCCCCCAGACCCGGTTCGTGCTGCGCAAGGCGCTCAACGCCGACCTCCCGGTCGTGCTGGTGGTCAACAAGGTCGACCGCGGGGACGCCCGGATCTCCGCCGTGGTGGACGAGACCTACGAGCTCTTCATGGACCTGCTCGACGAGAGTCACGACCAGGACGCGCTGGACTTCCCGATCATCTACGCCTCGGCCAAGGCCGGCATCGCTTCGCTGGAGCAGCCCGCCGACGGCGACGTCCCGGACGGCGACAACCTCGAGCCGCTCTTCCGCACCATCCTGGAGACCGTCCCCGCGCCGACGTACGACGAGGGCGCACCCCTGCAGGCCCACGTCACCAACCTCGATGCTTCACCGTTCCTGGGTCGGCTCGCGCTGCTGCGGATCGTGCAGGGCACCCTGCGCAAGGGCCAGCAGGTGGCGTGGATGCGCCGGGACGGTTCGAAGCAGAACGTCAAGATCACCGAGCTCCTCATCACCCAGGGCCTCGAGCGCCAGCCCGGCACCGAGGCGGGGCCGGGTGACATCGTCGCGGTCGCCGGCATCGAGGACATCACCATCGGCGAGACCCTGGCCGACCCGGAGAACCCGGTCGCGCTGCCGCTGATCCACATCGACGAGCCCGCCATCTCGATGACCATCGGCACCAACACCTCGCCGCTGGTCGGCAAGGGCGCCAAGGGGGCGAAGGTCACCGCGCGCCTGGTCAAGGACCGGCTGGACGCGGAGCTGGTCGGCAACGTGTCGATGCGCGTGCTGCCCACGGACCGGCCGGACGCGTGGGAGGTGCAGGGCCGCGGCGAGCTGGCGCTGGCGATCCTCGTCGAGCAGATGCGCCGCGAGGGCTTCGAGCTCACCGTCGGCAAGCCGCAGGTGGTCACCCGCGAGGTCGACGGCAAGGTGCAGGAGCCCTACGAGCGCCTGACCATCGACGCCCCCGAGGAGCACCTGGGCGCGATCACCGAGCTGCTGGCCACCCGCAAGGGCCGCATGGAGGGCATGACCAACCACGGCACCACCGGTTGGATCCGGATGGAGTTCATCATCCCCGCCCGGGGCCTGATCGGGTTCCGCACCGAGTTCCTCACCGAGACCCGCGGCACGGGCATCGCCCACCACATCTCCGAGGGGTACGACGACTGGGCGGGCGAGATCCGCTCGCGCAACTCCGGCTCGCTGGTGGCCGACCGCGCGGGTTCCGCGTCGGCGTACGCCATGACCTCGCTGCAGGAGCGCGGCGTGCTGTTCGTCGACCCCACGACCGAGGTCTACGAGGGCATGGTCGTCGGCGAGAACTCCCGCGCCGAGGACATGGACGTCAACATCACCAAGGAGAAGCAGCAGACCAACATCCGGTCCGCGACCTCGGACAGCTTCGAGAAGCTCATCCCGCCGAAGAAGCTGTCGCTGGAGCAGTGCCTGGAGTTCTGCCGCTCCGACGAGTGCGTGGAGATCACCGCGGACTCGATCCGGATCCGCAAGGTGAACCTCGACCAGCACGAGCGCGCCAAGATCGCGGCGCGCGCCCGGCGCGAGGCCAAGTGAGCCGACCGGGCCGGTGAGTCCCGCAGCCGCCCGTGGTCAGGAGTAGCCGGCCGCGCGGCGGTGCCGGCGGCTCCACGTGAAGCAGGTGGCGGCGAGGGCATGCGGATCCGGGCAGCCGGTGATGGGCCGCTCGGCGCGGTCGGTGTAGCCGGGGTAGTTGATCCGCAGCACCACCGCTCCGGTGGCACCCCATCCGCCACGCACGGTGACGTCGGCGACGGCCCACCACGGCACCGTCACGACCTGACGGCCGTCGGGGAGGTAGGCGGCGTGGGTGGTGAGCACCTGCCGCCCACCCCGCCACAACTCGGACTCGTTGGCGGGGACCGGCACGTCCTCGAAGCCGGCCTCGGTCTGGTGGTGACCGGTCCGCACCGTCGTGGACCAGGCGGCCCCGTCCCACCAGCGCTCCCGGAAGTCGCCGGTGGGATCGGGGTACCAGCCCGGAACGGGGTTGCTCACCTCAGGCGGCGACCTGCTCGCCCTGCAGCGTGCGGTAGGTGTAGGCGGACGCGATGATCACGACCGGCATCGCCAGCAGCAGGCCGATGCCGCACACCAGCGAGCCGATGAACATCGCGATGACCGAGGCGATGTAGAAGCCGATCAGCGTGCCCAGGTTCTTGTTGACGAAACCGAAGCTCGCCTTGATGCCGTCCAGGGCGTTCATCTGCTTGTCCACCATGAAGTGGGCGGTGTACTGGGTGAAGAACGCCACGATCAGCCCGGGGATGTAGCACAGCAGGCTGCCGACGGAGACCATGATGCCCACCAGGAGCGCTGCCAGGAGCAGTTGCGCCAGGTTGTCGAAGCGGAAGATCGTCCCGACGGCGACCGGCCGACCGTAGGTGATGTCCAGCGACGCCCGGATGATGCCGACGTAGATCACGAAGGTCAGCAGGAATCCGACGAAGAACAGCAGCGTCGAGATCAGCATCGAGGCGAGGAATCCGAATCCTCCCCCCGAGGTCTCGAACTCACCGGTGTTCGGGTTGTACTCGCCGATCGAACTCTCCGCACCGGCGGCGGTGATCACGAATCCGATGATGGAGAGCACCAGGAAAATGCCGAAGATGGCCAGCACGCCGATGATGATCGTGCCGATGTTGGCCTGGAACTTGGTCCACCCGTAGTTGAACGCATCGCCCACGCTGTAGGACGGCGCGCCCCCCATGGGCGGCTGGGACGGCGGAGGCGCGCCCCCGGGCGGGTTGGGACCGGAGGGCGGAGGCGGATTCGGCGGGCCGCTCGGCGGCGGCGGTGCGTTGTCACTCATGGCAGCAGAATCTACGACGTGAACAACCCAGTCTGCAGCAATTGCGCGCGACTATCTCGGTGAACATTCTCCGGACCGGATTCGATATCCCGGGCGATATCCCGGATTCCCCGATATCGAATCGTGGATTCCTCCACCGTCCCGGCCGCGTGGGAACATCACCGGTGGTCCCGACCGTTCCGGACGGCGACCCGGACGCGGACGCGTCCCGATCGCTGGAGTCGCACGGAGGTGAGCGGGCTGACCTCGACCGCCCTGGACCGCTGGCGGTTCGCGACCCTGGCCACCATCACGACCGTCGCGGCGGTCGTGAGCAGCCTCGGCGCACCGCTGGTGCCCAGCATCGCGGCGGCGTACGACGTCTCGCTGAGTGCCGCACAGTGGGTGCTGACCGCGACCCTCGTCGGCGGCGCCGTGGTGACGCCGGTGCTGGGGCGTTGGGGCAGCGGGCGCCTGCGCCGCCCCGTGGTCCTCGGCGCGCTGGCGACGGTGCTGGCCGGCACGGTCATGGCGGCACTCCCCCTCGGCCTCGGTGCGCTGATCGCCGGCCGCGCGCTGCAGGGCGTCGGCCTGGGGCTCGTGCCGCTGGTGCTCGCGGTGGCGCGTGACCTCTGGGAGGGGCGGCTGCTCGCCTCACGCCTCGGGCTGCTGTCGGTGACCACCGTCGCCGGGGCGGGGCTCGGCTACCCGGTGACGGGGCTCGTGGCCGAACTGGTGGGCGTGACCGGCGCATACTGGTTCGGCACCTCGCTGCTGGGCGCGACGCTGCTGCTGGCAGCGCGGTTCCTGCCCGGCTCGACCGAGGGTGAGCCGCAGCCCGTCGACCTGGTCGGCGTCGTGCTGCTCTCGGGCGGATCGGTGTCCGTGCTGCTGGCGATCAGCCAGGGCGGCGCGTGGGGCTGGTCCTCCGCCCGGGTGCTGGGGCTCGGCGTCGCGGGCACGCTGCTGGTCGGCGCCTGGATCGCGTGGACCCGTCGCCGCCTCGCACACGGACGACGCCCGCTGGTCGACCTCGCGCTCGCGGCGCGGCCGGGCGTGGTCGGCCCCAACACGGTCGCCTTCGGCATCGGCGTGGGGATGTACGCGCTGCTGACGTTCGCGGTGCTCGTGGTGCGGGCCGACGGGACCGCCGGCTTCGGCCTCGACCGCGGCGTCGCCGCCGCCGGACTGGTCCTGGTCCCCTACGCGCTCGTCAGCGTCGGCGGCAGCCGGGTGGCGCTGTGGGTCTCCCACCGCCACGGACCCCGGCTGCTGCTGCCCATCGGCGCTGCGGTGTTCGCCTCCTCCCTGCTCTCCCTGGGCCTCGCACACGACACGCTCTGGCAGGTGCTCCTCGCGATGGCGCTCGGCGGCCTGGGCAGCGGCTTCTCGTTCTCCTCGATGGCGATGCTGATCGTGCCCCACGTCCCGCACGAGGAGACCGGCAGCGCGATGGCCTTCAACCAGCTGCTGCGCTACCTCGGGTTCTCGGTCGGTTCCGCGCTCAGCGTCGCGCTCGTGGCGGCGTACGGCGGCGACGGGGCGGCGTTCCGCGGCGCGGCCCTCACGCTCGCGGGGGTCTGCCTGGCCGTCGGCGCGCTGGCGCTGGGACGTCGTACGCGCTGAGCGCGGCGGTCACCCGGGGCTGGGCGAACGTTCACCCGGGGGTCCTTGCCATCGGTCACGTCCACCGCGAGGATCGTGCGCATGCACCGCTCTCTCGGGAGGCGCAGGCCGCGTGTGCTGCTCCTCGTCACGCTCCTCAGTGCCCTGTTCACCACCAGCCTGACGACCGCCCTCGTCGCACCGGCCAGCGCCGCCACGTTGTCGGTCTCGGCCGCGATCGCCGACCAGGGTGGATCGACGGCCACCGTCACCGGCTACGTCGTCGGCCAGCCCACCTCACAGTCGTCGGTGGTGACGTCGGGGTTCCCCAACGACTACGCGCTCGCGCTGGCCGACACCGCGGACGAGACCGACACCGACGACATGCTCTACGTGCAGGTGAGCAGTGGCTTCCGCGCCGACTGGGGCCTGCAGAGCAACCCGGGGCTCCTGGGCGAGCAGGTCGAGGTGACCGGCACCCTGACGCCGTACTTCTCCCCGCACCCGGGGCTGAAGTCGCCCTCGGCCTTCGCGATGGGTGACGGCGGCAGCGACCCGGGTGACCCCGGTGACCCGGGCGACGGTGGCCCCGCGGGGTACTACGACAGCGCGGCGGGCCTGAGCGGCACGGCACTCAAGGGCGCCCTGCACGACATCATCGACGACCACACGGAGGTCTCCTACAGCACGGTGTGGGCCGCGTTGCGCGAGACCGACGAGGACCCGGGCAACAGCAGCAACGTGGTGGAGCTCTACTCGCGGCGCTCGATCTCGAAGTACGACAACGGCGGCAACGTCGACGACTGGAACCGCGAGCACGTCTGGGCCAAGAGCCACGGCGACTTCGGCACCAGCCAGGGACCGGGCACGGACCTGCACCACCTGCGGCCGACCGACGTCACCGTCAACGGTGCGCGCAGCAACCTCGACTTCGACAACGGCGGGTCCGGCGTCCACCAGTGCGGCGCCTGCGGCGTGGACGGCGACTCCTTCGAGCCTCCCGACGTCGTCAAGGGTGACGTTGCGCGGATGATCTTCTACATGGCGGTGCGCTACGAGGGCGACGACGGACACCCGGACCTCGAGCTCAACGACGCGGTCGGCAACGGCTCGGCGCCACGCCACGGGCGGCTCTCGGTCCTCCTCGACTGGCATGCCCAGGACCCCGTCTCGGCCGCGGAGGAGCGGCGCAACGAGGTGATCTTCGAGGACTGGCAGGGCAACCGGAACCCCTTCATCGACCACCCCGAGTACGCCGCGCAGATCTGGTGAGGTGCACCGCCGCCCAGGTGCGGATGCGGTTGGATGAGCGGCATGCTGCTGGACCTGCAACTCGATGCCCCGCCCGACCGGGTCGCCGAGCGAGCCGCTGCGCTCGTCGCCGCCGGCGCTGACGGACTGTTCACCTTCGAGGGTCCGCACGACGTCTTCCTCCCGCTGGCGGCCGCGGCGGGCCGGGTCGAGGCCGACCTGATGACCAACGTGGCGATCGCGATGCCACGCAGCCCGGTGCACCTCGCGCACGCGGCCTGGGACCTGCAGGTGATGAGCGGCGGCCGGTTCCGCCTCGGGCTCGGCTCGCAGATCCGGCCGCACATCGAGAAGCGGTACGGCGCCACGTGGTCACCGCCGGCCGCACGGATGCGCGAGATCGTGCGCGCGACCAAGGCCGTCCTCGCGTCCTGGCAGGACGGCACCCGTCTCGACTTCCGTGGCGAGTGGACCCAGCACACGCTCATGCCGCCGACGTTCGTGCCCGGGCCCAACCCATACGGCGCTCCCCCGGTGCTGTTGGGAGCACTCGGCCCGCTCATGACCCGCACCGCCGCCGAGGTTGCCGACGGACTGCTCGTCATGCCGTTCCACTCCCACCGCCACTTCCGTGAGCGGACGCTGCCCGCGGTGCAGGAGGGCATGGACCGCGCCGGGCGGGACGAGTTCGCGCTCCACCCGCAGGCGATCGTGGCGATGGGCCGCACCGAGGCCGAGCTCGCAGCCGCGACGGCCGGCGTACGTGGGCTGTTGGTGTTCTACGGCTCGACGCCGGCCTACCGACCGGTGCTGGAGGTGGAGGGCTGGGAGGACCTGCAACCCGAGCTCAACGCGCTCTCCAAGCAGGGCGAGGTCGCGGCGATGATGGAGCTGGTGACCGACGAGATGGTCACCACCATCGGGGTGCGCGGCACACCCGAGGAGTGCGCGGCCGAGATCCGGCGGCGCTTCGGCGACGTGGCCGAGCGGGTGTGCTGCTACTTCCCCGGGTACGACGCGCCGCTGGACCAGGTGGCCGACCTCGCCACGGCCCTCAAGGGCTGACCGCCCCCAGGTACTGGTCGACCCACGCGCTGATGATCCGCGCGGCGCGCTCGGCCTGCCCGTCGACGGTGAGGAAGTGGTCCGAGCCCTCGAGCGACACGAAGCTGCGGGGGTGCTCGGCGGCCATGAAGATGTCGCTGGCGTTGTGGATGTCGACCGTCTCGTCGGTCGGCGAGTGCATGACCAGGAGGGGCCGCCCGAGCAGGCGCACCTGGCCGATGAGCTCGGCACGGCGTACGTCCTCGACGAAGTCGCGCTTGAGGGTCAGCGCGCGGCCACCGACGAGCCACTCTGCGCTGCCGTCGGCGAGAGCGCGGTCGATGACGGCGTCGTAGTGGCGTTCGACCTCGGCGGGTTCGGACGGGGCGCCGATGGTGACGACGGCCTTGACGCTGGGGATGCGCTGCGCGGCCACGATGGCGGCGGCGCCGCCCCAGGAGTGGCCGACGACCAGCGACGGCGGGGTGCCGCGGTCGGCCAAGCACTCGGCGGCACGGATGGTGTCCTCGACCTTGACGGTGAACGAACCGTCGCCCCAGTCGCCGTCGGAGTCGCCGAGCCCGAGGTTGTCGTAGCGGAGCATGCCGATGCCCTCGGCAGCGAGGCCCCGAGCGATGCGGAAGGCGGCGGGCGAGTCCTTGCCGAGGGTGAAGCCGTGGACGAAGAGCCCCCAGCCGCGGGCCTCGCCCTCGGGCTCGTCGAGCGCGCCGGCGAGCTGGGGCCCGCGGACGCTGTCGAATCGGACGGCCTCGGTCATCGCGCTCTCCTCGGGTTCGGTGGCGAGGGACATGGTGCCTGATGACGCGGTTGCCGTGGCGTGGAAAACTCGGGGGCATGGCGGAGCTCAATGTCCTCGGCGAGCCGTTGGAGCCGTGCAGCACCGATCCGATGACCGGCTACTACCGCAACGGGATGTGTGAGTGCGGCCCGGATGACGTGGGTCGCCACGCGGTCTGTGCGGTCGTGACCGAGGAGTTCCTGGCGCACCAGAAGGCGGTCGGCAACGACCTCTCCACCGCGCGCCCGGAGTGGCACTTCCCCGGACTCAAGCCCGGCGACCGGTGGTGCGTCGTCGCCGAACGGTGGCTTCAGGCGGAGCAGCACGGGGTGGCGCCGCCGGTGGTCCTGGCCTCGACGAGCCAGCGCGCGCTGGACGTCATCGCGCTCGATCTCCTCGAGGCGAACGCCGTCGACGTGCCCGACGACCCGAGCCAGCTGATCTCGGACGACTGAGTAACGATCGCCGTACACCGCGATCCGTCTGTGAGGATGGCGCCGTGTCCTGGCAGATGAAGGTCGTGGGGGCGTACATGCGCCTCACCCGCAAGCGGAAGTACGCGGCGCCGGACGGCGGCCCGGCGCTGTTGGCGCAGCCCAAGGGGCCGACGACGCCCCCGCCGCGAGCGGTGCGCGGCCTTGCCGTCACCGAGCGGAGGGCACCCGGCGGGCACGACGTCACCGTGTACGACGTCGCCCGGCCCGAGGTGGTCGACGATCCGGCTGCGCCGGTGGTGGTCTACCTGCACGGCGGGGCGTTCTACGCCGAGATCGTCACGCAGCACTGGCAACTGGTCGCCGACCTGGCACGGGAGCTGGACGCTGTCGTCCGGGTGCCGATCTACGGCCTCGCGCCCGACCACCACGCCGCGGAGGCACACGACCTGGTGGCCGACCTCCTCGCCGAGGCCGATCGTGCCGGCCGGGCGTCGTACCTCATCGGCGACTCCGCCGGCGGCAACCTCGCGCTCGTCGGCGCCCAACGCGCCCGCGGCCGCGTCACGGGCCTGCGCGGCGTGACGGTGATGGCACCGTGGCTCGACCTCACGATGTCCAACCCCGAGATCGACGCATTGGAGCCGCACGACCCGTGGCTGGCGCGGGCCGCGTTGCACCACGTCGCCGAGGTGTGGGCCGACGGCACTTCGCTGACCGACCCGACGATCTCGCCACTCCGGGGCACCTTCGAGGCGCTCCCGCCGGTCGACGTCTGGATCGGCACCCGCGACATCTCGCTCCCCGACGCCCGACTGCTGCGCGCCGCGATCGCAGAGCACGGTCCCGTCACCTACCACGAGGAGCCGGACGCACTCCACGTCCACCCGCTGCTGCCGGTCCCCGAGGGCCGCGCGGCCCGTCCGGTGCTGATCGAGCACGTACGCCGGCAACTGGTCTAGTCCGACGACCCCACCGGTGCTGGACGGCGACCTAGTGTGGGTCCATGGAACTCACCGAAGCCCTCGCGGCCGCTCGTGCGACGAACCAGTCCGTCCTGACCACGATCAAGCGGGACGGCCGGCCCCAGCTGTCCAACGTCCTGCACCACACCGACGACGACGGCGTCACCCGCATCTCGACGACCGCCAACCGCGCCAAGGCCCACAACCTCGAGCGCGACCCCTGGGCCGCGCTCCACGTCAACGGCGAGACGTTCTTCAGCTACGCCGTGATGGAGGGTGAGGCCGAGCTGTCCGAGGTGGCGGCCGAGCCCGACGATGCGGTCGTCGACGAGCTGGTCGCCGTCTACCGCGCGATCGGGGGCGACCACGACGACTGGGACGCCTACCGCCGGGCGATGGTCGACGAGCAGCGCCTCGTCGTCCGGTTCCGCGCCGAGCGCGCCTACGGCAGCGGCGAGCTGCCGTCGCCCAAGGAGCCCTCGACCCGCCAGATCGCGGAGGACGCGCTCGGAGCAGAATGGTCCCGTGACCGGGACTGACGACCACCTCACCGCGACCATCGAGCACCTGCAATCCGAGGAGTACGTCGTCACGCAGCCGCTGCCCGGCGCCCTGCACGTGACGGGACGGTTCTCCAACCCCGAGCGCATCGCGCTCACCGCAGCCGCCCACGCCGGCGACGAGCCCACCGCCGTGTGGGCGGTCACGCCGCGCGAGGACTGGGCACTCGTCGTGTGGCGGCGACCTGACCTGGTCGCGATCGTCCAGAAGGGCACCACCCCGCGCCGCTGGCGCCACCGGCAGCTGCCCGGCCGCATGGCACCCGACGCCCCGACCTTCCTCGACGGCGCCGCGTCGCGCTTCGACATCGTGACCCGTCCCAAGCACCAGCCCACCGATGCGGCGCGGGAGGTCCTGGCGGGCTTCGACATCGCCGATCCGGCGCCGCCCGGATGGGAGCCGCCCGAGGAGCTCGCTCCTGAGCCCACGCCCACGGTGAGCTCCGCACGATCCCGCGCGACACGCACCGCGGGCAGCCAGGAGCGTCCCGCGCGCAAGCCCAAGGCCGAGCCGAAGCGGTCAGCGCGACCGGAGCCCACGCCGGCGGTCTGCCCCAGCTGCTTCATGGCGCTCCCGGCGACCGGCGTCTGCGACAACTGCAGCTGAGCCGACCCGCTCACCCGCGCCGCGGCGTACGCCGCCTCGAAAACCACCAGTGCGGTGGATCGGAGTCACCTGGTGACTCCGATCCACCGCACAGTGGCGTGATGCCTCAGCTGCAGCCGGAGGTGCTGCCGCAGCCCTCGCAGACGTGGCAGCTGCCCGCGGGCCGCATCTTGGTGCCACACGTCATGCACAGCGGGCTGTCGACCGCGCCGCCGGTCAGCTCCTCCAGGAGCTCGGCCGAGGTCTTGGCCGTGGACGGGGTGTCCTGCGGCGTCTCGACGGCCTCGGTGGCCTCCGTCGCGTCCTCGGCCGGGGCACGCTTGGCCTTCGGCTCGGTCGGCGGACCGTCGACGATCTCCTCGGCGGTGCCGGTCTCCTCCAGCGGCTCGTACGAGCCGGTCTCGAGGTGACGCTGGCGCTCCTCGGCGGAGTAGATGCCCAGCGCGGAACGCTTGTCGAAGGACAGGTAGTCCAGCGCGAGCCGACGGAACACGTAGTCCATCAGCGACTGGCTCATCCGCACGTCCGGGTCGTCGGTGAGACCGGCCGGCTCGAAGCGCAGGTTGGTGAACTTCGAGACGTAGGTCTCCAGCGGGACGCCGTACTGCAGGCCGATGCTGACCGCGATCGAGAACGCGTCCATCACCCCGGCCAGGGTCGAGCCCTGCTTGCCGAGCTTCAGGAACAGCTCGCCCAGGTCGCCGTCCTCGTGGGCACCGGAGATCATGTAGCCCTCGGCACCACCGACGGTGAAGCTGGTCGTGAGCGCCTGGCGCGACTTCGGCAGCCGCTTGCGGGTCGGCGCGTAGACGACCTTCTCGACGACCTCGACCTCCTTGTCGGAGGACTCCTCGACGTCCTTCTTCTTCGCCTTGGCGTCAGCCAGCGGCTGGCCCACCTTGCAGTTGTCGCGGTAAATCGCGGTCGCCTTGAGACCGAGCTTCCAGCTCTGCAGGTAGATGTCCTCGATGTCCTCGACCGAGGCCTCCTCGGGGAGGTTGACGGTCTTGGAGATCGCACCGGAGAGGAACGGCTGGCAGGCCGCCATCATCTTGACGTGACCCATCGGCTTCAGCGCCCGGGCACCCATCGCGCAGTCGAAGACCTCGTAGTGCTCGGGCTTGAGGCCCGGGGCGTCGATCACGTGGCCGTGCTCGGCGATGTAGTCCACGATCGCCTCGCTCTGCTCGGCCTGGTAGCCGAGGTTCTTCAGAGCGCGCGGCACCGTCTGGTTGACGATCTGCATCGAGCCGCCACCGACCAGCTTCTTGAACTTGACCAGCGAGAAGTCCGGCTCGATGCCGGTGGTGTCGCAGTCCATCATGAAGCCGATCGTCCCGGTCGGCGCGAGCACGGAGGCCTGCGCGTTGCGGAAGCCGTTCTCCTTGCCCAGGTCGACCACACGCTGCCACTCGCTGGCCGCGGCCTCGCGGACGTCGCCGTCGACGGCGTGGATCGGGCGCAGGGCGTCGTTGGCGGCCTGGTGCTTGCGCATCACCCGCTGGTGCGGCTCAGCGTTGCGGGCGTAACCGGCGTACGGGCCGACGATGCCGGCGAGCTCGGCCGAGCGGCGGTAGGACGTGCCGGTCATCAGGCTGGTGATGGAGGCGGCCATCGCACGGCCACCCTCGGAGTCGTAGCCCAGGCCCATCGCCATCAGCATCGCGCCGAGGTTGGCGTAGCCGATGCCGAGCTGGCGGTAGTCGCGGGTGGTGTCGCCGATCGGGTCGGTCGGGAAGTCCGCGAAGCAGATCGAGATGTCCATCGCGGTGATGATCAGCTCGACGGCCTTGGTGAAGGTCTCGGAGTCGAAGGTGTCGTCGTCCTTGAGGAACTTCAGCAGGTTCAGGCTCGCCAGGTTGCACGAGGAGTTGTCCAGCGACATGTACTCCGAGCACGGGTTGGACGCGGTGATCCGGCCGGTCTCGGGGTTGGTGTGCCAGTCGTTGATGGTGTCGTCGTACTGGACGCCCGGGTCGGCGCAGGACCAGGCCGCCTCGCTGATCTTCTTGAACAGCTCACGGGCGTCGACGTGCTCGATGACCTCGCCGGTGCCGCGGGCCTTGAGGCCGAACTCAGTGCCCTCCTCGACCGCGCGCATGAACTCGTCGCTCACGCGCACCGAGTTGTTGGCGTTCTGGTACTGCACCGAGGTGATGTCATGGCCACCGAGGTCCATGTCGAACCCGGCGTCGCGCAGCGCACGGATCTTGTGCTCCTCACGCGCCTTGGTCTCGACGAACTCCTCGATGTCGGGGTGGTCCACGTCGAGCACGACCATCTTGGCCGCACGGCGCGTCGCACCGCCGGACTTGATGGTGCCGGCCGAGGCGTCCGCGCCGCGCATGAACGAGACGGGCCCCGATGCGGTGCCGCCGGAGGAGAGCAGCTCCTTGGAGGAGCGGATGCGGGAGAGGTTCAGGCCGGCGCCGGAGCCGCCCTTGAAGATGAATCCCTCCTCCTTGTACCAGTTCAGGATCGAGTCCATGGAGTCGTCGACGGAGAGGATGAAGCAGGCCGACACCTGCTGCGGGGACTTCGTGCCGACGTTGAACCAGACCGGGGAGTTGAAGGAGAAGTACTGGTGCAGCAGCAGCCAGGTCATCTCGTGCTCGAAGACCTCCGCGTCGGCGGTGGTCGCGAAGTAGCCGTGCTCGAGTCCGGCCTTGACGTAGGTGTGCACGACGCGGTCGATGAGCTGCTTGAGGCTCGTCTCGCGCGCCGGGGTGCCCACGGCGCCGCGGAAGTACTTCGTCGTCACGATCGTGGAGGCGTTGAGCGACCAGGTCTCGGGGAACTCCACGCCGAGCTGCTCGAAGACGGTCTCGTCGGTCTTCCAGTTCTTCTGGACGACGTCACGGCGCTCCCAGGTGACCTCGTCGTAGGGGTGCACCCCCTCGGTGCTGAAGACCCGCTCGATCTCCAGTCCCGTGCCGGCCGTGGTGGCTGCCTGCGGGTCAACCGTCTCTGTCATGACTCTCCTTGTCCCCTGCTGCTCTCGAGCGAACTGTTGGTGCTGGTGCTGCGGTGGGTGGTGCTGTGTCGGAAGTGTCCCGCGAGGCACCGACACTGCCGGTGCGTCGCGCGGGTTGGAAGCCCGGCAGGCAGCTTCCCCACTACCTGCCGGGCGGTCTGTGTCAGCCCGTGTTGGCTGTGCTGTCGGCCGTCACCTGCGACCGGTCCAGGACCGCCGGGGAATCAGGGATCCCCCGCTCGGCCTTCAACATCGCGATCTCGTCGGCGAAGTCCTCCACGGAGTCGAACCCGCGGTAGACGCTCGCGAAGCGCAGGTAGGCGACCTCGTCGAGCTTGCGCAGCGGCGCCAGGATCGCCAGGCCGACCTCGTGGGCGGCGATCTCGGGCGAACCCGCCTGCCGCAGGCTGTCCTCGACCTCCTGGCCCAGGCAGGCCAGCTGGTCCTCGGTGACCGGGCGTCCCTTGCAGGCCTTGCGGGCACCGGAGACCGCCTTGTCGCGCCGGAAGGGCTCGCTGGCTCCGGACTTCTTCAGCACCGTCAGCTGCATCGCCTCGACGGTGGTGAAGCGCTTCTCGCACGACTGGCAGACTCGCCGGCGGCGGATGCCCGCACCGTCGTCGGCCACGCGGGAGTCGAGCACCCGGGTGTCGGTGTGCCGGCAGAACGGACAGTGCATCCCGAGCCTCCTTCGCTGCGTCGTGGCCTGTGGAAAAGTCTGCTGTCGCGGTGGACATCCAGCCTCGCGATGTGGATCGCCACGCCTGAGTTGTGGAACTAGATGTGGAGAACTACATCCGTGTAAGTACTAGATGTAGTGGCAACCGTACGCCGCCACCCAAGGCGCTCGCAAGCGAACCGGAGAGTTGGTTTCGACCTCCCGCCACGGGCACAGCGTTTTCGCAGGTCACCGCGGAAACAGGCCCCCGAAAATCGCTTCCGGACATCGGTGTGTCGCCCTCGTCGGCGGGCCCGGTCACCATTGTTGAAGCAATGCGCGACAATGACGCCCGTGAGCAGCGGCAAGCGCATGGGACCCACCGAGCAGCGGGGCCGCGTGCTGCCCCGACTGCTGGGTCTCGCCGCCGGCATCACCGCCTGCCTGCTGGCTTGGGGATACCTGGTCTACATCGCGATCGACTTCGGCGCCGAGGCCCGTCGCGACGGCAACGGCGCCGCCTGGGGCCTCCTCGCCGTGGCCGGCATCGGCGCGGTCGCCTGCCTGTTCCTCGCCTTCCTGCTGCTCACCCGCCTGCTCCAGGCCATCGGCCTTTTCCCCGAACCGACCCCTCGTCGCTCCCCCGGTGCACCGAAGGGCGGCAAGCGGGCCAAGCGCTGAGGCGGGGACGCGATCCCCGGTCGGCCGGGGATCGCCCACCTTGTCGGGCACTGCAACGCCGGACAAGGTGGGCGAAAGGCCGACAACCCTCCGCCGTCAGTGGCGCAGCAGGTCGCCCAACCCGGCGGCGTACGCCGCGGGCGTGACGTCCGGGAACACCAGCCGCTGCAGCATGAACCCCGGCAGCAGGCCCATCAGGGCACGGGCGACACGCGTGGGCTCGGCGTCGGCAGGCAGGAAGCCGGCCTCGATCGCGCGCCGGGCGTAGGTCACCCAGGCGGCCGCGATGCGTCCGGCCTCGCCGCGGGCGATCTCGAGGACCTCGGGGTCACGCACGGCCTCGGCCCACGTCTGGAGTGCCACCCGATGGAGCTCCACCCCGTGCGCCTCGCCCAGATCGACGATGCGTTGGGTCAGGTCGAGCACGACGCGCTCGGGGTCCGGCAGTTCCTCCGCCTCCGCGGCCTCCTCGACCACCACCGCGACATCGGCGATCGCGGTCTCGGCGATGGCCCGGATCAGGTCCTGCTTGTTGCGGAAGTAGAGGTACACCGCTCCCGCGGACAGCCCCGACTCCCGGATCACGGCGGCCATCGTCGTGCGGTGGAACCCGTCCTGGGCAACGCACCGCAGCATCGCGCGGACGATCTGCTCGCGCCGCGCAGCGCGGTGCTCCTCGGTCACCTTCGGCATACCGCCATCCTGCCACAGAAAACGAACGCCCGTTCTTGACAGGAGCGGCCGGCGTCTCCATCCTTGTCAAAACCGAATGTTCATTCTGTTTGGAGTCTCGCCATGACCAGCCCGACCTCGCCGAGCCACGCCGCACCCGCCGCCGCGACGTCCGCGGCCACACCCTGGCGATCCGTGATCGGAGCCGCCGTCGGCCTCGCCGCCCTGCTCACCGTGCTCCTCGCCGCCTTCGCGTGGCCCGCCAGCGAGTACGAGCCCCGCGACTTCCCCCTCGCCGTTGCGGGCCCACCCGACGCCACCGCCGGCATCGAGCAGCGACTCGCCGCAACGCTCGGCGAGGACGCGATCGACGTCACCACCGTGGCCGACCGCGCTGCCGCGGTCGCGGCCATCGAGGACCGGTCGGCGTACGGCGCCCTCGTCGTCGGGGCCGGGAGCACCGAGGTGCTGACCGCCACGGGGGCCGGAGCGGCGCCTGCGCAGTTCGTGACCCAGGTCGGCACCCAGGTGGCCGGCGCCACCGGGTCGGCTCCCACCGTCACCGACGTCGTACCGACGGCCGATGGCGACCCCCGCGGCAGCGTCTTCGCCGCGGGCGCACTCCCCCTCGCCATCGGCGGCATCCTCATCGGCGCCGTCACGTCCCTGGCGCTGCCCCGCATCCGTGACCGACTCCTCGCCGCCGCCCTCGCCGCAGCGCTCGGCGCACTCGGCCTCGCCGCACTGCTGCAGTTCGGCCTCGACGCCGTCGCGGGGTCCTACGCCGCCAACGCCGGCGTCATCGCACTCGGCGTGCTTGCAGTCGCACTGCCGATCATCGGCCTGCGCCACCTCATCGGCCCGGCGGGCATCGGCGTGGTGGCGCTCGCGGTCATGCTCATCGGCAACCCACTGTCGGGTGTCGCCACGAGTCCCCACCTGATCCCTCTCGGCTCGCTGGGGCAGCTCTTCCCGCCGGGCGCCGTGGGGAGCGCGCTGCGCAGCACGTCGTACTTCGACGGCGCCGGCGCCCTGGCGCCAGTCCTCGTGCTGTGCACGTGGGCCGTCGCCGGGCTCGGCCTGGCACTCCTCCCCCGCAAGGAGTGAGGTCGCCCGAATGCGTCGAGGGCGGGACCGTCGCGGTCCCGCCCTCGTCTTCCCCACCACTCGCCGGGGGTCGAGGTCGGCGAGTAGTCCGTGCGCGCGCTCAGTCGAGCGGAACGCGCAGCTCTTGACCCGCCTGGAGCAGGTTGCCCTCGAAGGTGTTGAGGTCGCGGATGCGATCCATCATGGTCAGCACGTCGCCACCCGCGGCGGCGTCGGCCGCGATGTCCCACAGCGTCTCCCCGTGGTCGACGGTCACGACCTCGACCTGCACCACGCCGGCCTCGTCGGAGGCGACGGATCCGGCAGCGAGCCAGACGGCGGCGCCCAGCGCGAGCAGCAGCCCGAGCACCATGACGGCCACCCGGCCGCGACGAGTGAGGCGGACCGGCGCCGGACGGCGCGCGTCGTAGGAGACCTGCGGGGCAAGGGCGATCGTGCTCATGGGGACCTCCAGGGGGAAGTGTCGATCCGGTGATCGGCGGGGGTCGTGCGTGCGATGCGATGTCTAGTCGGGACCGCCGACACTTCGCCGTACGGCGATCGGGCCAGCGGATCGATCAGACGTTCGATCGAACACATGTGCGAGGTTAGATCACCTGTTCGAACGAAGTCAAGGACCTGTTCGAATCCTTGTTCGAGGCGTGTCGCGACACGCGCGGTTCGAACAGTTGTTTGAAACCGTGCGCTGGGAGGACTACCGTCAAGGCACTCGATCACCGCTGCGCAGGAGGACGCCATGGCCGGCAAGCAGAAGGCAGGCTTGAAGAAGGTTGCCGAGTTCCCCGACGGGCCGCCGGACGCCACCGGGCTGACCCCGCGACAGCAGCGCGTGCTGGCCACCATCAAGGACAGCATCGAGAACCGTGGCTACCCGCCCAGCATGCGCGAGATCGGCAGCGCGGTCGGCCTGACCAGCACCTCCAGCGTCGCCCACCAGCTGCGCACGCTCGAGGACAAGGGCTTCATCAAGCGCGACCCCAACCGGCCGCGCGCCCTCGAGGTCTTCCTCCCCGAGGTGATGAAGGCCCGCAAGTCGCTCTCCGCCGCCGAGGAGTCCAGCTACGACGAGACCGGCGCCGGTGACGCCTCCCCCGCAGCCAGCTACGTCCCCCTCGTGGGCCGTATCGCCGCGGGCGGCCCGATCCTGGCCGAGGAGCGCATCGAGGAGGTCATGCCGCTGCCCAAGCAGATCGTGGGCGAGGGACAGCTGTTCCTGCTCGAGGTCTCGGGCGAGTCGATGATCGACGCCGCGATCTGCGACGGCGACTTCGTCGTGATCCGCCAGCAGCCCGATGCCGACAACGGTGACATCGTCGCCGCGATGATCGACGGCGAGGCGACGGTGAAGACCTTCCAGCGCAAGGACGGGCAGGTCTGGCTGTTGCCCCACAACGACGCATTCGAGCCCATCGACGGCACCCACGCCACGATCCTGGGCAAGGTCACCGCCGTGATGCGCAGCATCTGAGGCTCGGCGTTGCCCCACGGGGCGGCATCACTGCCGTAGGCTGGCCCGGCCCTTCCGTCTTCCCCCTGGGAGCAGCACGTCATGAACCACCCCCGTCTGCGGGGCGCGCGCCTCGTTGCACTGCCGGCCATCGTCCTCACGCTCGCTGCCGCCCTGCTGGCCCCGACCAGCGCCGTCGCCAAGGACAAGGACGACAAGCGCGGTCGCGCCCAGGAGGCGCTCGCCATGGTGGAGGGCATCCTCTCGGGCAACATCGGCCGCGGCAGCAGCCGTCCCGACGACTCCCGCCAGCAGGGTGTCGACCTCACGATGGCCATGCGCGACCTCTTCCTGACCCGCGACGCGCTCTCGGGCAAGGAGCAGGAGCGTGCCGACTCGCTGCTGGCGCGCCCCACCGACGGCAGTGGGCCGGCGTACGAGCCCAAGTATCCCGACGGGGCCTCCCGGCGCACCTGCAGCTCGGCGGTGTGCGTGCACTACGTCACGGGCGGCCGCCACGCCGCCAGCCGCTCCTTCGCGGTCGACGTACGCCGTGCGGTGACCACCGCGCACCAGCGCATCCGGGGACGTGGCTTCCGGGGCCCGCTCAACGACGCCGGCCGGGGCGGCGACAACCGCCCCGACGTCTACCTGGCCGACATCGGCCGTGACGTCGGCGTCTTCGGCTACGCCGTCGCGGACCGCAAGAACGCGCTCTGGGGTCGCGGCGCGGGCGGATACGTGGTCCTCGACAACAACTTCTCGGAATTCTGCTCCGGCGGTTGCGGCGCCGGCACGGCGGACCGGCTGATGCGGGCCACCGCCGCGCACGAGTACTTCCACGTCGTCCAGTTCGCCTACGACTACGCCGAGGACGTGTGGTTCATGGAGGCGACCGCGACCTGGATCGAGGACGAGGTCTTCGACGACGTCAACGACAACGTCAACTTCCTCTACTCCAGCCCGAGCGCCCTGCAGACCCCGCGGGTCCCGATCGACGCCCCCGACGCGAACCCCTACGCCAACTGGATCCTCTTCCGGAACCTCTCCGAGCGCTACGGCGCCAAGGTGGTCCGCAAGGCGTGGCAGAAGGCAGACGCGTGGCGCGGCTACGACGGCAGCCGCAACCCCAAGGACCACTACTCCCTCAAGGCACTCCAGGGCGCGGTGGACTACGGCGTGGGCGGCAACTGGACGGTGGACTTCGCCAACTTCGCGATGGACAACCGCCGTCCCGGGCGGGCCTACCAGGAGGGCAGCGCGCAGAACTACCCGGCCGCGCCGCTCAAGACCCGGTTCCGCCACTTCAAGGACAACCGCAAGCGCACCATGGCCGTGAAGCGGTCCCACCTCTCCAGCGCGACCTACCGCTACATCCCCGCCGGCAAGCTGCGCTACGGCTGGCGTCTCCGGGTGCGCGTCCACGGCCTCCCCCACGGCAAGGGCGGCTACGCGATGGCCGAGATCAACAAGAAGGGCGGCGGCATCAAGCGCGTGTTCTTCTACCTCGGCGGCGACGGCAAGCAGGTCAAGAAGCTGCCCTACGGGAAGTCGAAGGTGAACTGGATCGAGTTCACCGTCGTCAACGCCAGCACCCGCTACCGGTGCAACCAGGACCGACCGGACAACACCTGCGACGGCGTACCGCAGGACGAGAACGAGAACTTCTGGATCGCCACCAAGGCGGTCCGCTAGCACTACAGCTAGCCAGCGGCCAGTCGCGCCAGGGCCTGCCGTACGACGGTCGGGTCGGTCGTCGGCCACATCGGCGGCAGGCTCGCGGCCAGGAACGACCCGTAGCGGGCCGTGGCCAGTCGCGGGTCGAGGACCGCGACCACGCCGCGGTCGCTGGAGGTGCGGATCAGCCGGCCGGTCCCCTGCGCGAGCAGGAGGGCGGCATGGGTGGCCGCGACCTGCATGAACCCGTTGCCACCCGCCGCCTGAACGGCGCGCTGGCGCGCGCTGAGGAGCGGGTCGTCGGGCCGCGGGAACGGGATCCGGTCGATGATGACCAGCTGGCACGTCTCCCCCGGGACGTCCAACCCCTGCCACAGGCCGAGGGTGCCGAAGAGCACGGTGTGCGGGTCGTCGGTGAACTGCCGGGCGAGCTCGGGCAGCTGGGCGTCGCCCTGGGCGAGCGTGGTGAGGTGCGGCAACCGCTCCCGCATCGCCTCGGCGGCGGCGTCCGCCGCGCGGCGTGAGGAGAACAGGCCGAGCGTGCGACCGTCGGCGGCGTCGATGAGCTCGGCGATCTCGTCCAGCTGCGGTCTGCCGAGGCCGTCGCGCCCCGGTGGCGGGAGGTGTCGGGCGACGTACCGGATGGCCTGCTTGCCGTAGTCGAACGGGCTGCCGACGTCGAGGCCGACCCAGGGCTGTGCCTCGTCGTGGCCCTCGGGGGAACCGTCCGCGTCGGCGCCCGACGGCCGGGTGTCCGGGCCGTCGGTGCCGACCGCCACCTGCTCGGAGGGCTTCAGGCCGACGCTGGTCGCGACCGCGGTGAAGTCGCCGCCGAGCTTGAGGGTCGCCGAGGTCATCACGGCGGTCTTCTCCGCCAGCAGCTTGTCGCGTAGTTGGCCCCACACCTGGAGCGGTGCGATGCAGAGCCGGGGCGGCATCCGCTCGGTGCCCTCGGTGCGCCACAGGACGTCGGACTCACCCAGCGCCGCCATCCGCTCGGCGGTGGCGAAGAGCTCCTGCACGCTCGCCTTGGCCTGGCTCATGGCGGCGTCGGGCTCGTCCCCGGACGACCTGGGGAACGCCGAGGCGCAGGCGCGTGCGGCGTCGCGGACCAGCTCCAGCGCGTCGGAGAGGTCCTGGGGCAACCGGTCGATCCGGCCGGGCTCGGCGACGGTGACGGCGTCACGCAATGCCTCGGCGGCATCAGTCAGGTCGTCGGCCTCGTCGCCCTCGACGTGGCGCACGCTGCGCTTCGCTGCCCGCTCGACGTCGGCCGCCCACAGCTCGTCGGTGGCGGCCTGCGTCACCCGGGCGGTCAGCTCGTGGGCCTCGTCGACGACGACCACGTCGTAGTCGGGGATCATCGGGATCTGCTCGATCGCATCGATGGCCAGCAGCGAGTGGTTGGTCACCACCAGGTGGGACCGCTGGGCTCGCTCCTTGGCCAGCTCGGCGAAGCACTCCGCGCCGAAGGGGCACCGGGCCGCACCCACGCACTCCCGGGCACTCACGCTGACCTGGCGCCACTCCTTGTCGGTGTGCCGCGGCGCCCCGTCCCGTTCACCGGTGCCGCCGGACTCCGCCTCGGACTCGACCCACTCGCGCAGCTCGAGCACCTTGGCGCCCATCGACCCCTCGGGCAGGTCCACCAGCGACCCCTGGTCGTCGGGCACGCCCTCGCGGACCCGGTGGAGGCAGGCGTAGTTGGACCGGCCCTTGAGGACGGCGAAGGAGGTGTCGACGTCGTCGCGGTCCTTCAGCGCCTCCATGAGTCGCGGGATGTCGCGCTCCACGAGCTGGTGCTGCAGGGCCAGGGTGGCGGTCGCCACGACGACGCGCTGGTCGTGCAGCAGGGCCGGGACCAGGTAGCCCAGCGACTTGCCCGTGCCGGTGCCGGCCTGGACCAGCAGGTGCTGGGAACGGGCGATCGCGGTGGCGACGGCCTCGGCCATGTCGACCTGCCCGGCACGCTCCTGACCACCGACGGCCGCGACGGCAGCCGCCAACGCCTCTCGCACCTGCGCACCCTCGACCCCGGACATGGCGGCAACCCTAGACGGGGTCGACGACAGGTCGTTCAGACGGCGTACGCCGCCAGCTCACCGGCCAGCGCGTCGGTCGTGCGGCCGGTGATGCGGGTGCCCTCGGCGGTGTGCTCGAGCGAGGTGATCTCACCGTCGCGGTGCAGCCGGTCGATGAGGTCCCCGCGGGCATAGGGCACCAGCGCGGAGAACTCCACGTCGGGGCGTGGCAGGTCCGCCTCGATGGCGGCGACCGCCTCCTCGATGCCGGCACCGGTCTTCGCCGACACGACCACCGCATGGGGTTCGCTGCGCCGCAGGCGGGAGAGCACCAGCGGGTCGGCCAGGTCGGCCTTGTTGACCATCACGATCTCGGGGATGTCGCCGGCCTCGATGTCGGCGAGCACCTCCCGCACCGCGGAGAGCTGTCCCTCGGGATCGGGGTGCGAGCCGTCCACGACGTGCACCAGCAGGTCGGCGTCGGCGACCTCCTCCAACGTGGAGCGGAATGCCTCGACCAGCTGGTGGGGCAGGTGCCGGACGAACCCGACGGTGTCACTCATGGTGTAGACCCGCCCGTCGGCGGTCTGCGTACGCCGCGTGGTCGGGTCCAGGGTGGCGAAGAGCGCGTCCTCGACCAGCACGCCGGCGCCGGTCAGCCGGTTGAGCAGCGAGGACTTGCCGGCGTTGGTGTAGCCGGCGATGGCGACGCTGGGCACCTGGTTGCGCTGCCGCTCCTGGCGCTTGGTGCGTCGCGTGCCGGCCATCTGCTTCAGCTCGCGGCGGAGCTTGGCGATCTTGTCGTTGATGCGGCGCCGGTCGGTCTCGATCTTGGTCTCACCGGGGCCGCGACCACCGATGCCCTCACCACCGGCCGCCTGGCCACCGGCCTGCCGGGAGAGGTTGCCGCCCCACCCGCGCAGGCGCTGCTTCATGTAGTTCAGCTGCGCCAGCTCGACCTGCGCCTTGCCCTCCTTGGACTTGGCGTGCTGGGCGAAGATGTCGAGGATCAGGGCGGTCCGGTCGACCACCTTGACGTGGATGCGGTCCTCGAGGTTGCGCAGTTGGGAGGGCGCGAGCTCGCCGTCGCAGATCACGGTGTCGGCGCCGGTCGCCTTGACGATGTCGCGCACCTCCTCGACCTTGCCGCGGCCGATGTAGGTCGCGGGGTCGGGTGCCTGCCGGCGCTGGTAGACGGCCTCGAGGATCTCCGAGCCGGCGGTCTCGGCGAGCAGCGCGAGCTCGGCCATGGAGTTCTCGGCGTCCTGCACGGTGCCCTCGGTCCACACACCGACGAGCACCACCCGCTCCAGGCGGAGCTGGCGGTACTCGACCATGGAGATGTCCTCCAGGTCGGTGCGCAGCGCAGCGACGCGCCGCAGCGTCTGGCGGGCGTCGAGGTCGAGGTCGCCGGTCGTGGGTGTCGCGTCCGGGGCCCCCGCGCGGGAGGTGGCGGACGTGGTGCCGCTGCGGGGGCTGTCCCCGCGGCCGGTGGCGTCGTCCTCGTCGTCCCAGCCGGCGGTCTCGGCCAGCTCGTCGTCGAGGGAGAATTCAGATGCGTTCGTCATGGGTGCCTCCAGCGTACGGCGGCGCCGCACGGAGCGCGATCCGATTAGGTCCTCCGACGTCCGTGACCCCACGACGCGACGTGTTCCCTCTCGCACCGTCGTCGATGCCGGACCCCGCCGCTCCCCCTGCGAGACTCGTCCGGTGACCGACGTACGCCGCCCCGCCCGCACCCTGCCGTGGACCGCACTGGTGCTGGGGCTGGGCATCGTGATGCTGGCGAGCTCGCTGCGTGCCGGCGTCACCAGCATCGGCGTGCTGCTGCCCGAGCTCCGCGAGGGCCTGGGCATGGACGCCACGACGGTGAGCCTGCTGACCTCGCTGCCGGTGTGGTGCTTCGCCGTCGTCGGCCTGGGCGCCGGCGCGGTGATCATGCGGCTGGGCGTGCACCGCGTGACGGTGCTGCTGCTGACCGCCATCGTCGTCGGCCTGCTGGCCCGCGCGGTGACCGACTCGGCGTGGGGGTTCCTGCTGGCCACCACGGTGGCGATGTTCGGTGCGGCCCTGGGCAACGTCGTCCTCCCGCCGCTGACCCGCCAGCACTTCCCCAACCGGGTCCCGTTGGTCAGTGCGTTGTACGGCGGCACGCTGCTGACCGGTGCGGCGGTCGCGGCCGGCACCTCGGCCCCCATCGCGGACGCCTTCGACTCCTGGCGCGTGGCGCTGGCCACCTGGTCGCTGCTGGCGCTGGTGGGCCTCGCGGTGTGGCTGCCCACCGCCATCGCCGAGCGGCCGCCGCGGCACGAGCGCCGCGCGGCCCGCACCCGGGCGACGATCTCGCTGGCCCGCGTGGCTCGCACCCGCGTGGCGTGGGCGCTCGCGCTCCTCTTCGGTGCCCAGTCCTCGCAGGCCTACGCCCAGTTCGGGTACTGGAGCGACATCTTCTCCGACGCCGGCGTCGACGCGACCCGCGCCGGCGCGATCCTCGGCGTGACGATCGCCGTCGGCATCCCGATCACGCTCTCCCTGCCGGTGCTGATGCGGTACGCCGGCACCTCGGTCGCCGTACCGATCAGCTTCGCCGCCATCACCGCTGCCGGCTGGCTCGGTGTGGCGACCGCCCCGCTCTTCCTCGGCGGCTGGTTGTGGGGCCTGCTGCTGGGCACCGGCGGCTCGGCCTTCACTTGGTGCCTGGCGCTGATCGGCCTGCGTGCCCGCACGCCGCAGGGCAGCGCGCAGCTCTCGTCCTTCGCCCAGGGCACCGGCTACCTGCTCGCGGCGACCGCGACGTTCTCGGTGGGCCTGCTGCACGACGCCACTGACACCTGGGGCGTGCCGATCGGCATGCTGATCGTGCTCACCGGCGTCATGGCCGTCGCCGGGTCGGTGGCGATCCGCTCCGCCCCGATCGAGGAGGAGCTGGCCGCGCAGGCCGATCAGGACGTCTCGGGCTCGAGCGTCCGCCGGTAGAGCACCTCATCGCCCCCCTGTGCCGAGGGGGCGATGAAGTCGTCGGTCACTTCGGGGGCATGCGGATGCCGCCGTCGACCCGGATCACCTCACCGTTCATGTAGGAGTTGGTCAGGCACTCCAGGACCATGCTGGCCAACTCGTCGGGGACGCCGAGACGCTTGGGGAACAGCACGCTCTGGCCGAGCCGGGCCTTGAACTCCTCGGCCTGCTCGCCCTCGCCGTAGATCGGGGTGTCGATCAGGCCGGGGGCGACGGTGTTGAGGCGGATGCCGGCGGCGGAGAGGTCCCGCGCGACGGGGAGCGTCATGCCGACGACGCCACCCTTGGAGGCGGAGTACGACGCCTGGCCGATCTGGCCGTCGAAGGCCGCGACGCTGGCGAGGTTGACGATCGCACCCCGGCAGTTGTCCGCGTCGGGCTCGTTCTGGCTCATGGCGGTCGCGGCCTGGCGGACCATGTCGAAGGTGCCGATCAGGTTGATGGCGATGACCTTGGTGAAGGCGGCCAGGTCGTGGGCGGACTCGACCTGGCCGTCGCGGCCGATGGTGCGCTGGGCCCAGCCGATGCCGGCGGAGTTGACGACGGCGCGCAACGGGGCGATGTCGGCGGCGGCCGTCACTGCCGCACCGATCTGGTCGGTGTCGGTGACGTCGACCTGCGCGAAGACGCCCTTGATCTCGTCGGCGAGTGCCTCACCGCGGTCGGCCTGCAGGTCCGCGACGACGACGGTCGCGCCCTTGGCGGCGAGCTGGCGGGCGGCCGCGGCGCCGATGCCCGAGGCGCCGCCGGTGACGATGGCTGAAGATCCGGAGAGTTCCATGTTCGGAGACTAACCGGGCCGGCGAGGACCCCTAGAGCGAGGTCGTGCCGCGGCCGACGATCACGGCCGGCCCCGTCATCAGCACCCGGTCCTCGGTGGTCCAGGTGACGCGCAGCGTGCCGCCGGGCAGGTCGATGCGGTACGGCGTACCGCGCTCGGCGTCGTCGGCGACCGCGGTGGCGACCATGACCGCGCACGCGCCCGTGCCGCAGGAGCGGGTCTCGCCCGAGCCACGCTCGTGGACCCGCATCGCGACGTGGTGCGGCGCACGCCGCTGGACGAACTCGACATTGACCCCGTGCGGATAGGTCGCCGGGTCGTGCAGCGGTGCCTCGCGCAGCGGGCCCGCGTCGTCGAGGTCCTCCACGAAGGCGACGGCGTGGGGGTTGCCCATGTCGACGTGGCGGGCGGACCACTCCCAGCCGCCGACGCCGATGACGGTCTCGCCCAGCAGCCGCGGCGCGCCCATGTCGACGGTGATGTCGGGGCCGTCGAAGCGCAGCGTCTTGACGCCGTCGCGGGTCGCGATCGGCAGCGGCCGCGTCGGGTCGGCCCACCCCTCCTCGACCAGGTAGCGCCCGAAGACGCGGATGCCGTTGCCGCACATCTCCGACAGCGAGCCGTCGGCGTTGCGGTAGTCCATGAACCACTCGGCGTCCTGCCCGCGCGCCTCGTCGACGGCCTCGGTCCGCACGACGCGGAGTACGCCGTCACCACCGAGTCCGGCGCGGCGATCGGTGAGCGCACGCACCCGGCCGGCGGTCAGGTCGACGTGGACCGTGCCGTCGGGGTCGGGCAGCAGCACGAAGTCGTTCTCGGTGCCGTGGCCCTTCGCGAAGGGGTAGGCGTCGCTCACGTTCCCAGCCTAGTTGGGCCCCGGGTCACCGGGTCGGGCGACCGCGCCGCAGCGCCGGGTGGCCCCTGGCGATCAGCGGCAGCAGCGCCGAGCGCGGGACCAGCGGCGCGAGCATCGCGCCGATCCGGTTGGGGGCGCCGGGCACGACGACCGTGCGGCCCTTGGCGAGGCCGTCGATCCCGGCCCGGGCCACGGCCGGTGCGCTGACCCACATCGCCCGCGGCACCGACCCGTGGGCCTCCTCCTCGGTGAAGCCGGCTGCCGCCACGAAGCCGGTGTCGACCGGGCCCGGGCACAGGGCGGTCACGGTGACGCCCGTCCCCTTGGTCTCGGCGGCGAGCGCCTGGGTGTAGGAGAGCACGTGGGCCTTCGCGGCGCCGTACCCCGCCTGGCCGGGGAAGGGCTGGAAGGCGATCGTCGAGGCGACGTTGAGCAGGGCGCCCCGGCCCCGCTGCGTGGCGCCGGGCAGCCAGCGGGTGGTCAGGTCGACCACCGAGGCGACGTCGACCTCGACCTGGTCCAGCTCACGCTCCACGTCGGCGTCGGCCACGGGGCCGGTGGTGGAGAAGCCGGCGTTGTTGACCAGCACGTCCACGGTGACACCGAGGTCCGCGACCCGGTCCAGGAGCTCGGCCCGGGCGGCGCGGTCGGCCAGGTCGGTGGGCAGGACGTCGGCGGTCCCGCCGGCGGCGACGACCTGGTCGGCGACCTCGCGGAGCTTGTCCTCGCTGCGCGCGACCAACACGACGCGGTGACCGCGGGTCGCGAGCTCGCGGGCGATGGCGGCACCGATGCCGGACGAGGCGCCGGTGACCAGGGCGGCAGTGCTCGGGCTGGGAGCAGGAAGCGTCATGGCACCGAGGCTACGTCGGTCTCACCACTCCCCCGGTCCCCGCACGCGGTAACGGTGGCAGGTGAAGTCCCGGTTGCGTCCCGTCTCCACCAGCTCGAGTGCGAGACGACGCGGCAGCAGCGGACGCCCCGAACCCAGCGTCACCGGCGCGACGTAGGTGATGACCTCGTCGAGCAGCCCGGCGTCGGCGAACTGGCCGGCGAGGTCACCACCACCCACCACCCACAGGTCCTTGCCGTCGGCGGCGGCCACCATGGCGTCGTGCACGGCACGCACCTCACCGGAGGCGAACCGGATGTCGCGGCCGGGCTCGGCGGAGAGGTCGCGATGGGTCATCACGAACGCCGGCAGGTCATAGGGCCACGGCGACCCGACCTCCTCGACGACGTCGGCGCTGTGGGCGAGCACCCATTCGTACGTCGTCGCCCCCATCACGATCGCACCGATGTCGGCGAAGAACGCGTCGTAGTTGAGCAGACCCTCGTGGTCCTGGTCGTTGCCGAAGAGCCATGCGAGGGAGTCCTCCGCGTCGGCGATGAAGCCGTCGAGACTGGTCGCGGTGTAGTAGGTCAGGGTGGGCCGCCGATCGTTCATGGGGCCACCCTCTCGCCGACCACCGACAGCGCACGGTCGATCCGGTGCGGGTCGTCGTGGGCCACCCAGTGGATGCGCGGGTCCTTGCGCCACCACGCCATCTGGCGGCGCGAGAACTGCCGCGTCGCCACGACGATCCGGTCACGGGCCTGCGCCAGCGTCATCTCTCCATCCAGGTGCGCCAGGACCTCGCGGTAGCCGATCGCACGGGACGCCGTGCGTCCCTCACGCAGGCCCGCCCCGACCAGCCGTTCCACCTCGGCCACGAGGCCCTCGTCGAACATCCGGTCCACGCGGAGCTCGATGCGCTCGTCGAGCACCGCCCGGTCGATCTCGATACCGACCTGCACGGTCGTGGGGTCGACGTACTCCTGCCGCGGCAGGCTGGCCGAGAAGGGTCGACCGGTCAGCTCGATGACCTCGAGCGCGCGCACGATGCGGCGACCGTTGTCGGGCACGATGCGCTCGGCCGCCGCCGGGTCGCGCTCGGCCAGCAGTGCGTGCAACGCGTGGGACCCGCGCTCGGCCAGCTCCGCCTCCCAGGCCTCCCGCAGCGCGGCATCGGTGCCCGGGAAGTCGAAGTGGTCGAGGATCGCACGGGTGTAGAGCGCCGAGCCGCCCACCAGCACCGGCGAGCGGCCGCGCCCGCGGATCTCCGCGATCGCGTCGCGCGCCCATCCCTGGAACTGCGCCACCGTCGCCGGGTCGCGCACCTCGTGGGTGTCCAGCAGGTGGTGCGGGATCCCCCGACGCTCGGCGGGCGGCAGCTTCGCGGTGCCGACGTCCATGCCGCGGTAGACCTGCATCGCGTCGGTGTTGACCACCTCGCCGCCCAACGCCTCCGCGAGGTCGAGCGAGAGGCCGGTCTTGCCCGAGGCCGTGGGGCCCACGACCGCCACCACGGCCGGCTGTGCGCGACGCTCGGCGGCGGTGACCATGGTGCCAGTGTGGCGTTCTGGCTAGGCTGGCGTCACGCACACCCCCCCTCTGGAGGAGAGAAGTCTCGTGGGTTTCTTCAGCAAGGCCAAGGACAAGCTGACCAAAGCCGTCGACGACCACGGCGACAAGATCAGCGACGGCATCGACAAGGGCGCGGCCAAGCTGAGCGAGAAGACCGGCGGCAAGTACGACGACAAGATCCAGCAGGGCACGGACAAGGCCAAGGACGCCCTCGACAAGCTCGACGGCAAGGACGACGACATCCAGAACTGAGCTCGTGACGCCGCCCTCGGGCGGCGCACGAACGACGGACGGGCAGAGCACCTCGGTGACCATCAGGGACGACACGACCGGCAAGGTTCGGTTCGCCGTCGTCCCCGCCGCCTACGTCTTCCTTCTGCGGGAGACGGCGGTCGGGTCCACCGAGGTGCTCCTGCAATTGCGCCAGCACACCGGCTTCATGGACGGCCACTGGGCAGCGGCCGCCGCGGGCCACGTCGAGGCCGGCGAGACGGCGTACGACGCCGCGCAGCGGGAGGCGCACGAGGAGATCGCCGTCGACGGGCTGGCCCTGGAGTTCCTCACCTCGATGCAGCGCACCGCCGGCGGACCGGCGATCGACGAGCGCATCGACTTCTTCTTCACCGCCCGCGACTGGCGGGGTGAACCCCGCATCACCGAACCCGACAAGTGCGCCGACCTGCAGTGGTTCGCCCTCGACGCCCTGCCCGACCCGGTGGTGCCGCACGAGCTGGTCGTGCTCGAGGGCATCCGCACCGGCGGCGTGGCGGCGTACACCACCCACGGCTTCGGCTGAGTTCGGGCGGGGTCCGCACCGGTGGCTACGCTGCGGCCATGAGCGCTGCGCTGCTGTGGGTGGACCTGGAGATGACCGGCTTGGACCCGGTCGAGGACCGGATCCTGGAGGTGGCCGCGATCGCCACCGACTGGGACTTCACCACGCTCGACACCTACGAGGCCGTCAAGCAGTGCGGCCCGGCCCTGATGAAGAAGCGCATGGTGGGCGACTTCTGGGAGGCGAACGCCGCGGTGCGCGAGGCCCTGCTGGAGCAGAACGAGCACGGCAAGAACGGCCGGACCGTGGAGAACGAGCTGCTCGACTTCGTCGACGAGCACTTCGGCGACGGCGCGACGAAAGTCGTGCTCGCCGGCAACTCCATCCACCAGGACCGCAAGTTCATCGCGAACGAGTGGCCGCGGCTGGACTCGCGGCTGCACTACCGGATGCTCGACGTCTCGGCGTGGAAGGTCGTCTTCGAGGGCAAGTACGACGAGCGCTTCGCCAAGGCCGGCGCCCACCGCGCCCTCGCCGACATCGAGGAGTCCATCGCCGAGATGCAGCACTACCTCAGCTTCGTCGGCGAACGTACCGACTGACGCGTCAGGGCCGGTTGTTGCCACTCCTCAGGCGTGAGCCCGACACGCACCGCATCGTTCGGTACGTTCCCGTACGGCTGCCCGCAGGATTGCCAGTACCTGGGCGGGATGGAGCATCACGTCCTCCCAGCTGAACCGGAGCACCAGCCAACCGTGGACGACCATGCCGTTGTAGCGGCGCGCGTCGTTGCGCAACGCGACACGGTCGCCGTGCCACTCGAACGAGTCGGCCTCGATCACGATCTGTAGGTCGACGTCGACCAGGTCCGGCCGCCCGAGAAATTCACTGCCCCACAGCGGAACCTGCGGCCTCACCCGCAGCCCCTCCACCTGCTCGGTCAAGTAGCGCGCCGTCGTCTCGAAGGGGTTGGCGGCGCGGCCGTCGGCGTGTGCGGCGACCCACCGCACCTGGCGTGCTCCGGGACCACGGGCGTCCCGCGCGAGCGCCTGGAGTCGACGCAGCGCGTAGCCCTCGCGCAGGGCCGAGTCGGCGACGGCCAGCGCTCGGTCCGGATCCAACATGCGCAGACAGTCGACGAGCGTCCGATCGGGGCTGGTGACGCCGTCGCTCACGTCGTCAGGACCGAACCGCAGTCGCCGCAGCTCGACCCTCGCCGTCTGCTCTGCGACCACCTTCCGGTTCGGTGGCAGTGCCACCTGCGGGCGGCCCGGCGGGAACTTCACCGCCCATCCCCAGTGCAGGGCTGCGCTCTCCAGGCAAAGGACGCCGGTCAGCGCGTGCGCGGCAGCGAGGCCGTCGCTGATCGAGGGCAGCCCGTAGCGTCCCCGTGCGACGCGCACCACCTCACCCGAAACGCGCGCGGCGTCGAGTTCACGTCGGGAGGTCCGGCGCACCAGGTCGCCGCGGGCGGCAATCCCACCCGAGCGCTGGAGTTCATCGACGACGGACATGGCAAGCACGGTGCCGGATTGCCATCGATCCCACTGTGCTCATCCACAGGCACCGCACCCGGACGTACTCAACGGCGCCACCGCCCCGCCCACGGGCCCCAAACCACGGTCGCGCGGGCCGTTCGGTACGTCGGTGTGCGACGACCAGAGATCAGGTCAGGAGCCGTGCCTCGATGGGCGTCTCGACGGCCGAGCCGGCCTCGTCCCGCTCGACGAAGTACGCCGCCTTGCCCAGGACCTCCGTGAGCGCCTCGACCATGTCGGTGCCGCGGTAGAGCAGTCCGGCACCGTCGTCGGTGGCGTAGCCGGCCGGCAGCGTGCCGTCGGCGACCAGCGACTGGAACAGCGGTCGCCGCTGCGCCTCGGAGTCGTAGTGGACGCCGTTAGACCACGGCAGCAGCGCGAGGCCGTTGGTGACCGGCCGCAGCTCCGGTCCGAACGAGTCGGTGGTGCCGCCGACGTGCCAGCACAGCGAGCCAGCGGACACGCCGGTCAGCACGACACCCGCCTCCCACGCGGCGCGCATCGCCTCGCCGACACCGTGCAGCTCCCACATCGCCAGCAGGCCGGCCACGCTGCCGCCCCAGACCCAGACGACGTCCTGATCACGCAGGTGCGCGGCGATGTCGGGCACGTTGGGCATCGGGAAGAGCTGCAGGTGCGAGCCGTGCCAGCCCGCCTCGTGCGCCGCGTCGTAGAACTCGCGGACCAGTCGCGCGTCGTCGCCGCAGGCGGTGGGGACGAAGCACACCCGCGGCGCGCGGCCGTTCACACCGGCGAGGTCGACGGCGTGGTGGGTCAACGGGCCGGCGGACCAGGCGGTCCGGGTGCCAGCGATCCTCCCGCCGGAGGTCGCCAGGATCGTCGGAGTGTCAGCTGCCATGCGCCGATGCTGTCACCGGCGGTGGCTCACCCGCAGGTGGGTGCCTCGGGCAAAGGGTCGGGGACGCCGACGGACGGCATGCCGAGCCCGACGGCCGGGCCACCGTTGGTCGAGCCTGTCGAGACCCGCCGCTCCCACGCGTCGCCGGAGCGCGTACGCCGCAACGCCCGCACGGGGCCGTCCGCCACCAGGTAGTGGGGCGCGGCGCGCGTGATCTGGACCGTGACGACGTCGCCGGGGCGGGGCTCGCCGGCGGTGGCGGAGAAGTCGGCCTCGAAGTGGACCAGCCGGTTGTCCGGGCCGCGGCCGGAGAGCCGGTGGGTCTCGGCGTTCTTGCGGCCCTCGCCCTCGGCGACGAGCAGCTCGACCTCGCGGCCGACGAGCGCCTGGTTCTCCTCCCAGGCGATCTCGTTGACGACTTCGACGAGCCGCTGGTAGCGGTCCTTGACCACGGCCGGGTCGACCTGGTCGGGCAGGTCCGCGGCCGGCGTACCGGGGCGCTTGGAGTACTGGAAGGTGAACGCGCCCGAGAAGCGCGCCTCGCGCACGACGTCGAGCGTGGCCCGGAAGTCCTCCTCGGTCTCGCCGGGGAAGCCGACGATGATGTCGGTGGTGATGGCCGCGTCCGGCATGGCCGCGCGCACCCGCTCGATGATGCCGAGGAACTTGCGCTGCCGGTAGGCGCGACGCATGTCCTTGAGGACCTTGTCCGAGCCCGACTGCAGCGGCATGTGGAGCTGCGGCATGACGTTGGGCGTCTCGGCCATCGCCTCGATGACGTCGTCGGTGAACTCCGCCGGGTGCGGCGAGGTGAAGCGCACGCGCTCGAGGCCCTCGATCTCGCCGCAGGCACGCAGCAGCTTCGAGAACGCCTGCCGGTCGCCGAACTCCACGCCGTAGGCGTTGACGTTCTGGCCCAGCAGGGTGACCTCGGTGACGCCGTCGGCGACGAGCGCCTCGATCTCGGCGAGGATGTCGCCCGGCCGGCGGTCCTTCTCCTTGCCGCGCAGCGCGGGGACGATGCAGAAGGTGCAGGTGTTGTTGCAGCCCACGCTCACCGACACCCAGGCGGCGTACGCCGACTCCCGCTTGGTGGGCAGCGTGGAGGGGAAGACCTCCAGCGACTCCAGGATCTCCACCTGGGCCTCGTCCTGCACCCGCGCGCGCTCCAGCAGGGCGGGCAGCGAGCCGATGTTGTGGGTGCCGAAGACGACGTCGACCCACGGGGCGCGCTCGGTGATGGTGTCGCGGTCCTTCTGCGCCAGGCAGCCGCCCACGGCGATCTGGAGCCCGGGGTGCGCCTCCTTGATGGGCGCGAGGTGGCCGAGGTTGCCGTAGAGCCGGTTGTCGGCGTTCTCCCGCACGGCGCAGGTGTTGAACACGACCACGTCGGCCTGCGTCTCCTCGGGCGCGGCGACGTAGCCCGCGTCCTCCAACAGCCCGGAGAGCCGCTCGGAGTCGTGGACGTTCATCTGGCACCCGTAGGTGCGGACCTCGTACGTGCGCGTCATGACCCGAAAATCGTACGGCGCCACCGCGGCTGGCCCGAATCCATGGCTCCTCGGGCACCGGTCCGTGTAGATTCCGAGCACTACCGCGCGATGGGGGACGACAATGGTGCGTCGGCTTGCTCTGCTGGGATCAGTGCTCGCGTTGGCAGCCGCGTGCAGTTCGGCCGGTACCGGCGCGGGAAGTGCCGAAGAGGCCACCGACGACGCACCTGCCTCCGAGGTCGTCGCGGAGTCACCGTCGGCCCCGGCCACGACGGAGGAGCCGGAGGCCACGATCCGGGACTTCGACTTCGGCACCGTGCGGTGGCGTGAGGCGGTCGCGGGCGAGTTCCGTCGGATCGGCACCGACGACGTCGGTCGGGTCTTCGCGGTCGGCGACACGGCGTACGCCGACGTCAACGACGACGGGCACGACGACGCCCTCGTCGGCCTCGAGATCACCGACGGCAACGGCTACGAGCAGATCTTCTACATCTGGACCTGGGACGCCGCGAAGGAGAAGGCCGTCCAGGTCGAGAACCCCATCGCACGCGAGTTCCGCTGCGGCGACGCCGTCGAGAAGGTGGCCGGCGGCGACGGCGCCTTCACCATCACCGAGCGGCTGCGCTTCCAGGGCCAGGACCTGCCCGACTGCGCGGCGACACCGCCGATCAAGGTCCAGCGCAGCGTGCGCCTGGAGGACAACTGGCCGGTGCTGACGACCGGACAGGGCGGCCACGGCGGCATCTGCCCCCAGCCCCAGGGCACCGACGCGCTGTTCGACCTCGAGGGCATCCCCGTGCACCCCGGACCACGCGAGGAGACGGGCACGTTGGACGCCTCGGTGGTCACGAAGTTCGCCGAGGTCGACGTGTGGGACCACCTGTGGCTGTACCGGGAGAACTGGATGCTCATCCACTTCCTGCCCGCCAGCCGTGGCGCAGGCGACGGCTTCGCCGAGTACGGCGACTACGTCCCCTGCGGCTGGGTGTACCTCGAGGACGACCAGCGGCCGATCCCGCACTGAGTGCGACGACACCCTGCTCCGGCTAGCCGTCGCACTACATGTGACGCCGTGCGATCTCCCGTCCCAACTGCTCCAACAGTGGCAAGGGAGCCCGCAGGCAGCGTTCGACGTCGGCCTCCAGGTCGAGGAGCGCCAGCGCACCGTGGATCCCACCGGCACGGAGGTCGTCGTCGGACAGGTCGCGCCGTCCACACACCGCGATCGTCCGGGCGCCGTGCTCGGCCGCCCTCGCAGCGACACCGACCGGGGCCTTGCCCCGCAGGCTCTGGGCGTCCAGGGACCCCTCGCCGGTGATCACAAGGTCGCTGCCCGCCACCTGCTCGTCGAATCCCGCGAGATCAAGGACGAGATCGATCCCCGGCCGCAGCACGGCATCGAGGACGGCCAGGGCGGCGAACCCGACACCGCCTGCGGCACCAGCCCCCGGCATGTTTCTCACGTCGAACCCGACCGCCGTGGCCACACCGTCGGCCCACCGCTGCAGTCCGGCATCCAGGACTGCGACGGTCGTGTCGTCGGCTCCCTTCTGCGGTCCGTAGACGGCGGCGGCGCCGCCCGGACCCGTCAGCGGATTGTCGACGTCGCAGGCCACGACCGTCGACGCCTCGGCGAGTCGGGGGTGTAGGCCGGTGAGGTCCAGGGCCGCCACCGACTCCAGCACCGCACCACCCTCGCCGAGTGGTTCGCCGTCACGACCGAGGATCCGCGCGCCCAGCGCGCAGAGCATGCCAGCACCGCCATCGGTGCTGGCACTGCCGCCGATGCCGAGCACGATCTCGGTGCACGACGCGTCGAGTGCAGCGGCCAGCACCTCGCCGAGCCCCCGCGAGGACGCCTCGCGCGGCGCGGGTACGCCGCTGGGCAACCGGGCGAGTCCGCAGGCATCGGCCATCTCCACCACGGCGGTGTCCCCACGGCGGGCGTAGGCAGTCCTGACCGGGTGACCCGTGGGACCAGACACGGTCACCGGGACCAGATGGAAGCCGGCGGCGACCGCGGCGGCGAGCGTGCCGTCCCCGCCGTCGGCGATCGGGACTCGTGCGACCTCGGCGTCGGGGCGCTCGGTGACGACGCCGCGACCGACGGCGTCGGCCACCTCGACCGCCGTCGCAGATCCCTTGAACTTGTCGGGCGCGACGACGACCCGCGGGGAGCTCATGCGCCCGGCACCCCAGTCGAGTCCCTGATCACGAGCTCGTGACCGGCGGTGCGTCGCCGCGGGCGGCTCCCGCGGTCGAGCAACGCCAACCCGAGGGCCTGCTCGCCCATATCGGCCATCGGGAGCCGAACGGTCGTCAACGACGGAGCGAGGTCACCGGCCACCGCAACGTCGTCGAAGCCCGAAACCGAGATCTGCTCGGGCACTGCGATGCCGCGCGAGCGGAGCACGGAGAGCGCTCCGATGGCCATGTCGTCGTTCAGGGCCAGCACTGCCGTGACGTCGTGGCCCTCCTCCAGGAGCCGTGCCGTGGCCTGCTTGCCGCCGTCGCGGGTGAAGGGCGCCTCGAGGACCGGAAGGTGGTCGAAGGCCAGCCCGGCAGCCTCGTGTGCCTCCCGGACGCCCACCATGCGGTCAGCGACCGTCGTCAGCCCCAGCGACCCGGTGATGACAGCGATCCGGCGGTGCCCGAGTCCGATCAGGTGGTCGGCGACCGCGCGCCCGCCCTTGGTGTTCTCCGGGAGCACCGCGTCGGCGCCGAGGTGGTGCCGACCGATCACAGCCACACGGCCGCCGGCGGCTTGGTAGGCCTGCAGTGCTGTCTTGGCATCCCACTGTTGGGCGGGGTCGACGAACCCCGACCCGGCAATGATGATGGCACCCACGCGTTGGGCCACCAGTTCCCGGATCTGCTCGACCTCACGTCGTGGGTCCCGGCCGGTGTGACAGATCTGGACGGTGAGGCCTTCCTCCGCACCGAGCCGGAGTACGCCGCTGGCGATCTCGGCGAAGTACGGGTCCCCGATCTCGTGCACGACCAGGCCGACGGATCGCGACGTACCCGCGGCGAGGCTGCGTGCGTGCACGTTGGCGACGTACCCCAGTCGCGCCGCCACGGCTCGGACGTGGGCGGCGACGGAGTCACTGACGCCTGTCGCCCCGGAGAGGCTGCGGGATGCCGTCGCGATGGAGACGCCCGCTTCCTCCGCCACGTCCTGCAATCGCAGGGTCGCCCGCTCCTTCGCCACTACGAGGCTCCTCTCGTCCCGGTGCCGCTGGCACGGATCGGCCGCCTGTGACTCTTGCCACATCGGCGGCCGTGTGCCTACAGTACCTGAAAGCGCTTACGAAAGCGCTTACGACCACCCGACGAGGAGCATCATGAAGGTCCCGAGCACTCTCCGCATCTCCGCTCTCGCCGTCGTGAGCAGTCTCGCCCTCACTGGCTGTCTCTCGGGGAGCAGCGACGGCGGCAGCGACGACACCATCACCATCGGCATCTCACTCCCCCTCACCGGTGACTTCTCCGAACCGGGGAAGGGAGTCCAGCGCGGCTATGAGGCATGGGCTGAGTACGTCAACGAGAACGGCGGCCTGCTCGGGCGCGACGTCGAGCTGGAGATCCTCGACGACCAGTCCAACGCCGACCGCGTCGCCGCCGACTACGAGAAGCTGATCAACCAGGACGGCGTCGACCTGGTCTTCGGCCCTTTCTCGACTCGCTTGGTGATCCCGGCCGCCCAGGTCGCGAAGGACTACGGCTTCACCTTCGTGGAACCGGCAGGAGCGGCACCCGAGGTCTTCGAGCAGGGCTTCGAGAACCTCTTCTACGCCGCGCCCGCCGTCGCCGACGACCACTACGACTACCTCGCCGACCACATCGAGCAGATGCCGCGCGGCCAGCGCCCGAAGACCGCTGCGTACGCGACGATGGACGACCCGTTCGCACAGGGCACCGCCTACGGACTGAAGGGCCGGCTGGAGGAGATGGGCGTGCGGACGGTTGCCGACGAGGTCTATCCCCCGAACACGACCGACTTCAGCAGCATCGCCGCCAAGATCGAGGACAGCGGCGCCGACATCGTCGTCGGAGGCACGCAATACCAGGACGCGGTCAACCTGATCATCGCCCTGCAGCAACTCAACTATCAGCCGAAGATGGCGGCCTTCTCGACGGCGCCGACGAACCCCGAGTTCCCCGAGGCGATCGGTGACAAGACCGAGGGGATCCTCTCCCCCACCGGCTACACGCCCGAGGCCTCCTACCCGTCCAACCAGGAGTTCGTCGAGTTCTACAGCGAGATCCACGGCAACCCGCCGGGTGAGGACGAGGCGAATGCCTGGACGACCGGTCAGGTCGTGGCAGCGGCGGTCGAGGCGGTCGAGTGCGCGGACCCGGACCCCGAGTGCCAGCAGCAGCTCACCGACTGGCTTCACGAGAACGAGGTCGACACCGTCGTCGGACCGCTGTCCTGGGACGAGGCCGGCCGCCCCCAGGGCGCCCACATGATCCAGCAGTACGTCGATGGCGAGATCCAGATCGTCCTGCCCGAGGACCTCGCCGAGGCCGACATCATCCCCGCCAAGCCGGCCTGGTGACGAAGGAGTAGCAAAGCGATGTCCCTGCTGTTCCAGAGCCTCGTGCTCGGAGTCCTGCTCGGTGGGCTCTATGCCCTCCTGGCCGCCGGCCTCACGCTCTACTTCGGCGTGATGCGCGTGGTGATGATCGCCCACTCGGCGTTCCTCATCCTCGCGGCATACTTGGCGTGGTTCTTCACCACCCAGACCGGCATCGACCCCCTCGTCTCGCTGCTCGGCACCGTGCCGTTGTTCTTCCTCCTCGGCGTCGGCATCCAGCGTGTCCTCATCAAGCGGTTGCGCCCGGCGACGCTCACCATGATGTCGGTGCTGCTCACGTTCGCGATCGCCCTGGTCATCGAGGGCATGCTCGGGTTCGTCTTCACCGGCACCCAGCGCCGCATCCAGCTGTCGTACGGCGGGGCGAACCTCGAGGTGTTCGGGGCGAACATCGCCGTCGTCAAGCTGATCGCCTTCGGCTTGGCCGCGCTGTCGCTGCTCGGCCTGTACCTGCTGCTCACCAGGACCAAGTTCGGCCAAGCCCTTCGCGCAACGATCCAGCACCCCGAGGCGGCGCAGCTCGTGGGTATCAACACCGAGCGGGTTGCCGGCTACGGGTTCGGCATCGGCCTCGCCACCGCGGCGATCGGCGGGACCGCCCTGTCGCTCGACTCCACGATCTATCCGTCACTGCACTGGCACTGGATCGGGCCGCTGATGGCGATCATTGTCGTCGGCGGCCTGGGCAGCATCCCCGGAGCCGCGATCGCGGCGATGGTGCTCGGCATCGGCCAGTCCCTGTTGCAGATCCCGTTCAGCACGACCTGGGCCCAGACGATCTTCTACGTCGCACTGTTCGCGACCCTGATGGTCCGGCCCCAGGGTTTCTTCGGAGGTCGTCTTGCCCAACGCTTCTGACACGCGCACGACGCCCTCGCGAGCCGGCGTGGCCAAGCTCGTCGGTGTCGCACTGCTGGCCGCAGCGGTGCTCTCGTTCCCGACGGTGGCGGCGAACCCGTTCATCCTCTCGGTCGGGGTCGTCATCATGAGCTACGCCCTCCTCGCGACGGGATGGAACTTCGTCGGTGGTTTCACCGGCTACATCTCGCTCGGGCACGCGGCGTACTCCGGCCTCGGTGGCTACGCGACCGGGCTGCTGGTCATCCACACCGGCATCAACCCGTGGGGCGCCCTCGTCGCCGGAGCCGTGATCGTGGCGATCGTCGCCGTGCCCATCGGCATCGCCAGTCTCCGCGTACGCGGAGCGTCCTTCGTGATCGTCTCGATCGCCTTCGTGCTGATCCTGATGCTGGCCTTCCAATCCTGGAGCTCGGTCACCGGCGGCTCGAACGGCCTGCGGATCCCCCGTCCGTTCGCCGACGACGTGCTGCGGCCCGAGCAGCACGAACGCTTCTTCTATCTCCACGCCGCCGCGCTCGCCGCAGCGCTTCTGGCCTGGTGGCTGATCGACCGGTCCCGGTTCGGCATCGGCCTGAAGGCCATCCGCGAGGACGAGGACAAGGCACAGGCGCTGGGTGTGCCCACCTTCAACTACAAACTCGCGGCCTTCGTGATGTCCGCCTTCGTCACCGCGATCGGCGGCGGCCTCTATGCGCTCTGGTTCGGCTTCCTGGACCCGATCTTCCAGTTCTCGATCCTCGTCGGTGCCTACATGGTCCTGATGAGCCTCCTCGGCGGGATCCGGTCACTGTTCGGCCCGCTGCTGGGCGCGGTGATCGTCGGGTACGCGGTGGAGTTCTTCAAGAGCGAGTACGGCGACTCCCAGTTCCACCTGGTGGCGATGGGGCTCCTGCTCGGCGTGGTCGTGCTGTTCATGCCGGAGGGGATCATCCCGGCGGTCCAGAGCCTCGTTCGACGGTTCCGCCCCCAGTCCTCCTCGATCCGCGAGGTCTCCCAAGCCGAGCTCGCCGAGCAGCGTCGCGAGGAGCAGGTCACGGAAGGAGCATCACGATGACCACCGCAGCGGAGCAGGCCACCGGTCCGACCGGCGAGGCGACCATCGGGCTCGCCACGGAGGGACTTGCCAAGTCCTTCGGTGGCGTCCGTGCCGTCGACGGCGCATCCGTGGGGTTCCACCACGGCAAGGTCAACGCGCTCATCGGGCCCAACGGCTCGGGCAAGACCACGTTCTTCAATTGCGTCACCGGGATGATCCGGCCCGACGCGGGCCGGGTGACGTACGCCGGCCGCGACATCAGCGGCAAGCCGCCGCACCGCATCGCTCGTGCGGGCATCGGACGCAGTTTCCAGCTGTGTCGGATCTTCCCGAGGATGACGGTGCTCGAGAACATCCTGGCGGCGGTGCGGCCGCCCAGTCCGATGCTCCTGCTCGCGCCCTCCCGGCACCACGGCGACATCGAACGCGCCCGGTCGCTGCTGGCCCGCGTGGGCATCGAACACCTCGAGGACGTCGAGGCCCGCGACCTCTCCTACGGCCAGCAGAAGCTGCTCGAGCTCGCCGGCGTCCTGATGGCGGACCCGGAGACGATCATGCTCGACGAGCCAGCCGGCGGCGTGAATCCGGCGCTCATCGACCGGATCGCCGGCCTGGTCCGCTCCCTGAACGCCGAGGGCCGGACCTTCATCGTCGTCGAACACAACATGGACCTGGTGATGAGTCTCTCCGACCACGTCGTCGTCTTCGACCGTGGTCGGCCCATCGCGGAGGGTCCGCCGTCGGTCGTCCAGCACGACCCCCGAGTCCTGGAGGCCTACCTTGGCGTCTGAATACCTGCTCGAGCTCGACGACATCGAGGCCGCATACGGCCGTGCCGCCCTGGTCCTGCGTGGACTGACCGTGAAGGTCCCTCCGGCGACCGTCGTCTGCCTCGTCGGCCCCAACGGCGCCGGCAAGTCGACCGTGCTGAAGGTCGCCAGCGGCATGCTCACCCCCCGGTCGGGCACCATTCGTGTCGCGGGCCGCGACGTCACGCGCAACAACCCGCAGCAGATGCTGGGCGCCGGCCTCTCACATGTCCTGCAGGGACACAGCGTGTTCAAGGAGATGTCGGTCGCGGAGAACGTGTTGCTCGGCGCCTACTCGCTCAGCGACCGACGCGAGATCGACGAACGCGTGGGATTCGTCAAGGACCTGTTCCCGGTCGTCGCCGAGCGCTGGGGAGCCCTCGCCGGCGCACTGTCCGGTGGGCAGCAGAAACAGGTCGAGTTCGCCCGCTCCCTCATGGTGAGCCCACAGGTCGTCCTGTTGGACGAGCCGTCCATGGGGCTGGACCCCAAGGCCACCGGCACCGTGTTCGAGCAGGTGGTGCGGATGCGGGACGCGGGCACCGCCGTCCTGCTCGTGGAGCAGAACGCCCGCCGCGCGCTGCAGACGGCGGACCTCGGCTGCGTCCTCGACCTCGGCCGGGTCCACATCTCCGGGCCCGCCGACGACCTCCTCGCCGACCCCCAGCTCGCCGAGCTCTACCTGGGCGGTCAACCGACCGGCCGTTCCGATGCCTCCTCGACCACCGCGTGAGACGACGCCGCTGCTACCCGAAGGACCGACATGCCTGACACGACCATCCGCATCCTGATGAACGGCGTCACCGGACGCATGGGGTATCGCCAGCACCTGCTGCGATCGGTCCTGGCGATCCGCGATGACGGCGGGATTCCCCTGCCCGACGGCGGTCGACTCCAGGTCGAGCCAGTGCTCGTCGGTCGCAACGCCGACAAGCTGCGTCGGCTGGCGGCTCAGCACGATGTCGCGGACTGGACGACCGACCTGGACTCCGCGCTCGCCGAGGATCCCGCCACCGTTTACTTCGATGCACAGGTCACCGGGGAGCGCCGCAAGGCGATCCTCAAGGCGGCTGCTGCCGGCAAGCACGTCTACACCGAGAAGCCCACGGCCGAGTCCGTCGCCGAAGGGCAGGAACTCGTCGACTCTGCCAGCCAGCACGGCATCATCAACGGGGTCGTCCACGACAAGTTGTACCTGCCAGGCCTGTTGAAGCTGAAGCGCCTCGTGGACAGCGGCTTCTTCGGTCGCATCCTGTCGGTCCGTGGCGAATTCGGCTATTGGGTCTTCGAGGGCGACGGGGTCCCCGCGCAACGTCCGAGCTGGAACTACCGCGCCGAGGACGGCGGCGGCGTGGTGTTGGACATGTTCTGCCACTGGAACTACGTCCTGGAGAACCTCTTCGGTTCGGTGGAGGCCGTGACCGCCAGGGCCGTCACCCACATCCCCGAGCGCTGGGACGAACGCGGCGAACGGTACGACGCGACGGCCGACGACGCGGCGTACGCCATCTTCGAGCTGGCCGGGGGCATCATCGCCCAGGTCAACTCGTCTTGGGCGGTGCGGGTCGAGCGCAAGGAGCTGGTGGAGTTCCAGGTCGACGGGACCCTGGGGTCGGCCGTCGCCGGGCTCTTCGAGTGTCGGGTGCAGCCACGGGACCTGACCCCGATGCCGGTCTGGAACCCGGACCTGCCCACGACCGAGGACTTCCGGTCCCAGTGGTCGCCGGTGCCCGACAACGACACGTTCGGCAACGGCTTCCGGGCGCAGTGGGAGGAGTTCCTGCTCGACGTCCACCACGGTCGCCCTCACCCCTATGACTTCGCCGCAGGCGTGCGCGGACTCGAGCTCGTCGACGCCGGGCTCCGCTCTTCGGCAGAGGGGCGCCGCATCCCGATGGCCGGTGCGGGGCGATGACCTCGCCCGGGGCCGACGTCGCGATCCCCCTCGCCGACGGCGGGTGGGAGGAGGTCGCGCTGACCGAACCTCGTGACTGGCCCGAGCACCCCGAACCATTCTCCAGCCGGGTTGCGTTCGCGGCCGCCCACGTCGTTGCCGATCCCCGTGGCGAGAACGTCCCTGGCTCGCCGGCGACGATCGACTGGGAGTCCACCCTCGCCTTCCGCCGGCACCTCTTCCGCCACGGTTTCGGTGTCGCCGAGGCGATGGACACCGCCCAGCGCAACATGGGCCTCGACTGGCCCGCCGTGCAGGAGCTCGTACGACGCAGTGCCGCGCAGGCCGCGGAAGTCGGGGCGCGGATCGCATCAGGTGCCGGCACCGACCATCGAGCCGAGTTGCGCACCCCGGCCGACGTGCGCGAGGCGTACCGCGAGCAGGTCGGCTTCGTGGAGTCCACCGGCTCGCAGGTGATCGTGATGGCCTCGCGCCAGCTCGCGGCGGTCGCCGCGGGGGCCGACGACTACCTCGCCGTGTACGACGCCGTGCTCGACGAGGTCGACCGGCCCGTCATCCTCCACTGGCTCGGCGAGGCGTTCGACCCGCACCTGCGCGGCTACTGGGGATCCACGGACGTCGACATCGCGACCGACACCTTCCTGGACCTGATCAAGGCCCATGCGGACCATGTCGACGGCGTGAAGGTGTCGCTGCTCTCCGCGGACCACGAGACCGAGCTCCGGGCACGCCTTCCCGCTGACGTTCGCCTCTACACCGGCGACGACTTCAACTACCCGGGCCTCATCCGGGGCGACGGGGTGCGCTACTCCGACGCACTGCTGGGCGCCTTCGCGGCAATCGCACCGGCAGCCTCGGCGGCGCTGGCAGCACTCGATCGTGACGACCTGGCGACCTATGACGCGGAGATGGCACCGACCCTGCCACTCGCACGCCACGTGTTCGAGGCGCCGACATGGCACTACAAGGCCGGGATCGCGTTCCTGTCCTGGCTGTGCGGGCACCAGCCCGGATTCGCCATGGTCGGGGGGCTCCAGTCCTCGCGGAGTGTGGTGCACCTGGGGCGGCTCTTCGCCCTCGCCAACGATGCACGCCTCCTCCCGGACCCTGACCTCGCTGCCCACCGCATGCGCACGTGGCTCGCCGGTGCCGGGGTGGTCCGATGACGACGCTCGACGTGCCCTCCCTGGATCCGGCACGGCTGGACACCCCCACGGTGGGAGATCCGCGACTGGCGCGACTGTCACTGAACCAGAAGACCGTGAACGGGTGGTCCCTGCGCCGTGCGGTCGAGGGCTGCGTTCGTCACGGCCTGCCCGCACTCGGGGTGTGGCGCGAGCCGCTCGCGGACGTCGGGGTGCGCGACGGTGCCGCGATGATCGCCGATGCCGGACTGCGGGTCTCCTCACTGTGCCGCGGTGGATTCTTCACCGTGCCCGCGGGGCGCGAGCAGGAGCGCGCGCACGATGACAACCGACGCGCCCTCGACGAGGCAGCGTCCCTCGGAGCGCCCTGCCTGGTCCTGGTGCCAGGGGGCCTACCCGACGGTGATCGGGACCTGCGGTCGGCCCGATCCCGGGCTGCTGAGGCGATCGAGCGGTTGGTGCCCCATGCATTGGAGGTCGGCGTACGGCTCGCGATCGAGCCGATGCATCCGATCTTCGCAGCCGACCGGGGCGTTGTCTCCACTCTGCGACAAGCACTCGACATCGCCGACCCGATGCCGCCGGAGGCAGTCGGCATCGTCGTCGACACCTTCCACGTGTGGTGGGAGCCCGGCGTCGAGGAACAGATCGCGCGCGCCGGTGACCGCGTCGCGTCCTACCAGGTGTGTGAGTGGATCACCCCGCTCCCGCCCGACGCACTCCTCTCCCGCGGGATGATGGGCGACGGCCACATCGACTTCGCCCACCTCACGCGCTGCGTCGTCGCCGCCGGCTACCGCGGCGACGTCGAGGTCGAGATCTTCAACGCCGACGTCTGGGCCGCTGACGGTGACGCCGTCATCGACACCGTGGCGCGCCGCTACGCCGAGCTCGTGGAGCCGCACCTCTAGCGACCCCGACTGCAGTCGTGACACCAACCAACCTCGGTACGGAAGGGAAACGCCATGCAGCACCAACCCCATCGACAACCGCGACCCCCCCCTCGCGACGACGGGCGGCCGCGGCAGCCCTCGCCCTGTCGGCCCTCATCCTGGCGCCCATGAGCACTGCGCACGGCGGACAGCCCCCTGGGGCACCTCCAGAGCACCGCGTGTACGCCGCTCCCACGCCGCAGCACTGGGACCCGCTCACCGAGGCCCTCTGGTCGTTCGAACGCGGGCAGGTGGTGCTCACCGAGCCGGGCACGAGCCCGGGTGGACCACGTCGACCGTTCGAGTACGCCATCGTCTCGGCGGGTCCTGAACTCGCCTCGGTGGAGATCTCGACCCAGGTCCGCATCGACGAACCCGTGGCGGTGAACAACCGGGACGTCATCCTGGTGTGGAACTACCAGTCACCGACGCGCTTCTACTACGCCCACCTGTCGCAGGACAACACGATCTATCCCCACAACGGC